>JBAZYV010000023.1:0-2730 GCA_041659165.1 Candidatus Altimarinota bacterium | reverse complement strand
TTCTTTACTGTAGAACAGCACTGAAGCATCAGTACTGGATGCCGCACCAATAGCAGGGTTCAGGGCATGGGTAAGAAAATTTTATCGCAGATAGGGCTAGACAAGGCACAAATCATTATGCAATAATAGGGTGGGAGTGAATGATCAGGAGGATGGTGCCCTGTGCATTCGTGTGTTCCACCCTTTTGGATTGGTGATCGTCAATTCACGGCTGAGGATTTGGCGCTCATTGAGACGATTGTACGAGAATTCAAACAGCTGAGCCGATATGAATTGGCCGCGACAGTATGCGAGAACCTGCCCTGGAAGGCGCCGAACGGAAAGTTGAAAGTTAATGGATGTCGTTTATTACTGGAATGCATGGCCAACGAAGGTCTAATTGTCTTGCCTGTGAAGAAGCTGCATGTGGAAAAGACTATCTGCAACACAAAAGTTCCTCCGCTACCGGAGACTGAAATAAAGTGTCCGCTGTCCCGGTTGCGCCCGGTGACGGTTGATCCGGTGCCGTTTGAGGAGCTGGCTCTATGGAATGCCACGGTGGCCGCTCATCATCCGCTGGGATTAGGGCAGCCTTTTGGGGCACATCAGAGGTACTGGATCCACAGCAGGGCAGATGGGACAAGCCGGGTACTGGGTGCCATGTTGTTTGCGGCGCCAGCCAAGAAAGTGGCAGACCGGGACTTATGGATCGGTTGGACAGGGCTGGAGCGCCAAAGGTTCCGGTATCGCCTTGTGAGTAACAGCCGGTTTTTAATACTACCGGGAGTCCGGGTGCCCCACCTGGCCAGCCATGTACTGGGCATAGCCGCCCGCCGCCTGCGGACAGACTGGGTCAGCCGGTACGGCTACGCTCCAGTTCTTTTAGAAACTTTTGTAACACCGCCCAATAAAGGAACATGCTACCGGGCGGCCAATTGGCGTTTCATAGGAGAAAGCGCCAGTAGCAGCAGGTCCAGCAGGAAGAAGAAAGCAAATAATTCCATTAAAATGATTTTTGTCTACCCTCTAATTCGGGGCTGGCGGTCGGAACTTTGCGCACCAATGCCGGTGGCGGACGGGGAGGATGACTTTAATTCCCAAGCCTAATCGCAGTAAATTATACCAGCAGCCCAATCGCAAGAATGAGTGGGAGACCGTCGAGGAAGAAGAACAGGCGCGGCAGGCGGCTTTAGAAGAGCAACTTAAGGTTCTGCGCTCGCTTTTACCGGATATTATAAAGAAGTTTGAAAGGATTCCGGATCCCCGCCGGCCACGTAATACCAGGCATAAAATTACGGTAGTGCTGTTATTCGGTTTACTTATGTTTGTTCTCCGGTACGACTCGCGTCGCATGGCCAACCAGGAAATGACCCGGCCGAGTGTTTTGGAAACGCTGCGGGTGGTATTACCTGAGATAGACAGCTGCCCGCATATGGACACCCTGGCCAGAGTTCTTGAGTCAATTGCCCCTGAGGAAATTGAGGATATCCTCGGCAAAACCGTAAAAAAACTAATAAACAACAAAAAATTTAAAAGACTGATGGCGGATGGCTGCTATGTGGTGGCTGTAGACGGCACGCTGAAGTGGTCAACCAAAAGGCCGTTCAGCCCTCAGGCTATGACTAAAAAATCTGGTAATACCATAACTTACCAGGTCTATGTTTTGGAAGCGGCGCTTGTGGGGCCGCAGGGGATCGCCCTCCCACTGATGAGCGAATTTTGCGAAAATCCTCCTGATAACAGTGAACTAAAGAAGCAGGACTGCGAACGCAAGGCATTTTACCGTTTGTCTGAACGGCTGAAATCTCTTTTCCCAAAACAGCCGCTGATGATAGTAGCAGACGGCCTTTACCCCAATGGGCCGGTAATGGCTACATGCCGTGCTAATAAATGGGATTTTATGATCGTGCTGCCTAATGAGTTATGCCTTTCAACTGTTTGGACCGAAGCTAAGGCGATTTGTAGTCTGGAGCCTGGTCAAAAATTGGTTAACCACTGGGGCGACCGGATACAAAATTATTGGTGGGCGAACCAGATAAACTACGGATGGAAAGACAAGGAAGGTAAAAAGCACTACATAGTCCTTCATATGGTGGTTTGTCACGAAACATGGCAAAGCGACGGCGAAACTAAAGAAAGCACATGGGCCTGGGTCTCCGCCAAAGCCATCAGCAACAAAAATGTTTTGGGGAGATGCAACGGGGCGGCTCGTTACCGCTGGAACATTGAGGAACATATCTTAACAGAAAAGAAGCATGGCTACAACTACGAGCACATGTTCTCCTATCATTGGAACGGTATGAAGTGCTGGCACTCTCTGATGCATCTGGGGCATCTGCTGAATATTCTTATCCTTCATACTGTTGGTTTGTGGAAGACGGTTAAAAAACTCGGCATTAACGGAACACTTCGCTTTTTAAAGCAGACCCTCACCGGTAAATGGGCGGATCTTTCCAGACTGGCTGCCCTCCCTGACAAACCGCAACTTCGTCTGATCATCTAGTCGGTTAACTAAGCGCACCATAGTCAATTGGAATATTATTGTATAGGCGAGCATCCCTCGTCTGGCGACCTATTGACTAAAACAGCCTAATAATTGACATCACAACCCATTAGACCCACATAATGCCACAATATCCTTCTTCCCTCACTCATAACCACGGTTTCTTGGTTGATGTATTTCTAGAGTAACTCCTCCGAACTCATCATGCTTCAGCACTGATAGTACAACTGTAAGAATATCAATTAGCC
>JBAZYV010000022.1:0-3974 GCA_041659165.1 Candidatus Altimarinota bacterium | reverse complement strand
GCGCTAACAAGTCTTTGTCTGAAATTTGCATTTGAGTTTGCATAAGATTATAAGGTTAGAAAGTATGTAAAAGAAAAATAGCAAAAATCACAAGAAAATTCAATCAAAAAAGCACCACTTTTACTGGCGCGCTTACGAGAATTGTGGCGAAATCATTAGCCGCGAGAAATGGCTTGTGCAAGCCAAAAAGCGCGCGCACAAAAACTATGCTGTTTTCGTGCCCGGGCACGAGGAAAACCGCAACAAAACCAAAGTGCCCGGGCACAAACCAGCACAAAAAAATCGCCTAACTCCAGTATCTCTTTTCCGGCTCAACTTTTTAAGCTATATTTACCCTGTCACAATTTTCACGCGCAAAAAACGCCACAACCGCGCCGCGCCTTGCCACAACTGCGCCGCGCCTTGCCACAACCGGGCCGTGCCTTGCCACAACCGCGCCGCGCCTTGCCACAACCGCGCCGCACCAACCATAACCCCCTCCACATGCGCATACTTTCAGGGATAAAACCAACGGGTAGACCTCATATTGGGAATTATTTGGGGCTGATCAGGCAGCAAATCGCCCTGCAAAACAAGGGTGAAGAATGTCTCTTTTTTATTGCCGACTATCACGCCCTCACAACCGTAAAAAATGCCGATGAACTCGCCACATATCGCCGTGGAATTGTGCTCGACTATCTGGCGCTCGGGCTTGATCCGGACAAAGTCGTGTTTTTTTATCAAAGCGCCGTGCCGCTCCACGCGGAACTTATGTGGATTTTGTCTTGCGTAACCCCGCACGGGCTTCTTGAGAGAGCGCACGCGTGGAAGGACGCCGTAGAGAAGGGAAATCGCGACATGAATACCGGCCTTTTCACCTACCCCGTTCTGATGGCCGCGGACATTCTGATCTATAACGCAGACCGCGTCCCCGTGGGCCAAGACCAAAAACAACACGTGGAAATTGCGCGGGACATTGCCGAGAAATTCAACTTAATTTACGGAGAAACTTTCACCTTGCCCGAGCCAATGATTGAGAAGGAAGTTGCCACTATCACGGGCACGGACGGCCAAAAAATGAGCAAAAGTTATGGAAACACAATCAGCATCTTTGACAATGAAAACGCCATTAGAAAACAAGTCATGGGCATCAAAACGGCTTCAATTGATTTAGCCAATCCAATGCCAACGGAGAACGACACAATCCTTTCCCTATACAAAGAGTTCGCTACTGCAGAGGAAGTCACAGCGCTCAAAGCCGCTTATGCGGCGGGCGGTTACGGATATGGAAAAGCAAAGCAAGTCCTCCTCACACGCTTACTCGAATTTTTTGCGGAAGCTCGCGCCCGCCGCGCCAAACTTGAAAAATCCAAAGACTTGGATGAAATTATGGCGGAAGGCGCCAAAAAAGCCACGGTAATTGCACAAAAAAACATGGAGATTGTATACGGAAAAGTCGGCCTTTAAACGGCCTCTAGCCGTCCTCGCCCGCATTTAACCCATAATTTATGAGAAAATTCCTCGTCCTGTCAGCCCTCACTCTGGCTCTCACACTAACGCTCGCAACCAGCATCCAGTTGGCCAAAACCGCACTCGCCTCTTCTTGTACCAGCCCATTTACGGACATAGAGGACAGCTTTGCTGAAGACGACATTTGTTTTCTCTACCAACACGGCATTTTAAACGGCAAATCCGAACACAGCTTCTATCCAAATGACACCATAACCCGTGCGGAATTTTTGAAAATTGTCCTGCTCGACGCCTCTTATCAAGTCTACCCCGTCCAAAGCGCCTCGTTCACGGACATAAGCGGTGGCGACTGGTATTACCGCTACGTCACCTTTGCCCACTCAAAAGGCTTTGTTGAAGGGTATTCAGATGGAAGCTTTCACCCAAACAGCCAAATCACGCGTGCCGAATCCGTTCAAATGCTCCTCAATATTTCCGGCATCACAAATTTTGACACCTCCGAAGCAAACACGTCTTTCTCTGACGTAGATGATAACGACTGGTACGCCTCCGCGGTGGCAATGGCACTTGAATTTGATATCATAGAAGGTTATGGCGACGGAAGCTTCAGGCCAAACAATAATTTGACCCGCGCAGAAGCTGCCACTATGGCCGCCAGAATGTGGAGATATCTGTATGGCAGTTAATGACTGAGCACGCACTTGCTTTATCGGCTGTTTTATGTTATAATCGCCAGATACTTTAACAAACAAACATGAAAAAAATCCTGTTCATACTCGCAATCATAACCATTCTTGGTGCAATAGCTTTTGCAGCGTCACAATCGGATATCCTGAAGGGATTCATCTTCCAAAAATTTGATGGAGCGGAGCGTGATCTAAGCAGTATTAACGAAACTACCAACCAAGAAAGTCAGCCGAATGGACAAGAAGACTCTCTCATTACCACAATGGAAAATCATCTGGAAGCAATAAAAACACAAAAAAATATAGCTTATGAATATGAATCGAAAGCAAAACAAAACTTGGAAGAAGTAAAAAGTGCTTATGAAACAAACAATTCAATACAGCTTGAGACTGCCAACACAAATCTTAATACCAATGTGATAAAAGTGATGAATGCTAAAGATTCAGCAACACCGGATTTTACAGCAAACACGGAAATTTACAATTCGTACTCAGACGGAGTCCCTGACCTAGCTGAAAAATATTACAAAGAATCGCAAGTACTGATGGATGATATAGATACTCTTGTCACAAATGCTGAGTCATATGAAAAGGAAGCGGAAAAATACAAGCTAACTCCAACCGAACTTGTCTGTACAAATATTACATTGAACCCCAGTATTTACGAGATGGATGCAACCGATGTAAAAGCCAATTTCAGTTTCACCGCTAAATTTAATGGTGCAAAAGAGACAGACACTATAACCATAAAAAGCAATGGAAGTGGAACACTCAAAGCCAACGGGCCTTATACGGGGAAGGAAATTGACGTAACCGCCACAGAAAGCATTCCTTTCACGGTCTCAGCATCAGGATTCTCTAACGGAGACAGCATCAGAGTATATTCTCAAAGTGATACTGACTGTTCAGCTTCAATTCTTATAACACAAGAAAAAAAATCTCTAACCGCAACTCCACCTGCAACCACAACTCCACCTCCAACTCCACCTGCAACTCCAACCTCAACTCAAAAACCTGACAAGGAAACTGAACCCGACTCTCCTGATATAATTATCATTGATAACACAACTGTCACACCTGATGATTCAAGCATTACCACCCCTGATACAGAGATTAACGACTGCTCAAAATCCGCTTCGGAATTCTTAGATGCAAACGGTCACTGGGCGGAATTCTACATTGATGAAATGACCAACAATTGCTACATGGAGGGTAGAACCACCACACTTTTTGCACCGGATGCCCCACTTACAAAAGCTGAAGCCATAAAAGTAATTATACGGATTTTAGGATATGACGATCCTCTTACAACAAATACCGGTTTCACAGACGTTGAAAATCATTGGGCTCTCCCATACATTGCTATGGCGGAAGCCCTTGATATAATCAGAAATTATGACGACTTCGATGGCGATGGAATTGGCAATTCTTTTACCCCGGATTATCCAATAACTCGAGGGGAATTTGTTATTTACCTGGTCCGAGCTGCAGGCAAAACTTTATACGATTACGAGATCCCATTCTCAGATCTTACATATAGCGATCCGTGGACGTATGCAGTGGCAATTGTGAATGAGAAATACAACTTTGTGGATGGATATTACAACAACACTTTCAGACCAAACAATATTGTCACAAGAGCCGAAGCAACAAAGATTTTGTACGGAGCGCTCGAAACAGACTTCTTTGAAAACGCCATGCAATAAAGGGGTTTTTGCTTGAAAAGTTCGCCTGTTTCTGTTAGAATTACAGGATATTTTACCCACGTTATGGCATGAAAAGTTTAAATTTATTTAAAACAGGCTTTCTGTTTGCAATATCTTTGACTGCATTTTTTGC
>JBAZYV010000021.1:0-7771 GCA_041659165.1 Candidatus Altimarinota bacterium | reverse complement strand
GAGGTAATTTTGCAAAAAGTCCATCTTATAGATCTCCTTTCTCTTACCCCAAAAACTATGCGGAGATTAAAGTGCCGTGACAACCCTCAACTCCAGCTTTTCTAAAACTTTCTTGGGACAGTAGTGATCAAATAGCATATGGATCGAATCGGTAGAGTAGATCACTTCCTAGAAGTCGGGCATCCTGATACTGCACTCTATTTAAGAGCACTCATGTTAGGAAATAGAGATAGGGGCCCTACTAAGAGAACTACGGTTCGTACTGCTATAGAGGCAATAGGGCAGATTGTGGTTAATGGGGAAGGAACAGATTGTATTATAGTAGATCCTTTGCTCAACCCTGGATCCACTTTTTCATATAAAGAATTTATGAGGAGCTATAGAGGAAATCTTGATACATTGCTCGCTGAAATTGCCCAAGAGACAAGCATAAAAATTCGAACAGACACAGAAGCAAGACTTCTTGCTGTCGCTCAAAAAGTAGTTTTAGCCGGCCTATCTGCAACAAGGGCAACAATACTAATTGCAACACAGGACGTGGGAACTGTAAAAAGGATGTCTCTTAACAAAATAGCACATGGAGATAAAGCCAGAGTGTTTATGTTTGACGCTGATGGAGTCACGGCAAAGAGGTTAATAAGTCCATTTGAGAGAGATGCATAAACCACCACTCTAAATCCTAAACCACCTCTCCGCATTCCTAGTCGTCACCCGTGCAATCTCTGTAGCGGAGCAGCCGCGTAATTCCGCTACTTTTTCGCCAATCTCAAGAATATAAGACATCTGGTTGACTTGGCCGCGCTTCGACTGCGGCGGCAGAAAGGGACAGTCGGTTTCAAGGAAAAACATGTCCTCCGGGGCGGCGGCAGCAACTTCCTGCACCGCGCGGGCGTTTGGATAAGTGACTATACCTGTAAAAGAAGTTAAGTAGCCCTTATCCCAAAGCCGCTTTGCAAAGGCTAAATCATAAGAATAACAATGAAAAACGGCGCGCGTTACCTTCTCATCAAGCAAAATGCGGAGGGTATCCTCGGCGCTGTCACGGGAGTGAATCACGCAAGGCAAATCAAGTTCGCGAGCGAGCGCAATCTGCGCACGGAAAACGCGCTCCTGCTCCGCGGGGGTGTATTTGTTGCGGAAATAGTCGAGACCAATTTCACCAATGGCCACAATTTTTTTAGTTTGTTCCCGGGAACAAGTTTTCCGCATCCATGCAAGTTCCTCATCTGTAAAATCATGTAATTCCGTGGGATGCACGCCGACTGCCGCAAAAACGCCGTCGAAATTTTCGGTGAGGGCGAGCGCTTGGCGGTTCGATTTTGAGTCACAACCAATGGCAATCATTTTTTTGACGCCGGCCCCGCATGCGGGGCCGATTATCTCCCCTTCCCTACCTGTATAAGGTTCAAAATAAGGATGGCAATGCGTATCAATCCACATATTGCAAGACATAAAGTCGCAAAAACTAAAAACTATGTTAAACTGCAACCGTATTCTAACCTTTTTCACGCTATGGGACAAACAGAAGACCTCTTGCAAGAACTCGTAAACCTCAAAAAAGAAGAAATGCACCGCACCCGCTCTTACAGATGGAGCAAATTTCTTATGAGCTTCATTCCTATGATAATTTTTCTAGTCCTCACAATCTGGGGCTCTATAGTTGCTTGGGACAAACTCTCGGGAATGATCGACCAAATGCCAGCGCAAATTCAAGAACAACTAAAAGGGAAACTCGGACTTTAGTCGCCGCTCTCAGATAACCTCCTGCTCTGATCTTCCATGGTCAGCGCGTCAATCACCGCATCCAAACCTCCGTCCATAATCGACGGCAAATTGCTGAAATTTTGACCGATTCTGTGGTCCGTCACGCGGTCCTGCGGAAAATTATATGTACGAATTTTGTCCGAACGGTCCCCATTTCCAATCTGGGCCAGCCGCGCCTCGCCAAGCTCCTTTGAACGTTTCTCAAGCTCAGCGGCGTATAAACGTGACCTCAAAACTCCCATTGCTTTAATCTTATTTTTTAATTGCGACTTTTCATCCTGACAAGTCACCACGAGCCCGCTTGAGAAGTGAGTAATTCTCACCGCCGAATCTGTTTTATTCACGCATTGCCCACCGTGACCGCCGGCACGGAAAACATCTATGCGGATATCACTCGGACTAATTTGCAGATCAAATTCCTCCGCTTCCGGCAAAACCACCACGGAAATTGCAGAAGTATGCACCCTGCCCTTGGCCTCCGTCTCGGGAATCCTCTGCACTCGGTGCACCCCGCTCTCATATTTCATGCGACCATACGCCCCCTCGCCAATAACCTTAAAAATCACCTCTTTAAGCCCTTTCTCACCGGGACTTTCACTGATCATTTCAACCTGAAAACCATGCTCTTTTGTATAACGCAAATACGCGCGGCAAAGTTCCTCTCCAAAAAGCGCCGCTTCGTCGCCACCTGTTCCTGCACGGATTTCCATTATGCAGTTTTTATGATCGTTCGGATCTTTTGGTGCAAGCTCAAGCTTGAGCTCTTCAGTAACTTTTTCCAGTTTTTCTTTGGCTATTTTAAGCTCCTCCTTGGCCATGTCACGAATTCCTTCGTCGCTATCAGAAAGAAGCGCCTCGCTTTCCAGAGCAGTTTTTTCCAGCGACTTTACTTCTTTAAAAAGCATGACCGCACCCTCAATCTCCCGCCTTCGTGCAATCAATTTTTGAAACTCCACTTGATTGGCAATCACCTGCGGATCCGCCATAGTGCGCTCGAGCTCTAGAAATTCCCTACTAAGTTTTTCAAGTTTTTCATTCATAAAGATAATCTGCCACAAGTAAATAATATTGACTAGTCTTGACATATTTAAGAAAAGTTATTTAATTATGTCTTAACCCTTTCGTTGCCCGGTTGTTTTATGTCAACAGCATCTCCACAAACATATGTAGAAGAACACCCCTCCACTCCTGCGAACAGATGCGGAAGCGGAAGAAGAGACATCTTATGCAAAAAGATTGAACCACCTCGCATAAGCCCTTCTGAAGCTTTTACCTATTCTCACACTATGGAAGCAGCCTGTGATTTTCACACTGCATTACAAATAATTTTAGAAGGGCGAGATAATTCAGGAATACCATTTGGCATAAGTAGCGATGACGATCCTGATTGGGTGGAAAAATGGACTTGGTTAGAAGAAAAATTTGCCAAAAAAATAGCCGAATTAGAACTCAAAATGGCAGAAGGGATAGGATCCACAAATATCCCGCCTCAAGACTGGCCCAAGGATTACACTGAAATTTCAAAACAAATTAATGGTTTAGAGACATGTCCGGAAGCAATATTAAGAAGTTATGCGTTGCAAGCGCAAAGAAAGAATGACCCTAAAGAAATAGTTTTTTTGATGGAATTAGTGAGAAGAAATCAATATAGCACTCATGACTTACTACAATTGGCAATTTCAATTCCAACAGCAACTATTCAGGACATTCAACAGAAAATAGAATTATTAAAGACTGTCTGTCTTCAACAAGAGGTAATGAGACATCCAAATCTAGAAAAAACCATTGGATTGATACTAAGATTACGTCAAAGGAAGAGAACAACTTTGGGGAGGTACCAAAGAAACAATTAGGCGTTATATAATTCTATCAGAAAGTGTCTATCCAGCCCCTCGTAATCTTGGAAAATCTGTACCTTGGCGGACGGAAAAATCTCTTTTACCAAAGCACAAAAATCTTCAGCTTGAGAAAATCCAATCTCGCCCAAAATGCGCTTAAAAGCAAGCCGAATACCGCAGCCGCCGTGTATATCGCCGTGCCCGCCTGCCCCGCGTTTGCGGTGGAGCACGGCGCGCACCTCCTCAAAAAGCCTCCTGTAAAGTTCCAATCCGTCTTTCCCGCCAAAAAGTGCGGTGGCAGGTTCAAAATTTTTCACATTGTCATCTATAAAATTGTGTTTTTCAGTACCAATATAAGGTAAATTCGCCACCAAAGTGTCAATAGTTTCGTCACAGCTCAAATCACAACTCTCCGTGCCCGGGCACAAACCATCCGCCGCACCACCTAAAAACGCCCCAAGTAAATCGCTCTCCACCAACCTTATATCCACCCCCTGTTGAATACAATTTTTGTTCGCAACCTGCAAGGCAAGCGGACTTATGTCCGTGGCCACAATGCACAAATCCGGCCGTGCCTTCTTAACGGAAATTGCAATCGCACCGCTACCCGTTCCGATTTCAAGAACCCCTCTTTCAACGTGACGAAGAATAAGTTCCACAAGCTGTTCCGTGCACGGACGCGGAATCAGAACATTCTCATCCACATAAAATGGAATTCCATAAAATTCCTTCTCATGAACCAAATAAGCCACGGGACAGCCGCCTTTCAAGCGGCTCCACCCAACCTGCAACTCGGACAAGACTGAGACCGGAACCGGCGCCTCTGCTCGCATCAACAAATCAGCTCGCGAGCACTTAAGCAAATACGCCAAAAAAACTTCCATCTCTGCCCGCAAATGCTCTTTCTGAGCAAGCTGAATAAGCTCACCAATTGTCATAGAACTTATTGGTAGAACTTGCTGCGCTCCTTTTCTGCGCGGTATCCCTCGCGTTTCAAGGCTTTCTCACGAAGCAAACGTTTATTTAAATCGCGAGTGTGGTAACGCTTTGTCTTAACCAAGTCGCCAATTCTGGAGCGATTAAACCACTGTTTGAACCTGGCAACGCGTTTTTCGGACGACTCATTGGAGTCTGCCGAAGTCCAAAAATTTATTAACTTAGCCATCTATAAATATGCTAAAAAGCGAAGGGAGTATAAGAGATTGCCCCTACTCAAGTCAAGTCGACTTTTATTGCCACTTTTATTGCAACTTTTTAAATCGCAAATATGCGTTCATTATCATCTTATGAACGTCATCTGAAAGCGCATATGCTTTGGCACCCATTTTGAAAACCATTCCGCAAGAATATGAGTCGGCCTTTTCTTCATCTTCCACAAAAAGATAGTGCCCGCGAACTCCATCTGCAGGCTCAAGTCTATAAGAAAATCCCATTTGAGCCTTATTTAAAAGCCCGATAAGAGTTTCCAAATCCTTAAACCTGCCAACTTCAACCAAAACCTGTGCATCATCTGCCATTTTTGCCATAGTGGAAAAGGATTACTAAATCTCCTAATTGTACCCCAAATTTACATTTTAATCAAATCGCCGTCTTCATCAACATAAGACAAATCCCCCAATGGAAGTCCTTTAAGGCGCCGCGAAGCGGCGCCTTTTAAATATCCAAATTCTTTACCTTCTTGGCATGAGTCTGAATAAACTTCTTGCGGGAAGCAACTTCACTGCCCATCAAAGTTTCAAAAGTATAGTCGGCCTTTTCAGCTTCCTCAATATCCACGCGGAGCATGGTACGAGTTTCAGGATCCATAGTTGTCTCCCAAAGCTGTTCGGCATTCATTTCTCCAAGACCTTTATAACGTTGGATTGAGGGTTTTTTGTCGCCAAATTCGACCAAAATCGCATCCCGTTCCTCATCCGAATATGCATATTTCACGGTCTTTCCCGTCTGGAGCTTATATAGCGGCGGCTGTGCAATATAAAGATGTCCGAGCTCAATCACAGGCTTCAAATATCTGTAAAAAAGCGTGAGAAGAAGCGTCCTAATATGCGCTCCATCCACGTCCGCATCAGTCATAATTACAACCCTGTGATAACGCAATTTTGCAGGATCAAAAGTCTCACCAATACCGGCGCCAAGCGCAATAACCAAGTTTTTAATCTCATTATTTGCAATCATTTTATCAAGACGTGCCTGCTCCACATTCAAAATCTTACCACGGAGAGGTAAAATAGCCTGAAATTCGCGATTCCTTCCCTGTTTGGCGGAGCCGCCGGCAGAATCTCCCTCCACAATATATAATTCAGAAGACGACGGGTCCTTGCTGGAACAGTCGGCAAGTTTTCCGGGAAGAGTAAGACCTTCAAGGGCTCCTTTACGGATCACGGTGTCACGAGCGGCGCGAGCAGCCATGCGAGCGCGCTGAGCGAGTAAACATTTGGCCACCATACCACGTGCATCAGTTGGATTTTCATCCAAATACTGCTCAAACATTTCTCCAAAAACCGCCTCAACCGCAGTTCTCATTTCTGCATTTCCAAGTTTACTCTTGGTTTGCCCCTCAAACTGAGGATCAGGCAATTTCACGGAAACTATGGCCGTCAAACCCTCGCGCACGTCTTCAGATGAAAAATTCTGATCCTTCTCCTTTAGAAGCTCGTTTTTGCGTGAATAGTTATTAAGCACACGAGTCAAAGCACTTCTGAAACCCGTTAAATGCATACCTCCTTCAAGCGTATGAATATTATTTGCAAAACTGAAAACCGTCTCTTGAAACGACTGGGTGTACTGCATGGAAATCTCAATCAGCCCTTCCGGAGCCTGCTTATCAAGATACACAATTTCACCGATTTTTTCCCTGTCGCGGTTCAGATGTCTTACATAAGATTTAATTCCTCCTTCAAAATGGAACATTATTTTCTGCCCGGATCTGTGGTCCTCAATCTTAATTGTCACGCCTTTTGTGAGATACGCCTGTTGGCGTGCGCGGTTCACAATGGTCTCAAAGTCGAAATTTCTCTCAGGGAAAATCTCAGGATCCGGCATGAAAGTAATAATCGTTCCCGTACCCGTACTGGTACCCACAACCTGAACTTCATCCACGGCATCTCCTTGCTTATATTCCTGTCTGTAGAGTTTTCCGTCGCGCTTAACTTCAGCCACAAGTAGCGACGAAAGCGCATTCACAACAGAAACTCCCACCCCATGAAGACCTCCTGAAACCTTATATCCGCCACCACCGAATTTTCCTCCGGCGTGCAAAACCGTAAGCACCGTCTCAAGCGCAGACTTACCTGTTGTTTTGTGCTTATCCACCGGAATTCCACGGCCGTCGTCATCAACACTTACAGATCCGTCGCCATTAATATCTATAACTATGTTCTTACAATAACCGGCCATTGCCTCATCTATTGCATTGTCCAGAATCTCCCAAACCAAGTGATGAAGTCCGGCAACATCGGTTGTGCCAATGTACATTCCCGGCCTCCTTCTAACGGCGGAAAGACCCTCAAGAACCTGAATTTGATCGGCGCTATAACTTTGATCAGCCATATTTTTTGGAGCTGTTAAATGCGTTTCCAAGTGAACCTTTTGAACGGTCCCGGCGGAAAAACCGGCGAAATTCTAGCAGAGCCCCGCCCGCTTGTCATGGGGAATTTTTTTGAAGAATTTTTTGGAAGATTAGGGACGACTTTTTACGTTAGTTTTGCACGTGCGGGATAGGCGGACAAGATTATCCTTTGCACGTGCAAAGCCAATCCAGCCAACCACTTTGCACGTGCAAAGATGATGGTGGATTTGCGGATTTTTCAAGGACGACTTTTTAGCTTGCACAAGCCGTTTCCCGCGGTTGGTGATTGCAAAATAATTGACGCGGGCCGTCCAGTTAAAGTGGTGCGTTTTGCCTTGAATTTCCCAGTGATTTTGTTTATCATTCTTTTCCAAGTCCTTAACTCATAATACTATGGATAATCTTACGCAAATGCCGGATGGGGAGCTCCTCTCACTTTGCTGGCAGTACGGCAGAAATGCCCTTCTTTGGAGAAAGAAATTTGAAGGGCTACTCCCAGAGGTCTTTAGAAGAAGACTCTATGAGAAAGAGAATTGTTTAAGCGTTTATGAATTTGCTGCAAAGTTTGCAGGATTTTCCGAGGCACAAGTGAAGACGGCAC
>JBAZYV010000020.1:0-8062 GCA_041659165.1 Candidatus Altimarinota bacterium | reverse complement strand
CCAATTGAATAAGTTGTTCTCATAGATTCTTTTGTTAATTTTTAGATTCATTCTAACAAAAGAAAACAGATCTGTGTCCACTTTTTGGGGTACAGATCACATGGTGGGCAGGGAGGGATTCGAACCCCCGAAGGCAGAGCCGGCAGATTTACAGTCTGCTCCAGTTGACCACTTTGGTACCTGCCCACGTATGCGCCGTTTGCGCAAAACACGCTAAAGCCCAGCGATTATAGCGAATTTGTGCGCGCGCACAAGGCAAAGATAACCACTTCCTCCTCTTCCCCCTCTCCCTCCTCCATGCTAAACTCTCGCCATGCTTAAGTTTATAGTACATGGCGGTCACACCCTGAGCGGCTCTGTGCAGGTTGGCGGCTCCAAAAATGCCGCGTTGCCAATTTTGGCGGCCACACTACTTGCCAAAACCCCTTCAACGCTCACAAACGTACCTGATATTTCAGATGTGCACGCTTTCCTGAAAATAATGTCCGGCCTTGGTGCAATCTGCACTTTTGATCATGGCACGGTCACAGTCGACCCAAAAAATTTGACTCCAAGTGAAGTCGACCAAAACCTCGTAAAACACATGCGCGCTTCAATTCTCTTACTCGGCCCGCTCCTTGCGCGTTTCCAAGTTGCGCGCCTTGCATATCCGGGTGGTTGCGTTCTTGGCAAGCGGTCGATTGGCGCACACCTTGCCGCTTTAACCGCACTTGGCGCCACAGCGGTTGAAAGTACTGAGGAAATTCATCTTAAAAGCGGATCATTGCACTCGGCCACAATAGACCTCCCTGAAGCCAGCGTCACAGCCACGGAAAACGCTTTGATGCTTGCAGTCACGCTTGCCGGCACCACGGAAATCAACAATGCCGCCATGGAGCCTCATGTCCAAGATTTGTGTTATTTTTTGACCGCGATGGGCGCTCAAATTGAAGGAATTGGGACATCACACCTAACCGTGAGCGGGCCCGTAGCAGGCACTTTGCACGGCACAACCTACGCCGTCACCCCCGACTACCTTGAAGCCGGCACTTTTATTCTCGCAGGAGTGCTCACAAACAGCAAAATTACAGTCGAAAATTGCAAGCCGGACCATCTGGGAAGTTTTCTCACGGCTCTTGTGCTTACGGGCGCCGAAATCAGCATCACTCCGCGCAGCGTCACAACTCACCCGCACGGGCAACTCAAAAATCTTCCTCTCTTAAAAACCGCCGTTCATCCGGGTTTTCCAACGGATTTACAAGCTCCTTTTACGGTACTTTTAACGCAATGCGCCGGTCAAAGTACGGTGAATGAAACACTTTTTGAAGGACGACTAAATTACCTCGGCGAACTTTCCCGCATGGGTGCCAACGCGGAAATTTTGAGCCCTGTAGCCGCGCAAATCACCGGCCCCACACCTCTAAACGGAGCGCGCATTGCCTCTTGCGACATTCGCGCCGGCGCCGCCATGGTCCTAGCTGCACTTATAGCCAAAGGTGAAACCACAATTACAGATATAAACTACATCGACCGCGGCTACGAGCAACTCGATTCAAAGCTCCGCTCCCTTGGCGCAAAAATTGAGCGGATAAGTGAGTAGAATTTTCCTCCCATGTTTTGTGCGCGCGCACAGTCATTAAATCGAATAGAGACGCGCCCATCAAGGTCCGTCCGGAGTATTTCCGCTCCCGCCTCTTGGGCCCGCGTGAGCATTTCAGGGCTCGGATGTCCGTAAGAGTTTTCTCCAACGGAAATTGCCACAACCGCGGGCCGCACACTTTGAAGCAGCTCTGCCGAAGTGCTGTACTTGGACCCATGATGCCCCACTTTTAAGATGTCCGCGGAAAGCGCGCCCCCGCAACTTTGTGCGCGCGCACAAGCTTCTTCCGCCCCTATCCCCGCATCTCCCGTTAGAAGCACGCTGTGTCCACGCTCGCTGATTTTCATAACAATTGAAGAGTCATTTACGTCCAAAAACTCCTGTCCCGTTACCTGCGCAAATGGATAAAGCACCTCAATTTCCGTGTCCCCAAGCCGAAAATCCGTCCCACTTTCCGCAAAATACACCTGTAATTTGCCACTGCAGTTTTTTTGTTTTTTAATCTTTGCACGTGCAAAGATGCCACACGTGTTTAGCTCATTCACTTCCTCCAAAAACGCCTCATATGCCGGACTTTCGTACCGAGGCGCGCTCATCAAAACTGCGCCTACCTTAAACCTCTCCAAAATCGGAATTAGCCCCTGCAAGTGGTCGTCATGTGGATGGGTGAGGACCATGAGATCAATTTCATCAAAAAAATACGGCAATTCATTGCCAATTTCCGCCAAAACCGTGTCTCCAGCCCCGCCATCAACAAGAATATGATTCTGTTCTGCCGTCTCAATCAAAATCGAGTCGCCCTGCCCAACATTCAGAAAATTCACCCTGAAATTTGGCAGAGCGCGCGCCAGCGCTCCCCCAAACGTGAGATCCATTCCAAGCAGTGCCGTAAAAATAAAAGTTGCCTTTGAGATCATAAATCGGACGACTAAAAACCATAGAAAGAAAAGACCCCGGAAGGACGAAACCTTCAGGGGTGATTTTCCCGTTGGTGATGGTTGGAATTTATCATAGTGCGTCAATAGGATTCAAGCAATTTTTGCAATTTCCTGTTGTCCGAGCTCCAACACACCGAAATTTTTCTAAAAATAAGGTTTATTTTGCGCATTGCTCAATTCCGGAATTTGGCAAAACTACAATTTTGGTAAAGAATTTGCATTATGCACATAAATGAAAATAACTACGCCTTTATAGACAGCCAAAACCTGAATCTTGGAGTTAGGAGTCTTGGTTGGAAGATAAATTTTAAGAGCTTTAGAGATTATCTTCTGGGGAAATATAACATACAAAAAGCATTTTTATTTATCGGCTACATAGATGGTAATAGCAATCTTTACAAGGCTTTGCAGGGAGCAGGATTTATTTGCATCTTTAAACCTACTTTATATCATGCAAATGGGCGTACGAAAGGAAATTGTGACGCGGAATTAGTCTTACAAACTATGATTGAATATGGAAACTACAACAAGGCTTTAATAGTAACTGGCGATGGGGACTTCTACTGTCTGGTAAAGTATCTCATTCAACATGATAAACTCAAAAAATTATTAATTCCAAATCATAAAAAATATTCAGCCCTGTTAAAAAAATTCCCATCAGAATATTTAGCTTCCGTAAACGACCTTAAAGATAGAATTATGTATGAAAAGAACCCAATAAGGACTAACCCTTAAGAGGCGCTTTTCGTGGTGATTACAATTCAATTGTACTGGGTATGTCTGATTTTGAAAAGTGATTTTCCCAATTTCCTGTTGTTGGAGCTCCAACATACCGAAATTTTCACTATTTTTTGCACAGACTCTTTACATTCCTTAGTAATTTGCTATATAATGAACATGTAATCACTATAAATTAACTAAATATTCACTATGTCTACTGTCTTCTTCAAAATCACATCAACGCAAGAAAATGAAATAAAAAAGTTCATGAAAGAGGAAGGTTACACCAGTAAATCGGAGTTTTTTCGCTTCCTTGTGAAGTACTATAAATATCAAAAAGAAGACTCTGCGCGCGCAGAAGTTTTTCGTGAGGCCGAAGAACTTTCCGCACTTTTGGTGAAATTGAACAGTGAGGGTAAGCTTAATAAGTATGGAACACCCGAACAACAACTCGCGGATTTGTAAGGGAGAATTATTGAAGAATTGGAGTCTCTACAAAATAAAAGACAAATTTCTATTGGCAGAGGAGTTTTTAAGGTAAGAATACGCGGTCAGAACAAAGGAAAATCCGGTGGATATAGAGTGTATGTGCTTTTGGAATGGGTTGGAAATCTTTTAGTCCCAGTCTGTATTTTTGCAAAAGCCGACGAAGATGACGTCTCATGGGATGTCCTTCTAGGGCACTTGCGAGCCGTGAAAATTGAACTCAATTTAGAAAACTGAATCTAAACTTCTTTCTTTCTTCTAAACGCTGCTCCTCCCAAGGCAATCAAGCCAAGGATAAGCATTTCAGGGCCGGCTTCGGGAAGAGTGACTGTTGTCATAATTCCTTGGCTCTCATTACCATTTGAGTCCACGGCGCTTACACGGAAAGTGTAAGTTGCACCGGGGGTGAGGCCTGTTTTATTGTAGGAAACGGCTGCGGCCGCAAGTTCGATTGCGGAGCCAAAAGTTTTTCCGCCATCCGTACTTTGGTATACCAAGTATTTTGCAAGATCTCCGGCAGAATCAAGGCTGCCCGTCCAAGTAAGAGAAACCGTTGTTTCATCTACGGCCTTACTTAACAAATTTGTAATATCCTCGGGAGCAATGACATCGGCAAGATCGACTGTTTTTGCAGTGAATTCAAGCGTTCGTGCAAGCTCGGGAAGTGTTGCTCCATCCTCATTTGTAACAGTTTCGGCAATGGTCAAAACATAGTCGTAACCGGCCTTCATGTCTTCCGTGAGGAGTGTTACTTTTGTAGCATCTTCGCTGTCAATTGTTACGGACAAAACGTCGACTAACTCCGTTGCATCATCCGCAAGCTGAATTGTAAAATCGGAAGGATCCGCAGTGATAATTTTTTGGCTGAATGCAAGTTCAAGCAGGTTGGCATCATTGGCCTCAATTCCTTCCACTTTAAAGCCATCGTCTGTGGTTGTGCCTGTCCCGTCGCCTGTGTCACCGGTATCTCCGGTATCAGTCGTCCCGGTTTCCACTTTTGAGAGTGAACTTCCTGTAAAAACTGCTGTGTCTGAAGTCCCGCTTTCAACAGGATTATCAGCCTTATCCGTGATGCTCATTCCGGCCGTGAGCATATATTGTGCCCCGGCAATTTGAGTGTCAGTTACAAGAAAAACCGTGGAAGCATCTTCTGAAAGATATGCATCTAAAATTTCCATGGCTGTCCCGTCTGTAGCTTCAACTGAGAATGCACTTGCCGCATCTTCCGGCAAGACAACATCTTCAGAGAAAGTCACTTCAACAAGCGTACTTGTAATAGCCGTTGCATCTGTAACGGTTGGAGAAATGAAGTCGCCCGTAGTACTCTCTTCAGGAGTAACATCAACCTCATTTGAGTATTCCGACTCGTTTTCCGCGCTGTCATAAGCCGTTACTGCAAAATAATAGGTAACTCCATTTGAAAGACTTTCAAGTGTGACTTTTGTCTTATTGCCGGCATCCATTGATCCAAAAGTATAAGATCCACCGTTCTCTGCGGCAGGCTTTAAGCTCGAATATATAAAGTATCCGGTTACGCCGGTATCATCTGTGGCCGCATCCCATGAAAGGGTTGCACCACCATCTGTTGGAGTAGCAGTCAAATTTAGGGCTGCACTCGGCGCCTCGGTGTCTAGCGCCCCCTCGGCGCCTGCCACCCTCGCCCCAAGCGTTGCCCCTTGCATTCCTGCAATCAGCATTGCGAACATGAGTACCGCGCCCGTGCGCGCGCACAAGTTTGCACTCATCCGTGCGCCCCGAGCGACTTTTTTATTTGTATTTGCCATACGTAGATTGGTTAGAAGAGGTTAAGAGTTATTGTTTGGGTTCATTTTGTTGTAAATCTTCTTCATAGCTTCCCATAGGTAACGGCTTCAAGATGGATCCTTTCTTCCTTAGATCGAGGGAGACAACCTGTTTTCTTATAACTTTTGTTTTCCCAAGAATTGTTTTTCCTTCAAATTCATAAATTCCTGCAGGCAAAAACCCAACATAATAAGGTCTTCGATTCTTTAATGAATTAAGAGTATTATTTGCTTTGGCTATATTTTTTGTATCAAAATCTTTGGGCAAACCATCGTCTCTCATACCACCTTGGGGCTCGGTTAACTCAATCTGAAAGCTCGATAGCTTAGGTTCTTTTACAATTGCGTAGCCATAATTCTGTGTAAAAGCCGCATACTCATTTATATATTCTGCAAATTCCTTAGACAATGGGGCAGGGAAGTTTTGCCAACCTCTTAAGTTTCCAACCATAAGAACTTTATAATAAGCCTCCATATCTTCAAGCCTTTTTGCTGCTTCTTTTGCCATGTCAAGTTCAGATTTTGTGATCCCCTTGATAAGTTTTTCGCGATCTTTCTTAAACTGTCTCTCAAATTTTTTACAAATATCAGCGTCAGGATCATTTGTTTCAAAAAGTGAAAGTGGCTGGACCTCCGCATTATTGTTCTCATTTGGGGTGGCAGCAGTACTCTTCCCATTCAAATACTTTATAGTTCCATCCAAATCACTTGCCAAAAAGGAATAAAGATTATCATTTCCTTTTTCGTAAAAAGTCCCGTTCCACCTCTTCCCAGCCCCTGACTCACTGACAGGAGTATACGTTAATTCCCCGGTTGAATCCCAAATACGTTCTTTCTTAATGTTCCTGGAGAAAAGATTCCCACTTGCGTCTTTAACATATCCCGGGACAATATTAGCCCAATGGGTACTTCCACTCATACGTCTCATCACGCTTACATTAGGGTCAAGCCATGAACTAACCTCCTTTGGTACATTTAATTCATAGGAAATAACAACATGATTTTTATCATCTAGGACGTTCAATGTCTTCCCAAGCCTGTAAACGGGGAGGCCTTTGGATTTTTCATCACCCAATTTATTATTTCTCATCCCCCTTGCCCATGAGTTGTCTTCAATTTTAAGAGTCCAACCTTTCAGATCGTTTTTCTCAAAAGTATCTGTAAAAAGAGTTTTGATCTCATTGCTCACGGAAGTTTCCCATTCGTTTTTAAGGGAGGCTCTCAATTCCTCCAATTTTTTTTGCTGTTCTTCAAGGGGAATAGTTAAAGATTTGGCTTCTTCTTCAACTATTTTTGCTATAGTTTTCTCTGTGGTAGAATCTGTTGTTACCACCTTCCCCTCAGCAGTAGTACCCTCTGCCACTGTTGCAACGGGGGTAGTTTCCGCAGGAGTGGCTACTGGAGCTACTGCCACAGCCTCAGCAGCACCCCCATTACCCTCTTTATCAGCCTTAGTTTCCACACTTTCCACAGGAATAGGCTCCGCTTCAGCTACAGGTATATCGGGATCTTGTCGCATTTGCCTTGCCAAAAATGTCTTTATGAAGGCAAGATTTTGTTCGGACGTACCGGTATATTTATCTGAGCTGGGGAGCCTTTTGTTAGGAGGGAGATTCGCATTCAGGGAGTCTAAAAACCCACTAGTACTATTTATATAATTTCTACGTCCTTTGATAGACGTATCCAGCTTATAAGCGCTCAACACATCCATTATGCTTAACGATTTTTCAAGCTTCTTACGCTCTACCTCACGCGCTCCATAGTCCTTTTCTAAAATTTCCGGCCTGTCCATCAGCTTAAGAAGATACCGGTCTTGATTCTTATCTCCCAATTTATAATAAAAAGCCTTACCGTCTCTAATAACGCTAAAACTTCCACCTGCTAAATTTATAATGATTTTATCATCTGGTTTTATGTCGGTTTTGAAGTCGCTCGCATTAAAGGCTCTCTGAGCCAAAATAAGCTCAATAGTTACTATCAAATATTTCTGATTGTCCGTAAGGGTATTGTAAGTCTTCCTAAATAAATCTTTCGCCATTTGATATGCAAACCCACTATCCTCTTTAAACCTATCTGCTTCAACAACAATCGCACCAATGCCTGTACCGACTTTTCCATCAATCGCTTCCGTGTGCACCACATCTTTGAAATCATCCAACCTCAAATCTCCCAAAGTCTTATTGTTAACAATCTTTCCGGGACCAAGAGCATCTTTCAAAGCCTTATCAGCGTGGATATTGTCCAGTCTGCGGCCTACTCTCTCAGGCAGACTTTGTGGGAATTCGTTTAATGGCATACGTGTTTAGTTAATTAAATCCGTCCATTATATCATGAAAGACACGGGAAGACCATTATGTATCTCTTGACAAGACAGAGTTTTAATTGCAAAACAATGGATCAAGCGATTTGGTCACTACTGTCCCAAGAAAGTTTTAGAAAAGCTGGAGTTGAGGGTTGTCACGGCACTTTAATCTCCGCATAGTTTTTGGGGTAAGAGAAAGGAGATCTATAAGATGGACTTTTTGCAAAATTACCTC
>JBAZYV010000019.1:0-10406 GCA_041659165.1 Candidatus Altimarinota bacterium | reverse complement strand
GAGGTAATTTTGCAAAAAGTCCATCTTATAGATCTCCTTTCTCTTACCCCAAAAACTATGCGGAGATTAAAGTGCCGTGACAACCCTCAACTCCAGCTTTTCTAAAACTTTCTTGGGACAGTAGTGTGATTAGTTACAAGGCAAGCATAAAAGCATATAAATGCCAACTTGTAAAGTGTGATAGCAAATAAGACAGAAGAAGGAGTTTTAGCTCGCACAATTCACCACTTTGATTCCCCTCTTGTGCTCGCCAAAACAAAAAAATCCCAAACACTTTTTAAAATATATTTCTTTCAGAAATTAAAGGAAAAATCTGTACATCATGTAACAGAGACTAGGCGGTTCACTCAGTCACTTCGCTCCTTCGTTCACCCATATTGTCGGCTGGTCACGAACGTTAGCTGAAATAAAATTTGAGTTTTTAGTACAATCCCAGTTTATAAAGCCGGCAAAAGATCTCCATCTGCAAAATTAAAGGGATACAGACGTTTCTCGCACCACTATCTGTCAATTTTTGCCTCCATCCAGATAGATACTCACCGTAAATCCGAACTTCATTTTCTACCCATTTAGACAAGTAAGGATCAGCTAAAACTTCTTCTCTACCAAACGGACGACCCACGTTGATACTTGATTTAGCCAACTCCTCGGCTGGAATATTGATAATTCCTCCCCTTAAGTCTCGATCTAAATCGCGAACGCTATAAAGATGCCCCTGAACGTTTACAGCCTCAGGCATATCTACTGAACGCAATGAAGAACCCGCAATCATCAATGCCAAATCCATGACAGGCGCAAAAGTATCATCATAATATTGATGCAATTCTACCCCGGTTAGCACTCGTCGTGTTTGAGCTCGTTTGTAGTCGAAAAGCATAGCTTTTTCAATCACACACCTAAAAAGTTTATCCGGCTCTCCGCGAGTATTGGCCAGAGAAATTAAATGACGAACTGCAAAACGATACAACTCTACCACTTCAGGGCCATCACTCTCATTATGCATCGCGCGCAAAATAGCATAGACGTAATCTTTCGGATCATCCGACACGTATCTGTCTCCATCTAATACATCATCAATATGACGACAAAAGAAATAAGAGGCGCGCAAAACTTTTGCAGAAAGTGCGTCTCTTAAAGAAGACAAATACATCGTAAAAACAAGTTGCCAGTATTTAGGCGACCTAACAACAAGATGGCCGGCTTCTTCTAGACATAATCTTTCAATACTCATAATAAAAACTCAAATTTTACATCCCACAACAGCGCGTCAGCGGCTCGGCTATGGCCTCGCCAAAATTTGGGTTGCTTGTTCCAAGCTGGGGGGAGAATATTGTACCAGCCATATTCTCGCAACACAAACGACTTCGCCAACGCGCACCCATTATTTCCCAAAAGAGGCAAAAATGTTAAAACAATTTTTTCAAAAAATTCCCAAACTTCCTTTATCTGCATTAATCTTTTATATCAGTGTTATAATCTTATGGAAGTTTGGATATATACCCGGTCCGAGCAATATCCTTTTGTTTTTAGAAAATCTTTATACTTCTTATGGATTAACTGGACTTTTCGTCGCCTCATTTTTAGAAGGAATTGTTTACTTTGGTTTATACTTCCCGGGCTCTTTTATTGTGGCTCTCGCAGTCATTCTTTCCAATGGAACTTTCAAGTCGCTTTTTTCAATTAGTTTGCTTGTTGCAATCACATTGACCATAACCTCATTAATAAATTATGTTCTAGGCAAAAAAATACTGGCTAATAAATTAAATAAGGAATTATCAGAAGAAAGGATGCCAGTATTTTCTAAAGGTTTTTTCGCTTCCTTCCTTCACCCCAATGCTCTTGCTTTTTATTTTTTCAATTCTGGAATAAAAAAGCAAAATTTATTGAAAGTCCTTTTAGTCCCTTTAATCATGACTCCTTATGGTCTTGCCTTAGGTTATCTTTTTTATTCAATAAAAAAGCACTTGAGAACGGCGATTGAAAGTCCTTATATAATGATTTCATTTATTTTATTATGGCTATTGCTCGCTTTCCTTTTAGAAAACAGAAACAAAAAAACGCATGTCTTTCCCTCACCCATAAAATAGCAATCGCCACTTCTTTGTTTCGCTCGGTTACACCCATATGGCTGTACCGCACTTCGTGCGATATTATATGAAATTAGGCTTGTGCTTATCCAAGCACATAACATATTATTTATTTGTTAATCAACCCAAATCACTATGGAGAACAAAACAAAGCCTTGGACAATCGTCCTTGCAGTAGTAATCACAGCTTGAGTTAACTATTGTTGTTTCAACTGAAGAGCCAGCCACGGACAAAACCGGCGCATGTAGAAGTTCTGACAATGTAAGCCAACCTATTACATTCACTAATCCCCATGAACTGCCAGGGATTTGTAATCAATAAATAACATATGAAAAAATCATTCCTCATAGTCACCGCATTAAGCCTCGCCGCTCTCCTTATAAGTTGCCAAACCGCCTCACCTACCGGGATTGCCAATCCCGCATCTGAAAACTGCGTGCAAGAGGGCGGAACGCTTGAGATTAGAACCAACAAAAATGGCGAATATGGAGTTTGCCTTTTTGAAGACAACAGGCAGTGCGAGGAATGGGCGCTCATGCGCGGCGACTGTCCAGACGGCGGACTAAAAATCACCGGTTATGAGAACGACGCGGAAATTTATTGTGCAATCACCGGCGGACAAGTTGAAGGGGTTGGAACGGACACACCTATGTGCAAAAGAGTCGACGGGACCTACTGCAACGCGGAAGCCAACTTAAATGGCGACTGCCCTGACCCTGCTGATCCAAATCCGAGTGCAGGAAACGTGGAAGCTCCGTGAGGAACAATTGAAGAATCATGCAGAAACCTCCGACTTTTTAGTCGCCCCGCTTCCTAAAAAAGAAAAAGGGTATTTGAAAACGCAAATTTTTGTTAAAATACAAGAAATCAATAATCATTTCTTATGAGCGAAAATTTATTTGAACAAATCAAGAAGATCAACGAATATGGACAAGAATATTGGGATTCCAGAAAACTGGCACAGACATTGGAATATTCTGATTATCGCAATTTTGAAAATGCAATTGCTAGAGCGAAAACAGCATGCCAAAAGAGTGGTCAAGATGTAAATGAGCATTTCGTTGACTCCACCGAAACCCAAAAATCTCGCAACCAATACGGAGAAACTCCAGGCAAAACGATTCCGTTGGTTATACTTTCCCGTTATGCCTGTTATCTTATTGCACAAAACGCCGATCCTTCAAAAGAAGTTGTTGCTCTAGCTCAAACATATTTTGCAGTACAAACAAGAAAACAGGAAAGGCAAGAACTTGTGAAAAAACTTTTGGAAGAAGATAATAAAAGGTTAAATCTGCGAGAAGATATTAAAGATAAAAATCGCAGACTATTTGGCATTGCAAAATCAGTTGGCGTATCAGATTACGCAAATTTTCAAGATGCAGGGTATATGGGTTTGTACGGTGGTTTACGGCAAAAAGATATTAAGGCAAAGAAAAAACTAAAAGATAAAGACAATGTTCTTGATTTTATGGGGAGTGAAGAACTGGGTGCGAATATCTTTAGAGCAACTCAAACATCGGCAAAAATCGAACGCGAAAACATCACAGGACAACATGCTGCAAGTCTTGTCCATCATGAAGTTGGCAAAGAAATCCGTAAAACTATTCAAAAACTTGGCGGCACTATGCCGGAAAAGTTACCAACACCCGATCACATTAAAGAATCAAAGAAAAGGATAAAAACAAATTTAAAAAGAGACCCTCTTCTTCTACGCCAAATGTGAAATCTGCTCCGTAAATGTGAGCACCATTCCGGTGTCGCCATCTTCGCAGTCTTTGCAAAGAGGAACCGCGAGCACATATTTAAGTTCGCCGGAGAGATCACGCACGGCCACAAAAAGACCGCTATCATCCCTGTAATGTCCAACGCTGGTCGACTTCAAAACCGCTAAATTCTGCATTACGCCGGCCTTCAAAACCGCAAGGCCGCCCTCGCCAGAGCCGGAGCCGGAGCCCGCAACCACCTTTGCGCCCCCATCAAGCTCAAACAAGGCCACAAGGCCGTGATGCAAAGTTTTGGCCAATTCGCCAAGAACAACAGGCATAAGCGCGTCCATATTTCCCTGATACGCACGAACCAATTTTGAAACGTTGTGAATGGCCACAAGCCGCTCATTTGTATCTTGGAGGCGCGCATTTAAAACCTTCACAATTCCAAGCACAATTCCAACCGCGGCCCCCGGATCCGCCTTCACAAGCTTCTCAAAATTCTCCTGAGACATTTTAAGTAGCACCGTATCAGACAAAGCCGTAACAGTCCCCGCGCGCATCTTATCTGAAAGCAAAGCGCCCTCCCCAAAAAAGTCGCCATCTGAAAGCGTTGCCATTTCCCGCTCGGTCCCGCCGGCATCTTTTATGCACTTAGTGATCTTCACCATACCTGAAAAGATATAATAAAAATCTTGGCTGTCCTCGCCCTCCTTAAAAACCGCCCCACCGGCAAGCACTTTCACTCGTGTCCAATAATCTTCACCGCCAAAGCTCTGAAAAATTACAGGATCCGTGAGATTGATAAATAGGTTCTTTATATTCATTGTCTGACAAGGTTAGCAATTAATTCGGGGTCGTGCGCCCTAAGAAGCATGTCCTGTTCTGAAATGAGGCCCCTCTTAAATAAGTCGGCAAGCGCGGCATCAAGCGTCAACATTCCGTCGGCCTTTCCTATCTGCATCATTGAATAAATTTGGTGGGTATTTCCTTCTTTTATACAGTTTGTGATTGCGTCGTTCCTGACCAAAATTTCCATTGCAAGCACGCGGCCCGTTCCATCCGCCTTCGGAATCAGCCTTTGCGCGGCCACTCCAAGAAGTGTGGTTGAAAGTTGAGTCCTTATTTGCGACTGTTGGCCCGAAGGAAAAATATCAATCATACGGTCGACTGTCTGCGGCGCGTCCTGCGTGTGAAGCGTGGCGAGCACAAGATGTCCCGTCTCCGCAAGAGTTATTGCGGCGGAAATTGTCTCAAGGTCGCGCATTTCTCCAACAAGAATTACATCCGGATCTTCGCGGAGTGCGGCACGGATTGCAGATGGGAACGACTGTGTGTGCGTTCCAACCTCGCGCTGAGTTATTAACGCCATCTTGCACGGATGCACAAACTCTATAGGATCTTCAACGGTTATAATGTGGACTCGTTTGTTCATGTTGATCTCATTCACCATTGCGGCGAGTGTTGTGGATTTTCCGGATCCGGTTGGACCTGTTACCACCAAAAGCCCCTTGGATTTATGCGTAAAATCTTTGAGAATTTGCGGAAGCCCAAGACTTTCCAAGGTTGGAATCTCACGCGGAATTGTACGGAACGCAATCGCCGGCCCCTCAGTATCCATAAAAATATTCACACGGAAGCGGCCCACTCCCATA
Organism: Candidatus Altimarinota bacterium; assembly: GCA_041659165.1. Lineage (GTDB taxonomy): Bacteria > Patescibacteriota > Gracilibacteria > UBA1369 > 2-02-FULL-48-14 > JBAZYV01. Next base: position 4,957 of record JBAZYV010000019.1, on the reverse strand, counting down.
AGGTCATAGGAAGTATCTATTTCATTCATTTCTTTATAGTCAAGCATCCGTTTTGGACCAAGCACCATTTTCACAACCTCCTCCATTTTCTGCGCCGTGACAATTTCCGCATTTTCCATCTCATAAAGATCGCCATTAACCAGCCTCACAAGCGGCACTCTCCCCACTTTAAGGTGCAAATCCGGCGAGCTTGAGACTACGACTTCTTTTAGGTATGCATTGATGTCCATGAGATTGAGTTAAAGGTTATGGCGCGTTATGGCGCTTTACGGCGCGTTATGGCGCGTTATGGCGCGACTGTTTTTTCAGGAGTTTTTGGTGGCTCGGCCGGTTGCGCGGCAGGTGTTTGGGCCGGCTCGGCTGCAGGCTCTGCAGGCGCAGTTGGCGCGGGAGCCGCGGGAGCAGCAGCCACAACAGCTGGAGTTTCACTGGGTTTGACCGCCAGCGCTTCTTTTCCTCTGGGAGTGATTGTTCTTAAAAGAGCTTCATATTGTGGTAAAAATGGATTTGCTCCAAGCGACTCCTTCAAAACAGCTTCCATATTGTCTCCGGCCAAATAACACTTTATTGCAGCTGTAAGGGCATCCGCACCTGTCCACATAGCATGAGTACCATCTTCATCACCTGCCTCTTCCCAAATTTGCACATACCACTTAAGTGTCTCCATATCTATGGACTTTCCATTTGCTGTTAGTGGCAAGTCGCCTATTGTTGAAACATATTGGACCTCTTTTGCTCCTTTATCAGGCTTTGCTAGAGATTCCTTAGGAGTAAGTACTTTTAATTTTATACCCATTTTGTCACAATATGTCTGGTACAAAGAAATCCTTGTAGGAGTAAAACTTGGATTGCTACTCTTTGGCTTCTCTGCAGGTACAACCAACCTAAGCGGCATTGGAAATGGAATTTTCTGCTTGTCTTTTCCTTCTCTATAAGCCCTAATGACATCCCAAAGTGCAGTCATACCACCAAACGGCCCCATCCCTTCCCAAACCATATTCCCATCCACATCTTTTACAGAGGAACCCTGTTCCTCAAAAAATTGCACCGAATCTTCATAAGACAATGCATCAAAATCCGCGCGAGACAAACTTGTATTTCCAATAAAATGCAAAATCTGCGTAGTAAAAAGACTGTCCATAAGTAGCGCCATAGTCTCTTTCACATTCAATTTTGCCTTCAAAGCATCCCTGTTAATTTTCCCATCAGCCATCAAAAACGTATCCACATCCGTCCTCCATTGAGACAATTTCTCTTTAAACTCATTGGGATGTTCGTTGCCCCAATCGGCAAGAACATTGTAGAGGTTTGAACCATCAAGTAATTTCTTACCAAAAACCTCAAACATTTGTGGCGCCTCTGCAAGTGAATCTGCCGCACTTGATGCCGCATCTTTAACCTGTGTAGCCGCTTCTGTTGCTGTATCACCCATTTTTTCCTGTGGTTAATTGTTCGGCTTCCGTGCGAATTTTCTCAAAGCGCTGCTCAAGGCGCGTTTTGTTCACCTGTTTTTTGCGCGCCGCGGTCTTTTCAATGTCCTCAAGCATGCTTTTTTCCTCGTTCAAAATCAGAAGAAAATCGTCTATGCCTTCCTCATCCCACAAGGACAAAAACTCCGCCCACTCCGCCTTCCCAAATTTGAAGAATTCCGCCGCCGCCGCACTTTTCTCAGCCAAACCCGCCGCCAAGCCAATTTTTTCGACTTTTGTCAGCGGATGCCCCGTCCCCTGTGTATGGCTCTGCATTGCTCCTTTTGCGACTGTTTGCGTGGCGTGTTTTCCCATAATCTGTTTTTAATCTAATTATTATAGCAAAAAAGAAGCGACTTTGGAAGAGGAAACAGAAAGAATTTTTTCATCTCTGCGCGCACAACCTCACCTTCTCGCGCACCACCCGCACTCGCTCTGCCCGGGTGTCACGTATAAGCCAAAAATAAGGTTTGGCAAGTCTTGACAGCCTGAAAAATATTGCAGAAACCACCGCCAGCGGGTGATTAGACTTCAAAATCAAATCCTCGCAAGTCTTGCAAGAACGCATTTCTGCAAGACCCACACGATTAATCCTCACTAATCCTCACATCCCTGGGTTTACTTCCCTGCGCGGGGCCAACAAAGCCGGCTTCTTCGAGCATGTCCACAATGCGAGCAGCACGCGAGTAGCCAATACGGAGGTAGCGCTGAAGAGATGAAGTGGAGGCGGCCTTACGGTTTTTGCGCAAACACTCAATGGCGAGGCGCATTAATTCGTCGTCCGACTTTGCGTCTTCCGGCGAGTCCGGTACACCTTGAACGGGAGCATGGTGCGTTTCCTTGGATGTGATATCGTTCAAATAAACAGGTTCGCGAGTGAGTTTCAAGCGGTTTGTGACCTTCTCAATTTCCTTGGACGACACATAAATTCCCTGAATACGGACCGGCTTCCCAATAGAGCCCGAGAGGTAAAGCATGTCGCCGTTTCCAAGGAGATCCTCGGCGCCGTTGCCGTCCAAAATTGTGCGCGAATCCACGCCGGAAGCAACCGTGAACGCAATGCGAGTTGGAATATTCGCCTTGATTAAACCTGTAATTACATCAACCGAAGGCCTCTGCGTGGCTACAATCAAGTGAATCCCAACCGCACGAGCCATCTGCGCCAACCTGCAAATAGACGCTTCAACCTCTTTTTGCGCAGTCATCATGAGATCCGCAAGCTCGTCTATCACTATCACAATTTTTGGCATTTTTTCGACTGTTTTTTTGTCCGCATTATAGTCTGAAATACTGCGATGCCCCGCCTCCGCACAAACCTTATATCTGCGGTTCATCTCCGCAACGGCCCATCTTAAAGCCGTGGCCGCCTTCTCCGGATCCGTTATGACGGGCGTTAAGAGGTGCGGCAAACCGTTGTAAGTTGAAAGTTCCACTTGTTTTGGGTCGATCATAATAAACTTAAGATCCCGAGGCGAATTGTTATAAAGAAATGACAGCAAAAAACTGTTGAGTCCAACCGACTTTCCGCTTCCCGTAGCTCCGGCAATAAGAAGGTGCGGCATCTTCCCCAAATCCGCAATAATTGCGCGCCCGGAAACGTCCCGCCCAAGGGCAATTTTAAGCTTTGAAGCCTCCTCTTTATATGCATCAGTTTCCATCATTTCCCTGAGGTGCACGGTGGCCCTATCTTGGCTCGGAATTTCAATCCCCACCAGCGACTTTCCGGGGATTGGAGCCTCTATGCGGACGGCGGGTGCGGCAAGAGCTAGGGCTATATCATTTTTCAGCGAAGTAATTTTTGACAGTTTCACGCCGTCCGCAGGCCGCAAAGTATATTGAATAACCGTTGGCCCAACATGCACTTCTTGCATGCTCACATCTATCCCAAACTGTTCAAGTTTGAATTTTATGAGGTCGGCTTTTTTCTTTAAGTCGTCAGGGTTAACGTCATAAGTGGCTTTGCTGGCCTCAAGCAAATCAAGCGGCGGCAATTGCCATTCTTGAACCTCATCATCAACGGTGTCATTGTCGACTTTAATTATGTCGCCCTCCGGCTCCCTTGCCTTCTCCTCATCACGCTCTTTTTTAATGCGTTCCTCAACCTCTTTAAGGCTCACTTCGCGGAGCGTCAAAGCCTGCACTTCGTCCGCACTCGCCGCCGAGCTCGCGTTTGGCCCATCGAGCTTCACAATCTTCACCTCGGACTCATTGTCCTCGCTATCAATGAGCGCAAAATTCGGCGTGGCCGCATCAACAACTTTTTTCATGGTTTTTGGATTTGGCACCAGCGCACGCAAAATATCGCCCAAACTAATCTGGAGCGCGAACAAAATTCCTATCAGGAAAGTAGCCGAAAGAAGCACGTACGCCCCAACCCTGCCAAAAGCCGTGGTAAAAAGAAAACTGGCCACAAAACCAATGTATCCGCCCGCTTCACCTTTTTGAGCAACGCTGAGCAAGTCGCCACTTGCGGGAATCCCCATATGTACAAACCCAAGGCAGGAAAACGCAAGCAGCGCCAATCCTGTTAACCGCGCAAGACCCCAGTTGATTTTTTTGGAAAGAAAAACTGCCACTCCCATAAAAAGAAGCGCGAACGGAACCGTGCTCACCCCAACTCCAAAAACAGGTTTCAAAAACGCCGTCCACACCTCACCCACCACGCCAAGTCTCTGGTTGAGCGAAAGCCATGTTAAAGCCGCCAGCGCAATATAAATGACCGCCCAAACCTCACGCATTATATGATTTTCAACCTCAAACTTGAGAAAAGCATCTTTTTTACCGTATTTTCTAGTCTTGCGTCTGGACATTTTTTGAAGATTTGGAAGTCTCTAGGAAATTTGTAAGCCTCTATAAGCGCTTTGCAAAAACTTGCAGAGAAAGCCTAGCAGAAGTCGACTAAAATGCCAATAAAAAGACGACCAATCCCGAACCAAGCGCCCTCAGTTTAATCCAGCCAGTTTAATCCAGCATGGAAAACCCCTCGTACGGATCTCTTCTGCGCGGCGCGGTCTGGTGCGTCTTTTCCTGCGCGCTGTGCAGGTGACTCGCGAATTTCAAGTCAATTGTATGTGCAATGCGGTGGTGTTCCTTGCAAAGTGGAACCATGAATGCAGGATCATTGTTTGCTTGCAGTCCAAAGCGGATTTTATGGTGAATTTCTTCGGCCGGTTTGGTGCAGCCGTGAATGGCGCACTTGTTTCCGTATTTTTCGTGAAGGAGGTCGCGCGTTTCTTTGTTCTTATATCTTGTGGCAGGAGGGTGGGTCTCTCCGCTCAAGCGCTCATGGGTCTCCTGTATCTTTTCCTCTGTCCTTTTGTTTCTTTGTTTTAAAAGATCAAGGAGGATTACATTAACGTCCTGTTTCTGTTCGTGGAGGCGGTTTAATTCTTCGATGACTTCTTTTGAAAGAGATGGATTCAGTTTTGGAGGTTCTTCAAAGAGTTTCTCTTGTTTGTTTTGTTCCCAGGAACAAAACTTTTCATCTC
>JBAZYV010000018.1:0-13411 GCA_041659165.1 Candidatus Altimarinota bacterium | reverse complement strand
TTTTAAGATCCGGTTTGTCTTCAAACGTTCTATCAAGAGATAAGACTCTTTTAACTTGGTCTTTGGAAACGCAGGCAAGGACTGCTGCAAAATGATAGATACTTTGGAAGCCTTCTTTCTCATAAAGGCGGCGCCTATTCACTTCGGGTAGTAGGCCAATGAATTTATTTCTCCACTCTCTGGCTTCTTTGCCATATCTTCGGCAGAGCGCTAACAAATCTTGGTCTGAAATTTGCATTTGAGTTTGCATAAGATTATAAGGTTAGAAAGTATGTAAAAGAAAAATAGCAAAAATCACAAGAAAATTCAACTCAAAATAGGCCGTTTTCACTGGACGGCGCGGGCCAATTATTTTGTAGTCGCCAACCGTGAGAAATGGCTTATATAAGCCAAAAACGCGCATCTAAAAATCAACAAAAAATCCGCGCGCTTCCGTGCCCGGGCACGGAAGAATCGCCTGTCATACTCACAATTCCCAAAAAACAAAATCTCGGCTAAGATTCCAATACATAAGATTCCAATACAAATGAAAAAAACCGCCCACAAAGTTCTGCACATCATCTTCCCTGCACTAACAATCGCAGCCCTTACCATCCAAACCTTCGTCCTTCTTGCAAAAACAAGTTACTTCTTCGAACTTTTCACTCATTACGCAGTTTATTACGCCACCGCCTGGACAGCCTTAGCCGTCATTGCACTCCTTAAAAAACGCTTCGCTTGCGCACTTCTATTGCTAACTGTAGCCGGCATAAATTCCGCTGAGATTGCACCATACTTTTTGCACGTGCAAACACAAACAGGAACAACCGCGGAAGACCATCAAACAGAAATGAATTTCTCAGTCTTAAGTAGCAACTTTTATTATCAAAACCAAAATACCAAAGCCCTCCTCACACTTGCAAAAAAAGAAAATCCTACCATCCTTGTCATCCATGAAGCCTCTGAGATTTGGCGTCCGCTCCTTCCTGAAATCCAAAAAACTTACCCCTACTCTTACCTTACTCAAGAAACCGGAGTCGATGGCATCCTAATTGCCAGCCGCACCACAGGGACTTTCACCAAAATCCCTCTCAGCACTTCATTTGGCCTTCTCTTTACACCGGAAAATGGTCCGGAAGTCCTTGCAGTTCATCCCTTTGCACCCTTAAACGCCATGCTCGCCAAAGGAAGAAATGAACAATTCGCAGATCTCGCAACATTCGCAAAAAAACTCGCTGCAAACAACAAGCCACTCATTGTAATCGGCGACTTTAACTGCACTCCATTCTCGCCATACTTCAAGGACTTACTAAACAGCTCCGGACTCATAGACACACGCATCGGGGAAGGCATTCTTCCCTCTTGGCACAGCGGGTTTTCACCCTTCAAAATCCCAATCGACCATGCGCTGGTTTCCGCAGAACTAAAACAAAAAGTGACATTTTTTAAAACTTTACCGGCCATAGAAGGCACGGATCACCTTCCAATTGAAATCACCATCGACTAGAATAAAATCGTAATAAACAAATAATCTCATGGACACAAAAACCTCTATAAAAACTCGTTTTGCGCCTTCTCCAACAGGCTACTTGCATGTTGGCGGTCTACGCACGGCTCTATATTCTTATTTATACGCCAAGAAAAACGGCGGAACTTTCTTGCTCAGAATTGAAGATACTGACCAGAAGCGCTATGTGGAAGGAGCGGTTGAAAGTCTCATAGACATCTTAAAACTCTTTGGACTTAATTGGGATGAAGGACCATTTTTTCAGTCTCAGCGAACGGAAATTTACCGCGCCCATGCGGCCCGCCTGATTGAAAGCGGACAAGCCTACAGATGTTTTTGCTCGGAAGAACGGCTTACAAAGATGCGTGAAGACCAGTCGAACCTGCATCTTCCCCCAAAATATGATCGTCATTGCCTCGAGCTTTCCAAGGAGGAAATAGACAAACTTATAGCCGCCGGCACACCTTTTGTGGTTCGCCAACTCATTCCAACGGAAGAAATTGTTTTTAACGATTTAATCCGCGGCGAAGTCCGTTTTCACGGAAAGGATGTTGATGATCAGGTGCTGATTAAGTCGGACAATTTCCCAACTTATCACCTTGCAAACGTTGTTGACGACCATGAAATGGGCATCACCCATGTAATCCGCGGCGAGGAATGGCTTCCGTCCACACCAAAACATATCTGGCTTTACAAAGCTTTTGGCTGGACTCCGCCGGAATTTGCGCACCTCCCACTCCTATTAAATCCTGACCACTCCAAACTCAGCAAACGCCAAGGCGACGTAGCCGCCGAGGACTTTATAAAGAAAGGCTACCTCAAAGAAGCCATGCTGAATTTTATTGCATTCCTAGGTTGGAATCCGGGCACGGAGGAGGAAATTTTCAGCCTTGAAGAGCTCGTTGACCGCTTCAGTTTGGACCGTGTCCAAAAAGGCGGCGCCATTTTCAATCTTGAAAAGCTCGACTGGTTAAACGGCCAATACATCCGCAAAATGACTCCAAAAGACCTTGGTGAAGCGGTACTCCCCTACCTCCAAAAAGAGTCTTGGTACACTGACGCGCTTCTCTCCCGTCTCTCGGACGACCAAAAAACTCGCATCCTTGTTTCAATCCAAAGCCGACTAAAAACCTTGGCGGAGGCGCCGGCGCTCCTCCGTCCGTTCCTCTTAGAGAACCTTGACTATAACTTGGCACTTTTTTCCAATGAAAAAATGAAAGTTGACCGCGCCGGCGCCATCCTGGCCATTGAAAATGTCACAAAAGCCCTTGAGACACCCATTGATTTTAACTCTGAAGAATCCATCAAAGCCGCTCTCGTCAGCGTTATTGAAAAATTGGGTCTTAAGAACGGCCAAGTTTTGTGGCCCGTCCGTGTAGCCCTCACGAATGAAGAATTTTCTCCGGGAGTTTTTGAACTTATTTTAGTGATGGGCAAAGACTTCGCCTTGACCCGTTTACACGCCGCCCGAAAAGCCCTTGACAGCGCACAAGGTTAGTTCTAGTATGATTTAAGGCTTACTACTAACCCCATATCTTATGTCAGACGATACAACAACAGACTTAGAGGTTGACGAAGACACTTCAGATGCCATAACTGAAAATGACAGAACGGAGGAAATGGATAGAGCCGCCAACTGCACAAACTACAGCGAGGATGATGAGAATGAAATAAATGACGCAATCACTCAAGGCACTGAAGAAACAGCCGGGAGCCCTGATCCATTTCTAGACCCGGAAGATAGCGCTGAAGAAGAAGAGGAAGCCGAGGAAACTATAAGCGCAATGGAGCAAGTTTTAAGCGTTGCAAAAGAACCAAAGCAAAGAGAGGCTGCCTTAGGAATGACAGACAGATATTTTGTAAAATTTATGAGAAGCTGCGCTGAAAGAAGACTCTATGCATCAATGGAAGATAGCGGACGGCTTTCAGATCTGTATGCATTTTGGAATGAATTAACCCCTGAAGGTAAAGTTGCATATGTGGAAGGACACGGTGAACTGCTGGAACTCATATTAAGCTTAGCAAAAAGCAGTACCGGCATGGCTGGAGTTGCAATGGAGATGTGCAAAAAATACTTCCTCAGAGGGGTAACCTCCATATTACCTCGCTCGCTATCAAGTCTAAAACTTTTCCAAAGAAAAGAAGTCCTCGAACTTGTAGCTCTTGGCGTCTTACCTTGTGATGAAGCATCAGCCATAAAAGCTTCCCAAAATTCAGGAGTGGCAAAACTTGCAAGTAAAGTACTTAAAGCAGGCAGTCTTTTCTTCCCGGAAGCAAAGGCCGGAGTCCAAGTAACAGAAGGTGCCGCACATGTTAGAAGTCATTATGACAATTTGATCAGCAAAGAAGTCAGACCTGCAATTGTACAAATGCGCGAATCAATGGAGGCAGAAAAAGCTATGGAAGAAGTAGATATTAAACACACTGCAGACACAGAACATGACGAAATTGCAGCAGATTTGCCTCCCGCTGAACATCTAAGGGCGCAAGCCATAGAACCGGCTCACAAAGCAGCCGCTGACAGAATTCTTGCAGACAAAGCGGCTGAAGAAGCAAGAAAAGCTGCATAATTCTCTGGCGCAAAAAACAAAGTCGCAATATAATAAAGGCCACAAAAAAGTGCACAATTTATGAATTTTGCCGACCTAAAAATCCTGCTCACACAACTCAAAAGGACCAACGCGTGCCCAAGGTGTACTTATGCATACACGGATGAAAGTATGGATATAGTGGGTTCAAATAGCAGTGAACACATACTCCTTAATTTAACCTGTCCGCACTGCCAACTGGAAAGTTTTCTGACAATAAAAGCGGACGACAAAGCGTTTGGTCGCAAACCAAAAACGCCAAAAGAACCCGCAAAGCTTCTTGGCACTGCCCCACGCAGTGGACAAGTTAACGGACAGATTAACGGACAAATCGGCAAACAAATCAGCAAAGATGAACTTCTGGATTTTCACAATTTCCTCAAAAATTTCGACGGCAATTTTGAAGAAAAAATTAACCGCAAAAAGTCAAATAACTAAGCCCGCTATATGACAAAATTCCTCCACGCCTTATTTCTCACCCTCGCCCTCACGCAACTCAGCGCCTGCACAAAGATTGATACGGCCGTAAATAACGCCGTAACAGGTTTGTCGACTGCAAAAGATGAAGCCGTGGACGCCGCACAAAACCTCCAAGAGGAAGCCGCCCGCGTTGGCAACGAACTCAATGACGCCAAGGAGAACATTGAGACCAAAGTGGACCAAATCAACGCCGCCACCGACTCCACCTTAAGAGCGGTTAATGATATTAAGAAGGTGGTGGAATAATTTGTGCGCGCGCACAAGATTGCGCTAGCGCGCTACATCATATCCCCCATTCCGCCCATGCCGCCGCCCATTCCTCCTCCGGCGCCACCACCGCAGCAGGATTTTTCCTCAGCCACTTCCGTGACTGTGGCACCTGTTGTAAGGACGGTTCCGGCAACGGAAACTGCATTTTCAAGGGCACTGCGAGTAACCATTTTTGGGTCAACGATTCCAGCTTCGAACATGTCAACGTAGCAATCACGCAAGGCGTCGTAACCAAAGGATTCGCTCTTAGACTTGCGGATTTCCGTGATCACAACTTCGCCGTTTTTGCCGGCATTTTCCGCAATTTGACGGGTTGCCATTGGAAGCACGCTCATCACCAAGCGGATACCAACATTTTCGTCGTCATTATCTCCTTTTAACGATTCAAGCGCATGTGCGGCATGCAAAAGTGCGCTTCCACCACCTGCCACAATTCCTTCCTTAACGGCGGCCTTTGTTGCATTCAGCGCGTCCTCAATGCGAGTCTTTCTTTCCTTCATTTCAATCTCGGTTGCGGCACCAACGGAAATCACTCCCACGCCACCTGCAAGCTTGGCAATTCTTTCCGCCATCTTTTCTTTGTCAAAGTCCGACTTGCTCTGATCCATCAAAACTTTGATCTCCTCCACGCGCTCTTTAACGGCTTTGGCACTTCCTTTTCCGTCCACAATAAGAGTGTGCTCCTTTCCTGAAAGTACCTTTCCGGCCTCGCCCAAATCATCAAGACCCACCTCTTCAAACTTCATTGAAAGCTCGTCTGACACAACAGTTCCTCCCGTTAAAATTGCAATATCTTTGAGCATCTCTTTCCTGCGCTCGCCAAAGGCTGGGGCTTTAACGGCAAGGACGTTAAAGCCACCGCGAATTTTGTTGAGAACAAAATTCGCGAGCGCATCTCCATCCACATCCTCAGCAATAATCACAAGTTCTTTTTTACCTGCGCCAACCAAAGCCTCCAAAAGCGGCAAAAGCTCCTTAAATGAACTTACTTTTTTGTCCGTCAGCAAGATTTTCACATTTTCATAAGAAGCCTCCATTCGCGCGGTATCCGTAACCATATAAGGAGAAATGTAGCCGTTATCAAACTGCATTCCTTCCACAACTTTCATTGTAAGCCCTGTGCCAAGTTTGCTCTCCTCAACAGTAATTGCACCGTCATGCCCAACCTTATCCATGAGCTCGGCAATAGTCTCGCCAACCTCCTCTTCCTGCGCGGAAATAGTCGCCACCTGTGCAATTTCTTTCTTGGTTTTCACAGGTTTTGCCATCTCGTTCAGCTTCTCAATAACGCGCTTCAAAGCCTTTTCCATGCCTTTTCTCAGAAGTACCGGATTTGCGCCAGCAACCACATTTCTAACACCTTCTTCAAGAAGAGCAACCGCCAAAACAGTAGCCGTGGTTGTCCCATCTCCCGCAACATCATTAGTACGAGTTGCTACCTCTTTCACAAGCTGAGCGCCCAAATTTTCCTGTGGATCTTTTAAGTCGATCTCTTTTGCAATCGTAACACCGTCATTTGTAATCAAAGGCCCGCCATACTTTTTTTCAAGAAGCACATTGCGACCCTTTGGCCCCATTGTAATCCGCACCGCCGCAGCAAGTTGAGAAGCTCCGGACAGAATTTTTTGCCTTGCCTCATCATGGAAAATAATTTTTTTAGACATAATTTTAAGAGTTAAAAATTAGAGAATCGACTATTTAATAATTGCCAAAATATCATCTTCTTCAAGGAGCAAAACCTCTTCGCCGTCGAGATCAATTTCAGTCGGCCCATATTTCTTAAAATACACCATATCACCAACTGAGACCTGTGCTTTTTTGTCGCCCTTTCCGGCCCCAACCGCCATGACCTCGCCCTTTTGCGGCTTCTCTTTTGCAGAGTCGGTCAAATAAATTCCCGTGGCCGTTTTGCTCGCCTCTTCCATCCTTTTCACAACCACGTATCCCGCTAGTGGAATGAGTTTAGTCCCTGCCATAAAATGAATTTTTAGAGAATAAAATTAGCACTACCGTGCATGTAGTGCTAATTTAGAGTGACGGGCTTTTAAAGTCAAGACGATTATTGCACTCGCCAAGCAAAATTGCCGCTCTACTATTTATAATTAGCGGATTTTTGAACATGGCAATCTCGGCTACAAATTTAACCGTAGAAACAAGCGCTTCCCAAGTGGCAAGCATGAAAGATCTTGTGAGCCAAATAGTAAATGTGATTACCAAAATAGGCGCCTTGCTCGACTTTCTTGTTGGGTGGTACCTGATTAAACTGAAAAAATGGGCTCTCATTTTGGGCTACATTATGGCAGGACTAACTCTAGCCATACACATGATGACTCTCTCACAAGTTGGAGCCACCGGATATTACAAACTAACAATATCCATAGCAGTCTTGATCTTACTGATTACAGGAAGAAAAGATTTTAACAAAAAATCTCAAACCGTACGGAAACTCCCTTAATATTTACTGCTTTAGAAGTCGTCATAACATTATTTTCCGGCTGCTCCAACAAAGAAGTTAACAACACGGAGGCGTACTGCATTCAGCTTCTCAATTGGTAACGAGCAAATTTATTTCGACTAGAACTGACAGAATCAAATTCCTCATTGCAAAACAATTCAAAACAAGCATACAATAATCCCATTACAGTCTAACCCATCATAACATGAAACGATTTCTTTCTCTGCTAAGCTTGGTTGGCATATTCGCAAGCCTATTTATGACAGGAATTCCTTTAAGTTCTGCCACTACGGTGGAATACACTGGTCCATACGGCAACTTTTTCCCAACATTTGTGGTGGAGAATATATCAAGCATAATAATAACATCAACTGACAAAACTCCAGCCGCAAAAAATACAACTGTAAATGATATTATAGTTGATACCAGTGATTTTATGTTATTATACGGAGACATATGCATAGGATTCACAGATAAATTCGATGGATTTTCTTTTGATGTAGGAGAAGCAGCTTCGGGAGGTAGCTACGAAGTTACATATTGGGATGGGTCAAGGTGGGCATCTCTTATTAACGAAACTGATGGAGACATAGCAAATACTGCAACAGGAGAGCCTTTCACAATAGAGTGGGATACGCGGCCATCCAAATGGAGTAAAACAACTGTAGCATATACTGCATCAGGTGTTTCAACATCATCAGACAGTTTGTATTTTGTAAAATTCACGCCAACATCAGATTACTTAACAGATCCAAAATTAACTCAAATTGGCATAATCGATTATAATTTAAGTCTAACAGTAGAAGACGAACTTGGAAATGATTTCAACAATGAATTTCTTTTTGAACTGAACTATTCAGAACCTTCTTCCAGCAGCCTAAGCTACATAGAAAAAATAATTGGTGATAGTGAACGCAAATATGCTGTTTATACGGGCAGCACCATAGCGGACTCTCTAACTGTATCTTATGATCTAGGTGGTGACGTGGATGGATTTTTAGAAACCACTGGAACAATTGACCTTAAAAGATCCGTAACAAGCAAAAATCTTGTACTCACATACACACACAAAATCTCTGCCACAGACTCTTCTTCCGGAACAGCCGTTACCATTACTTCAGCAACTGCTGGAACGGGTGGAACAGTTTGTGAAATTGACAGTGGAGATGCTTATTGCCCTGTCCCAACCAATGAAGACACATCTGCAACCGCAACTATAAAAGCGAGCGGATACACAGAGGCAAGCGTTTCCTTAACAAATCGTGTGGATGAAGATGAGTCTCAGGCAACTTATAACGTTCCTATGACAAAAATCGTATCAAGCAGCACTGACAAACCGGATCTAGTAGTCTCAGATCTTTCTCTTGATGATGATGCTCTTACAATAAAAATTTCTAATACGGGAGATGGCAACGTGGACAGTGGTAATGCCACTTATTACAATGTCTATGTGGGCGGAATAGAAAAAGACGAAGGATTAATTTCAGCCCTAAGCTCAGGAGCTTACACCTCATTTAACGTACTCGACGGCACTTTTGACGAGGAAACTCGAACATACATAATCAAAGTTTGCGTAGACGAACCAGATAACATTGATGAAGAAAGTGAAAGCAATAACTGCAAGACAAAATATCTGTCGCCAGAAAATACTATAACTCCACCTACCGATGATGACCTCCCCGATCTAGAAGTAACTGACATTTATTTTGATGATGAAGGAGACGTTAAAGCCCACGTTGCAAACAACGGCGCGGCAGATGTAGACAACGCTGAAACCGTCTGGATTTATGCCTATGTGGATGGAGATGAGATCTGGACAGAAAGCATTAGCCAATCTTCTTCAAACACAAATTTCCTGGATGAAGGAGAAAGTTCAACTTATGACATGGGAGATTTGCTTGCTGACGCAAATGTGAATGACTTCACTGTAGAAGTATGTGTTGATCAATCAGACACCATTGACGAAGAAGATGAAAGCAACAACTGTACAACAGTAGATGAAGATTCCATAGGAGGTTCTGATTCCAGCTCCGATTCCGGCTCCGATTCCACTTACACCTGCGGTCTTTGGAATGATGTACCATCAAACAAAATAGATGTTTTGACTGCCATCTGTGAATATGGACTAATGAAAGGTTACAGTGAATACGAGTATGGTTATGGCTCAAACATGCTTCGCACAGAAGTGGCACAAGTGGTAAATCGAATTGCTATGGGCTCAAGCGATTATGAAGCGGCTTATGATGACTTGGACATGGACAACGCTTACCAAGATCTAACAGATCGCTTCACCGATGTTCCAAACCCATATACCAACCATGATTACGAGTGGATGATTTATGCAATGTATTTCAGCAATTATGAAAACGGTCTCATGCAAGGCGATGGTAACAGCTACCCAACCACTTACCGTCCATTGGACGCGATCAACATTGTTGAGACCTTCAAATTACTGTTTGAATCAGCAAAAAAAGGGGAAATTCTCAACGAAGATGTAATCACAAGTATTGCATATACGGGAGATCCTTGGTGGGAGGAATTAATGAATTTGATGAACAACGAAAGTGTTATTTACAACATGGATACAAACCTGGAAAGCTTCTGGGTGGGACACGATTTGATGATCACTTATTCCAACTTTGGCTCAGAAATACAACGTGAAGATGTGGCAATTTTCCTTCACAACATGATTGAATCTGAAATGGTTGACGGGGAAAAACTCATGGATAAGATTAATTAATCATTTCACTGCCATGAAAAAACTCCTCCTCGCCACAGCTCTCACCCTACTTTTTCCTACTCTTGTCCTTGCTCATCAACCAAGGCTCACTGAAGAAGTACAAACCGTAGTTCCCGATCCGGAAATTTCAAAAGCCTATTATGGTGAGCTTGAAGGCAGCCCTCATGAGTACATAATCTCATCAGACAAAAACTTCACACTATATGTGAACATTTTGACGCCGGACATCCAAGGTCAACAAAAAGATATCTCGGCAGTTATCATAAAAAATAACAACTCGGAGAATCCGCTCGTAACCCTAAACGGAACCGATTTTAAGTGGACACAATTTTTTGAACCCTTTGGTCACGACTCATATTGGAAGGGCCCTGAATTCAAAATTCCGGCAGAACCGGGCGACTATAAAATTGTAGTTTTAAGCACAAATAACAATAGTAAATACTCTCTGGCAATAGGAGAAATTGAGTCGTTCAATTTAAAAGAAACAGTAAATGCCATCACCTTAATTCCAAAAATTAAGAGCGACTTTTTTGAAGAATCGCCGGCGGACTTCATTTTCTCGCCCTTTGGATTGGGACTTATTTTTATAATGTTCGTGCTCTCTTTTGCTTTTGGTTTTCTCTACCGCCTAATCTTAAAACAACTGGCAAAAAATGCCGTTAGGAAAGTTCATAAAAACATCGGGGAAAAAGACCGCCTGCTGCGAGCTGCAATTGGAATTATACTATTTGTTTGGGCAATAACCACAAGTTGGAGCCCTCTCCTTTTGTTCTTCTCAGGTTTCACTTTCTTTGAAGCAATCTTCAGTTGGTGTGGATTTTATGCCGCCATTGGAAGAAACAGCTGCCCAATTAATTAACCAAACTTTATGAACACCGCCTACTCTTGGTACAGCACTCTAATTAAGCCTGAATGGGCACCGCCATCATGGCTCTTTGGACCTGTTTGGACAGTGCTTTATGTCATCATTGCAATCTCATTTGGAAATGTTTTTTGGATGGCGGTGCAGAAAAAAATTCCGCTAATTGTTGCACTGCCATTCGCATTAAATTTAGTGGCTAATTTTGCCTTTACGCCCATTCAATTTGGCCTCAAAAACAACCTTCTCGCGGCCGGAGACATTTTAGTGGTCCTTGGCACACTCATTTGGGCCACTGTTGCCATCTTTCCACACGCAAAATGGATTGCCTACGCACAAATCCCCTACCTCATCTGGGTACTTTTTGCGACTGTACTTCAACTCACAGTGACGTATTTGAACAGGTAAGCACACTTACTCCGCAAATGCCTCCACTCTCTTTTCACGAATAACTTCCACCTTGATTCTGCCGGAATACTGCAAGTCTTTTTCAACTTTGCGGGCAATTTCGTGTGAAAGTTTTATCGACTGCAAATCGTCAACCTCCGCCGGAGAAACAAAAACTCTGAGCTCTTTCCCGGCTTGAACCGCATAAGCTTTTTCAACTCCGTCAAAATTGGTGGCAATCTTTTCAATGTCGTTATTCCGCTTGATAAAGTTCTCCATATTATCTTTGTTGGCCCCCGGTCTGG
The DNA here is from genome assembly GCA_041659165.1 of Candidatus Altimarinota bacterium. GTDB lineage: Bacteria > Patescibacteriota > Gracilibacteria > UBA1369 > 2-02-FULL-48-14 > JBAZYV01. Next base: position 1,841 of record JBAZYV010000018.1, on the reverse strand, counting down.
CCACAGAAATAAGGTTTGCCACTTGCAAAATCTTGGCCTCAAGCGTGACAGCCTCAGTGTCGCCCTCATTCGATTCCACAGCCGCCAAAACCTCATCCGGCATGCCAAACTTCTTCAAAATATCCCTTCCGATTATGGCATGTTTGCCTTGAACTTCTTGGTCAACAGCCTTCCCTATATCGTGGAGCAATCCGGCCTTCTTACAAACCTCAATATTAGCACCCATCATTCCTGCAATTTCCGCCGCCAAAAATGCCACTTCCATTGAGTGCTTGAGCACATTTTGTCCGTAAGAAATTCTGAATTTTAGTCGGCCCAAAATCTTAAGCAAATTTGGTGGAAGTCCTGCAACTCCAACCTCAAACGCGGCCTTTTCTCCAAGGTCTTTGATAAGCAAATTCACCTCCTCTTTAACCTTTGCATAAGTTTCCTCAATCCTCGCCGGATGTATACGGCCATCCTCAACAAGCCTCTCGAGCGTAATCTTAGCCATATACCGGCGGATTGGATCAAAACCGCTCACAATGATGGAACCGGGAGTGTCGTCCACAATCACATCCGTGCCTGTAACAGATTCAAAAGCGTTGATATTTCTCCCTTCGCGGCCAATTATGCGCCCCTTCATATCGTCCGAAGGAAGCGGGACTGAAGTTGTGGTTGATTCGACTGTTGTCTCGGAGGCATAGCGCTGAATTGCGTCGGCCAAAATCTGGCGTGCACGGGAATCGGCCTCCTCTTTCATCTCAGATTCAATATGTTTGGCATAAGAAACCATCTCATCTTTAAACTCCTGCTCAATTTGATGTAAAAGCAGTTTTTTGGCTTCATCGGGAGTTAAGCCGGCAATTTCTTCCAGCTTTTTCTCCTGTTTGAGGACAATTTGTTCCGTTCGTTCACGGTCTTTTTTAAGCTCTTCAGCCTTCTCTTCAAGCTTGATTTTCATCTTATCAAGCTCGTCGACTTTAGAGTCTACAGCCTCTTCTTTTTTGACCAGCCTTGTTTCGGTTTCTTCAAGCTTTTTACGCTTGATCCTCTCCTCCTTTTGCGCCTCTTCCCTCTCTTGTAAAGCCTCGTTTTTGGCCTTCATGATCATCTCATTTGCTTTGCTGTGCGCTTCTTGAAGAGCTTTCTCTTGTTCTCTGCGTTTTTTTCCCTCGTCTTCCTTGATTTGTTTACTGCGGAAAATAAATCCGCCGGCTCCTCCAACGGAAATTCCAAGGAGAAGGAGCAGTATTGTTATGGGTTCCATAATAATAGTGGTTACTCCGTTACAAAAAAACCCGCGCTTTTCAGCGCTTCTTTTTAAACCTGCAAATCTCTATTTAGTGGCGATTTTTCCAAAAAATTTAAGATGTAATCCAAGTGTTCTTCAGGGTTTTAATGCTCCGGACTTGAAATATAAAAGAACTGGGCCAAGTCTAGCAAAGACCGGCCCATTTAAGCAATGCGAGTTTTTTGGGAGTTTTTGGGAGTTTCTGGACGACTTTTTGTAGACTGAATTTATACACGCCAATTCATATAACGATTCCCTTGTTTTTGTGCGCGCGCACAACCTTCCCGTAGACTTTCCCGTCCGTTTTTGTGACGACTTTTTACGTGGTTTTCACGAGTTTTCGCGGGTTTTTGCGCGCCCGTTTTTTGGCTTGAGCAAGCCATTTCCCGCGGTTGGTGACTACGTAATAATTGGCCCGCGCCGTCCAGCGAAAACGGCCTGTTTTGGGTTGATTTTTCTTACGATTTCCGCTATTTTTCTTTTACATACTTTTTAACCTTATAATCCTATGGACAATCCATTGCCAATTTCAATGCCTTTGGAAGTTACTCCGCCCGAGCAAAATACA
>JBAZYV010000017.1:0-14213 GCA_041659165.1 Candidatus Altimarinota bacterium | reverse complement strand
CGTCTATTTATTTCCGGCAAAAGGCCAATAAATTTATTTCTCCACTCTCTTGCTTCTTTTCCATATCTTCGGCAGAGCGCCAACAAATCTTGGTCTGAAATTGGCAATGGATTGTCCATAGGATTATGAGGTTAGGAATTGTGTAAAAGAATAATGCCCCAAAAGCCATAAAAAATCAAGACAAAATAGACCGTTTTTACTGGACGGCGCGGGCCAATTATTACGTAGTCACCAACCGCGGGAAACGGCTTGCATAAGCCAAAAATCGGACACGCAAAAACCCGCGAAAAGTTCTCCCAAAAATACGCTGGAATCTGCGGAAAGTCTGTGCGCGCGCACAAACCGTCCAAGTGAAACTTGTGTGCGCGCACAAAGCACGAGGACCACCGCACACCCCCGTGCGCGCGCACAAGTTTGACATACAAGTTGAGGCGCACAAAACGGCTTGTTTTTTGGTTCCGCTGAAGTTAGTCGACTAATTTTCCCGCTGCCATTTTTATGTGTTTGCCATGCACTTTTTCAAGGAGGTGGTGGTTATGTGTGGCAAAAATAACCGTGGCGCCTTCAAGGTTTAATTTGCGCAAAATCTCTACAATTCCGCTTGCCGATTCGGGATCCAAATTCCCGGTTGGCTCATCCGCAATAATAAGACGCGGGCGATGGATAAGGGCGCGGGCAATTGCGGTGCGTTGTTTTTCCCCTCCGGAAAGCATGCGCGGGAAATGATGACGCATGGCGGAAAGACCAACTTTTTCAAGGACTTCATCAACTCTTTCTTTGACTTGCTTGTCCGTGAAGCCGCAAACCTCCATGGCAAAGGCCACATTTTCATAAACGGTTTTCTGAGGAAGAAGCTTGTAATCCTGAAAGACTATTCCCATTTTGCGCCTGTATTCTTGAAGTGCCTTCCCCGTAAGACGAGGAATGCTGTAACCATCCACCAAAATATCCCCTTGAGTCAGACGAATGGCTCCTATAAGGGAATGGATAAGTGTGGTTTTGCCGGCGCCGGAGGCGCCGGTAAGCCAAACAAAATCTCCGCCTTGGACGCAAAGAGAAACATTGTCGAGCACCAAGGTGCTTCCGTAAGCTTTTGTGGCGTTTTTAAATTCTATCATTTTTGCTGGGTAGCTAGGATGCGGCGGCCAGGGTGCGGTAGCCGGGGAGCAGTGGCTAAGGTGCGGTGGATGCCGTGGACGTCTGGGGTGGCGCAGACTACGGAGGGTAGTATAATGCAAATCATGAAGATACAAAAATCCATTTCGCATCAGGGCAAAATCACGTCTGCGGTTTTAGTCGCAATTGTTACCCTTGCAATTTCATTTACAATCTCCCTCTTATGCCAAACTAAAAATGTTTTTGCTGTTGTAGATACTACGAGTGGAGAGCTCCAAGACGCAGCCAACCTAATTGCTCCATCCGGTGAAAATTTTGGCACTTTGAAGGGCTATAGCGCCTTTGTTCTGCAAGACAAAACTGCAATCACGAATGGTCTCACCATAAAGTACACAGTACGGCTTTCCGCCGACCCATGGCAAAACAGTGAACTTCCCGAGCTACAAATTCTAATTTATTCCTATTCCTCACAAGATGGTGCTGAAGCGGCATTTGAAAGTCTTTTAGCCTCACACAGCTTTAAGACCGGTGCGAAAACTCTTTTAGAGAGTACCGATCATTATTTTTTCTTTGAAACTAAAGAAAATTATGCCCCTGATATGTTTGCCACAATAAACAGTGAATATATCTCCTACCATATGGTGGAGAGAAATGGAAATTTGATATTTCAAAGCAGTTTATACAGAACCGACGGAGAATTTGATTCGCTGAATTTGCAAACCTATGCGCTTGCAATGTCCGATCCCAATAACGTTAAGTCGATTTTAAGCAAATCGATTGAACGCACAAAGTCTACGCTTGCGCTAATTTTCCCGCCCACGGAAGCCTTAATCTCTTCTCAAAGTGAAAACACTTCTCTCAACTTAAGCGCCCTTTATGATGTGCCGCATCACGGCTCTGTGGATTTGAAAGTTTATGTAGGCAATTTAACCGGAGCCACCGGTACGATTTTGGATTCCTCCGGAGTCTCCACACCCGAAGAGGGGGATGTCTATCTTTATATAAACGGCAACGGGGAAATATTAGCAGGAATGTACGCGCCAAATTTTGATGCAGATTGTTCCGTAGATGCAGGTTGGTACAGACTTTCCGGCGATGACCCCCTTATACCTTATGAATGGAATGATGTTTCCATACACTTTGGCGTTGGAGGATTCCATTTGGGGATTAACGGTGTGACAGTCTCTTCTTGCAATCTTTCCCAGTCGTTTTCAGGCCGCACTCTTTATGCGGGTGATTATCCTCTGGATGGCGTTTCAGAGAGCATGATTGGCTACATTGATAATGTTACAACCGCTTACAGCCTTACCGATAGTGGAGAAAAATGGGACCACGTACTTACCGATCAGCTCTTTTTAGATCTCCCAAATACGGATCCAAACTTGCAAATTTTCCAATATCTCAAAGAGGAAGGCATTTTCACCGGTAGTGATGGCATGCTTTATCCTGACAATGTTCTAAATCGCGCAGAAATGGTGAAGATTATTCTGAAGGCTTTCAATAGAAGTGTGGATGTTGAATATAGCGTGCCTTTTACAGACATACCAGAAGATGCTTGGTATGGGAAATACATTGCAAAAGCTTACAAAATAGGAATGGCAATGGGCCACAGCGACGGGACGTTTCAACCCGGTACCAACATAAATCAGGCTGAATTTTTTACCATGCTTTACAGGTTGAAAGGTTCTTCACGGATGAGATACGATGGAGAATTTTCAGACGTGAGCGAGGACGACTGGTTTGCTTTGGGTGCCGAATTTGCGCATCAAAACGGACTTATGAGCGGGATTGAATTTTTGCCTGAGCAAACTATAAGCCGCAGGGAGGCCGCAAAAGCGCTTTATACACTGCTTAAATCTTCTTAGCCGCTAAAAGTCGCAAAAAAATGCCTGAAATTACAGAGTTACAACGTCTGATCACCCGTTTCCTTGAGCATCTTGAAATTGCAAAAGGTAAAAGCCAAAAAACCATTGAAAATTATCACCATTATTTGCAAAGATTTTACGACTATTTTGAAGGGCGGGATCCAAGATCTTTGACGCTTGATGACGTGCACGGTTATCAACTTTTTTTGAATCGGTTTGAGAATGAACGTGAGCAGAGCCTTTCCTTAAAAACACAAAATTATCATGTGATTGCACTGAGAGCTTTTTTGAAATATTTGGCACGCAATGACATTGATACGCTGGCACCGGAAAAAGTCGATCTTAAAAAAATTCCCGAGCGGATTGTGGATTTTTTGACGCGGGACGAAGTTGAGAGGCTTTTTTCCGCAATTGACCTTGGGAAAAAGGCCGGGATGCGGGATAGGGCTATGCTTGAAACGCTGTATTCAACGGGTCTGCGTGTGTCCGAACTTGTATCTTTGAACAGAGGGCTGGTGGACCTTCAGAGGAGAGAATTTACCGTGCGCGGAAAAGGTAAAAAACCGCGAATTATATTTTTGTCAGAGAGGTGCGTGAAGTGGATTTCCGCTTATTTAAGCGAACGCGCCGATAATTGGGAGCCGCTTTTTATAAGTTATGGCAGAAACAGAATGGACGAAGAATTGGGGCTTGGAGAAAAACGCAGGTTGACCGCTTACTCTGTGGAAGAAGTGGTTAGACGGGCGGCAAAGTTGGCAGGCCTTGGAAAAAAAGTGACGCCACATGTAATAAGACATTCTTTTGCAACGGATTTGCTCCATAACGGGGCGGATATTAGGTCCGTTCAGGAGATGCTCGGGCACGCATCAATTACAACCACGCAAATTTATACACACTCAACAAATGAGAGGCTCCGCGAGGTGCATGAGAAATTTCATAGATGACTTATCTATCCAGCAACTTCTGCAACTCCTGTTTGAAAGTTTCCACATCCTTAAATTGCCTGTAAACGGAGGCGAAACGGATGTAAGAAACTTCGTCGATCATTTTTAGGGAGTGCATCACATCACGGCCAATTATATCTGCGGACACTTCTTTGCCGCCGGAGCTCCAAACTTCCTCAAGTCTATCAATCATTTGACTGATCTGTTCTTCCGTGACGGGACGCTTTTCACAAGCGCGCCAAACTCCGCGTTCAACTTTTGACCTATCGTAAGTTTCCCGCGAACCATCTTTTTTGATAACAATAAAATTGGCCGTTTCCACCTTTTCAAAAGTGGTAAATCTGTGGTGGCATTCCTCACACTCGCGTCTACGACGAATCTGACGACCCTCCGCGGCTTCACGCGAGTCGATCACTGCGGTACTTTTATATTTGCATTTAGGGCATATCATCAGCTTAAATAGTGTCATGTTAAATGAATTCACACAAGAGGAGCTTATAAGAATCGGCATTGTTGCACTGCTTGCGGCTGTGCCGGCAATAACTTGGACGACTGTAATTTTGGGAGGTAGAAAGACTTCGCGGTTTGCAATGATTTTGGCGTTTATAATTGGGACTTTAACAGTGGTCCCGCTCATTCTTTTGTACGACTATTTTTGGGTTTGGTTTCCGGAGTGGGACGTCTACACGTGGATTACCGCAAATATTGCCAGTGCTGAATTGGCGGCGCTGCTTACAATGATGGCGGTTGGTGCCTTTGAAGAATTTGCCAAGAGCATGGTGGTGCGTTTTATAGATAAAACTCGCATTGGAATACAAACAATTAACGACTCCGTGAAATATTCCGTCTTAGCCGGACTTGGCTTTGCTTTCACGGAAAATATTTTTTATTTCTATGGAATGTGGACGGACGGGGGACTTATGAATGCGATTTTTCCAATGATATTCAGATCAATTTTCACGGTTTGCGGACATGCGGTTTTCTCCGGAATTTTTGGGTACTATTATGGAATAGCCAAGTTCTCAAAGCCCATCCTTGAGACAAAGCTTTGGATGGGGGAAAAACATTTTGGGATACGAATTTTGGCGAAAATTTTAGGAACGAGCGAGGACGATGCCTTCCGTCAAATTACACTTTTGAAAGGTCTTTTTATTGCAATGGCCATACATGCGGCCTTCAATTACACGCTTGAAATGAATCAATTTTGGCCGATTATTTTCATTGTGGGCTTTGGGCTTATGTATCTGCTTTATCTTCTTGCTCACAAAGCCGGAGATATTGTTTTTACAGGTTCATACGGCTCTTCTTTGACCTCGCGCCGAGATACTGATGTTGTACTGGAGCTCCTTGGGATGTGGTCACGCGAAGAGAGATATCAAGATGTTATAGACATTTGTCAGAGACTTCTTGCAAGAGATCCTGAAAATAAAGTGGTCCAACTTTTTCAGGCAAAGGCTATTGAAGGAGAAAAATTGGGACGGCTTGAAATGGCATTCACATCTCTGTTTAAGAGCCAAGGAACGGATTTGGGAGGAAAAAGCATACGTAATTTGGTGCGTCAAAAGGTGCTTATGGAAATGCTTAATGAGAAGCGGTATACATATCCAAATTCGGTGACGTTGCAAGGGGGTGTTCCTTCAATGGCCAGCGGCGGGCCAAAAATTCCTAGTGTGATTCCATCCGGTCCAAAGCAAACGGGTCCGTCATTCCTGCAAGATAATCTCTAGCTTCAGGTGGAGTTTTGCCTTCCGCAATAAGTTTTTCAAAGATGGTTTTTATTGTTGTCCTTCCGCGGTTTAAGTTCTCCTGAACTTCAGGGCTTAGGTAGAGACGGCTCATTAGAAAATCTTTGAGTTGGTGGTTCGCCTCGGAAATTTCCTCCGAGAAGGCGACTAATTTATCCGGACAAATATAGACATCTTCCGTGGTGGCAATTCTGTAAAGTGCAAGCCGTCGACTGGTTTCTTCCGCCGTGTCCACAATCATAAATCCTATCATTTTGCTGACTGTGCGCGCTATGCGAATGCGTGGGTCTTCAATTGTGCCATAGAGACTTTGAACGGCGCGCGTGGCGGCTTGCCAAAGATGGAGGCTTTGGAGATCTTCTTCCGTAAAAAGTCCCGAGCGGAGACCGTCGTCCGTGTCATGATTTTGATAGGCGATTTCGTCTGCTATGTTGACAATTTGGGCCTCAAGACTGGGCCTCACGGCGCTTTCATTTTGTGGCTTATCCCAATGTGTTTCATGTTTCATGAGTCCTTCCAAAACCTCCGCGTTCAGGTTAAGACCGTTCCATGCAGGGTAAGCGTGTTCGAGCTCAGTTACAATCCGTTTGCTTTGCTCGTTGTGCTCAAAAGTCATGCCAAATTGAAGGAGGCAATTATTCAGCGCCTCTTCGCCGGCGTGTCCAAATGGGGTATGGCCAAGATCGTGAGCAAGGGCGATTGTTTCCGCCAAGTCCTCATTGAGTCCGAGCATGCGCGCAAGATCACGTGAAACTTGTGCAACTTCAAGGGTGTGCGTGAGGCGAGTGCGGTAGTGGTCGCCATGATGGGCAACAAAAACCTGCGTTTTATCTTTGAGGCGTCTGAATGCTTTGCTGTGAATGATTCTGTCCCTATCAACCTGGAACGGAAGCCTGTTTTTGTCCTCCGGCTCGGGAATTTTGCGGCCGCGGCAGTACATGCTTAGAACCGCGTACGGCTTGAGCGCAGTGGCTTCATTCTTGGCAAGGTGGTATGGGGTGAGGATCATAGGATGCGTTGTGCTATGCGCGGCAAGGTGTGCATGGGCGGACAGTGCGCGCGTTTGCCTTGTGCATGCGAAATATAACACAAGCCACGGAGGAGGGGGAGAGATTGTTGAAGGTGAGGTTTTGGCGTGGAAGTGTTCTCGGCGTGGAAGTGTTCTCGGCGTGGAAGTGTTCTCGGCGTGGAAGTGTTCTCGGCGTGGAAGCGACGGTGCAATAGTGTGTTCTTTGCACGTGCAAAGCCGCTGGGAAAGTTGTGGATTTTCGGCTGTTTTTTGCGGGCGACTTTTTGGCTTGTACAAGCGGTTTCCCGCGGTTGGTGATTGCAAAATAATTGACGCGGGCCGTCCAGTTAAAGTGGTGCGTTTTGCCTTGAATTTTTCAGTGATTTTGTTTATTATTCTTTTCCAAGTCCTTAACTCATAATACTATGGATAATCTTATGCAAATACCGGATGGGGAACTCCTCTCACTTTGCCGGCAGTACGGCAGAAATGCCCTTCTTTGGAGGAAGAAATTTGAAGGGCTACTCCCAGAGGTCTTTAGAAGAAGACTCTATGAGAAAGAGAATTGTTTAAGTGTTTATGAATTCGCCGCAAAGTTTGCAGGATTTTCCGAGGCACAAGTGAAGACGGCACTAAGGGTTGAAAGGAAACTGCAAGGCAAACCAATACTCCTTGATTCATTTCATAGTGGAGAGATAAGCGCCGGAAAACTAGACAGGGCGGCAGATATAGCTACCACTGAAAATGAAAAAGAAATTGATAAGATGGCCAGAGTGCTTCCGGCAAGGACTTTTGAAACTTATGTGAGGGATCAAAAGAGAGCGGTGGCCGCAGTAACAGCGGAAGCGGAAAACTTACCAACACTATTTTCCGTTCCCACTTTGCACGTGCAAAGATTCAAGCTTGAGAATGATGTAATTGAGGAACTCAACCGCCTTCAAGACATGAGGAAAGACGTCAATGAGCTTTTAAGAGAATTTTTAAAACAGAAAAACCAAGAAACAGAGCAAAAGGAGCAAGAATTATCCGAGTGCGCCCGCGAAGAGACCCACCTTCCTTCGCGGACTCACTACAAAAAGGCGATTCGTGATTTCCTCCATGAAAAGTACGGGAAAAAGTGTGCTTATCGAGGTTGCAACAAACCGGCAGAGGAAATCCACCATAAAATCCGCTTTGGACTTCAGGCAAACCATGATCCGGCCTATCTGGTGCCGCTTTGCTCTGAGCATCATAAAATTGCGCATGCAATCGATGCGCTGGTGGTGGGGTATTGGAAAAAGTGAGGAGCTAATCTTCGTCAGGAGAATCAACTTTGCCGGCGTCGATCATTCCCATAGTTCTACCTCTGAAATCATTCATAGCTTCTTCAATTTGAGAATCTCTGCCAACAGGAATACCAAGGGCATCGGTTTCCACCATGCCTTCCAGTCCGGTTGAGCCTTCCGGTCCAATCAGTTCGTTTAAGTCTTCTTCCCATGGGGTCGGAGACATTTGTTCAAAAAGCATATTTATTTTTGTTCTCTTAACTTTAGCACAAAATCAGATGCGTTGCAAGGGGGCGACTGAGAGGGCGAGCTTTTTGGTGCCGACTTTTTGGTCCTTGAAAGCAACAGTTACAATTCCACCATTTACCGCCGTCACAATGCCTTCGCCAAAAGTTCTGTGGCGGAGGCGATCGCCGGAAGAGAGATTGTCCAAGCGCTCAACAATAAATGGCTCGGAAGAAGTGGCCACTGGCTCCACGGGGATTGGTTTGTAAATTTCTTCTTGGGAGAAATTTGGGGAATCATCTGCAAATTCAAAGTCGTGCGGAGGAAGCACGGAGTGCGGAGGAAGCACGGGGGCGCCTTCAATGAGAGCCGAGGGAATGTCTGCTAAAAATTGGGAAGGAGCGTTGCATTTAAACTCGCCGTAAAGCATACGGCGGCGGGCATGCAAAAGATATAAATTGTCCATGGCGCGGGTCATGCCAACGTACATAAGTCGTCTTTCTTCTTCAAGTTCCTGAGGCTCAAAAAGACTGCGGGAATGGGGGAAAATTCCTTCCTCAAGACCGGTTATAAAGACCACTGGAAATTCGAGACCTTTGGCGCTGTGAAGAGTCATTAGCGTGACTGCGTTTTCTCCTTCTTCAATCTGATCTATATCTGTTAAGAGGCTGATTTCTTCCAAAAATGAGGCAAGGGAAGTGCGCGGTTCCATAAGATTATATTTGTCTGCAACGGTTATAAGTTCTTCAATATTTTCAAGCCGAGCTTCGTCCTCGGGAGATTTGGAGGCCAAGAGAAAATTTTTGTAGCCGCTGTCAACAATCACCTGCTTAATGAGGGCACTTACAGGGATAATGTCCGAGGCGGCGCGGAGAGCGGCGATCATTTGCGTAAATGTGCGGAGGGGTGGAGAATCCAAAGCAGCGAGTGCGGCAAAAAAGTCGCCATTATTTTCCGCGGCTACGGCACTGAGTTCGTCGACTTTTTTTGGGCCGATTTTGCGCGGCGGTGTGTTGATTATGCGGAGCAAACTCACTGTATCCGCGGGATTATGGATCACACGGAGATATGAAATTATATCTTTAATTTCCTTGCGAAGGTAGAACTTGAGGCCTCCCACAATCCTATACGGAATTCCAAAACGCATGAGGGCTTCTTCAAGTGTTCTCGACTGGGCGTTTGTGCGGTACAGGGCCGCAAAATTCTTGTAAGACGGAACTTCACTTGTGCGCAAATGGTTTTGAATACTAAGCGCGACTCGCTCCGCTTCGTCGCGCTCGTCACCACACGCAAGAACACGTATGAGCTCGCCTCCCGTACGCTCGGTCCAAAGGCGTTTTTCTTTGCGGCGAGCGTTCTTTTGAATGACCGCGTGAGAAGCGTCCAAAATTGTGGATGTAGACCTGTAATTTTGTTCCAATTTGATGACGAGCGCGTCAGGATAATCTTTCTCAAAATCGAGAATATTTTGCATATTTGCGCCGCGCCACGAATAAATGCTTTGGTCCGGGTCTCCAATCACGCAGAGGTTGCGGTATTTCTTTGCAAGCATGTGCGTGAGGCGGTATTGGACGGTATTTGTGTCCTGATATTCGTCCACGGAAATGTAGCGGTAGCGCTCTTGATAGGAATCGAGGAGCGCAGGAAAAGCTTCAAAAAGTTCGACTGTTTTTACAAGCAAATCATCAAAATCCAGTGCTTGATTTTTGGCAAGGCGGCGTTGATATGGGCCGTAGAGCTCAGCAACGCGAGTCCCAAAAAAGTCGTTAACGCGGGAGGCGAATTCCTCAGGTGTAACGAGCTCGTTTTTTGCGGCGGAAATGTGGCCCAAAATTGCCTTTGGGTTGAATTGTTTTTCGTCTATTGCATGGTCACGCATGAGCTCTTTCATGAGCGCAAGCTGATCCGCCGTGTCATAAATTACAAAATTATTTTCAAAGTTCAAATTATGGATGTGGATGCGCAAAATCTGCGCGCAAAATGCGTGGAAAGTACCAACGGTTGGCATGTCCGCTTTGGTTGAATAGTTGCCGGCATGGACGGCTTGCAGACCCAGCAACGCAGCAATTCTTCTTTTCATTTCTTCCGCCGCTTTGTTTGTAAAAGTAACCGCCAAAATATTGTATGGCGAAACGCCTTTTTCTTGGATTAAATAGGCAATTCTGTGAGTAAGCGCACGCGTTTTTCCGCTCCCTGCGCCGGCAATAATAAGCACGGGGCCGCTCACGGCCTCAACCGCGGAAACCTGCATTGGATTTAAACCGTTTAGAATTTGCATTGCTATGGGCTTTGGTGGAACTTTGGAAGTGCATTTTAGCAGTGAGCTTGCACTAACGCAAAAGTCTTCGTATACTCGTTTTGACTTAATCCCTGTTTATGTTGAGACAAATTGAACTGGTCGCCCTTTCCGTGCTTATGGTTGCGCTTGTGGCTATTTGGTCATTTGCCGCTACCGTGCTCCCTTTTTCCGCCATGCTTTCAAGTGCATCGGCAATGCTTGAGCCTCAGGTACTTTCCGTTCAAACCGAAAAACTTAATGGCGACTTAAATTTCAGCGCTCAAACGGAAATTTACAGGTTTTCAGTGGGATCAAAATCTCCCTACACTTTGCGGTATTTTGTTTTGGATGTTGAGACTTCCGGACTTAGCCTTCCCACGGATCCCAGTGACTTTAAAGTTTACCGCGTGAGGGGAAACAAAGTGAGTTTTGATGATCAGGTTGGTTATGGCGAAGAGTGGGCGGGAAATGAACTGCGGGTCCGATTATTTTCCTCGGATAGCGCACCATTTTCAGGACTGCTTGGGATGGCGGGACAGGAAACTTTTGCCGTGGCCACTTCTGTACTTAGTGGAAATTCGTTTGCAGAAGGGGCTGTGGCCGCACCAAGTTTGAAGGTTTGGCTAAGTGGCGGCGAGGGGGCGGCAATGCGCTGGGCGTTCATTTTTGGTTCTGACAACCGCGCTTGGACAGATGTAAACTCCATGCTTGGAAGTGAATCCGTGGTGGGTCTGCCGAGTGAAGTTCAGGAGAAGAGGTAGATCAGTGCTACGCACAGGCTCAGTGTAAATTGTAATTGACACTGAATGGGGATTTAGTGTAAATTGTAATTGACACTGGATAACCCCCTCTCGAGCATGGTTGCAAGCAAAGAACAAATTGTAAACTTTCTAAATGAGCAAATTGCTCAGGCCGATTTCCGTGTAGAAGCCTATGTTTTTGATGAGGAAAACAAGAGAAGGCCTCAAAGAAGCGTTTTCGTGAAAATGAGATCATATCTTGATAGTTTTTTACGGGGAAAGCGCGCAAACCGTTGGGTTACTCTTACCGGACTCCGCGGAGCGGGAAAAACCACTGTACTGTCTCAACTCTTTAGCGATACAAAGGAAGAAAACGCCTATCGACTTTTCCTTTCTCTTGACCAAACAAGCCAGCTCCTTGGAGCCTCGCTTAATGACATAATTTCCGCATACGAGGACGTTCTGGGGGCGTCTCTTGAAAGCCTTAATAAACCGCTTCTGTTATTTCTTGACGAGGTGCAATATGACCCCAAATGGGCCATCACACTCAAGACAATTTTTGACCGCTCAAATAAGGTTTTTATATTTGCTACAGGTTCCGCGGCGTTACTGATGAACCTCAATACTGATGTTGCGCGCAGAACTGTTTTTGAGAAATTGTTTCCGCTGAGTTTTACGGAATATTTGAAGATAAAATTGCAGAAATATGAGATAAAGGGTCTGGGCAAGGAAATAAGAGAAGCCCTGTTCTCAAGTATTAGTGCCAAGGAGGTTTATAGAAAATTGAAAAGCTTGGAGAAGAAAATCAACGGATATTATTTGGGTGTATCAAGGCATGAATTTGATAAATATCTAAATTATGGCTCCTTGCCTTTTATGGTTGGGGCGGGAAATGAAGCAATTGTTTACGACCAAATCAACAAAACCCTCAACAGAGTGGTTAGTGGGGACATTGTGAGCACGGGAAAATTTTCATCTGATATTATTTCAAAAATCCCCGGAATTTTGTATGCGGTTGCCGATATGGATGCATTTAATTTTAAGACAATTTCAGATAGTTTTGAAATTAGTCGACCAAAAGTTATGGAGATATTCGATCTCTTGGAAAATGCCGAGGTTTTGCACCGCGTACACGCTCACGGATCTCATTTAAATCAGGTTGCGGGGGCAAGGAAACCGTCGAAATTCTTATTTTCTTCGCCCGCTTTCAGGGCCATGTATTACAAGATGATTGGGAACATTATTTCTCCGGAAAATGCCAAGGGAAGGCTGCTCGAAGATTTGGTTGGAATGTATTTGCACAGGATTTTAAGCAAGAATTTTGGTGGGTCTTTGACTTATGACAGTGCACAAGGCGGTGCGGATTTTATTCTTGGCATGGGCAAGAGGAGGATTGTAATTGAGGTTGGCTCCGGCCAAAAGGATTACCGGCAAGTTATTGCCACGGCAAAGAGGGTTTCAGCAAGTTATGGCTTGGTTATTTCAGAAGACGCTTTGGCGTATGAGAAGGAATTTGATGCCGTTAAAGTGCCACTAAAGATGTTTTTGCTAGCGTAGATTGTTTTGGATCAAGCGATTTTTGGTTTGAGAAAGTTTTTTCTCAGGAATTTTTGACTATTTTTTTTGTGCGGAATTTGTGCCTTCCGCCAAACTTGTGCGCGCGCAAGTTGTGCGGTGGTCCTCGTGCTTTGTGCGCGCGCACAAGTTTCATTTGGCCCGCAGTTGCCCCACTGTTTTTGCGGATTTTTACGGGTTTTCGCGCGCCCGTTTTTTGGCTTGTGCAAGCCATTTCCCGCGGTTGGTGACTACGTAATAATTGGCCCGCGCCGTCCAGCGAAAACGGCCTATTTTGAGTTGATTTTTCATGGTTTTTCAGGCATTATTCTTTTACACAATTCCTAACCTCATAATCCTATGGATAATCCATTGCCAATTTCAATGCCTTTGGAAGTTACTCCGCCCGAGCAAAATCAGGTCCCCGTTTTCACCCCAATTTCCACGGAAAACATTGATCAAATGCCGGACAAAGACCTTTTGGCGCTCTCAAGACAGTACGGCCGCGTGGCTATCCTCCTACATAGAAAATTTATTGGCCTTTTACCGGAAATAAACAAACGCCGTCTCTATGTGCAAGAAGGCTTCCAAAGCATTTATCATTTTGCCGCAGTCCTTGGTGGAGTTTCCAGAGAACAGGTGAATAGAGTCATAAACACGGAAAAGACCTTGGAAGACAAACCAATTTGTAAGGCTCTACTTGTTGAAGGCAAGGTAAGTATCAATAAGTTCTCTCGTGCCCCGGCAATCACTAAAGAGAATGATGCAGAGGTTGCAAAATTACTCCAAGTCCTTCCACAGAAAGCACTTGAAGCCATGAGAAAAGATGAAAAGGCTTGTGCGCGCGCACAAACGGAAAACCAAAAACCTCTCTTTGAAGTTTCCGTGCCCGGGCACAAGTTCACTCTCTCCGAAGAGCTGTTAAAAAAGCTCGATGAACTGCACGCCCAAGGCAAAGACATAAGCAAAGTTCTTTTGGAATCACTGGAGCTCAGGGCAAAAGACATTCAAAAAAGAAAACATGAGGCCGCCAGCCGCCTACCCGAGGAAGAAGGAAGATACATCATCAAAGAAACCCAAAACCTTCTTAATGAGGAATACGGGAACAAATGCGCCTATCATGGTTGCAGTAGACCGGCTGAACAGGTACATCATCAGGTTAGATTTGGTTTGCAAAGCCTCAATAATCCGGTCTACATGGTTCCGCTGTGCGCTGAACACCACAAAATTGCACATGCAATTGATCTTATTGTGGTGAGGAAGTGGAGGAAGGAGTGAGGCCGCGGAGAAAAGACAGAGGAAAATATATGAAGGCTTGTCTTTCGCTATTTCCTCAAACCAAATCGCACTACTGTCCCAAGAAAGTTTTAAACAGAGGGCTTGTTCATGTTTGAAAAGTGCCACTTTGTAGCACATAGAAAAAAGGATCTGGTATTTTGTTGAGTGCAAACTTAATAAAATAACCAAACCCT
>JBAZYV010000016.1:0-18560 GCA_041659165.1 Candidatus Altimarinota bacterium | reverse complement strand
ATCATGGTTGCAGCAGACCGTCCGAACAAATGCATCATCAGGTTCGTTTTGGCCTGCAAAGCCTAAACAATCCACTTTATTTGGTTCCGCTTTGCGCGGAGCACCACAAAATTGCACATGCAATTGATCTTATTGTGGTGAGGAAGTGGCGGACATGAGCCTTACGGCCAAAAAGCAAAAACCCACTGCAATTTGTAATAATTCTCAAACATGAACGGAGGCTTTGTCAGACAGGAACTCAGCTTCTTTTGAGAAATTGTATTCCTGAAGCGCACCAATTTCGAAAAGCTTTAAAACGGCAAGTCATCAAGCGCCACTTCAGCTTCAACCGGAGCAGCATCAACAGGCGCTTCAGAGGAAGCGGAAGTCTGCTTCAATGCAGCCGTATTTTGTTCGCGCTCAAAGCCGCCCGCGGAAGCACCCATGCCCGCGCCTTCACCTGTTGGGGCACCGGCACGGTCAAGCATAATAATATTTTCACCAATGATTTCCATTCGGCTGCGCTTCTGTCCGTCCTCGCCTTCCCAGTCGTGCGTTTGCATTCTGCCTTCCACAAAAAGTTTTTTGCCTTTTTTGACATATTGCTGAGCAATCTCGGCAAGCTTGCCCCAAAGGACAATGTTATGAAACTCGGCCTTCTCCTGTTTTTGACCGTTTTTGTCAGTCCAAACATGATTTGTGGCAATTCCAAAGGAACTTACAACTTGTCCGGTACTCGTTTGACGGGTCTCGGGGTCACGAGTGGTATTCCCAATAACTTGGGCTCTGTTGAGAGAAAAGGCCATGGTATGCGGTTTTTAAGAGGTAATCGTTCTTAGACTTTAAGCCCTGAGGCGCACAAAATCAATCGGAAATCACTTCCAAAGTGGGCCGAGTGTGATAGTCTAGCTCCGTTTTCAAGAACAAAATCATAATTGCGACTGAAATCCCAAGGAACAAAACCCACAAAATCTTCAAAATTTTCATAAAAAAATGGATTACATATTTCAGACCGGCCACGGAAAAGAGCTTGCAAAAGCGGAAATTCTCTCTGTTCTTGGAGATCCCACAAACACAAACGGCACAATCCTAGATGAAGTTGACGACGGCTTTGTTGTGCGCACAGACCTGCGTGACGCACAAGCCCTCCTGAACAATATGGGCGGAATAGTGCGCATAACCGAGATTCTTTCAAGCGGACCTGCGGCAATGCCGCTGAATTTTGAGGAATGGATAGTAAAGGCCATGAAAAATGAGATTAAAGCCCCTGCGGAAGAAAAAGGCGTGGGCAAACTTGGTAAAACGCGCTTTGGCCTAAGTATGCACCCCAAATCTGAAAAAATCCTGAAAAAAATCTTAATTAATTCTAAAAAAAACCTTAAATCTTCGCTCGGAAACACAAGATTTGTTAATAAAGATTTCCAAAATCTCTCATCTGTCCAAGCCTGGCATGAAAACCTCCTCGCCGAGGGCGCAATTGAGCTACATCTGTTCAAAAGTATTGACGCCAGCGCCGCGGCCTCCTCCGCGCTCAAGTGGTACCTCTCCAAAACTTTGGCAATTCAGGACTTTGAATGGTACTCGCATCGCGACTTTGACCGCCCCGAGCGTAGCGCCAGAAACGGCATGCTACCGCCAAAATTGGCACAAATTCTGATCAACTTGGCCACACCCGCCGTGCCATCCGTGCCCGGGCACGGCGCCACACCCTCCACCGCTGTCCCTGAACACGAAACCACAATTTTCGACCCATTTTGCGGTACCGGAACCGTCCTTCAAGAAGCACTCCTTATGGGTTACGCCGCACTTGGCTCGGATATTGAAGCCACACTCATTGAAAGCGCTGAAACAAATCTGAAATGGCTCCGAACCGAAGTCGAAAACGCCTTCGATTCAGACCTTCCCGCCTCAACACTTTTCCAGTGTGACGCCACCGCCCTCGCCAGCAAGGACCTCCCTAGCGCAACCTCAAAAAACAATTTTGTGATTGTCTCTGAAACCACCCTCGGCCCTCCCCTTTCGGAGCTCCCAAGCCCAAGCCGACTAAAAGAGATTCAAGCAGATTTGGAAAGCCTTTACTCAGCCTTTTTCAAGAACTTAAAACGCATAATTTCGTCGAAGGTGACAGTCGTTTTTACGGCTCCCTATCACAAAGACCGTGATGACCGTTATCTTTTGCCATATTTGCCACAAATTTTGGAGAGTTACGGGGATATAGTCGCCCTTTCAGAGAATTCCCGCCCGAGCCTTTTTTATGAGCGGAAAGACCAAACCGTTGGCCGCGAGATTTGGAAAATCATTTGCGAACCTTAGCCTCTACCGCTATAATCCCCGCGTCCTTTGACTCTTTCGTTCCCCTGTAGCTCAGTGGTAGAGCAGTTGACTGTGAAACCAACCTTTCTAACATGAAAGAAAAAAGAAAATATGCCGACCGTGCCGAGTACTTCAAGAAAGCCGTCGTAAAACGAAGAAAAATTTTACGACAAAAGGCTGTTGAATACAAAGGCGGTAAATGTCAACTTTGCGGATACAATAAGTGCATTGAGGCACTCGAATTTCATCACTTTCTCAATGAAAAAAACTTTGGCATCTCTGAAAAGGGATATACAAGGAGTTGGGAAAAGGTGAAAAACGAACTGAATCTTTGCATCCTGCTATGTGCAAATTGTCACCGCGAAGTGGAAAAAGGCATAACGCAGCTTCCTCACAAAAGTGAGGTTGAAACTTTTCGGGATAACGGTGAAAGCTAAAGTTTAAGACATAAACTAAGCCAATACCGTGGGAACTCCGCCCTTGCGGAGAGCGCCGTAGAGACTAGATACCGAAACACCTAATCACATTTATGTGAAAGGTGAAGATATAGTCCACCCTTTATGGAAACATAGAGATAAGTGTAATCAATTGGTCGTTGGTTCGAATCCAACCGGGGGAGCCAGTTAAAAATTCAGCAACACACCAAACCATGCTAACTCCAACAGACTTACATCTTTTAATAGGTCTTTTAAGCAAGGTAACAGAACAAAAAAACATCGATATAGAATTAGGGGCAAAGATGAAAGATGAAATAGCAAAAACAGACAGAGATGTAGATATAACTATCACATACAAAACAGAAAACGGGGAAAAATCCTGCATTAAAGGGATAGAGGTCAAAAAACACACAAGACCGTTAACTATAGAACATGTTGAGCAACTATGTGCAAAATTCAGCCATATTAAAGATGTAACTAACAGATATATCGTTTCATCAAGTGGATATACAAAAAGTGCATTAAAAGTGTGTAAATTTTACAAAACCACAGCATTAAGTTTTAAAAAGTGGACTGGCCCATACAAAATAGGAGGAATAGACATCCAAAATAGCAAATGCATAGAGCTCAAATTTATTGAATGGGATGGAACGCCACATGTGACATTATGCGCTACAGAAAAATCACTTAAGAAACAAAAATACACATTATTCAACGTAAAGGGGGAATTGGGAGTCAAAGAATTCTACAGAGACATATCAACCAAATGTTTAAATAATTTCAATGCAAAAAATATAGATGAAGAAAAACATCACTTAACTTGTGAGATCGACTTCAATGACAGAGTATATGTAAAAAGTGAGACTGATGAAGAAATCGAAATAAAAAAAGCGATAGTAGATGGTCAAGTAAAAATCAAAAGATTAAATGACTTCGACTTTAATATTCTAGTCAAAGAAAGTAGCGAAGAACAATTTGTAGCTTGTGCAATAACAGAAGCCCCAGACGAATCCTTGATTGGATTTTCTTTTACAAAAAATATGATCGGATTTGTAAAAATTTGTATAGAAGACAGGCTTAAGAAAAAAATATTAAGGAAGAAAATTTAATACTACCTAAACTCAAAATTCCTCCTGTACTTTGTCACATCAATAGTCGTTTCTTCATTAATGGTCCCAAAATTCCATTTTCTCCATAAATACCACCGAGAATCTTTGATCGAGTGAGCAATGTAAACTTTCACCTGCTTGCCCTTTTTTGTATTACAAGGAATCGCCGAATTGATCAACCTGTGAAACTCCTTTGCAAGGAAAATAAAAATATCTCCTTTGTAGCCTTCTGGATAAGCAAAAACATAGGCAACAAATAAATTATCGTGAGAATTTTTAAACTCGTCCACCTTAAAAAACTTCCACGAAGTAAAATCGAATTTATCAACCTGCCACTTTGGCTGACATGGATAAAGACGACCATATTTAACCTGAACTTCTATATACCTAATGCTCTGTACTTCCCTTTTACGCAAAAGCAAATCAACCTTATCAACATCCAAATATCGACTATATGGGTTGAAACCGTTATCAAAAAACTCAAACTTGGCGATTGTCTCCCCTTGAATTTCATAATGACCTGCCTTAAACATCGATACTTTGTCCATATGCGTGATTTAAAAGACAGCAGAACACTACAACAAAACAAAGTACGCCTAAAGCCTAAAACAAGTATCACTCAATATCTATCTCTGCACCATCAAAGCCGTATACCTCCCTTTGTAAACATCTCTTATCCGTGGCAACACATATTTTGCAAGTAAGATTTGTGGCAAAGTGGGACCGTTTCTCCACGCAATTTCAAGTTTCGCAAAGAATTTGTAGATATTAAAATTTCGCGTAAGCTCCTCCATCCTATCCGTTGAAGTTTGGTCAACAGGACGACTTGCCACAGCCTCCAAAGTCTCTGCACGCACCTCCTCGCGATTTAAAGCAACAGCTTGTGCACTTTCCAATTCAGCAAATGCCCCTTTCGCGTCATCAAGAGCCGTACCAAAACTTGCAAGCAAGGCTTCTATCTCACTACACCTTGCATCAACAAATGCTTCAGCGGAAGCAATCATGGCTTCTTTTGTTGTATCAGGTTGGGCAACCTATCTGTCGAAATCTTCAAGTGTTTGTGCTGACATACTCATGCTGATTTATAACGGCAACTTTCTCAAATCACAATACAAACTTGCTGGCAATGACATCCTCAATGCGTCTACAAGTTTTCTCTTTTGACTATCCATACCAGCCATCTCCTTCTCACCGCCAAGGCTAGCCAATTCTTTATTTATGGCGGATTGCGTCAAATTACCAGCTCTCAAAAGTTCTAATAGTCTCTCTTTGACCACTAGAACCTCCTCAAAATAACCTAATGAGAGCCCAAGTTTAGGCTCTGGAGCTGGCAATGCAGATAAAACAACATCCAATTCTGGAGTCACAGATTCCCTCACTCTAGGGAAAGGCACTTCACCAGATACCATCTGGCGCATAGAGTCCAACGTTGTGCTCTCATCTAATCCATCAAAGACTGCCTTTACATCTTCTTTTGTGCGAGAAAAAACGTCTGGAGGTATATAACCAACCCAATTGTTATCACCATCAAATACAGAAATACGACAGCAAGTATAAGCATCATTCGATTCATCCAGTAAAGTAGCTCTACCTTCAGATATTTGTTTTTCTCCTAATACTTTCGTATCATTCATGATTTCTGCATTATGATTTAAAAGGAAATGCATTTTATCATAAATAAACCAAAAGTCCAGCACCATATCGCAGATTATCGCTCCCTCAAGCCATTCATGCACATTGTGAACTTTCACAAAAGGACTGCCCCTCTCCCATCACAAACCTTCGGATACTATCAAATATGGGAAGCCATTGACTTTTAGCTTATTTCATTGTATCCTGATCTTCTTTAACCTTAAGCTCCATGTTGGACCTACAGAAGATTAGAACTGAAGTCCTAAGCCGAGCCGCTAATGGGAGTTCGCGTGTGGAAGTCCACGATTTAGGAACACTCACTTGCTGTGAACCACTGCCAAATGAAGTTTTTGCTCGGTCTCTACTTCAAACATTAAGAGCAGACCATTTCATCACGTCCCACGGAGTTACTTTGAACCCAGAAGACCGTTGGCATAACCTTGTTGCATTCACTATAGATCGAACAGATGAACGATTACGACTAAGACATTTCCCAATATTAGAAACAAACAAAGGAGTAGGCTTTTTCAGGGAAGGCTTCGAAAAAAATCAACAATGGAAAGTCTGTGGAACTCTAGCAGAATCATTAGAACCACGTTACTGGAGAACCTGGGTAGATAGGGTCACAACCATGATGAGACTAGGAATGCCAATTCGGGATATCGAAATAAAGAAAGAAGATCTTGGAACACAAGGGCATCTTGTAAAAGTTGCTTTTGCTTACCCAGATCACGTAGCTCTACGGAATACTGAACGCATCCTTATATCAGAGGGCTGTAAAGGTTTTTCTGTCACTTCACAGACGTAGAAGATAGGAAAGAACTTAAAAAACTTATACAAAAATACATGTTATTGCTAAGGTTAACTCAATTCGGAAAATAATTATCAATGTTATGAGCCACCAAGTAGAATGTACCGTAAGTAATGCCGATGGCGAGCAAATAGTCGACATGCACTTTGCCGTGCATTTGCGCGAAGAAGGCACTCCAAAACTACCAAAACTCTATTCAAATTGGGCGACAGTCGGACTTGATGAGAAACCTGCTCTTCTGCCGGAAGAAGAGGTACTCGAAGCAAGAACTCACGAAGCGGAAATCCTTAATCTTGATGGACTTATAAGATTATTCACATCACGCGGGAAAAGTGCACTACTTGCGGATCTAAATACCAATTGTCATTTACACAGAGAAAGTGCAGATGTGCCACCTTATGTTTGTTGGGCAAGTTTTACTCCTACGCTTGAGGAAATGCTCCCAATAGTAAAAGCATGGACAGTATTAAATGCCGTAAATGCAATCTCTGATGGCACGATTGATGCCAATGCAGTCGACAATCCTTTGGATCTGATTGAAAAGTGTAAGTTAAGTGTGAGGTTGGTGGTGGATGGAGTAGAGGCATAAAATACATGCTCATCCAAAATCGCTCCCTCAAGCCATTCATGCACACATTGTGAACTTAGTGAACTTTCACAAAAGGAGTATCCCTCGCCCATCACAAATTCTCAAACTTTATAAAATTCTAAAAACCTACTACAAAAAATCTCAAACTTACTTTAAACTGCATGTGATTACACACGCCATGCGTAAAAAATCATTCACATTAATCGAAGTCCTACTTGTAGTGGTAATTATAGCAATCCTGGCAGGAATAGTTATTGTTGCAGTAAACCCTCTAAGAATGATCTTGGGGACCAATGAATCCAGGGCAAGCGCCGAACTCTTAGCTATTCGAGATGCCTTATATATGTACTATTACGACAATCGCAAATGGCCGGACGATGTAAGCAGAGGACTCCCAAACGGAATTGAAGAAAACTTAGGCGCCGGCGAATGGCCCATGGCTCCATTTAATGATGTTTCCGAGTACGACTGGGATAATTTTATAGGATCAGACGGCAAACAAGTCTTGCAAATTTCCATCCGTTTTTGTCCATTAGGAAGAGCCGATCAATGTGAATTCCCTGATGCAGATTGGGCGGAGAATTTCGACTACTACAGCAGCTACTACTTCTGCATCCAAGGGAAATGCCGCGCCCATCCGGACAAGCCTGACAACCATCCGGGCCACTGTGTCAACTGCGGAGGAAGCAGCTCAAACCCCTAGCATTTAACGGCCTCTTCCATGTGAACTTTGCCAATTAGAAGCATTTAATACACCTCATCATGCGATCCAATGTCGATTGGGATAATTTGTTTATTTTTAACAATAAAATTGACAATCACTCGATAGGAGATATTAATCGAAACGCTAAATAGCCCACATAGTTCGCCTGATAACTTATGTGATCTCAAGGAAGGATGATGCGGATTTAGACAAAGCAACCGTAATACTTTCTCATATTGTCCAAGAACTTCCGGATGCCTTGAAAAGAACTTCCCAGCTCTCTTTTGATAACTCTCGGTAATAATCAACTTATACATTTTTCAGATCTTTTATATGGGACTTAACACTTCTGACCTTATACCTGCCGGCAGCTAAATCATCTTCAGATTCTTTCAAAGCGGCCACGAGTTCACACTCTCGCATATAACTATATTTGTCGACTGTTAACACAACAAAACTTTTCTCACCACGAATTGTAATAAAAGCTTCATTGCCTTCTTTCGTTTTCCTAGCAAGCAAAGCCATTCCCTTTATCTTTAACTCCTGAGCCGTAACAGTATTATTCATAGTATTTATAGTAGTATTGTTGATAGCACTATTAATAGTACCATTCATTTTGAATTCATGCAACAGCTGAAAACAATTCCGCCATTGCAAAGTCAAAGATCTTCGTAGAGAATAAACCCACAATGCACAGCTTTATAGAATCTTTCGCCCTGATCATTTTTGGCACTCTAATCCTCTCCATTTTTGTAAGTTTGCTGATTCCTTTTCTCATGGGAGCCCCTTTTGTCCCCACAAGCAGACACAAAATGCAGAAAATTCTTGACCTTGCAAACATCAAAAAAGGCGAAAATTTTTACGATTTAGGTGCCGGCGACGGCCGTTTTATAATTGAGGCAGCCAAGCGCGGAGCAAATGCTGTGGGCATTGAAATTAACCCTTTCCAAGTTTGGTGGAGCAATTTGCACATCACTCTGCTTGGCTTAAAAAACGCAAAAGTGGTCCGTGCAAATATTTTCAACTATGACATAAGCAATGCAGACATTGTAATTTGTTATCTCTGGCCGGAAACAAATAGTCGCTTAAAGCCTCTCCTTGAAAAAATGCTAAAACCGGAAGCGCGAGTAATCACGCACCTTTTCCGTTTCCACGGATGGGAACCCAAAATAGTTGACAAAGAGGCCCAAATTTATGTATATGCAGCTCACTCAAACTTGAAAGCACATGGCAAACACAATTATTAGTTTCGACGAAGTGCACTTTGGCTTCGATGACAAAAAACCGCTTCTGGACGGAGTCAGTTTCAATGTCCGCGAAGGAGCAAAAATCACATTGATGGGACAAAATGGCGCCGGCAAAAGCTCAATTTTGAAACTTATTACGGGGCAGTACGCCCCAAAACGCGGTCAGGTGAATATATTTCCGGGTTATACAATCGGGACCGCCCACCAAGTAATGTCAGCTAAAGACAGAGAGCTCACCGTGGAACAGTTTTTCCAAAATTGTTTCACTGAGAAAAAGTATGATATCAGCCGTCACATCAAAGAAGTTTTGGAAGTTGTAAATTTGAACGCGCCACTAAGTCGCCAAATTAAATCTTTTTCCGGTGGTCAGCAAGCGCGTCTTTTACTCGCCGCCGCCCTCATCAAAGATCCTGATCTTTTGCTTCTTGACGAGCCCACGAACAACCTCGACCCCGAAGGGATTGCGCACCTCACCTACTTCCTGCAATGCTCCCCAAAAACTTGCATTGTAATTTCACATGATGCCGACTTTTTGAACGCCTTCACGGAAGGAGTTTTGTACTTGGATGTACACACAAAAAAAGTCGAACAATATGTTGGCGACTATTTCAGCACGGTGGAACAAATCAAGACGCGAATTGAGAAAGAAAACATGAAAAACGCTCGGCTTGAAAAAGAAATTCAAGAGAACAAAGAGCAATCAAGTATCTTTGCTCACAAAGGAGGAAAATTGCGATTTGTTGCCAAAAGGATGCTGGAGAAAGCGGAGGAACTGGAAGCCTCCATGGTTGACGTTCGCAGAGAAGACAGAACCATCCGTTCTTTTGTTATTCCAACTCAGCCGGACATGATTGGAGAAATAATTTCAATTAAAAATTTTGCAACTTATAAAAATCATGAAGAAGTACCTAAAAAAGCCGATATTTCCATGCACAAAAATCAACATTTATTACTTTCCGGCCCAAATGGAATTGGCAAAAGCACTCTCCTGGAAGCAATTGCAAATGGCACCGCGGCGGGAGTCAAAATTCAGCGTGGAATAAAAGTGGGATACTACCGCCAAGATTTTTCAAACTTGGATTTTGAAGACACGGTTTTGCATGCTTTAAGCGCTGTAACGGATCATCACACGGAACAGGAAATTCGCGCTATTGCGGCCGGATTTTTGATTACGGGAGATGTCATCAACAGAAGAATCAGCAGCCTTTCAGAGGGGCAGAAGGGCCTCGTAGCCTTTGCACGGCTGGTCTTGGAAGAACCCGGACTGCTTATTTTGGACGAACCAACAAACCACATGAACTTCCGCCACATTCCCGTAATTGCAAAAGCCCTCCATGAATATGAAGGCGCAATGATACTGGTCTCCCACGTTTGGGACTTTGTAAAACAAGTCCGCATTGATCTAACGCTGGATTTGGAAAAATAACGCTCAAGTCTGCTAAACCTACTGAGCTCTCTTTGCTCTTTTAGCTGCGCGCTTTTCGTCCTTGCTCATTTTGGGAGCTTTTTTTACATTTGCGCGTGCGTTTAAACCTTTTGCCATGGTAAGTGTGGATTAAAATACGAGGACATTATAGACAAAGTCGACACTAAAAAACAACCCCTATGGACAAACTCCAGTTAAAGTGTATTATGAAGCCCCAATAGGTATTTTAAAAGGTTTTAGAAATAAATTCCTTTCAAGCACTTAAAGGACATTTATTTTTTTACCTTCATAATATGAAAGGTATCATCAAAAAGCTGAACGAACGTGGGTTCGGTTTTATTTCTATGGAAGGCCAGAAGGACATCTTCTTCCATGCTAACGATTGCCCAAATGGCGACTTCAAGGGAATGAAAGAAGGACAAGCTGTCACTTTTGAGACTGCTTCTTCAGACAAAGGCCCAAAAGCAGTCAACGTAGTTGTTGACAACGGAGCAGGAGCTGCACAAGAGGAGGCATCAGCTGACGAAGCTCCAGAAGCAGAAGAAGCTGCTTAGTTTTTAGGCAAGTTTCCATTCTAAAAAGAAATCCGGATCCTAAAAAATCCGGATTTTTGATTTGTGTGCGCGCACGCCACACTTCAACAGTGGTACACTTGCCCCACACCTCTCCTTACCCTATACTCCCGCACACTTAAACCAAAAACTTAAACTCTAAAATTCGAAAATGTTAATTGCAAAAGATCTCAGTTTTGACGCCCCATCCGGACAACTTTTTGAAGGGATCAATGTTTCCTTGGATAGTGCGAGCAAAAAACGCGTGGCAATTGTGGGACGGAACGGATGCGGGAAGTCGACTTTGCTCCGGCTTCTCAAAGGAGAACTTGAACCAACGCGCGGGAGTGTGAGCTCCTCCCAAGAATTTATTGGCTATTTGCCGCAAGATATTGTATTTCAAAATGAAGAAGAACTTGTTGGCGCCTACCTTGAAAGCAAGCTTGAAGAAACATGGATGACTTACAAAATAGATATTGCGCTTGAGGAAGTTGGCCTGCCTCCGGAATCAATTCTCTTGCCACTTAAAACTCTGAGCGGCGGACAGCGCGTGCGCGTTGCACTTGCAACATTACTCCTTGCGGATCCAACAATCCTCCTCCTGGATGAGCCCACCAACCATCTAGATACAGCCGGCATAGAATGGCTCAAGAGTTTTGTAAGTGCCTTCCGCGGAACGGTAGCCTTTGTCTCTCACGACCGCAGTTTTATCAACGCGGTTGCAGATCAAATTTGGGAAATTTCCGCCGAGCATAACATTGAAGTTTACAGCTGTTCTTACAATCGCTTCCTTATAGAGCGCTACGAACGCTACCAAAAAAGACTCGAGCTTTACAACCTTTCTCAGCGCGAAGTCACCGAACTCGAGGAGTGGCTCGCGGAAAATGCCAACCACCCAAAATATAAATTCACGGCAACCGTGGCACAAAAAAAGAAGGCCCTTGAGCGCCTCGACAAAAAAGCACCACCTATGCCAATTCCGGATCCACGCGTAAAAATGAGACCGCTTGAGGCGGGCCAAAAAGGCACGGTTTTGAATGCATTTATAGAAAGCAAAAGCTATGAAGACCGCAAAATTTTGCAAAACATTCGCCTCAAAATGGAACAAGGCGAAAGAATACTTATTGAAGGTCCAAACGGATGCGGCAAAAGCACATTGCTTAACATTTTAAGCGGAGAAGATAAAGATTTCACCGGCAGTGTAACCCTACGCGCTAACCTTAAAATTGGCTACTTGGGACAATTTTCACGGCTAAATCCGGACAAAACCGTAATTGAAGAATTTGGAGCAAGCACGCACATTGAATACACCGCAGGCCGTAGCACACTCGCCGCATTTCTCTTCCCCGCTGAATTCATGGACAGCAAAATAAAATCTCTAAGTTACGGTCAAAAACGCAGACTCGAATTTGCCATCATGCTCACAAATAAACCGGACCTCCTACTCCTGGATGAACCCACAAATCATTTGGACCTCTTCCTGCGTGAAGACTTGGAACACTTTTTACTCGAACAAAACATTGCCATGTGCATCATTTCCCATGACACACATTTTGTGAAAAAGCTGGGCATCACTAAGATTCTGAGACTGCAAAGTTAAATTCGAGTTAAATATTTTTTCATTATCTCCTTGTAATTTTTGCAAAAATCAATAACAAAAGACTGGTCCGTAAAAAAATTCTTAAGGTCATAGGCAAGGAGCATTACATCAATTTCTTCAATCTTTTTCTTCAACACTTTTTGTAATGTAGCAACATTATTGATGGAAAATTTCTCAGACAAACTTAAAAAATCCGGCGTAACATTTTTATTCAGGTACCAATACAAATCATAAAAATCACGCCCCTTAATATTAACAACATTTTCTTTCCCTTTGAACCATTGCCTTTCCAAAATCGCCATAATCTTTCCGGTCATCAGAAACTTAAGATCGTAACTCTTAAGCAAAAAGTTAAAACCGTAGGAAGATACCGGCGTCAGTTCAGTATCAAATTTTTTGAATTGGCTAATGGCCGGCTCAATTTTTACATAAAGAAAATCGCTTCCTTCTTCATACGATATACCCAACTCTTTGAGAATCTTGAATTTCAAATACAGACGGCTCGAACCTTGTACGCGATATGACAAATCTAAAAGGAAATTCTTTTGAAAATACTCGACCAAAGTGGCTCCCATCTTTTCCAAATCCAAATTGCCAAAATCACGCGCGGAGAGGTCAAAATCCAAATCTTCGGATAAACGTGGCAAAGAGTGGCAAATCCTAAGACAAGAACCGCCTGTAAAAATAAAGCTTCTCTTATACTCTTCACTTGTATAGATAAAATTTAAAACCGGAAATTGTAAAACTTCTTTCAGACAATTGACTATGACGAAATCAGGGACACCCGCTCGCCTTTTTTCTGCGACTAATTTTTTTAAAATCTCTTTAATCATAATATTGTTTTTTTATGAGAGCGAACAATGTCGCCATACGCGAACTAGAGGACAGCATAGCATATCTTTTAGCACGCTTAAAATCCGCTACGGAAATATTCTCCCAATTAAGACGCAAATTGTTAAGCGACTCCGCATTAATCGGTCTGCGACTTAAAAACCGCAAATACAAAAAGTCGAACAACGCCTTCGGTTTTTCGGCTTCATATATGGGCGCACCTTGATAATATTTTACAGAGTATCCCGTGAAAATTTTTTGACTTAAAGAATAATAACGGAAGCAACCCAGATCATTCGTTATTTCTCTGCTCGTTTTTGTTGTCACGGAAGTAAACGCATTCACCGGTTCACTTAAAATTCGGTACTTTGCTAAAACATATTCCGTTGAGAGATAAGATGGCATTATCAATTGATTGGCAATATATTCACAGTAAGCATCTTTATTGTCCGCCTGACGATACCTGTCCTCAAGGACATACATTCCATTTTTCAAGCCAATAATTCTCTTTTGTTTTAACCAATATTTAATATTTGCATTTAGCACTTCGGGACTTTTTTCCAAGGTCCGTAAAGTACTTTTATTGAAAAGTAAAAAATTTTGACCTATTTTCAGAAAATCTTTGAAATTCATAATATTCTATCATTCAAGAAATAGTATAATCATTATACCAAATCCTAAACGATTGTCAATAACCTGTACTGGACGAGACTTATCTCTCCACAAATGTAAGCGCATGCCCTTTTTTGTCCATGCGTCCCGTTCTTCCAATACGGTGAATGTAATCTTCGTAAGTCTGCGGCATATCGAAATTAATCACATGACTCACGTTTGGGATATCAAGTCCGCGAGCCGCAACGTCGGTGGCAACTAAAATCTGTATGCGATTGCTTTTAAATGCATCAAGAGCGCGCGTTCTATGGCCTTGTTCTTTGTCGCCATGAATGCAGGCCACTGAAAATCCCGCATCTTTTAAACTGCCAAAAAGCCTGTCCACTCCGCGTTTTGTCCGCAGGAAAATAAGCACCTTTTGGAAATTTTCTTTTTTCAAAAGTCCTATAAGTACTGAAAGTTTATTTTGACTGGGCATAACTTCCACAATATCTTGATCCACATTCTCGGCTGTCTCCTGTTTTTTTACGGAAACAGTCACGGGATCATGCAAAAACGAGTGAATGAGATCCTTCACATCATTTGGAAGCGTAGCCGAGAAAAATAACGACTGTCTTTCTTTTGGTAAAAGCCCCAAAATCATTTTTATGTCCTTAATGAAACCCATGTCCACCATTCTATCCGCCTCGTCCAAAATCACCCTCTTACAACGGCTCAAACTTATTGCATTACGCGCAAGCAAATCCTTAAGACGACCGGGGGTTGCAATCACACAGACAGGCCCCATTTTGAGACTTCTAATTTGCCTGATTATTGGAAGACCACCAACACAAACCACGGAAAGAAGCCGTGTGCCGTGCGTAAAGCCCACAAACTCATCTTGAATTTGAATTGCAATTTCACGCGTTGGCACAAGTATGAGCACTCGTTCATTTGGATCGCCGAGAGCCGCATTTATGAACGGAATCAAGAAAGCGGCTGTTTTTCCGGTACCGGTATTTGCAATTCCAAGCACGTCGCGCCCCTCATTGATGTGCAAAATTGTCCCTTCCTGAATTGGCGTTGGGGTTGTATAACCCTTCTTCAAAATATTTGCTTTAAGCTGCGGATGCACAGGCAAATCTTTGAATTCAAAAGAAGGCCGGAATGTGTCGACTTCCGCCGCGGTTGCTTGACTGGCCTTATGCACCAAGAGCGACGGATTTAAGCCTGTTCCGCCCCGTCCACCTCTTGCTCCACGTCTGCCACCACCTACTCGCGATGGCCGTCCGGGCAGTCCTCTGCTATTACTTGCGTAATGTGTAAATTTTCTTTTAAACATAGAATATTAATCTGAAACAAGCTGCACCCTACATCTGTTTTGCCAAAAGCGCAATGGTAATTTGCTAAATCGGATAAATTATGTTGCTATAATATGATGTTCTCTGCCACTAAGATTAACAAGCATTATTCCTGCACTCTATGAATTGTTAGGATTCCAACTATTCTAGCCTTCCGTCCGGAGAATGAAAACGACCCTTGGATTGCGGAAGTTGCACCATCTGCAGCATCAACGGTTATAGGAAAAGCATATTGTCCAAGGATGCTGATCAATGAAGCGTTTGGATCTGAAAAATTCGTATTCATACAAGACATCTTCATCCCCTCATTGTGATCGGAAGTAATAAATTTTTTACCAAAAACAAAGCTGTTATCCTGAAGTTTACCGTCCGTAGCAGTCACAAATAAAAACGGATCGTTCACAGTGCTTGTTGTACAAGTGGGAACATCATTTGAAGATACAACTTTCACAAAACCGGCCGGCTCATTTACAATTTTTAATTCTCCGGTTGCATAGTCGACTGTGAAAACGAATCCTCCTCTTAAGTCGTAATTTGCCGTACCAATTTCTTCAAAACCATTATTAACTTCATGTGCCAAAGAAGCGTCAAACTCCACAGACCACTTATTGTTTACACCAACCGAATCACCGGAAATTGGGCTGCCTTCCCCATCCGTTTTCTCTGTATTTTCTAGGTTCTTGTCATCACTTTCATCTTCTTCATTATCTTCATCATCATCTTGAACACTGGTATTGCAAGTCATGGAAGTAGGCACCACTGAAAGACCGGCGTAGCTTTTTTTGCCACCTTTACTCGCAACAACATTGGCAATTCCGGATGAAATGGCGGTGAGTAAACCTTCTTGATTTATAGTGGCAATTTCCACTGAAGAGTTGGATTTTATCAACGATTCAACGGACCACTGCACTCCTTCCACCGAGACCTCAAATTGCTGTTTCTCGCCTTCTTTCAAACAAACTGAAGAAGGTGTAATTGAGATTACATCTGTGGCACCCTCATCACCGAACGTTTTGTCACCTTTCCCGTCAGGGGGATCTATCCATCCATATTTCAAAAACACCACCATTACAAATCCCACAAGCAAAACCGCTAGAATAAGTTGAAAAATTTTTGATTTTGTCATTTGGTCGGGGTTAAAATATATTACCGTTTTCCTTGAAATCCTACTTTAAATTAAACTTGGTGCAAGTAGATTCATCTCCCTTCCGCTCTCATTTGAGCGGTTATATCCCAACTAACTCCTACCATACCAATGGGCTTGCCGACCTTATTCTCCCCCACCTCACCAAAATAACGGATATAACGTACCTCGCCACCAATTTGTACCGTACGCAAGACTGTATCAAAATCTTTCTTCCCACTGATTGCAAGCCTTACTTCTTCTTTTCCACGTTCCTTATCATCCGGATGAATATACCGTACCCACCCCTCATAAGCTTTCTCAAAATCTTTAGGTCTTGCATTAAACAACGCATAAAATTGGTCACTAGCAATCAGCGAATTCTCCACAAGATCCCATTCCCACACTCCAATCTGAGCTGCACGGGTAGCCAATTTGAACCTCAAATTCACCTTCTGTAGATCCTTGGTTAATTCGTCTGCATAATCAATGGACCTTTGCCTCGAATAAATTAACGTACAGAACATACCTGCAATAAAAATATTGACCAAAAACCCTATTGAGACAACAAAAAGCGCGGCGAAGTCCGCAAACTTTGTCTGATCAAAATAGGAATCCGCAGCAAAACTCAAAGTCACAGGATGTCCATTGACATATATTGTTTTCGCCATCTTCATATTCCCTACATCATTGAATACATCTAAACTCGGACAATCTTTATCCATATAAAGCAGATTTTCACCGGTAACGGTGATTCCATCATTCATTACAAAATGCAAACCCTCTGGAAATTGCATTACTGTTCCATGTACAAAATCCCCCGCCCTGAAAGGACTGAAAACATAACCTGAAATAGCCGCTTGCCTTTCTTCAACAGTCCTTACCGGCATACCATTTTTGTAAACCGGTACATACATAAGAAATCCCTCTTGCACATCAACATCGATCTCCTGAATGAGCTTAACTTTTCCGGAAATCTGTGCCACCCCAGTATCACGAGCCCTGTCCATTGCAAATCTGCGAGTAGGATCCTGCAATGCATCAAACCCAAACGACTTTTGATTTCGCTCATCAAACGGTTCGATGTAAGTTACAACTGAATATAGATCTCGTTCGCCTTCAGGGAAAACTGTAAAAGAGCTAAAACCCTCAGCACGAACTGCATTCGTATAATTTTTCAAATCCTTCCGGGAAACTAATTTTGCATAACCAAGCCCCTGCACTCCTTGATAATTTTTTTGCAGATCCAAAGATTCAACGTACGCGGCCCATTCATCCCTATAAACCTTTTCCGATGCCGCAAATAAACCACCACCACCCTCAAGAGCTGTAGCATAAACATCATAACGGTTTTCAACATCGGCAGTAATCTTATTAGCCTCTTCAATAAATCTGGCCTCAATTTGTCCCAATAAAAATTTTTCAACAATAGTTGCCAGAAACAAGGTCAACAAAAAGACAACAACGAGCAAACAAGAAATCATAAATCCACTCTTAAAGGAGAGCGCTTTCCAATTCTTATCGATACGTCCAAGTAAGAGAACTCCTGCAACAAAAAATAAAATTAAAGTATGTATTGCTACGGAAGAGAAAATTGCTGACTGCAATATGGATTGCAAGTCAAAACAATAAGCAACCAAACCAATAGATGCCAATGAAAGAACAAGCAGAGAAACAACATCCGTAACGTACATACGTTTAAAACTTGCAAATTTGAAAGACAACAAACTGACTCCCAAAAACAAAAATCCAAAAGCCACAACTAAAGACATTCTGCCTGAACCCAGCTCAGCCAAAACATCGGAGTGAAACAGCATTAAATCTGGAGAAAATAATATCAACCCATATATTGATATTATTCTTAAAACCGAAATTATAAAAAGCATGAACCCTGCAAAAACAGCCACATAACCATTGAATTTTTTCTTGAAAAATATACCTATGGCAAACAGTAGGAAAGATACTGCTATCATCGGATTCATTTTACTTGCAAACGGGAGTAATCTGAGCAAAAGGTCTATATTGAAAAACCAACCCGCAAGCACTAAAACGGAAACGCCTGAAATAAAAAAAACCGCAAACATAGATAGATTCTTTTGAAAAATATTCTGAACTGAATCAATTATTTTTTTTCACTACTGTCCCAAGAAAGTTTTAGAAAAGCTGGAGTTGAGGGTTGTCACGGCACTTTAATCTCCGCATAGTTTTTGGGGTAAGAGAAAGGAGATCTATAAGATGGACTTTTTGCAAAATTACC
>JBAZYV010000015.1:0-19699 GCA_041659165.1 Candidatus Altimarinota bacterium | reverse complement strand
CCGCTTAGGCGCTCATGGGTCTCCTGTATCTTTTCCTCTGTCCTTTGATTTCTTTGTTTTAAAAGATCCAGGAGAATTTCATTAACATCCTGTTTCTGTTCGTGGAGGCGGTTGAGCTCCAGAATGACTTCCTTTGAAAGAGCGGGATTAAGTTTTGGCGTTTCTTCAAAAAATTCTTCTTGTTTGTTTTGTTCCCGGGAACAAAGTTTTTCATCTCTGGCCATAGTTTCTAAGACTTCTCTGGAATGAATCTCTGCAAGGGTTGCAAGCTCGGCTTGATTTTCTTTTGTTGCAATTGATGCCACCTTTGCAAGTTTACTTACACTTACCTTTCCTTCAACAAGTACCTCTTTAAGATCCGGCTTATCTTCAAAAGTTCTATCAAGAGATAAGACTCTTCCACTGGACGGCGCGGGCCAATTATTGCAGAGTCGCCAACCGCGGGAAATGGCTTGTGGAAGCCAAAAGACGGACCTGCAAAAACCCATAAAAATCCGCAAAAAACAGTGGGGCAACTGCGGGCCAAATGAAATTTGTGCGCGCGCACAAAGCACAAGGACCACCGCACAACTTGTGCGCGCACAAGTCCCACAACCACCAGCCCACCCTGTGCGCGCACAAGCATCGAAACCACCGGCACACAATTTGCGCACGGAAAAAGTCGTAAAAAAATCTCGAGAGAAAATTTCTCAAACTAAAAATCGCTCAATCCACCTTTATATCCCCATCATCATACTCCCCGCATAAGCACTTGCTCCAAATATGACTATAACAACATCAATTACCATCAAAATAATCACATTTTTAGGCTCCATTTTTGCCACTTTAGTCAGAAAATTCCACAAAATAACAAGGCCCCAAATACCTGAGATTGCAGATAACGAGGAAATAAATCCAATAACGCTCACAATATTTGCATGCCCCATTACCGCCACAAAAGCCTGCATATTAACTTTTGAACCAAAAAATCTCTCCGCCAAATAACCTGTTAAATACAAAAAGGCCACACCTAATGCAAAAGTGATAACCGCTTGTTCCAAAACAAAAGCCATACTTGGCCTGTAAGTAATAAATCCAACATGAGTTGGAAAAACATAAGCCCCAAGAGCACAAATTAAGCCTGCTGCACCAACAATCATTAACGCAGGGATCAAAGCGCCTTTATCCAAGGCTATTTTATTCATGACAGGCTCTTTCAAGAGAGCAATATCAACCGCATCCTTTAGAGACTTTTGAATATTCATACATGGAGAATAAAAAATAAACCTTTTACAAGGTATCAGAGTTTGTAGTAAAATCCCAGCCGACTTTCATCTCATACGTCTTATTACCTCTTAATCTTATTTTATGGACTTTCCAGAAGTTTCCGTCCTCGCTGCACTTGCAAGCGTGGTTGCCCTAGGCTGGGCAGTTTATCTGATTGTGAACATGCTGAAAAAAGACAGCGGTTCGCCCAAAATGATTGAAATTGCCGCCTCCATTCAAGAAGGAGCAATGGCATACCTGAATCGTCAATATAAAACCTTGGCCATTTTTGCCATTTTGGTATTTTTGGTACTTGGATTTGGCCTTCCAACAGATGGATTTTTGATAGCAATGGGCTTTGCCGTTGGCGCAATCTTCTCAGCTCTTGCCGGATATATAGGAATGAATGTTTCCGTTAGGGCAAATGTTCGCACCGCAGAGGCCGCAAAAAAAGGTCTCAACGCAGCACTTCAAATAGCGTTCAAAAGTGGCGCCGTAACAGGACTCGCCGTAGTTGGCTTGGCCCTCCTTGGCGTATCCGGATTCTATTGGATGTTCATACATTTCTTTGGATTTGGCGTTGAAAAAGCCACCGGCCTTCTTATAGGTTTTGCATTTGGAGCTTCCTTGATTTCTCTCTTTGCCCGTGTGGGTGGAGGAATTTATACCAAGGCCGCGGATGTTGGAGCTGATATAGTAGGAAAAGTCGAAAAAGGAATCCCTGAGGACGACCCAAGAAACCCTGCCGTAATTGCAGACAACGTTGGAGATAATGTTGGCGACTGTGCGGGTATGGGTGCCGACCTTTTTGAAACCTACGCCGTGACCTTGATTGCCGCCATGATTTTGGCGTCGTCAACGCTTATGGAAAAAATCGGCGAACTTGGAGTCACTTATCCGCTAGCACTCGGAGCCGTTGCGGTTTTGGCTTCAATAGTCGGCATATACTTTGTGAACCTTAAAAAAGGCAAGAAAAACATCATGGCCGCTCTCTACCGCGGGACTATGGTGACGGGCGCAATTTCTGCAGTCGGCTTCTATTTTGTGACAATGTACATGTTGAACGACGTGAAAATTTTCTGTGTAACCTTGGTTGGACTTGTACTCACTCTTTTCATCACTGTAGCAACAGAATACTTCACGGCAAAAGATTACGCTCCTGTTCGCATAATTGCCGAGGCTTCCGTAACAGGTGCCGGAACAAACGTAATCAACGGTATTGCAATGGGACTTTTCTCAACAATGCCAATGGTTATTTTGATAGTTCTTGCCATGATTGCCGCTTACTTCCTTGGGGACGCTTCAACTCTTGGAAGCGGAGTCTATGGAATAGCTATTGCCGCAGTTTCAATGCTTTCAACAACAGGTATGGTTATTGCAATGGACTCATATGGACCTATCACCGATAATGCCGGAGGAATTGCGGAAATGGCAAAACTCCCTGAAGACGTGCGTGTCCACACAGATGCCCTGGATGCGGTAGGAAACACCACAAAAGCTGTCACAAAGGGTTATGCAATTGCTTCAGCAGCCCTTGCCGCACTCGTACTTTTCCAAGCATATGGAGAAGCACTTTTTGCAAGCAGCGGAACTCGTTTTGTTTTCGACTTAACGGATTACAGAGTAATGATTGGCCTCTTTATTGGAGGAATGCTTCCATTCTTGTTCGGAGGTTTCTTGATGCGAGCCGTTGGCAAGGCAGGCTTCTCGGTTGTTGAAGAAGTTCGCAGACAATTCAAAGAAATCAAAGGCATTATGGAGGGAACGGGAAAGCCCGACTACGGAGCTTGCGTAGACATAGTTACAAAAGCAGCTCTTAAAGAAATGATCATTCCTGGACTTATTGCAGTACTTTCGCCAATAATTGTAGGTTTCCTTTTTGGTCCAATGGGGCTTGGAGGACTTCTTGGTGGAGTAATCGTTACAGGACTTTTACAAGCTATTAATATGAGCAATGCAGGAGGAGCTTGGGACAATGCAAAGAAGTATATTGAGGACGGAAACTTTGGTGGCAAAGGATCAGACGCACACAAAGCGGCTGTTGTTGGAGACACTGTTGGCGACCCTTACAAAGATACAGCCGGACCTGCCTTAAACGCGCTCATCAAAGTAATAAACACAATTGCTCTCTTACTTGCACCGGTGATTGTCATGTATTCGTTGATGTAGAAACGCACTTCAGTACAAATCAGCGCACTTCAGCGCACTTCAAGCGCACTTCAAGCGCAAAATTAAAAACCGGACTTTGCCAGAGAAGGTTCAAGTCCGGTTTTTTGCATGTAAATAATGGCAGTAGTAATTTCACGCCGGCAGTTGCGCGGTATCACAACGGCGATGTTTTTTCTGCACGCAGGCAGCGGCGCTACGCTGCCGTGCTTTCTGCGCGCGCAGAGACTTTTTACAGATTTCCGTAAATTCGTTTTTCAGCTTTTACAAGCCGTTTTCACGACTGATAATTGCAAAATAATTGACACGTTTCGTCTAGTGGAAACACCGCATTCCCTCTTGAATTTTCCAGTGATTTCATCTATCATTCTTCTACAATTCCTCACCAAATAATACTATGGATAATCTATCTCAAATCCCGGACAATGAACTCCTCTCCCTTTGCCGGCAGTACGGCGGAAATGCCCTCCTCTGGCGAAGAAAATTTGAAAGCCTACTCCCAGAGGTCTTTAGAAGAAGGCTCTATGAAAAAGAAAACTGCTCAAGTGTTTATGAATTTGCTGCAAAATTTGCAGGACTCTCAGAGGCACAAGTAAATACGGCACTTCATATTGAAAAGAGACTGCAAGGAAAACCAATACTTCTGGGTTTATTTCATGAGGCTGAAGTAAGTACAAACAAACTTGTAAGAGTACTAACCGTTGCAACAGAAGCGAATGAAGAAGATCTTGCTCAAAAACTTAAAATTTTTTCTCAGAAAACAATGGAGATATATGTAAGGGATTTGAAGAGGGAACAAAATGAAGCAAAAGAACTTGAAAAACAAAACTCCCCAAACCTTTTTCTAGGCACAAACCTTCTGCGCGCGCAGAAGAAACTTGATTTTATTCTTTCAGATGAGGTCACAGATAAGCTCAATCTTATTCATGCGCAAGGGAAGGACATCAGTGTCCTTCTCCTAAATTTTCTTAATCAGAAAAACCAAGAAACCGAGCAAACTGAGCAGGAACTTTCCACTCGCGCCCGCGAAGAGACGCATCTCCCTTCGCGGAATTACTACAAAAAAGCTATCCGTGATTTTCTTCATGAAAAATATGGTACCAAGTGCGCCGTGAGCGGATGCACAAAACCTGCCGAAGAAATCCACCACCGTCTCCGCTTTGGACTGCAGGCAAACAATGACCCTGCCTATCTCGTGCCGCTATGTAAAGAACACCACAAAATTGCACACGCAATTGACTTAAAAGTGGCTCTGCACTGGAAAAAGTAGACGGACAGAATGCAAAAACCCCCGAAGGCAACTCAGCTCCCAATTCAAATTTAAAAAGTGTCAATGGATTTAGGTCTATTGGCGCTTTTTTTCTGCGAAAAAAAGCGCCATAATCACCCCTCAACTTTTTTATAGCGCAAGCATCTACGCCCAATGTTCCATCCATTCAAATATCAAATCGTTGCCACCCT
Organism: Candidatus Altimarinota bacterium; assembly: GCA_041659165.1. Lineage (GTDB taxonomy): Bacteria > Patescibacteriota > Gracilibacteria > UBA1369 > 2-02-FULL-48-14 > JBAZYV01. The sequence continues at coordinate 14,827 of JBAZYV010000015.1, read as the reverse complement.
CATAGGGTCTGTACCAACCACTACAGCCACTGAAAACAGTGCTACCCTCTGCACTCTAAAACTAAACCGCGGAGCAAATGAAGAGCACATAAGCTTCCCCACCGCTCTCCTCCCAAGAGAAATCGCACCAGGCGAATCATTTATCTTAAATATTGAACCCAAAGAAGCCTCCACTCAAAACGAAGCGGAAATCCTAAAAAACCTCCTGAGCGAACTGATCAAATGACCTGCGCGCCAAGAACAGCAAAACTAACCAAGGCACTGTCACAACCACGGTAGGGATTAATCCTTCTTCCCGCCCTCAGCCTTCTTATCACCTTCCAAAGCACCCTCACCTTCCTTCTTCTCTGTGGTTATTTCAACTTGATCAGCAGTTGGAGCTACTTCGGGAGCAACTTCCTCTTCTTGAGGAGCTGTAACGGTAGCAACAGCAGCATCAAGTTCAGTCAGAATCTTAACACCTGCAGGAACCACAACGTCTGAGACATGCAAGGTAGTAGCAAAGTCGACTATACTTTCAACATTTACAATAAATTCATGTGGAAGATCTCCCGGCAAACAAGAAATTTCAAGCTCATCCAAACTTTGCACCAAAATACCTCCAAGATCTTTGACTGCAGGAGCAACTCCTTCCAAACGAACCGGAATTTTAGCAGTAACTTCTTCATCCATACGCACATTTATAAGTTCAACATAAGAAACCGTATCACGTACCGGATCGAAATCCACCCTTGTGAAAAGAACTTTTTTTGGAGCCTCACCTTCAACCTCAAGATCAATCACAGTGTTTGAACCAGCTGCCTTATAAGCACGTCTAAGATCTCCATAAAGAATATCCAAACTGATATTGGGAACTCCATGCCCATAATATTCAACAGGCACCGCACCTCCGGAACGGATGGCATTTGCCTTAAGACCTAAAGGACGTTTTACAGCCTTGAGAGAAATTTTTTCCATAAGTTTCTATGAATTATCTTGAAATTACGAAATTGCGGAGGGATTCTAGCCATTTAAATTGAATTACGCAAGGTAAAGTGATTAAATGGCCGTATAGATACAGCTTCTACCACCATTAACCCGAAAGAAACATGAAAAAACTCATACTAAGTATTTTTGTTCTAAGTCTGTTTATCTCGGCTTGTTCAAATCCGTTTGATACGGATTCAAATATGCCGACTATAGAACCTGCCACAAACAATAATGATGATGAACAAAATGTCACGGCACCTCTTTTCCTGACTACAATGACTCACATGGAAGCAAGTTTCACCGATGACAAAGTCCAAACGGTGTTTGAAAAGCACATTGGTGTATTAACCGCAACAATGGATCTTGCAGATGAATACAATGCAATAATAACCGTGGAAACTGAAAAACCTTTTGCAAAAGCTAACGAAATTTGGGGAAAAAACTTTATGAAAGAAATATTGGACCGTGGGCATGGTGTTGGCACCCACTGTGATGTTGGCGGAAGCAAACAGGACAAAGGAATCTCCACAGACGCTCTTGCCGCACAAATGACAGAGAACAAAAGCTTAGTCGACTCTCTAGTCGGTGAAAAAAATAATCTGGGTTGCAGTGGCGGAGCCGGTACTTCCGACTGGATAACCTCTGCACAAAAAGCCGGATTTACATACATAAATGGAATTGTTGGAATGCACATGCTGGCTATCCCTGAGAAAGAGCGTCCTGACAATGGGAAATGGACAAATAAATACATACTTGGAGAAGGCTTTCACCAAAATGTCCCTACAAACTTGGAAGACAGAATCTATTTCACAACTCTGAAAGACGCAAAAGATTTCAAAGAAGACAAGTCCGGCCTGGTTATCAGCAATGGTGAGCTTGGCGCACTTGCAGGACTTTATGAGAATAAAATGGACGTAGAATGTAGTGGTAACACCTGTACGCTAACAAATGAAGACGTAGACACACTTATTGAAACAATAAAAGAGGTCGACTCGTTCCGTGATAAAACTCGCCCCGCAAAACTCACGGTTTATTTACCAACCAGCCTTCTTGAAGAGTCAAAAAACGAGGAATCTCTTCGTTATTTTTTCAGTGAGACAAAATTGCTTCAAGATGAAGGCTTGATGGAATGGAGCTCCCAAGCGAACGCCGTGAAAACTTACATTGATTACCGTGACGGCATAACTGCAGACTCAACATTGGATAAAACCGTCTACACGGATTTTGTCATAAACGTCCATGACTGGACAAATCCCCAAAAAAGCACGGAGACACTAAATAAAATTATTGACTTGCATGAAGAATACCGCGTCCCCGTGGACATCTTTTTGGACGATCAAATCACCCAATTTTATGTAGACGAATCACCGGAGCTGCTTGATCGGCTCAAAACCTCAAAATATGTAGCAGTCTCTTATCATCTTCGCCCGCCTTATCCTTATTATTGGGGTTACGACTGGTACGGGTTAACAAACCTGAACAAAACCGAGCTTACGGAACTAATCCTTAACTATGAAGAACATAAAATCGATCTCCTAACCGGCAAACCAACAGATGAACCGGGAGGCTATCAATATTTAAAGGATTTAATGGGTTATGCTCCTTATACGGCAGTAGTAATGGGAAATCCTGAAGTATTGCCCATACTGGCAAAAATCTACAAAGATAAAGGTGCGTTAATCACGCTTACTCATAATGGAACTACGGCTTGGGGAGAAGTCCAAAACGGCCTCTTTATGCGCCCTGAAGATTTAGAGGTAAAAGTTTATGAAGGAGGAGGCTCCAAAAAATCAGGCGAAGAAATCCTTAGCGAATCTTTAACAGCCCTTGGTCCAAATCGTCCCGCCTTTATGAATTTAAAATGGCATGAAAACGACTTCTACACATCGGAAACACCATGGTGGCCCGTATATTGGACGGACAATGAAGAGAGAGGACTTCTCTATCCGCCATATGATATATCAAAAGCAATGTCCGGAATAAAAGAGAAAACTCAAAAAACGGCAGATATTCAATGGACCCGTTATGAGGAATGTTTATCTTATATTTCTTCTCATCCTGAAACTTTCACAGCAATTAATGCAAAAGATTTAGTGGGAATGTTCGAAGGCTAGTAGTATAATCCCACCTGCTTTATCATTAAATAACCTACCAAATGGGACTATTCGGACAAGCTAAAGATATGTATCGCTTGCAAAAACAGGCCAAACAAATCAAAGCTGAACTTAAAAATCTTCACATTGAAGCGGAAATTGACGGAGTAAAAGTTATTGTGGATGGTGAACAAGAAGTACAGGAAGTTGAAGTGGCCCCAGAACTGCTCACCCCAGAAAACAAAACAAAGCTGGAAAAGGCCTTGAAGGCGGCCTTTAGTAAGGCCATCAAAAAGTCGCAAGAAATTGCAGCCGAGCGCATGCGCGGCATGATGGGAGACATGGGCATAAATTTACCCGGAATGCCCGGAGGAGAAACGCCCGCGAGTTAAAGTTCATTAAAGCCGCCCAAGCAAATGAGCAAACGACTCCTAAAACTAATCTTCCTAGCCGCCCTTTTTATTTGTGTGTGGAAAGTTTGGAATCCCCTCTGGAAGTACGACCTAAATGAAGCCGTTGACGCTCACTTGGACAAAAAAATTGTCTTTACCATTATTGAAGGTGAAAGTGCTAAAACCATAGCAACAGACCTTGAAAACTCAGATCTGATTATAAGCGCAAACAGTTTTACACGTACACTGAAGGAAGAAAATCTGGACGGGCTTGTCCGCCATGGCAGCTTTGTTTTGAGCCCCTCCATGACCCTGCGAGACATAATTACAATTCTCACCACCGAAGGCTCCGGGGAAATGGCAATTACTGTCACGGAAGGCCAAACCATTGCAGACATTGACGCCCGCCTAACTGAAATGACTCTCACAAACAGTAACGACTTTACTTCTTGCACAAAAAATCGCTCACTTGAAGGATTTTTATTTCCGGACACTTATTTCTTAGACAGTAGCAATTTTTCTTCGGAGGAACTCATAAATCGTATGCTTAAAAATTTCGACTCAAAGTGGACACCGGAAATGGACAGCGCCCTCGCATCAAGTGGCCGCACCATGCAGGAAATAATCATTGTTGCTTCAATGCTTGAAAAAGAGGTGCAAACTCCTGAAGACATGGCTCTTGCCTCCGGCATTATTTGGAAACGTCTTGATGCCGGTTGGACGCTTGGAATTGATGCCACATGGCTTTACACAACTCCTTATGACACACGCTCTAATACCGGCCTTCCCCCAACAGCTATTGGCAATCCGGGACTAAACGCCATTAAAGCCGCACTCACTCCCACCCCCTCCGACTACTGGTTCTACTTAACAGACTCAAGCGGCACCGTCCATTACGCCAAAACCAATGCGGAGCATGAAGAGAATAAGGGAAAATGGCTTTAATACTCCGCATCAACCTTCACGGTAACAGTATTGCTCGCTTTGCCGTCCGCATCATAAGCGGTAACAGTGTAAACATTGGTGCCAACTTTGATGTTTTTGTAATCGCTATCGGCAACAAATCTGAAATTGGTGTCTCCGGAGGAAAAGCCTTTTAAAGTATAAGGGCTGCCATTGCCGTCCCAAGTAACCGTCACTGTTTCCACAGTGCCGGCTTTAATAACGCCCTCAATGGCTATGGCATCTTTTTGAATTTTTGTGTTTAAAGATGGCGAAGTAACCTCAATAATAAGACCGGAAACAGGTTCAACGGCTACTTCTGTAGATGTTTCACCGGCTGTATCTTCCGTCACCGGCTCTTCTGCCGTCACCTCTTCAACTTCTTCCACCACTTCCGGAATAACCGTAGTTTTTCCAAAAAATTCCACTTTCAGATATTCCGGTAAACTTCTCTTTAAAAAGTCGTCATTTGAAGGAGTTTCAAAACTGCTAATTGTACTTACGTATGTGCGGTCGATAATCTTTTTCCTGTCTTCATCGGAAAGGAGTATGCCTTTCTTCACTTCCAAAGGAACGGTTTCTATTATGAGCTCACTATCAGTTTTAGTCCTATCCATGAGATTGGCATCCACTTTACCATAAAGGTTGTAGGCATATTCCTGAGAACTGTCATTATAGGCCAAGAAAGTTCCTCCATGAACCGGAGAAATTATATTCATTGAATCTGTAAGTACCGTTAAATCAAGGGCTATTAAAGTGGAGGCAATATTATCCACAAAAACTCTGCCCGAGATCAGATATATTTTAAGCTGGACAGCCGTAGAATCAGACTCCGTCCCGGTAGTATCACTTGTTGCCTCAAATTTCACTTCCGTACTTTTGTCCAAACTCACGCTGCTTCCACCCGCAAATTTCAAAGTCACCAAGCCGTCTTCGGCGGTTTTTATAGTATCGCCGGAGAGAAGGACTTGGGCGGAGGAAACTTGTGCCCAATCGCTTTGCCCCCACTCTAGGATCTGCGCACTTCCTTTCTCAAGAGTAAGAGTTGCTTCATCATTTCCGTCCTGTAGAACTGACATCACAAAAGACACACAAGATCTAACTGCAAAAACCAAAATAACCGCCACAACCACAAAAAGAAAAAACACCTTGAATCCCGACTGTTTGCGAGAAGGTTTGTAGCGTCTGTAATAGGTGTAATTCATAGTGCTTGGAGTAGCGCAGAGAGCCGCGGCTTAAAGTCCCATTTCTTTTTTAATGGCGTTCACGTCTCTGAGCAAAGTTTTGTCATGCTTTAATTGATTTTCGACTTTTTCACATGCATGCATAACAGTACTGTGATTTTTACCGCCAAATTCCTCCCCTATCTGTTCAAATGCGGCGGAAAGCTCGCTTCTTATTAGGTACATTGCAATCTGGCGCGGAAGAAGAATTTGCGTTTTTCTGGAGTCGCTCATAAGCTCGTCTTGGCTCACGCGATAATAAGAAGAAACAACCTCGAGCACATCAGAAAGTCCCAAATTTTTGTGCATAACCGTATCGCCATAAGGTTCAAGCCCCTGCAAATTCGTCTTACCGAGCTTTTTGATAATTTTAGCCACAGACCTCACTGTTGGGGTTGAATGTTCAAGCTGCGCCTGAGCAATTGCCTGAAGCAAAACGCCCTCAAGCTCGCGCACGGACTCGCGCGCATTCATTGCAATAAATTCCAAAACCTCGGGATGAATCAGCGCCTGATGCTCCCTGCATTTACTGTGCAAAATTGCAAGCCGCGTCTCATAATCCGGAAACTGAACGTCCACAATCATTCCCATCTCAAAACGGCTCACAAGCCTGTCTTCAAGTTGAGAAAGCTCCTTTGGCGATCTGTCTGAACTGATAATTATCTGCTTATTATTGTCATAAAGCTCATTAAACGTGTGAAAAAACTCTTCCTGCGTGCGGTCCTTGTTTGCAAGAAATTGAATATCGTCAATAATCAAACAGTCGACTTTCCTGTATCTGTCCTTGAAATCCTTTGAATTGCGCTTGCCGATTGCCTCAACAATCTCATTTGTAAAGCGTTCGCTGGTCATATAAACGACTATTTTTTCCGGATCATTCCTGAGCATTTCATTGCCGGTAGCCTGGAGAAGATGTGTTTTTCCAAGACCCGTGCCTCCATATACAAAAAGCGGATTGTACATGGAACCGGCCTGCGCGGCTACCGCCGCGCAGGCCGCGTGGGCCAAACGATTGTTTGGCCCCACTACAAAATTTTGAAGATTATACCTTGGATTTAAGCACTTTGAAGATATTCCGGGAAGCAACCGCACCTCCTGTTTACCGGGAAGCTTCCTGCTTTTTTTAGCATCCTTCCCAAAAGCCTTATTTACATCAATAGACCGCGCATCCTCCGGAAGAGACAGTGAAGGATCCACCTCAAACATAATTTCTTTCACATCCGGACAAATTTCCCGCACTGCCTTCATAACCTCACTCGCAAGCTTATTTTCCAGCCAATCTTTTGCAAAAATATTAGGCACCCCAATAATAAGCAGCCCGTCATTGAAAGACAGAATCGCCGTATTCTGAAACCACGTCAAAAAATGCGGACGTTTTACCTCGCTTTCAATCTGTCCAAGCACCTTAAGCCAAATGTCGTTACCGGGCACTAAACCATCCATAGAAAGTTTGTAAAAATCGGACATTAATTTTAGCGCCTTATTTTTCTCTTACACAAGACCAAAACATCTTTACCATCAAATAATCCTTTGACAGAGAACTAAAATAAATTCAGAACATCGTTGAATGTCACATAAACCAGCAAGAGTATCAAGAAAAAGAATCCCACCGTATGTATTAAATTCTCCCACTTTGGATTCGGTTTTTTACCACTTATTCCTTGGTATAACAAAAAGAACAAATGGCCTCCATCCATAGCGGGCAAAGGTAAAATATTTATTACTCCCAAACTGAGTGATAAAAGAGCAATGAATCTTATCATTGCCGCAAAACCATCTTGAAGAATTACATAAGTCATCTGGGCTATCCCAACCGGACCTGTGACGCCTGCAGGCACTCCACCGGCACTCAGAAACTGCTTTAAAACTCCCACAAAAGTTTCAGCTGTCATTTTGCCAAGCCTCCACATCTCGGAAATGGCATGCACGGGCGCAGTCAGTCCATATCTCACCGGATTAACCGCAAGCAACGTATGTGGGACATAGTCACTATAGAGAGAAAGGTTTCCATAAGACGAGACAAAGTCGGCAAGAGCCACCCCCGCCCTACCATCTTTCTCACCCAAAGGAACTGTGAAAATCAAAGTCTCACCGTCTCTTATAACCTCATAAATCACACTGCCTTTGCCATCATGTTTTTGCGTAAGCACAATAATTTGCTCGGCCGAGCTCACGGCTACCCCATCAATACTTTTCACCAAATCTCCCGCTTTTAGACCGGAAGTTTCCGCAGACGACCCAATCTCAACAAAACTTACAATGGGACATCTCTGTGGTAAATTGAATGAGAAAGTTTTCTCTATGTCTTCACCGCTTGCAGTGATCTTAACTTCACCGGTTCCGGAATCCATAAAGACTTTTTCCAAATCCTCATAAGTAAGAATCATCTCCCCGTCTGCAGTTAGAATTGTATCGCCTGTGGAGAGAAGCCCATGGAAAACGGAATTATCAGAGTCAAAATAAACCAATCTTTGTACCTGAACTTCCTTATCAGGCATATCTTCACTCACGCCAATTTGCACCTCAATATACCCGTCGCGGATTGCATTTAAATAGTCTTCTTCATCAACAATCAGCGGTTCAATTCCAATCACAAAACCAATAGTCAAAAGCAAAAACGCAAGAAGTAAATTCATCATTACTCCTCCGCAAACTATCAGAATCTGCTTCCGCACAGGTTGCCCTTGAAAACTTCTTTTTTTTGTCCAAGGTAAAATGGCTTTGGTGCCATCCTCCCCAAGCATTTTCACAAACCCACCAAAAGGAATCCAGTTAACGGAATAAATTGTCTCACCGACCTTTTTTCCCCAAATCCGCGGCGGCATTCCAATTCCAAATTCTTCCACTTTTACGCCGGCCCTTTTTGCCATCCAAAAATGCCCCAATTCATGCACCAGAATAAGAGCTGAAAAGACAACAATGAAAGCGACTATTGCGTAAAATGTATACATACTAAACGGTCATAATTACTTCTTCTTTTTTCTTGGCCATTTCCTCAACCTGTTTATTCGCCTCATCAACAGCATCTTGCAGAGCTTTTTCCGCACCTTTTTGGTCGTCCTCAGTCATATCACCGGAAGCCTCCATCCTCTTAAACATGGCCATTGCATCATGCCTGAGATTCCTCAGCGCAATCTTTGCTTCTTCGGCAAGGCGCGAAACAACTTTGCACAAATCCCTCCTGCGCTCCTCTGTGAGCGGTGGCACATTCAAGATAATGGACAAGCCGTTATTTACAGGATTTATGTTGATGTCGGAAATTTGAATCGCTTTCTCAATTGCATGGAGTAGCCCTTTGTCCCAAGGTTGAATCTGTATTGTGCGTGAATCCGGAATTGAAACCCCCGCCAAATTTTTGATTGGCTGACTGCTTCCGTAAGCCTCCACCATAACATGCTCCACAAGCGAAGCCGATGCCCTTCCCGTCTGCAATTTTGCAAACTCGTCGTTCAAATGTTCCAGCGTTTTTTTAAAATCTTCTTCAGTTTTTTGTACCAACGGATGAGCCATATTTTTGAGTTAAGAAATAATAGATCCAATCTTTTTCCCTGAAACCACTTTGAGCAAATTTCCATCCACGCGGCCATTGAACACATGCACCGGCAGAGAATTTTCCTTGGCAAGCAAAACGGCGGACAGATCCATAACCCCAAGTCCAAGATCCAAAAAGTCGTCATAAGAAATTTTGGGAAAGAATTTGGCTTTCTTATTTTTCTTTGGATCCGAATCATAAATTCCATCGACTTTTGTGTCCTTCACAAGAACATTGCAAGAAAGTTCAAGCGCGCGGAGAGCCGCCGCCGTATCTGTTGTAAAATACGGATTTCCGGTTCCACCACCCAAAATAACCACGGAGCCTTTTTTGAGAAAATGCTCGCCTTTGGACGGCGAATAATCCTCCATAAAATAGGAGTGCCCGTGCGCCGCAAGCGCCTTTGCCTTTATTCCGAGCGACCAAAACGCCTCCTCAAGCAGCTTTGCATTCATCATTGTTGCCAGCATTCCCATAGAATCCGACGCACTCCTGGATAGTGGCAAAAGTGCATTATCTCTATACCTCCAAAAATTTCCTCCACCAACAACAATTGCCACCTGCACGCCCTTTTTAATAAGCCCGCTAACAGCTTTGCATATTGCAAAAACTTCAGCGGAATCGGCCCCGACTCCGTCGGGGCCTCCCAAAACCTCCCCCGAAATCTTGAGTAGTATTCTTTTGTATTTCATAGCAGAAAAAATAAAGTCGAAAAAATAAAAAATTAAGTCTTAAACAAGATGTACCCAAGAAGTATTCCAAGCAGCAGTCCCAAGAGAACCATAGCCGAATTCTTTGTACTTGGAATTGTCCTTTTTGCATTTGCAAGATCCGTAAGCAAATTGGTGCTGATGACCACATCCTCATTTTTATTTCTTTCCACAACATCCAAAAAGCTGTGACTTGCAACCAGCGTCACGAACCTGTCAAATGCAATCCTCACATACCCTGACACCGCTAATCCGGAAGGATGATTCGGCGCCATTTGCGGCCCGTTTCCCGCAGTTTCTATCTCCTTTTTATCAAAAACCGGATCTTCATCGGATGAAACCTCATCTGGTAAGTACATGTCGTCCATTTGTGTGGGGGTAAGGCGTTCTATTACTATACGGAACAAGTCGGAAGTCATTCTACCCTAAAGCAGACACAAAGCTCAAATGAAAAATATTTATTTATGAAGCCTTTTGAATATGGTATAAGGCAAATGTATATTCATAAGATTCCGCATGACAATCATGAATAATTATCAATCTTTAGTTTCCAACATTGGCAAAATTCTTCAACAAGGTATTAGATATGAGGCGTTTTTATCTGACCTATCCAAAATGGCAGACAGTGTCTGCCGAATTAAGCTGGAGTCATTATGTCCAGAGGTGTTTGTGAAACTTTTACAGGTTTAGTCCCCGTCCCGGGACGGAATTCTTATCTGTAAAATTTCTCTTTTTTTTGACTTTACTCACCCATTTCAGTAAAATACAAGCATACTAAATAAAACATGCGCAAAATCGACTTAAAAAATGTAGTTTGGAAGGAAGGGAAATATTTTGTGGCTTGGAATATCAACACTGATGTTTCCAGTTTCGGCAAAACTAAGAAGGAAGCCATGGAAAGCCTGCAAGAAGCGCTGGAACTCCATTTCGAAGACACTCCTATTTCTAAAATTTACAAAGTTGAGCGCCTCAACTTGATGCCACTTGCTTTTAAATATGCCTAAACCGATATTGCTCAGTTTAATTCTCAAGGTCCTTAAAAATAAGGGCTTCTTTTTTGTCCGCCAGAAAGGATCTCACGCGCGTTTCCGCAAACTCGGAGATCCCGTCTACAATGTCACAGTCAAAACTACTTACAAAGAAATTCCTTTTCGACACGGTTTGCAATATTAGGGGGCAACCGAAACAAGTGGACTCCTCACCCTCCCCACAAGCGCCTGCGAAACATGAGTATACCGCTCGGTTGTTTTCAAATTTGCATGCCCCAAAAGCTCTTGGATGATGCGCAAATCCACCCCGTTTTCAAGGAGATGAGTTGCAAAACTGTGCCTGAGCGAATGAAATGTTGCCAATTTTTCCACTCCCGCCCTTTTAAGCGCCTGCTCAAACACTTTTTCTGCTGTCCTGGTTGTTAATTTTCCTCCCCTTTCACTCTCAAAAAGAAGCCTGCCCGCACCACCTCCGCCACCACTCCCACACCACTCCTTAAGCTCACTTTCCAATGCCGACGGCAATAAAGTCGCCCTGTCTTTCCCGCCTTTTCCGCTCCTCACCCAAATAATACCGCCCCAAAAATCCAAATCGCCAACTTTCAACCTCACCACCTCACTCACTCTCAACCCCGCCCCGTATGCAAGCGCTAAAATCAGCCGATGTTTTCTGTTTTCCACTCCATTTAAAACCCTTCTGATCTCCTCCAAAGACAAAACCACAGGTAATTTTGACGACTTTTTAAGGCTACTCATTTTTCTCCAATACCTCCCCATCACCACTTTAAAAAAGAATTGTAACGACTGAATAGCCAAATTTAAGGTTTGTGCCGAAAGCCCCTCTTCCTTCCCCGCAAGAATAAAATCCTGCACTTTTTCCTGTCCAAAACGCATCCACTCTACGCCACAAAATTTAAGGTACTTTTTGACCTGTCCCGTGTACGCCTCAACCGTCCGCGGACTATAATTTTTCAGCTTGAGCTCCCGCTCAAGCCGTGCAAGCGCCGCTTCCCCACTCTCGCCGAGCAAACCGCCCAAACCAATCTTACAAACTTGATTCATAGAAAAATTTGTTAAAAGTAAACCAAAGCATTATAATCCACTTGCTTCTTATGCGTCCTGACAAATTCCTGAATTTTTCCTGAATTAAAATCTCACCCCCCATAACAGGTTCGGAGTTCGCATAAGAAGGAGTTGTGCGAAATAAAATAAACCCTTATAATCTCTTTGTTTTTAAAATTTATTAAAAAATCCAACATGAAAAAACTCATCCCATCTCTTATCACATTACTTGCAATTTCTTTGTTAGCAGGGTGTGTAGAAACAGAGACAAATGAACAAGTAATATCATCAGACAAGGCTAACGAAGAACAATTGGCTTCTTGCATAGAAGGAAAATCAGATTACGACCCTACAACCGAAGGCCTTGTAAAAGGAGTAATTGAGGTTGCTTTTGATGCGGAATACACTGAAAAAGACATATCAAATATTCTTAACGAGTACGATCTAACAATAGGAGAAGGGCCATATTCATGGGAGAGTTACACAACAATTACTGTAAGTGTTCCTGAAAACACAGAAATAGAGTGGGGTTGCCGACTTTCTCAAGATGAACGGGTTCGCTTTGCATCCGAAAGATTATTGAATAGCTAAGGTGAAAAAGGGTTTATTTCTCATCACACAACAGTGAATAACCGGCTCACTTCGTTCGCTCAAAGTTGCTAATGGTTGGCCTTCGGCCTATTTTACCATTAGCAACCCTCGGTTATTCACGGACGTTGTTCGAAATGAAAATGAGCGGGCTCATCTTGGCAGAGCCAAGCTTTTACCCTTCCTTTTCACATCGCACAACAGAGAATATAAGGTTCCGTTCAGTCGCTTTGCTCCCTCACTTCACCCAAATTTTGCAATGGTCGGCGCTTCGCGCTATTCTACCATCGCAAAACTTCTTATCATTCTCGGACGTTGAGTGAAATAAAATTTAGCCCGAAATAATATGGATAAAAATATCACTAGTTACAACCAACAGGGCGGCATAACTGCTGATACTGTGAATGCCGAGAAAATCGAGCAAACTACAAAGGTGTCTTCTGTGAAGAAGCGTTCATGGTGGTATAACCCATGGCTCATCGGAGTCATTGGCGGTACAATTGCAGCCGTTATTGCAGGAATAATTTTAAACTAAATTTATGGATAACAATCAGCAAAGTATTAATGTGACCAGCTACTTCCAACAAGGAGGCATAACGGCAAATCAAGTTAGCATCGGCATAAAAAATGACCGCCATCTAAACGACCAATTTAAAGTAAACTTAAAACCTCATCTACCAAAAAAAGAGGAAACTATTGAAATTAGTGCCATCATGAACGACTACGAGGCATTTCAATTTGCTGAAGAAATTAAAGATTTTCTCAGCAAGGAAGGTTACAAAACTGGAGGTGTGTACTCAACAATATATGCACGACCGCCTGTTGGGAATATTATCGAACCGAGAAAACAGGGCGGCATTAAAATAATAATTGGAACCAATAAGGGCTAAATTTTACATCACTTAACACGGGCTAGCCGGTTCGCTCGCTAAACTATTTCTTAACACTCACCATAATGAAGCAAAAAATCATAAATTCAATATTGGCTTTTATAATCCTCTTATTGGCAATAATTATCTGGCAAGAATATTCTTTCCGTAAGAATCTTGATCTGAAAACATTTGAAGTTTGTATAAACACAGTGCCATCAGACATTCTACAAGATTATGAATTGTTAAAAACCAATATTGGACACTGTAAGGATTTACTAAAATAGTTTAACTCGTTCACTCAAATTTTGCGGCGGCGTTGGGCTCTGCCCAAAAATTATACCACCGCGAAACATCGGCTAGCCCGAAACGTTGTGTGAAATATACTTTTCCTTTTACGGGCAAAACCCTTTGCTTTTCAATAATAGGCAAATTGGATTTTCTTTTTTGATAGAGGGGAAATAAGGTTGTTTTCTACGCTACGCTCCGAAAACACTTTTTTACTTTACGCACGTAAACACACAGTTATTCACATCAATGGGGACAAAAGAATCATGCAAAAAATCATGCTCTAACACTAAATCACAAGTGTATCCATCAGTATACAAGATACCACCTTCATGTAACGTTGCTTTCACATTAGCCAAAACTCTTTGCTGTGCAGCTGGACTCATATATTTCAACACATTCATCAAAACTACAATATCCATATCCTGCAAGCCAAGCGAAACTAATGATCCTAAATCTATAAGATTGCCCTGTGCAAAATTAACATGCAGCTTTATGTCGTCACGAAATCTGACTCTCTGTTCCACTTCATCAACAACCAATGCTTCCATAACTCCAAATTCTCTATCAGAAAAACCTCTGTCATAAGATTCCTTATCATATTCACCACGCCGTGCTATTTCCAAAGCACTTTCATTCACATCAACACCTATTATTATTCCTCGTTCAGATAAAAGATCCCGCCTTTTTAGGGAATGAGCAATCCAATAAACTTCTAATCCAGTGGAACAACCAAAGGTCACAATTCTAGGATCAGGAGATTTTACAACTTTCGCTACCCCTTCACCAACCCAGGTCCGTCTAAAATCAGTTGTTGATGGCATCAAAAAATTGATTGCACGCCTTAGCTCTAATCTTGGTAGATCTATGCCATCTAAACGCAGAAGAGACGCCAAACGATCTTGGGAACCATTTAATTCGCGCCTCCCAAAGAGCGGTATGCCAATCCAAGAATTTATATCAATACAACAAAGGGTCTTGAACACCAGTTTGCTCTTCTATCTCCCTGTTAAGATCTTCAGCAGTTCGCATTATTGATTAGTTCACTACTGTCCCAAGAAAGTTTTAAACAGAGGGCTTGTTCATGTTTGAAAAGTGCCACTTTGTAGCACATAGAAAAAAGGATCTGGTATTTTGTTGAGTGCAAACTTAATAAAATAACCAAACCCT
>JBAZYV010000014.1:0-21372 GCA_041659165.1 Candidatus Altimarinota bacterium | reverse complement strand
ATAGACGCCGTCTTTATGCGCAAGAAGGCTTTTTGAGCATTTATCATTTTGCTGCAGTTCTTGGTGGAGTTTCCAGAGAACAGGTGAATAGAGTCATAAACACAGAAAAAACCTTAGAAGACAAACCGCTTTGTAAAGCTCTACTTGTTGAAGGCAAGGTAAGTATCAATAAGTTCTCTCGTGCCCCGGCAATCACCAAAGAGAATGATGCAGAGGTTGCAAAATTACTCCAAGTCCTTCCACAGAAAGCACTTGAAGCCATGAGAAAAGATGAAAAGGCTTGTGCGCGCGCACAAGCCGAGAACCGGCAACACCTTTTTGAGACCTCCGTGCCCGGGCACAAGTTTACCCTCTCCGAAGATCTTCTAAAAAAGCTCGATGAACTTCAAGCTCAAGGCAAAGACGTAAGCAAAGTACTATTGGAATCACTTGAGCTCAGGACAAAAGACATTCAAAAAAGAAAACATGAGGCCGCCAGCCGCCTACCCGAGGAAGAAGGAAGATACATCATCAAAGAAACCCAAAACCTTCTCCACGAGGAATACGGAAACAAATGCGCCTATCATGGATGCAGCAAACTGGCCGAGCAAGTGCATCATCAGGTTCGTTTTGGTCTGCAAAGCCTAAACAATCCACTTTATTTAGTGCCTCTGTGTGCAGAGCACCACAAGATTGCACATGCAATTGACCTTATTGTGGTGAGGAAGTGGAGGAAGGAGTGAGGCCGCAGAGAAAAGACAGAGGAAAATATATGAAGGCTTGTCTTTCGCTATTTCCTCAAACCAAAACTCGCTTGATCCATTCTAATGCAAAACTTTAATTTAGTCAGAGGGGCTTGACTTATTTAGTCCACATGTTATAATTCCCCCTAAAAACACGTATGGAATTACAAGAATTGTTATATGAAGGGCCGCAGCGTTTGCATACATTCTCACCTGATGAAGTAGGCAGGTGCAGAGAAAATGGCAAGTGTGTTGGTTGCGGGCTATGTTGCACTGCTTTTGAAGTGCCAGGATTGCCAATGGTAGCTCCGAAGAGCGCGAAAGATCCGATTTTTTGGACTCATACAAAACCACCTTTCGAACCTTGTAAGCACTTGTTGATAGGAGGAGATGGCCGACTTGTTTGCGCTTGTCATACTGTGAAAGACCACAAATCTTTATCAGTTTGTAGAGGATTTAGAGGAGACCGTATTAATGATCCCCGCCGTGGAGGCAGTGGACTTAGAGGATATGATGATGCGGCAAATAGTATACAAATGGGCTTAGTTCATCCCGTCCGGAGTGGGGCGTGGCGATATTTAACGGATCCAAATCGTTGGTCGGATATGATCCGTTTGGCCGATTTGCTTTGCGAAAAAGGGATATTGAGGATCCATTACCCACACCATCCTGACGTCACAAGATCTGATGAGGAAGCGCTTGTAAGAGCGACTCTCGGACTGCCGGATACACCGGTGCATTTGTTGAAGGCAATGGGCTTGGAAGAAATGCATGCAAGGATACTTGCGGAAATTGGAGCAAGAAATCTTGGTATGCCACAATTGGTAAATGCAACGGCTTAAAACAGAGATTGTTGTTGCAACTCCAACATACCATTTTTTAAGATTAAATCCGATCTCGCTATTTTCAAAAAATCAAGACATGGAAGATACTATTTGCACATATCTTGCAATTATAGCTCGATTTTATTATAATGTGGCTACAAATCAATGACTTCAAGTGAAAAACGGTTCAAAAAATTTTTACATAGCCCTCAGTCGCTCAAGTATGGAGAAATTGAAAACCTGTTAGTGCAATCGGGGTTCGAGATGATTAAAGCAAAGGGTAGCCATAACAAATTTAAACATCCGCTTCTCAAATATGATTTAATTATTCCTGTCCACAACAACGACTGCAAATCTTATTACAAAAACTATGCCGCAAAAATCCTTAAAACACTCCATAACGCTGAACAATAAAAAGTATTTTTACATTTTAAAGTCGAAGGATAAAAGTACAACTTTTGTTGAATGTGAAGCGGCAAAAATAAATCAACCATTCCTAAACGAAGACATTCCAAACTTGCTTTTGGACCTGCCAAAATTGATTTTTGCGGAAAAAGAATATCAAAAAAATCGTGAGGAAGTTATAAGATTCAGAGTGAGTGCGGAAGACAGGAAGGCAATTGAAAAAGTGGCAGTTGGAAAAGGATTCAAAACAATGTCAGGCTTCCTAAGGCATGCCGCGTTAGGGGTTTAACTCCATTGGATTTCCCTTTGTAAAACCTCTGATACACATCTTCGGCAGAATCGCCCCAAAACACAAAGCTTTTTTCAGAAAGTCGAGCGAAATCTTTTAAGTCATCAGTTGTTTTCTTCATAGATTTTTTCATGGCCGAAAACTAGCATATTGTATCAAAAACATCAAAAAAGACCGCCCCATTTCTGAGACGGTCTTTAGTCGAACTTGCGCCAGAGGCGCTAAGTCGCAAAAACAAAAATTATTGCAATTCAACTTTGGCACCTGCGGCTTCAAGAGCTTTTTTAGCCTCTTCAGCCTTGTCTTTTGGTGCGTTCTCAAGAACCATTCCGTTTGCGTCGGTAACATCCTTAGCCTCTTTAAGACCAAGGCCGGTTAATTCGCGAACCACTTTAATAACACCAATTTTTTGTGCTCCGCTATCAACCAATTTAACGTTGAAAGAAGATTTCTCTTCCTCAGCTGGGGCAGCAGCAGCAGCGCCACCGGCAGCAGCAACGGCAACTGGAGCGGCGGAAATTCCGTACTCCTGTTCCATGAATTTAACAACATTGTTTAAGGAAACAATGTTTAGCTTTTCCAAAGCGTCGATAAGTGTCTTTTCTTCCTTGGAAAGCTCGATTTTTGTGTCGTCTGACATAGTAAATAAAGTTAAAAATTAAGCAGGCTTCTTTTCCGCATAGGCCGAAAGGCCGCGCGCAAATGAAGCAAGTGGAGACTGAAGTACTCCATAGAAATTCTGAAGTGGAGATCTGAGAAGACCAACAAATTTGGCCAAAAGCTCTTCTCTGGATGGAAGATCGGCAATTTCCTTCATTTGAGAAGGCGTAACCACTTTTCCTTCCATAATTCCGCCAAGTAGTTTCAAGGCTTCAAACTGTTTGGACATTTTTTTGATAAGACGAGGTCCGGCAACGCTATCCTCAAACGAGAAAGCGGCACCAACCGTGCCTTCCATTATAGTGTCCGGCAGTTCAAATCCGGCCTCTTTGGCGGCAATTTTGATGAGAGTTTTTTTAGCCACTTTGAAATCGACTTTACTTCCGCGCATCTCTCTGCGCATCTTGGAAAGTTGTTCCATTGTAAGTCCGCTGTACTGGCCAAAGGCCACGGATTTAGCGGCGGCAAACTTCTCTTTAAGTTCACTCAGAACTTCTTCCTTTTTTTGGCGAGTTGTAGCCATAAAATTAAGTTTAGTTGTTTTTTAGAGTCAAGTCGACCAAATGTCTCAACCCGCGCCGTGCAAGATGACAAGCGCCGGACTAGCCGGCAAACCTGTATAAGCATCTCTGTAGGACTTCCGCTCCCCATTCGGGGCAACTGCCTACGGTCTTTGACGCGGAGATATTATAGGGGAGAGAAAGGGGGAATGCAAGTTTTTGGCTTGCGTAATTTAAAATAGGTGGTATGATTAAGGCAGTTTAACCCACAAAAATATGACTGACGCTTCACGATCCCATCCTGCTCATTACAATGATGACGCAAGAAATTCAATCTTTAAGCCCGACTGCTTACAAGCCGCAACCCCTGATGTATTGGCTGGGCTTGATGCTGGACTCGGAGACCCGACTGTTTCAGGTAAACTCGGTGCTGAAGGAACAGCTTTTCCGAAGGGAATACTTGCAGAAGTGAGAGCTCGTCAGACGGCTCTTTTAGGTGCCGAACAAAATTTAGATGGCACCGCCTCGGAAACTGAACTTTCTCCGGACCGTGCACAAACCCTCGCAACCATCCTCAAAAGATATGATGAGTATTTGGACAGAAATCTTTATACAGAGACAGGTACACCCAAATCCGTAGTAGAGGCCTTCCTAAAGGCGGATCCAAGCCGACTGGATGCCCTGAAGAGATGGGAAGACCGTGGAGGTATGCCTATGTTCACAGGAGAAAAGAATGGTCTGCTTAGGTTTAGTGAATGTTCAGCTGAAGTTCCTTTAGACATCAGTGATATATGTTACGGACCTGTAGCGGCTGAAGAACGATTTGGTCCGAAGTGCCGTAGTAGGAATGCACTTGATCAAGCGGAGAAACTTGGAGGCGAATTAATGCCGAAGGAAGAAAGAAAAAAACTTCTTGATGCAGGTCTGATTGGAGACAACAGTTCATATGAATGGCTTGCTCATCCAGACAACAGTGACACGGAGATGGGAAATGATGGTGAGGTAAAAGATTATGGCCTTGCCTGGATCGCCGGTTGTGGGGACGTGTTTAAGTACGATGCGACCGCTCACGGTGAGATTGGCGGCTTCCGTTGCTCGCTAAGTGGCCCAAGACCTTGATCTTTGGCATTCGCAATTCTTTTTTTCCCTTTGCTTTTCAAAAGTCTCGCCAATGGCGAGACTTTTGTTTTTTCACAAAAACAGTTAAACTCAAGTTGTGCGGTGAATAGTCACTTCCGTCTCGGCGGAGGCTACCGTAAAGTGCTCCCGCGCCAAAGGAGGGAGCATGGAAGCAAGAGAGACACTTAGGTGCGTGCCCGCATTGTGTACAGGTTGATTTACGATAATCCTGTGTCTATTTGTGATGAATTATTTGTAGTCATGCAGAAAAGGGAAGGGCTCGCTTGGAACAATCCTCTACGTGCAAAAATTGCTTGATTGGAAATTGCTAAAATCCGTGATTGATATATGATTGCGACATGATTTACACAATGTACATAGACGAATCCGGAGACACTGCTCCTCTAACACAAAAAAGGAGCAAATTTCTTGTGCTGACAATGGAAGTTTTCCCCGAAGAATCAAAAAAAGACCTCCGATTTTTTCACTAGAGATCTACTTTTGATGGGGGCGATTTCCTCGCGACCAACCTGATGATATCATCACTATTTAATAAAATCAAGGTACCGGTTCCACATGGACCTAATCATCAAAAAAACAGAGTCTTTACACGGCACTTTAACCGTTCCTGCATCTAAGTCACAAACGGTGAGGGCGCTGCTTATTGGCGCGCTTGCAGGAGGTATTTCAACGGTGGCAAATGTACTTGAGTCCGATGATACTTTGCGCGTGGAGGAGGTTTTAAATATGCTCGGAGTTGAAATTGAAAAAAATGGGACTGTATGGACTGTCAAAAGCAGTGGTTTGCCACTCAAAACCACAGGCAAAAACTTTTATACGGGCGACTCGGGCATTACTACGCGATTTTTATTGCCGCTTTTGGGCCTTGGGGATGGTCCTTGCACGCTTGATGCAAGTCCGCAGATGCGAGCAAGACCCATTTTACCGCTTGTGACAGCCTTAAATCGACTGGGGATGCAGATTGAAACGAGCGGCGCTAACGTGTGGCCGCTTAAAGTTAGCGGAAATTTTTTGGGTGGAGAAACTTATATTGACGGCACTACTTCGCAATATTTATCTGCGCTACTTTTGGCATCTCCGTATGCGGGGGAAAATACTATTTTGCACGTGCAAAATTTGAATGAAAAACCATATGTAGAAATGACGCTTTCTTGGCTTAAGGATGCGGGAATTTTGTATGAGCGCAAGGCTTATGCGGACGGCGAAACTTTTGAAGTAAAAGCGGGGCAAAAATTTAAATCACTCAACGTAAAAATTCCGGGCGACTTTTCTTCCGCGTCGTGCATCATTGCGGCGGCTGCGCTGCTTGGCGGCGAAGTGCAGCTAAAAGGACTTTCAAAAAATGATACTCAGGGTGATAGGAAATTAGTCGATATTTTGGAGGCCGCGGGCACGGATATTTCATGGGATGGCAATGAGCTTTTAGTGCGTGGCGGGACGGCGCTTAAAGGTGGAAAAGTCGATGCAAATGAGGTGCCGGATTTGCTTCCCGCACTGGCGGTTTTAGGGACAAAAATGCAGGGCGGACTTGAAATTTTGAATGTCAAGCAGGCGCGAATTAAAGAGACCGACCGCATACATTCAATGGCAGAGGGGCTTAGGGAAATGGGCGCGGAAATTGAAGAGAAAAAAGATGGCTTAATTGTGGGTCAATCGCAATTGAAGGGTGCATGCGTTGATGGTTTTGCCGACCATAGAACCGTCATGGCGCTATCTGTTGCGGGGCTGATTGCAGAAGGTGAAACGCATGTGCACGGCGCGGAGGCCATTAAAAAAACTTTCCCAAATTTCATTGAAGAAATGCGGGCGCTTGGGGCGAATTTTACAGTCGAAAAAAGTAATTAAATTTCTATGAAAAATATAATTTTTATCGGCTTCAAACACGCGGGAAAATCAATGTTTGGGGAAATGCTTGCGGAGAAAACAGGCCTGCCATTTTTTGATTTGGATGATTTGATAGTTAAAAAAGAGGCTGAGAAAACGGGAGAAAAAATGTCCTGCGGAGAAATTGTGAGAGGCAAGGGTGAGGAATATTTTAGAGATGTTGAAACTGAATGCCTCAAAGAGATTATGGGTAAAAAAGGGCGGGTGGTACTTTCATTGGGCGGAGGTGCTCTTGAGCGCGGAGAGAATCAAAAACTTTTGCTTGGCAATGACATTGTTTATTTGCGTGTGCCAAAATCAATTCTTTATGAGCGGATTATGACGGGTGGGAAACCGGCATTTTTTGATGAAGAAAAAAGTGCATATGAAAATTTTGAGGTTTTGTGGACAACTCGTGTGCCGGTGTATGAAAAAATGGCGACTATCATAGTGGAAAACAAGGCGTCTCAGGCGGAAACTTTTACAGTTTTAATGCGTGAATTGGGTGTTTTCAATCTGGTAATTGGCGGACAACTTGGGCACAGTTTGAGTCCGGAATTTCATGAAAAAATTTACGTAAAATTGGGTGTGCATGCGCGTATGATTCCCTTTGAAACTGATAGCGCAGAGACCGCAATCGCAAAAATTCGCGAACTTAATGCGGGACTTTCCGCAATTACAATTCCACACAAAGAAGCCATTATGGAATTTCTGGACGAGATTGATGACGAGGCTTTGGAAATTGGTGCGGTGAATACGGTGATACAAATGGCGAGAGTGGGCGAAAGCCAAGCGCGACTAAAAGGCTTTAACACGGATATAACAGGTATAGAAAAGGCTTTTGAGAATGAAGGCGTTTCAGTTAAAGGCAAACGACTGATGCTACTTGGTGCGGGCGGCGCGGCTCGCGCCGTAGCTTTTTTTGCAAAAAAACATGGGGCAAAACTTTTATGTACAAATAGGAACGCGAGCCGCGCCGCCGAACTTGCAAAAAAGATGGGCGGGGAAGTAATCCCTTGGGAAGACAGGGAAAAAACGGAGGCGGACATTTACGTAAATGCAACTCCGCTTGGGATGGAACCTAATGAAAACGAGACTCCAATAAGTGCAAAAGTTTTTACTCCACAAAAGGTGGTATTTGATGTAGTTTATGCTCCGCACGAAACACTTTTTTTGAAAAATGCAAAGAGCCGTGGAGCAAAAGTAATTTATGGGATGCAAATGTTTGAAGCACAAGCTTTTGCGCAAATAGACATCTGGCTAAAGTCAAAAAATATCAATTTTTAAACCAAAAATATGAACTTTAAAGTCACAAAAAGGCTCCCAAGTACGGAAGAAATAATACAAGCCTTTCCGCTTTCTGATGCGGGTTTTGAGCAAGTTGCAAAAGACAAACAAGAGATTAAAGATATACTTTCCGGTAAAGATAACCGCATGCTTGTAATTGTTGGGCCATGCTCCGCATGGCCTTATGAAGGCGTGCTCAAATATGCGGAGAAATTGAGCAAATTGAAGAAAAAAGTCGACAAAAAATTGAAACTTGTGATGCGTCTTTATATACAAAAACCGCGAACTACAAAAGGTTGGACGGGACCGGTGAATCAACCTGATCCGTTCAGCAAGCCAGACATAATTGAGGGAATAAAATACTCGCGTAGCATTATGGTAAAAGTTATTGAAATGGGACTTCCGATAGCGGACGAAGCCGTTTTTACACATAATGCAAAAGGATTTATTGAACTTCTTTCTTGGGTTGCAATTGGTGCGCGCAGCACGGAAGATCAAGAGCATCGCATTTTTGCATCTTTAGTCGACTGTCCGGTTGGTATGAAAAATCCAACAAGCGGCACAATTGAAATTGGAGTGAACAGTATTGTCTCCGCGCAAAACGGACACACAGCGGTTTTTGACGGGGCTCAGGTTGAAACGGCGGGAAATCCATTTGCTCATTTGGTTTTGCGCGGCGGAATTAAGAGGCCAAATTATCATGTGGAAGACATCTACCATGCGCAGAAATTAATGCTCGCGCACAAGCTGAAAAATCCGGCAATCATAATTGATGCCAGCCATGACAATTGCAAAATAGAAGACAAAAAAGATCCACTTCAGCAGGTAAATGTGGTCCGTGAAGTTATGGCTTCTCTAAGCCTTTATCCAGACCTTCGTGGGCTTGTGAAAGGCTTCATGCTTGAAAGTTTTTTAAAGACCGGATCACAAAAAGTCGAATCACTTGGAAAAGAAGAAGTCGACATTGATGGCCTCTCTATTACAGATCCGTGTTTGGGTTGGGATGAAACTGAAAAATTAATTTTAAATTTAGCCGATGCCTTGTAAAACGCCATATAAAATTTTCACAGGGGAGAGAGTGCTTGCTACTTTGCCAAAGTGGATAAATCAAAATTATCCATCATATAAAATTGCAATAATTCTAGATTCAAACACTAAAAAGTTTTGCAAAAAACATTTGGAGAAAAATCTCAATAAATGTCCGCAAAAAAAACTTTGGATAGAATTTAAGGCCGGTGAAAAACAAAAAAACTTAAAAACGGTGGAGGAAATTTGTGAAAAACTTTTCAAAAATAATTTTGGCAGAGATACGCTTATTTTGGCTTTTGGAGGCGGTGTTACGGGAGACATTGCAGGATTTTTGGCGGCCATTTACATGCGCGGTGTGCCGTTTGTACAAATTCCAACAACTCTTCTTGCAATGGTGGACAGCTCAATTGGCGGGAAGACAGGAGTGGACACTTCATTTGGCAAAAATTTACTTGGTGCTTTCTATGAGCCAAAAGCTGTTTTTGCAGATATGAACTTTCTAAAAACACTACCAAAAAAAGAATATGAGAATGGGCTTGTTGAGTCGCTCAAAATGTTTATCTCAATGGATAAAAAAGCGGTATCAAAATGGCAAAAAAATGAGAAAAAAATACTCAAAAAAGATAAAAATCTTTTAAATTGGATCATCAAAAATTCAATACAATTAAAACAAAATGTGACGCAAGACGATTTAACTGAAAATGGCAAAAGATCGGTCTTAAATTGGGGCCATTCCGTGGGTCACGCACTTGAAAAATTAAGCAAATACACACTGTCACATGGACATGCTGTTGGGCTTGGAATGATCTGGGAAAGTCAAATTGCAATCGATAAAAAATACCTCGGTAAAGACGCTTTAAAACAAATCCAAACTTTATTGAAAAATTTGGAAGTAAATTTGGAAGAGTTGAAAAATATAAAAGTGGATGCGATTATAGAAACAATGAAAACGGACAAGAAAAATCGTAATGGAAGAATCAAAATGATCATGCTGAAAAAAATGGGCGAAACGGTACACGCAAGAAATGACTGGACGGTCACAGCAACCCCGCAAGAAATAAAAACGGCATATAAAAATTTACTACACGCCAACCTGTAAAATCATGGGAAAACTCACACTCGCCTACGCCGGAGAAATTGGATCGTTTTCTTGCGAAGCGGCAAAGAAACTTAAAAAGAAAAACGCAAATTTTTTACCTTGCGGAGGTATTGAAAAGACAATTTTAGCATTCAAAAATAAGGAGGCTGATATGGCACTTTTACCCGTTCATAACACCATAAACGGTCCGGTAAAAGGAACAATAAAATTACTTGCGCGCCTTGGCAAAAACATAGAAATACTGGATTCGGTTGTATTGAAAATAGAAATGGTTTTAATGGCAAAAAAATCCATGCCACTTAAGCAAATTAAAAAAATCGCCACATATGAAGTAGCGCTGAAACAATGCACAAAATTTCTCAAAAAAAACTTTAAAAAAATAAAAATAATAGATTGGCCGGACATGGCGCTCGCTGCAAAAGAGCTCAGCCTTGGCAATAAAAAGCTGCCTGAAAATGAGACTGCAATAATAGGTCCTTTGAGCGCCGCAAAACTCTATAAATTAAAAATAATTAAGCGTAATATCCAAGACGTTCAGTCGTCAAAAAATCTGACCACTTTCATACTGATAAAATGAAAAATCAACTCCTTGCAAAATTCCGAGCTAAAATAGATTCTTTAGACAAAGATCTTTTGAAAATCATTGCAAAACGCATGAATTTTTCCAAAAAAATCGGCCGACTCAAGCAAAAAGATAAAAGCAAAATAAAAGATGCAAAACGTGAAGAAACAATCGAGAAAAAATGGGAAAAATTTTCGCAAAAAAAGCATCTCAACAAAAATTTCACACAAAAAATCTTAAAAATTATTTTAACGGAATCCAAAAAATGCCAATAAATTTAAGATTTTCAAAACGAACAAAAATTCCGGCTCCCGCCTCCATTGCAATCAATGCGCTCGCAAAAGAAAAAACACAAAAAGGCGAGAAAATTTTTAATTTAAGCGCAGGCGAGCCGGCCATTACAAAAGACATGTCTTATCCGTCTCCGCAAGGCATGATTGAACTCCGCCACGCAGCAGCAGACTGGGCAAAACAAGAGCTCAAAACCAATTTTAAACCTGAAAATGTGCTTATAACCGCAGGAGGAAAGTACGGACTTTATTTGAGCATTTTGGCGCTAATTAATGATGGCGACGAAGTTCTTATCCCATCACCATACTATGTTTCTTATCCACAACTTGTGACTTTAGCCGGAGGAAAGCCGGTCTTTGTAAAAACCACGCAAGAAAAAGGCTGGAAACTTAACATAGAAACAGCAAAAAAACTTTGCACAAAGAAAACAAAATTGCTCATTATAAACAATGGTAGCAACCCTACGGGGGCGCTCTATACGGATAAAGAAATGAAAGAAATCGTAAATTTTGCTCGCAAGAAAAATCTGTGGATTATCTCAGATGAAGTCTACAGCGGATTTGTTTATGACAACCTCAATTATGCTTCAATAGGCAAAAATGAGAACGCAATAATCGTTCACAGCATGTCCAAAAATTTTGCCATGCCGGGACTAAGAATAGGTTTTGTTTTTGCAAGTGAAGAAATGATAAAGACGCTTACAATTCTTCAAAGCCAAACGCTTACGGGGGTCAGCACAATTAATCAAAAGCAGGCAATAAATGCGCTCAAAAAGTCGCACAAAATTACACCAAAAATAAGGAAAGAAATGCAAAAAAGACGAGATACTTACATTAAAACAATGTGGAAATATTTACGCATAAAAAGGCCACCTCCGCCCGCTGCGCTTTATGACCTACTTCCGCTTTCAGACCTTAGCCCAAAAGACAAATCAGATGACGTAAAATTTTGCAAAACACTTCTTGAAAAAACAGGCGTAGCTCTGGTCCCCGGTAGCGCTTTTGGCGCAAAAGGATTTGTGAGAATTGCTTTTTGTGCAGAAAAAAAAGACATTAAAAAAGGGATTAAGACGCTCGCAAAATACTTGAAGACTATTTGATTCGCTTCAAGTAACGCACATAACTGTTCTTAATGTCACTCAAATTATCCCCTCCAAATTTGCTAAGCATTTCATCAAGCAAAACAAAGGCGAGCATAGCTTCGCAAACCACTCCCGCTCGCGGCACAACACAAAAATCAGATCTCTCCACGCTCGCCAACTCTTTTTTGTAAGTCTTCAAATTCACGCTGGAAAGCGGCTTTAGCAATGTTGAAATTGGTTTTAAGTGCGCTCTCACAACAATCGGCATACCATTCGTAATCCCGCCTTCAACTCCGCCGGCATGATTGGTTTTTCTGTAAAAACCCTTTGCATTGCTATAAAAAATTTCATCATGGAATTCCGAACCCATCTCGCCGGAGCCGTCAAACCCGTCGCCGATTTCCACGCCTTTTACAGATTGAATGCTCATGATTGCCTGCGCAATCCTACCGTCAATTCGCGTGTCCCACTGGCTATAATTTCCAAGCCCCGCAGGCACTCCACTTGCCCAAACTTCAATGGCTCCGCCTAAAGTGTCACCCGCCAAACCATCCACCAACTTCTGAACAGCCTTATCCATTTTGTCATTTATGCACCTTGTTTCCGGAAAGTTTTTATAAGATTTTCCCACTTCCTCAAAACCATACTTTTTACAAAAATACTCAATCATAGCCGTCCCAACTTGCACAGTATGACTTGCAATTTTAACCCCAAATTCAAGGAGTACCTGCTTAAAAATAGCACCAGCCGCAACCCTTGCCGCAGTCTCTCGTGCAGACGCTCTTTCAAGCACGGTCCGCGCATCTGGAAATCCATATTTTTGTACGCCGGCAAGATCCGCATGTCCGGGCCGCGGACACAAAACAGGCCCGCCTAACGCATCTCCGCAATTCTCAAAATCTTTATTTTTTATCAACATGGAAAGCGGAGACCCAATGGTTTTTCCGCCACGCAAACCTGATAAAATCTCCACTCCGTCGTCCTCCATTTTTTGCCTGGCCCCGCTCCCAACTCCAATTTTTCGCTTGAGCATCTCCTCTGCAATAAATTTTTCACTAATAGAAACGCCGGCCGGTAACCCGTCAATAACCACCGTAAGCGCCTTCCCATGAGATTCACCGGCTGTTAGAAATCGTAGCATTTTATATTTCTGAAATTATAGTATAGTTTCCGCATGACTGATCTACTTCAAAAATTAAAGCTCTTTCTCGAAGAAGTCAAGAAAGCGGACGGCTCGCCTCTCATAGTTGTCTGTGGCCCAACCGCTTCCGGAAAGACCGCGCTCTCCCTCAAAATTGCAGAAAATTTCAACGGAGAAATAATTTCCGCCGACTCTGCTCAGGTCTATAAAAAAATGGATATTGGGACGGACAAAGTCTCTGTAGCCGACCGTAAAAGAATCCCACATCATCTCATAGACATACGGGACATAAACAATCCTTTCACAATGGCCGACTTTAAACGCGAGGCCACCGCAGCCATAAAGGATATTTTAAGACGCAAAAAACTGCCGATTATTTGTGGCGGAACGGGACTCTACATAAGCTCGGTTGTGGAAAATTACAGTCTGCCGGTTGCGCCACCAAATGAAAAAATCCGTGCGGAAATCGAAAAGGAATATGAAAAAGGCGGTGGCGAGAAGCTCTATGAAATGCTGCAAAAATTGGATCCGGAAAAGGCGGCAAGCATTCATCCGAATAATTTGCGTTATGTATCACGCGCACTTGAAATTGCAATGCAAACAAAGTCGCCAATAAACGCAACAAAAAAAGGCTCTCCCTATGCGGTTTTTAAGGTTGCAATCGACTGGCCGCGTGAGGTACTTTACGAGCGCATAAATAAGCGTGTGGACGACCAAATTGACCGTGGTCTACTCAATGAAATAAAGACACTTCTTGCGGAAGGTTATCCGGAAAATTCGCAGGCTTTTGCGGCGCTTGGATACAAGGAATATTTTCCATATTTGCGTGGTGAAACGCCACTTACCGACTGCAAAGAAATTCTCAAACAAAGTTCCAGAAATTATGCCAAGCGCCAACTCACTTGGTTTAGAAAAGAGGCGGATATTAATTGGCTGACTCCGGAAGAATTCACGGATTTAATTAAATAATTTTACACACTTTTTATATAACCCTTTTATGCACTTAAAATTCAAAGATTTACTTGAAATGGCGGAGCGCCTCCGCGGAGAAAATGGCTGTCCGTGGGACAAAAAACAAACAATCGCAACAATGAGAAAATGCGTAGTTGATGAGTCCGAAGAACTTTCACAAGCAATACTAAATGAAGACACTGAAAACATTGAAGAAGAAATTGGCGACTTACTTTTTACACTGATTTTAATTGCGCAAATTGCGCGTGAAGAAGGTAAATTTGACATGGGCACGGTAATGCAAAAAAATGCGGAAAAATTAATTGAACGGCATACTTGGGTTTTTGGCACGGATAAGGCAAAAACGGCTGAGGAAGCACTTGAACTTTGGAATAGAAACAAGCAAAATAAACGCAAAAAACAATGAGTCTTTTTGGGAAAAAATGGACAATTTTATACGAACGAAAACCAAATGAAAATTTGTTTGCGGCGCTTTCTTTTGCACGCAACATTGAAGACCCCGGAACATTTTTTGCGGACACGGAAATGAGTGATTTGAGCGATCCGTTTTTGTTTAAAAATATGCAAAAAGCGGTGGAAAGAATTTTCACGGCAATAAAAAACGGTGAGCGAATTGCAATTTATGGCGACTACGATGTGGACGGCATTAGTGGCACCGCAATTTTGGTCCACACCTTAAATTTTCTGGGTGCAAAGGTCACTTACAGAATTCCGAGCCGCTTGGATGAGGGCTACGGACTGCACACAAAATATGTGGAGGAACTTGCAAAGCAAAATGTGAAACTTTTAATTACTGTGGACACGGGCATAGCTTGCGCAAATGAAATCGCGCTCGCTCGCGAGCGCGGCATGGACACTATTGTCACGGACCACCACGCAATTCCAAAGAATTTCACAGTCGATTTTCCCGCTTTTGCAATTTTGCATCCGCTTGAAGACAACGATTATCCGCACAAAAATTTATCCGGCAGTGCCGTTGCTTTTAAGTTGGCCGCCGCCCTCCTATACGCGAGTGAAAACCAAGACCAAAACTCAGACTTTACAAAAGCCCTCACGGACCTAGCGGCCCTTGGGATAGTTGCCGACTGTGTCCCTTTAACGGGAGAAAATCGCAAAATTGTAAAGATTGGACTTAAGCAAATGAGCACTACAAAATGGGACGGTCTTAAAGAGATTTTGAAGCTAGCCGGCGTGTGGGACAAGCAAGATTTTTCCGCATTCACAATCGGTTTTCAAGTGAGCCCGCGCCTCAACGCTTCAGGCCGAATGGACAGTCCTTATTGGGCACTTCAAACTCTTCTTGCAAGTGGCGAAGAAGCCGCAAAAAAAGGCGAAAAGCTTGAAGGATTTAATCGTCTTAGAAGATCCACTACTGAAAAAGCCTGCGTTGAAGCACAGCAAATGGTGAACCAAGACGACTTAATAATCCTTGCGGGGAGCCCCGACTGGAGCAGTGGCATACTTGGACTTGTTGCCGGCAAAATTCTTGAATCGAGCGGCAGGCCCGCATTTATTATGGAAGACAAGGGCGGCGAGCTCGTGGGCTCGGTCCGCAGTTTGAGCGGATTTAACGCCGTTGAAGCTCTTAATGCCGCATCCGAGCACTTAACTCACTTTGGCGGCCACGAGCTCGCTGCCGGCTTCCGCCTCAAGAAAGAAAGTCTGGAAGCCTTCAAAGAAGCCCTACTCAAACACGCAAAAATGGTCCACCAAGAATCGCCATTTATTCCAACTCTCAAAATAGACACCACACTCCACGCAGAAGATCTCACTCTGGAAAACATTGAAAAGCTCAACACTTTTGCTCCATTTGGACAGGGCAATCCGCATCCCGTTTTGCTCATTAAGGACGCAAAAATTATCGACACAAGAAAACTCGGCAAAGACGGCACTCACTTAAGATGCATTATTAAAATTGGCCCTCAGACTCACGAATGTATGGCCTTTGGCCTATCTCACTTGGAGCCTCAAATCCGCTCCGCCAAGCACTTGGTTGTCACCCTAGACAAAGGCTCCTGGCAAGGCGAAGAACGGATCGAAATGAAATTAATTGATGCGGAGTAAAAATAACACAACTAAATTTATGCACCTCACCATCAAAAAATATGGCGGGACCATTTTTCTTGCATATGATGACAAAAAAGTTATTGGATGCATTGCTGGCATTATGGAAAAACAGTCGAAAAACAATTTGCTTGAGTGCATACCAACTCGCTCAGGCAGAATTCTTGAACTCTTTGTTGTAAAAGATTACAGGAGACATGGCATTGGCCCACAATTTTTACAAAAAACTTGACTACGGAGACAGGATAGTGGATATAATTAAGATGCTAAAATGACCGGTTGCACGGTGCATAAACATTCTATAGTCTACAATCGTACCATTAATTAATCCAAACACATGAAAAAAACTCTTTCAGCATTGGCAATCCTTGGGATTTTCATCTCACTTTTTGCCTGCACAAGTAATCAAGTCGAAGATCAAGAAACAGTTACCATAGATAATTTTGGTGAAGAAATTATTTTCACTCCATCTGAAAAAGATTGGTGCGGTGAAGATTGCCTTATCTATCCGGAAAATGGAAATATGTACATTCGAGTGCCTGAAAGTGGAGATCCAATTTTCTACCCAGAAGGCACAGGTAGAGATGAAAATCTGGACAATGTGGACGCAAATAATGAACCTGAAATTTCAGAAGAAGAACAGCAGATGATAAAAGATATAATTGATGCTAATAAAACCGTAGAGACATTCGTCTTCGGCGGAGTGGATTATGAACTTGATTATCCGTCTACTTGGTCACATGTTGAGGAGACATATGATTCGGGAGGAATTTACACGCAGTTCTATGATGAGAATCAAGAAAAAACAATGATGGTCGACTGTGATTGGCAGGGCGGTATGGAAACCGAAAAATTGAAATCAGACAGCCGTACTTTTGAAAAGCAAGGAGAGCTTGCAAAAGTTACTTATGAAATATACGGGACGCAAAATAATATAGGGAATGGGCATATAGCAACAAGTTTGAAGGAATGGTCGGAGGAGAAATCCGAAGACTATTATTGTCATATATTCCTTAAACCATCTGTAGCTGAAGATGGTTTGGTTGAAGAAATTTTCTTGTCCATTCAGTAGTTTGCACGTGCGTGCAAAGATTGCACTATGTAAAACCATTCCTGTCATCACCCCTTGTTTTTGGCTTGCAAAAGCGGTAGAATGAGTGCTTTTATGTTTACGGTCGTGCGTTTTGGTCCCCCGCGCTCCTCCAGATTGACATAATCTCAAAAACATAGTATAATATCCAGAATATATTGACGGAAGGACGGGAAGAACGCTCGCACTCGTACTGTCGCTCGTGCCCGGACACAAACCTGAGCTGCTAAGCCGCCTGTGCGCGCGCACAAAGTCGCCCAGCACAACCGAAACTCACAACCGAACCACCGCAAACTCAACCAACAACCCAAGCAAACAACACCTAACATGCTCATAGACCGAACAAAAGCCGAAGAGATACTGGCAGCCGCAAAAAAGATACTTATTGCGCCGTCTTCGCCAATGGATGGAGACTCGGTGGGAAGTTCGCTCGCGCTCATGATTGCACTGCGTAGAATGGGCAAAGATGTCACGGTGGTATGCACGGAAATTATGCCGGAGTACCTCAAGTTTTTGCCTTATGTAAGCCAAATTGAGCCGCAACTGGCCGCGTCAAAAGACTTTATTTTATCGCTCTCCACAAGCGCCGCGGAGGTGGAACATCTCAAATATGAGGTTGAGCCGGACCGCATAAAAATCATTGTCACGCCAAAGCAGGGTCGCTTCAATGACGCTGACATTTCCGTGCTCAAAGAAGACGAAAAGTTCGACTTAATTGTGACGGTAGACACCGGAGATCTTGTCCAGCTGGGCAAGCTTTATGAGGAGCACAAAGAGCTTTTTACAGGTGGCACACCGCTTCTAAACATAGACCATCACGCGTCGAACGGAAAATTTGGAACCTATAATTTGCTCGACTACAGCGCCGCCGCAACCACGCAGATTATCACGCCAATGATTCTTGACCTTGAAAAAACGCTCGGCGAAGAGGTTATCGACGAAGATATGGCAACGCTTCTCCTTGTGGGAATCATCACGGACACGGGAAGTTTTCAGCACACAAATACAACTCCGGAAGCCTTTGAAGTGGCCGCCAGCCTCCTTGACCGCGGCGGTCGCCAACAGGAAATTATCAAGCATGTTTACAAGACAAAGAGCCTAGGTACGCTCAAACTTTGGGGCCGCGTTTTATCACGACTTCAGTACGATCCAACCTTAAAATTTGTCTACTCGTTTGTCACTCTTTCAGACTTAAAAGACACAAACACAAATCCGGATGACACCGGCGGTATTATAGACGAACTTCTCACAAGCGCTCCGGGTGCCGAAGTTGTGATGATGCTAAAAGAGAAAGAGGAAGGCTTTATTTCAGGTTCATTTAGGGCTCCCGGCACACTTGCAAATGTTGACGAAGTGGCCAAACTTCTTGGCGGTGGCGGTCACAAAAAAGCCGCCGGTTTCCGCATCAAAAATAAGTCCATGGAGGACGCTCTTACCGTGTCAAAAGAGGCCGTTAGCACTTACATGTCCGAGAAATTGGGCCTAAAACCGACTGCGCAAGCCGCACCACAAGCCGTGCCCGGGCCGAGCGCAGAGCCAACGCAACAGCAGTCCACCGTTCTTTTCCCCGGTCTCACAAGCAAACCGCAGATCAGAGTTCCCGCGCCTTCTCAAGGTGGGGAAGACATGCTGCTTGAAAATTTCCGTCGTCAAAGTGCGCGCGCACAAACCGGACAAACAACGCAAACCGAGGACCCTCTTCGCAAAAAAACAGCCCGCTTCTTTCAGGACAAGGATGGCCAAATCAAGCCGCAAGACGGCCAAACCGCGCAGCCAACAGTCGGTGACATTCTATCCCAATTTGGCGACTAATTCGTCGCTGATATCAACGTTATTTGACACGCGAACAACGTCGTCATCTTCATCAACCGCATCCATAAAATTAAGGATTTTTTGAGCCACGCCCAAATCAGTAACCGAAATTTCATCTTTTGCCTGCCAGATCAACTCATCTTTTTCCACGCGAAAACCCGCATCTGTAATCGCCTTTTTCACAGTCGCCAATTTTTCCGCCCCCGCATAAACTTCATATTTGCCATCACAAAGCTTGAGATCGTCGGCTCCGCAGTCGATCAAAGTTAATTCGGCCTCGTCCGCACTCTTTCCACACGGGTCAACAATCAAAAACGCCTTTTTATCAAACCTCCAAAGCACGCTTCCGGGAGCGCCAATGCTTCCACCGTACTTGGTCACAATAGATCTCACATTTGAAAGCGTGCGATTTTTATTGTCCGTAATTGTGTCTATCAAAAATGCACTTCCGCTGGGCCCCATGGCTTCATAAGTGATCTCTTCAAACGCAGCCGCATCTTTGTCCTCACCGGTCCCTTTTTTGATAGCCCTCTCAATGTTGGAATTTGGCACGTTATCGCCTTTTGCCCTCTCAATTGCTATCTTGAGCGAAGCATTCATGCTTGGGTCTCCGCCCGCCTGCGCCGCTATTGCAATAAGCTTTGCATGCGTGGTGAAAATTTTCCCGCGCTTGGCATCAGCCGCGCCTTTCTTAATCTTGATGGTTTTCCATTTGCTGTGTCCTGACATAAAAATTAGGGTTATTGATCATTCGGCACCAAATCATTCGGAAGCTCGGTGGGGCCGGTAGGTTCATTATCAGTTAGAGTATTTTCGACTGTATCTTCAGTGCCACTGACAGGCAAAGTTGTTGTATCCTCCACCAAAGGAATCGCATCAATAGGCGTAGGCTCCGGAACTTCTTTTTCTGCGCACGCAGTCAGTAAAATTCCGCAAACCGCCACTCCAAGTAAAAACATTTTTCGACTTTTCATAAGATTAAGGGTTAGAATGCCGACGTTTCTCCGTCTCTCAAATCAAGAATAACGTCAAAGGAGCGCTCGTATTTTAGCGTGATATTGGCGGAAGGTGAATAGTAATAATCAACCGGCCCTGTTCCCACGCCTATTGCATCCGTTTCAAAGAGTTCCCAGTCGCTCAAAAGTGCCATCATTTGCTCGCCAGTTCCATCAACTTGAATGGCCCCACGCAAATCCGAGACAATCTCATCAATGGTGAGCCCGCTATCAGAACTTGCGCTAAACTCAACGCTTGCAATCATGGTGTCAAAAAACCATTCCAGATACGGCGAGTAAGCCCCGTCTCCACGCATGGCCCAAAAATTGACGATTTCTCCGTTTGGCATGGCCAAATACCACTGTCTATAAGATAGGCCGCTCTCATCATAGACAACCAAAGCATCAAAACCTCCAATTTGAGCCACCTCACTTTCCACACCGAGCCTCGCCCGAATGCCAGCAAACACATCACTTGCGCTCGCGCCCTCAGTATTCATATACCGCGTCATTAAAAGCGTTCCACCGTTTGCATAAGGATTGAGCAGGCTGATCTGTCCATTTGCGGAGTCGAGTAAAAATGCCGACCCCACTCCTTCCTGTTTCACCCCCCAGCCAAAAGGCACTTTCATACTTATATCAACCGCAGGAAAGTCACCCCGTTGCCAGTTTGTGGACTCGTCAAAACCGCTTCCACTCTGCTTAATTTTTTGCATTCTATAAACCATTTCAGCCAAATTTGCGCGGCTTATTGCCGCATCCGCATGCCATAATCCGTCAGTTTGCACGGGTTCCAAATTCCATTTTTTTGCATAAGACGCATAAGCCGCATACCAACTGTCCACTGAGACATCAGAAAATGAACTCTCCGCACTCCCAATCTCACTCCCTCCCGCAAGCGTCAGCATTTTTACCGCCTCCGCTCGGTTTACAGTTTGCCCGGGCAAAAAACTCCCATCACTATACCCTGAAACAATCCCCGCCGCCGCTGCCGTCCCAACATAGGGTGCATACCACTCCGTTGCCGGCACATCTGAAAAACCCGTAGCCGTTCCCGTCCCAATGCTCACACTCATTGCCATTAAAATAATTTTTAACGCCTCAGCGCGATTCACTTCTTGATCAGGTTTAAATGTTCCATCGCTATACCCTTCTAGAATCCCTTGATCCACCAAACTCATAATTGCGCTAAAGTGTGGATTAGTGGCAGACACATCCGGAAAAGGAATGGTTTCTGCGCGCACAGGAGCCGTGGGCCCCATAAACACAGAAACACTAAACATTGCGACTAATGCGACTAAAACCAGCAGATAAAGCGACTTTTTTTGCATGTGGAGAGGTTAGACAGAGGCAAGTGTAATTGAAAACTTAACCCTTGCGCGATTTTTGCCCTTGCGTGATTTGGAATAAGTGGTATTGTTAAGTTAATTTGTATAATTTCACTACTGTCCCAAGAAAGTTTTAAACAGAGGGCTTGTTCATGTTTGAAAAGTGCCACTTTGTAGCACATAGAAAAAAGGATCTGGTATTTTGTTGAGTGCAAACT
>JBAZYV010000013.1:0-30762 GCA_041659165.1 Candidatus Altimarinota bacterium | reverse complement strand
ATAATCCTATGGACAATCCATTGCCAATTTCAGACCAAGATTTGTTGGCGCTCTGCCGAAGATATGGAAAAGAAGCAAGAGAGTGGAGAAATAAATTTATTGGCCTTTTGCCGGAAATAAATAGACGCCGCCTCTATGTGCAAGAAGGCTTTTTGAGCATTTATCACTTTGCCGCAGTCCTTGGTGGAGTTTCCAGAGAACAGGTGAATAGAGTCATAAACACAGAAAAAACCTTGGAAGACAAACCGATTTGTAAAGCTCTCCTTGTTCAAGGCAAGGTAAGTATCAATAAGTTCTCTCGTGCCCCGGCAATCACTAAAGAGAATGATGCAGAGGTTGCAAAATTACTCCAAGTCCTTCCGCAAAAAGCACTTGAAGCCATGAGAAAAGATGAAAAGGCTTGTGCGCGCGCACAAGCTCAGGAGCAAAAACCCCTTTTTGAGACCTCCGTGCCCGGGCACGAGTTTACTCTCTCCGAAGAGCTGTTAAAAAAGCTCGATGAACTGCACGCTCAAGGCAAAGACGTAAGCAAAGTACTATTGGAATCACTTGAGCTCAGGACAAAAGACATTCAAAAAAGAAAACATGAGGCCGCCAGCCGCCTACCCGAGGAAGAAGGAAGATACATCATCAAAGAAACCCAAAACCTTCTCCACGAGGAATACGGAAACAAATGCGCCTATCATGGATGCAGCAAACTGGCCGAGCAAGTGCATCATCAGGTTCGTTTTGGTCTGCAAAGCCTAAACAATCCACTTTATTTGGTTCCGCTTTGTGCAGAGCACCACAAGATTGCACATGCAATTGACCTTATTGTGGTGAGGAAGTGGCGGCGGTAAAACCGCAAGAATCATATTAGGAACATGGGAAATAGTAATTTTTCGCCCCACTTTTGCACAATTACTCCTGGAAACATGCCGCGTGCAAAATTTAAGGTTTTTTTAAGAAAAAATTCAGGAAAAATTTAGCTTTTTTGTAAGGTGGGTGTTCTAAATTTGCCTCACTTTAACCCCCAAACCCTATGAGAAAACTTTTAATTTCCTTAATGTGCATGTCACTTGTTGCGCCACTCACAGCACATGCCGCACAAATCTGCGTGGACAGTGCGGAAATTTCAACGGCCGTTGAAATTTCCGCCATTTACCCCAATCCAAACACCGGCGAAGACGAATGGATTGAGATCAAAAACACAAGCACAAAAGTCGTCCTGCTGGACTTTTACACATTGGAGGACGCCACGGCCAAACCTTGGGCGCTTACCGGTTCACTTGCCGCAAACGGAACAAGTCGCCTTAGTGGCTTCCCTTTTGCACTAAATAACAGTGACGAAACCGTCACACTGAAAACAACGGACGGAGTAACCGTAGACACTTTTGCCTACAAAACCACCACCAAAGGACAAATAATCACAAAGGAAGACATTGAAACGACGGCCACTACAACCACAACGGAAACCCCTAACACCTCTACCACTCCTCCCGCAGAGACAACAACCACCACAAGCACCCAAACCCCCGCCACCACCCCAACTCTCTGGCCAAGTTTTTCAGAGGCGCTCCCAAATCCCGTGGGCTCGGACAGTAGCGAAGAATGGATTGAACTTTACAATCCTCATGATCAAATTCTGACCTTGGACGGTCTCAACTTGGACGACGAAGAAGGCGGCAGCACCCCCTATAAATTAACAGGCACACTCGCCCCTGAAAGCTATCTCTTAATCACCATTGTGGACAGCAAAATCACCTTAAATAATGACACTGATCATGTGCGCCTCCTTGGCATAAACAATGAAATTTTATGGGACATTACTTACAGCGATACAAAAGAGGGCGAGTCGTGGGTAAAAATTGGCGACTCTTACACCTTCACAACTCCAACTCCGGGAGAAGAAAATACAGCCCCACAAGCAGCACCCCAAGAAGAGACCGCAAACTCTACAGGCGAAGATTCACCTGGGGATACTGTAGACCCTGCCAATAATGGTGATCTCTCCGAGAATGTAGACATTAGTGAAGTGTTCCCCAACCCTGAAGGACCCGACCAAAAAGAAGAGTGGATTGAACTTACGAATGGAGGCACTGTCCCTGTTGACCTTGGAAACTGGATTCTTGACGACGGTCCGGGGGGCTCGGATCCGTATGTAATCCCCAGCGGCACAATTGTTGCTCCTGGAGGCACCCTTGTACTCTACAGGACTGAAAGCGGCGTTGTGCTCAACAATACGTCGGAAACCGTAGAACTCTCAGATTACACCGGCGAAATTATGAGTGAAGTTTCCTATGACGAATCCGTTGAAGGAGAGTCTTACTCGGAAATAACGGTGGAAGATACGGCAAGCGAGCAAGCTAGTTTGAACGGCTTGGGGAATCAAATATTCTCAATCTGGAAATGGACAATTCCAACTCCGGGGGAAACAAACCCCATCTGGAAACAAATTAAAGGCGAAGTGGCTGATTTTGACGGACAACTCCTCACACTTTTTGATGGAATCAGCAACTGGACATTTAAAACCGCCTCCGCTCAAACTGATAATTTGCTTTACAGCGTTGGCAACACAATCTTAGTACAAGCCGCAATGAAAAATGGCATCTATGAGATTATGTCCGGAGAGCTTGTAAGCGCAAACGCAAGTCAAAACAAATCCGGCGGAAGCGGCACCCCATGGAGTTTGATCCTAAGCTCTTTAGCTCTCACAACATGGATTTCTTATGAAGTCTACAAGAGACGTAAGGAGAGAGCCAAAAAGAATTTGCATTTTGATGAGCAAGCTCTAAACTAAATGCACAAAAATCCCTTAACTCATCCCCGTGAAACCCTCTTGCATAAGCCATTTTCTTGCCGACCCTTGGGAAATGCCACATTGTCTTTATACCTCTAAACATTTCGAGGACGATAGACATTTAAATCCAGATTTTCTTGAAAACGAGCAAGATCTGTTAAGGAATCACTACGACAGCAAATCTGATTTGAGCAGGGTAAAAAGAGAAGGTGGAACAACGTGGAAGGAAAAAAGAGACATGCGTAAAGAAGATGACAAGAAAAAACAGGAGGAACTTGCCGAATCCCTCCAAGAATTCCAAGATAAAACGGGCATAAACGAGCAAAAATACATCGAGCAAGTTACCAAATGCAAAGACGGGCGCGAAATAGATGAACTTGAAGGAAAATTCAAGAAAGCCGCAACAAAATGGTATGAACTTCAGATGCAAAAAAGCGGAGTCTTTGAACCGATTGCGGATCCGGAAGCCATGCTCATGAAAACGGAAATGGACGGACTTATAAACTGGTTTTCTAAGTTACCATTCTACGGAGACGTGAGCATGGTTTCAACCTTAAACGAGCTCGAGAAGAATCTGGCCCCAAAACGTGAATTCAGGCACAAGCTGAAGAAACAAAGTTCTCTTATAAAAGACGAATTTGTGAGGAGGCTCGGTTCATTGGCACTCACGGGAAGCCGTGAGCAGTTGCTTGATAATATCCTCAAAGAGATAAAAGAAGTCGAGAATTCCCCTTCTGCCGTACAAGCGGAATTCAAGAAACTGCAAAAAAGCACAAAGAGCAAAGATACCGCAGCGTTAAAATCAAAAACACTCGCAGAGTGGAATCTAATTCATGGCGACTACAAGAAAATGCTCATGGCAAACTTAAAATATTTTGGCGGAGAAGAATCGGAGACAAAATGGGGAGATATGCCGGAAACAGCCGCCGAATTCATGGAATGGTTTGAAGACTTGAAGAGCTTTAATGAAATGAAAACTGCACGCAAAAAGCTTCCAAAACTGATTGCCGAAAGGAAAAAACTTTGTGAAAAACGCGATTCAATTTTGGAGCACGCCCTCCCTGAAGAGCGCAAAAAATTCATGGCACAAACACAAAAAATGCGCCGCCATGAACTGGAAAGCTACCTTCCCGAACTTGAGAAACATGTGCGTGAAAAAAACATACATGTTGCCGAATTTATAGGAATGATTACGGTGGCACGGACATATCACGTAGACCTTTTCCAGCCTTTTGAAACCGTCCTTGAAATACGCAAATTCCGCTTGGCAAACTTTGAAACTCAGCAAGCAAAATTAGTCGTCCTAAAACAAGAAATTAAAGATCGTGACAAAACCGTTCGTGAATATTTTGCTCTGCCAACTTACCTGAGAGACGATACGGCATTCCTTTCTGCAAATGCTTTCGACAGGGAGAAAATGGTGATGGATGCCAAAGAAAGATTGGCTCGTGAGCAAAAAGAGCCTTTTGACATGGGCACAGTGGATCACTTGGACAAGGATGAACTTCAAAATGTTGAAGATAAACTGGATTCGGATAAGGGCGAAAAAGTGATGGACGATCTCATGAAAGAAATGACTCAAGAGGGCGACTTGGCCACTACGGAAATCCAAGAAAAAACTTATAAACGCATTTTTGGAACACAAAAATACGCCAAAGATCATGAAATGACACAAAAAGAACGCTATTTGGATGACCTCAAATATTGGGTGCGCTTGGATAGAAATGTAAAAACTGAAAATGATGTCACAACAGAGCGCGAACGTGCAAAATGGAGATATATTGAAGCTGCAAATGAAGGTTATGATCTTGGATATGTTGTCACTAGCGGTGGAGAAGTACGTGACCTTCAAAAAATCAAAAAAACCGAACTTGAACACGGGAACACAAAAGTTTACGAAAAACTATCTTTTGCAAAATACTCGGAGCATGTCATGATTGAAGATGAAGATGGTTATGATGCAGATGATCCGCTAAAAATGATAGAAAAACTTTCCATGCAAGAACTTATGAAAGTGATGATTGCGGCAATCACAAAACTTGGCCGCGGGAAAATGCATCTTTCAGATTCAAACGTGGCAATTTTGAGAAATTCACCAAATATCCGCCGCGAACTCGCATCAAAAATAATCGAGCGTGAATTTACACACCTTCAAATGGACAGCGCAAATAATACTGACTCATTCTTAACGGAAGCCGCCGCTTAACGGCAAAAATTTAACCTGAATTTCATGACATACGATCTCATCATTATAGGAGGAGGATGCGCGGGACTCGCCGCATCCGTCTACGCAAAAAGATTTAATTTAAATGTACTCCTCTTAACTGAATCGCTTGGAGGGACCATCACGTCAACGCACTTGGTTGAAAACTATCCGGGATTTCCGTCGATTTCCGGGCAAGAACTTGCAAATAAATTTATTGAACATGCAAAAGCAAATGATGTGCCAATGAAAGTCGGCATAAGAATTACAAAAATTTGGAAAGACAGCCCCGAGAATGGCGACTTGTTTCACATTACCGCAGGTTTAGATGCAAACGCAGAAACTTTCACATCAAAAACCGTCCTCTTGGCAACCGGCACCAAGTACAGAAAACTTGGAATCCCGGGTGAAGCGGAATTTGCTTCCCGCGGAGTCTCTTACTGCGCAACTTGCGACGGTCGTTTCTTCAAAGGCAAAAATGTAATCATTGTGGGCGGTGGCGACAGCGCGGTCAAGGAGTCGTTAATTTTGGCGGAACATGCGGCTCATGTTACACTAATTTACCGTGGTGAAAAGTTGGCAAAAGCCGAGCCAATCAATCTGAAACGTATGGAGGCCACAGCAAATATTTCCACAAAATTGAAAACGAATTTGACGGAAATTTTTGGTGATACTTTGGTGCGCGGCGTAAAGCTTGATGACGGCACAGAAATGCCAATAGACGGTGTATTTGTGGAAGTGGGACGAGTTCCTGAAACCGGTTTTCTAGATGAGCTCAAAGTGGAGAAAAATGATAAGGGGGAGCTTATAATCAACGGCATGAGCGAGACAAACATAGAAGGATTTTATGCCGCAGGAGACACCACAAATACCGAGTGGAAACAAGCCATTGTAAGCGCAACCGAAGGCTGCAAAGCGGCATTCAAGGCATTTGAATTTGTAAGCGGAAGAAAAAAATGAGTACTGCCGCCACTACTGCCACAAATGACGGCGCAAAAAACCTTGCTGTGTTTGATGAAATAAAAACCGCAATTTTGCACGTGCAAAAAATTCTTATAATTTCTCATAAGTCGCCCGATGCGGACACCATTGGAGCAAACTTGGCACTCCGCGAAGCGCTTGAAAATCTTGGAAAAACCGTGGAGTCCGCTTGTATAAATCCGGTTCCGCAAAATTGTCTTTTTTTGAAAAAGTCGGACACTTTTTTGAGCGACTTTGAACCGAGTTCTTACGATTTGATCATCACAGTGGACTGCGGAGGCTATAAATTAACAGGTTTCACGGACAAAAAACCGGTACTACTTGATAGACACGCCACAAATTTAATAAACATAGACCACCATCCTTCAAACGATCATTTTGGACGAGTGAATTTAGTGATGAGCGAGACTCCGTCAACATGCTTCATTTTGTTTTTGATGTTCACATATTACGGATGGGACATAAGCCCTGAAATGGCAACAGCCATGCTTCATGGAATTTATTATGACACCGGATCTTTTATGCACAGTAATACCACGGCGGCCACGCTGCGCGTGGCCGCCCGCCTGAAAGCCCTCGGTGCCGACCTTGAAAAATGCACCAAAGAGCAATTTCACACCTCCCCCATTAACAAGCTCAGGCTTTATGGCCGCGCGCTTTCGCGCGCGTCAATCAATTCCAAAAACGCCGTAATAAGTATCCTCACCAAAGAAGATTTTTACGAACTCGGTGCCTCCCAAGAAGACGCCTCCGGACTAATTAATTACCTGAACCACGTCCCACAAACAAAGTTTTCCCTCCTTCTCACCGAAGACCCAAGCGGACTTATCAAAGGATCTCTCCGCACCCAAGACGAACAAATCGACCTCTCTGAAATAGCCCAACTCTTTGGCGGCGGCGGCCACAAAAAAGCGGCTGGATTTTCCATCAAAGGAAGCTTAAGCCCAAAAACCACCTGGCAAATCAATTAAGCCAAAGCTCCCGCAAACCTCTCCTCCACAACCCCCCAATTAAGGTTTTTCAAAAATGCACTCACATAATCCGGCTTACTAATCCCAAAGTCGATCATAAATGCGTGTTCCCAAACATCAAGTGCCATAATTGGAACCTGATGAACGGGCAAACCAATGTGGTGCTCAAACATAATATAATGGTGCAATTTTCCATCTATTTTACTGAAAGTCAGAAGCACCCACCCCGGAGTTGAACCTGCCGCCGCTCGCAAATCTTTTTCCCAATCTTCCAAACTTCCAAAAGAATCAATAAGCGCCTGTTTCAAAGCGCCGTCCGCAAGCCC
This sequence comes from Candidatus Altimarinota bacterium, assembly GCA_041659165.1. GTDB lineage: Bacteria > Patescibacteriota > Gracilibacteria > UBA1369 > 2-02-FULL-48-14 > JBAZYV01. The sequence continues at coordinate 23,502 of JBAZYV010000013.1, read as the reverse complement.
AGTTGTAAGCTCGCCCGCACCCAAACTCTCAAAATACATCTCATGCAAATATGCTCCATTCAAAGCCACAGCCTCACGCCTCTTAAGTTCGCTATACTCGCCAAAAGAATAATTGCTGAGTCCACGGTCAACCGTAAGAAGCTTTTCTTCAATCTCATTAATCTTTTTTACATACCCTTCGTAAAGCTTCAAATGAGCCGCAATTTGTCCTTGTGAAAAACCCGTAAGCCCCTCCAAAGCCGGAAAACTTTTTACGGTATGCATCATAAAATTTGGATCAAAAATTAAACAAAAAAAGTATAGCCGACTTAAAACCTTTCCAACAACTCAAAAAACATTTCTTCATCCAAAATTTCCACTCTGGAGAGTTTGTCATCAGTAAAAATTTCCGCACCACTGTCATAAAAAACCGCCCTACTATTTTCCATAGCAGTATTTGCCCGCTCCAAAAGTGCGCTCGGCACTTTACTTAAAAAGTCGTCAACAAAAAAGTCGCCCTCACCCTCACCCTCTCCCGCAACAACCATAACATTAAAACTTCCGGGAATTTGCAGGGCAAACACGCGTCCGCTAGCCGCCACGGAATTTTCAACGGCACTTAAAAACGGCCCATCCATTGCGGCCACATTGAGCGCAAGAATTCCGCCCACATTCAAATGCTCTTTGCACAATACAAAAAATTCCGCTGTGGCCAAATACGGAGGTAACTCGGCCAAATGATATGCGTCGACTAAAATCAAATCGTACTTTTCACGCGTTCTTTCCAGAAAACTGCGTGCGTCTGTGTGGACAACTTTTGCATCGGTTGCCTTAAGCCCCATATACTCCTCAGCCATCTCGGTAACCACGGGATCAATCTCCACGCCCGTGATTGCCAACGCCGGATAATACTCCTTAAAAATCCGCGTGAAAGTCCCTGCCCCATGCCCCAAAATCAGCACATTTTTCGCGTTATTTATTGCCGGCAAAACGCCAAAATAACCATAATAATATCGCTCGTCCGGAATGGGATTTGCGGGATCATAAATCGACTGGGTCCCAACGGAATTATCAATGTGGAGCCGCCGCACACCGCTTGCATCCTCAGTCACAAATACAAATCCATATGGCGACTCTTCACCGGCAATCATCTGCGCAGACGCAAAAACCGTAGGCGCAATAAAAAAAGTGACACCGCTCACAAAAACCAAAATCAAAACAAGAATTTTCCTAAGCCCAATTGCCGCAAGCAAAAGCAAAACCGTTCCAATCAAAATAAAAGTCTTCATTGTCCCAAAAATGGGCAAGAAAACAAACGCCGGCAAAAAAGTCCCCACCAAACTTCCAAAAGTGGAAATCATGGAAATATAACCTGAAACAGCCCCCAAAGTTTTAAGATTTTTTACATAAAGTTTCACTGTGAAAGGCACTATTACTCCCAAAAAGAACATTGGCAAAGTAAATAAAATTACAACGGAAAAAAATGACCCCACTCGCATTGAAAGTGCCAAATTTGAAAACCCACCGGCAAAAAACGGAAGTAAAAAATGCGCGGCAAACGGAATTGCCGAAGTCCATAAACCAACTAGAGCAATCAACATGAAATAAAGTTTCCGCTCCGGCCTTTTATCTGAAATTTTCCCACCAAAATAATATCCGGCGGAAAGTGCAGCCATAATCACGCCTATCACGTTTGTCCAAACGTAAAGTGAACTCCCAAAATAAGGGGCCATAAGTCTGCTGGCACTCATTTCAGTGGCCATCACCGCAAGTCCGCAAAAAAATGCTGAAAATAAATAAATCATACGCAAATTGTACCTACGACTTTACACAAAATCCAATACATTGTATTCTCCGCTCAGTAAAAAAGTCGCCAATATTAATCAATAAAAACCTTCAAAATGAAATTTTCTTTTTCCGCAATTGTCCCAAAAACGGACATACTTTTCCTTCCACTTTATAACGAAGAAAAACTTTCACCCGCGCTTCAGAAATTGCTCGGCAAAAAACTTTCCACCGCAGCTCTTAACAGAATAAAATTAGGCGACTTTGAAGGCGGCGAAAAAGAAAGTCTTGAGCTTTTTCCTGAGAAAACCGCATGCAAAAAATTCGTACTTGTTGGCAGAGGCAAAAAAGAAATGGAAGATCCGGACAATAATGAATTCCTTGGTGCTGGCATGGCAAAAAAAGCTGCAAGCGCAAAAGCAAAAAGCATAGCAATAATTATTGACGAAGAAAATTTTGAACAAGTGGCATACGGTTTTGTGCTTGGCGAATATGAATTCACAGCTTACAAAAAGGATCCAAAAAAGTCGCAAATTGAAGAGGTGATTTTCATCACAGGAGAATCAAAAAACAAAGTCGACTCAAAAAAAGACTTCCTTAAAAAACTTTCCGCATTCCGCGAAGGCTCAACTCTTTCACGCAATTTGGTCAACACATCAGCCAACGAATTAAATCCGCGTGACCTCACGGATGAAGCGGCACGCGTAGCAAAAAAATATGGCATGCGCATCACAATTTTAGATGACAAAAAACTCAAAAAACTGGGTTGCGGCGCAATTGTTGCGGTTGGCCAAGGCGCACCCGTTGGAGCACATATGGCAATCATGGAATATAAGTACAAAACCTCTAAAAAAACTCCTCAAATTGCGTTCATTGGAAAGGGAGTAACTTTTGATAGCGGGGGCATGAACTTAAAACCGCACGGCCACATTGAGACTATGAAATTCGACATGACCGGAGCCGGACTTGTGATTGGTCTCATGAAAACCTTAGCGGAATTAAAGGTTCCGGGAAATTTTTTGGGCGTAATTGCCTGCGCGGAAAACTCACTTTCCGGGACTTCAACACATTCCGGAGACGTGATTAAGGCTTACAACGGAAAAACCATAGAAATAATAAATACTGACGCAGAAGGCAGACTTGTACTCGCCGATGCTCTCTCTTACACTGAGAAAAATTACAAACCGGAGAGAATGGTGGACATTGCAACACTAACCGGCTCCGTAATTTATGCGCTTGGATATAGAATCACAGGCCTCATAGGAGCCGATCAGAAATTCACTGATGAGATCTTAGATTCTTCCCGCGCCGCACATGAAAGATTTTGGGCTCTTCCGCTAGATAAAGATTTCATCAAAGCCGCAAAAGGCGTTTATACCGACTTAAAAAATGCAACGGACACAGTAAAGGCCGGCACTATAATGGGCGGCGCATTTCTAAAACATTTTGTAGAAAAAACTCCTTGGGCACACATAGACACTGCCGGCACCGCTTGGGCGGACAATCCGAATGAGTCAACCGCCTACGGATCAACCGCCGCAACACTAAGAACCCTCATGGAACTTGCCCTGAAACACCAGGGGTAGAAACAACAAAAAGTCGCAAACTCTCAATCTTTGAGCATATCCTGATACTCCAATCTGTAAATGTGAAGGATTGTTACAGTTAAACTCAAAATAAGCGGGCCAAAAATAATTCCTTTGATCCCAAACACAAAAATTGCACCCAGCACGACTAAAAATGTAGCAAGCGGATGCATGTCACTACCACTTCCTATAAACCAAGGTCTTATAATGTTGTCGACTGTAGAAACTATCACAATTCCCCAGACAGCCACAAAACCGGCTTGGAACAAATCCCCTTGCAAAAATAAAGCCGCAGAGATTGGGATCCAAATAAATGCCGACCCAATATAAGGAATAAGGGCTGCAAAAGCTAAAAGGGTAGCCCAAAACACAGCATTATGCACACCTGCTATAAGAAAACCTATACATGCAAGGATTCCTTGCACAAGCGAGGTACCAAAATTCCCAACCACTATTGCATAAGTGGTATTTCTAAGTTTATTTCCTATATCAGTTTCATAATGATTAGGAAGTGGGCTAATGGTTTTTAAAAAATCAACAAGAAATTTACCATCCTTAAAGAAAAAGAAAGTGGTAAGAACCAAAATAAATACCTTAAGAATTACGTCACTCACGCTCTTAACTATATTGGTACTTTGAGAAACCAGAAAATTGGTAAGGCCCTCACTGATATCCCGCACAGTTTGCACCAAATCTATACGTACATTAGAAAACATGTCGGCAAGACCAAACCTATCTGAAATATTAAAAATGGTATCTCCTATAATCGGCAAATTTTGCAAGCCATCCCATTTCAAAGCCGTTAAGTCATAAGTCCACTCTCTAGTTGCAAGAGCATAAGCATCCAATGCTTGCTGCACCAAGAATATGGTGAAAAGAATTAGAGGAGTTATAACTACCAAAACAACAAGAACCGTACTAAAAAAAGCACTATACCCAAAATGCCCACCCAAACGGCTCAAAAACCACTTGTGAACCGGATAAAAAATTACAGCAATCAACCCTGAATACACCAAAATATTAAAGAATGGTGAAATAATCCAAAAAAACATACCCATAACCACAACCACCACTAAAACAAAAAAGTATCTGGCAAAATCATGAAGCACCAAATCTCTTCCCTTAGGGGAAACATCAGGCAATTTCTTCCGACCGACTTTTTTAGCTGCTTGGCGTGGCATACAAACACTGTATCACAAGCTGCCACCTTTTTTCAAATTTTCCTTGTATTTTTCCATTGTATCCTTAAGCGCAACCTCAATTGGTCTCAAAAAAATCCCTTCACTTTCAAGTTTTGAAGTGGAAAGACCGCAATTGGACCTCCCCGCTTTTGTAATCTGCGCAAGCTCATCAAGAGAAAAAAGTTTATACGTAAAAGACGGATCGACTATTTCTTTGTACATATCCAAGATCTCTTTATGGGTAATAAAACCGGGATTTACAACATTATAAATTCCAGTCGCATGTTTTTTTATAAGCTTTAAAGCGGCACGGACAAAGTCGTCAATCACACTTAATGAATTTGGCACCGAAATCACCTTTTTATACTTTGTAATTTTTGTAAGAAAATTCCGCTCTCCGGGTTCCCCGTCGAGCGGCATCCTCAAGCGAAGTTGCAAGACCGGAAATTCGCTAAGCATGGCTTCGCTCCAAGCCTTGGTCTTGGAATAAAAACTCCCTGCAAAATTAGGCTCATCGCACTCCGCATAACCTCGCCCATCCTTGTCACCCGTATAAACGCAACCACTTCCCGTGTGCACCATATATACACCCGCCTCTTCACACGCACGCGCCAAAATCATAGGCGCCACAGTATTTGAGAAAACCGTTTCCATTTTATGATCCTCGCACCAATCCACATTCGGCTTACCGGTTTTCCCCGCACAATTTAAAACAACGTCAGGTTTTTTAGCCAAAAGTTCAGCACACACCACTGAATAATCTTCAATCCGAACGTTAGAAATTTCCGCCACTACATCTGAAGAAGTGGCTTCTTTCCCGGCCTCCCCCTCAAAAAACTTAAGGAACTTCCCTGCAATGTATCCTTTGCCAAAAATGAGTATTTTCATGTATATACTATAATGAAAGTCGACTAAAAAACCAATCGACTAAATCCACATGACGGAACTACTCCTCAAATTTGCAAGCGAACAATTGGCTTCTTTTGGAAAGCGCTTAAGCACGATCCAAGCGCTTCCCCATTAATTTGGTGCATAAAATTTCTCACGCATTACACCTTGCACACCTTCATGATAGCCGGAATCATCATAGCAAGTCTTGGACTTATACTTTTAGTCCACAACTTATTCGGATTAGTCGTACTTCTGAAAAATCGCAAAATCTTAGAACTTCATTGAGTCTAAAATCTTCTGGAGCCCTTTTTGAGAATCGGTTTCTCTATCCGGCAATGAAACTACAATTTCTCCGTAAGTGGTATCTGAAAGCTCAAATAAATATGCATAATTTGGGCAGTACGATTCGAATCCAGATCCTGCGACTTTATAAACATCCTTAACTCCGCCACCAAAAGAATCCGGTGTTATTTCTCCACTGAAAATACCTATACCTTCGCCATTTTCTTGATACCTCTCAGAAGAAGTTATGAAATCCAAAAGGGGCATCCCCGCATCTTTCTTCATACCCAAGAAAATCCCAACGGTACTCACATCTTCCGTGCAAGAAGATCCATCCGGCACTTCAACATTTTTTATACCAATTTCCGTAACACCATTATCGTTAACTCCTCTATTGTCAAAAATCCACTTAGATGGATACTCAAAACTTAATCCATATACATCATCTGTAAATTCTGTCATCTCTTCAGATTTAGGCTCGTCATAAGGCATATCTTGTACTGATATTGTAGGATAAGCACCACTCATAAAAACCGCAAAAGCGCCCGTACACGCCTCTGGAGCATCTTGAGAGACCAATAAATCGACTATAAGTCCATCCCCATCGGTACCTACATCAACAAAAAGCCTTTCAAGTTTCCCTTTATTGTAAATTAAACTGGTAGTGCCATTACGGACCATATCATATTCAGGTCCTTCAAAACCTTTCCCACCCGCCGCCGGAATAATTACACAACTTGTATCACTTTTAAGCTCCAACGTGATTGGATTTTCTGCATTTCTTTGCCAAACAGCGTCATCATAAGTGAAAGAATACTTCCCTTGAGGATCAATTGTGTTGTCGAATTTATAAACATTCGACTTTAAGCATGAGGTCAAAACCACTGCCAACAATAAAAAACAAACCGGCAAAATTGCTTTGGAGAATTTCATATGGAATATATTAAAGTAAGCGGATTATAATGCACAAGAAAGATTAACGCAATCATGAATCAATGCTCCAAACTTTACTAAATTTTGCCCTCCACTTGGACGAACAACTCATAGTTTTAATAGAGCAGTACGGCATATTTGTATACCCAATACTATTTTTGGTAATCTTCATTGAAACCGGACTTGTAATGATACCGTTTTTGCCGGGAGACACATTAATATTTGTTGCAGGGACAATGGCTGCTGTGGGATCACTTAACCCATACGTAATTTTTATTTTATTGGCAATTGCCGCAATTGGTGGAGACACATTAAACTACTGGCTTGGCCGCTACAGCGGAGAAAAAGTCTTCAAAAAATTTATCAACCCGGAGCACCTTAGAAAAACCGAACTTTTCTATGAACATTATGGCAAAAAAGCAATCATTCTGGCCCGTTTCATCCCCATTGTAAGAACAATAATCCCATTTGTAGCCGGCGTTGGCAAAATGAATTACAGAATCTTCCTTGCATACAATGTTATTGGTGGCACGCTATGGGTGGCAATTTTCACCTTTGCAGGTTACTTTTTTGGAAATTTTACCTTTGTAAAAAACAATTTAACCGCAATCACACTCGCTATAATTTTTGTTTCAGTTCTCCCCGCAATTTGGGAAGCAATAAAAAAACGCCCTGCTTAAAACCGCACTAAAAAACAGCACCCCTTGCGCGTGAGTGCTGTTTTAATTTTAAGGTTTGACCTTTTGCGAGGTAAGACTTACCAGCGTGATCCGCCGTTATCGTCATCACGATTGCCACCGCGGAATCCTCCACGGCTACCACCACGATTGAAACCTCCTGTTCTTGGAGGACGCTCTTCCATAGGACGAGCTTCGTTAACAACGAGCTTCCTACCGTCGAGATCCTGACCATTCCACTTGGCAATAGCAGCTTGCGCCTCTTCGTCAGTAGACATTTCCACAAATCCGAAGCCTTTTGAGCGTCCGGACATGCGGTCAATGATAATGGAAGCGGATACTACCACACCACATTCTCCGAATGCGGTACGAAGTCCATCTTCTGTTGTGCTGTAGGAAAGACTTCCTACATATAATTTCTTCGCCATATAAACTGTTTAAAAGAATAAAATATAAGGCATAAGTCATCCTTCGACTTACACCTTCTAGAGTTTATTGGCGCGCAACCGCTAACCTCCTACAAGAGAGAATCTACTGGAAAAACTTACTGAGCACACTTTACGCTAAATAGTCACTCTTGTAAAGGGCTAAGCCAATTTTTGCAATTTTAGCTTTTTGTGCGACTTATAATGCGCCACCAAATCGAGGAGAATTTTAATGACCACCATAATTGCAATGTTAATTTTATTCCCTGAAATGTGCAGCAGAATAAAACAAGCTGCTGAAACAAATAAAATCAAATGCATCAAAATAACTCTGGAATAAATACTGACCATTTGAGGCAAAGGATTTATCCGTTTCCACTCTCCCCCATCTATAAAATTTGCTTTGAACGAGTAACCATGACTGAGAAACAAACCGAGCAAACTGTAAAAAAACATCCGAATTGTTTGGTTGTCATTAATTGCAAGTGAGAACATTTCATCTCTTGAAACCACAAAAATCAGAATAAAAATAAGATGCGCAAACATAAAAACTCCAAAATGAAACATGAAAAACATTATAAGTTTCCCTTTTAAAGAAGGCATTTTTCCCCACATTTGCACGGACGCTTCCGAGATCTTTGCCTCTGAATTTGCCTTTGCAATTTTAAAAATATTATAAAAACCCATAATCCCTGTCTCACACCAATAAAGAAGCAACAAAAACGATACGCTCCAGTCGAAATATAAAACCCCTGCAAGGGGCACAAGATTTGATGCAACAAGTAAGAGGTAAGAAACCATATAAAAGCATAAAACTACGTCATACTACCACACAAAATACTTCCAAAAAACATATCTAAATGAGCTTGGTAAAAAAGCTGCATTTGACAAAAATGATTTTACCTGTACAATTCAGGCTTATTTTAAGCAAAAACGTATGGCGGAAGCACAAGCACCGGCTTTGACAACTCCAGAAGCATCAACCGAACAGAGACGTGTGATTGTTGTGACGGGCAAAGTTGGAATTTGCAGAGCAGTAATGGATGATATTGCTGCAAGGGCAGGTAAGGAAACAACCATTGTCTGCGTTTCCAAACACAAACCAACAGAGGAGGAGAAAGCTGCCTTACCACAGAATTTTGAACATATTGTAGCTGATCTTACCAATGGAGGCATTGAACATGCAACAAACGAAATTGCACGAATTTGCGCAAGAACACAAGCACAAGTTGAAACCGTTCTGTACGGTGCAGGGGAACTGGAACTTGATACCGAGATAGGAGATGCTCCACTTGAAGATAGAGACATGCATAAACTTTCCATGTCTGCAGCAGAACTTACAAGAGCCTTGCATGGAAGGAATATCCTTAAAAATGGCGCACGAATCGGCTACATTAGCAGTCTCTCAGCGCATAAAGATCCAAAAGATCCGGGGGCTCCACTCGAAGGGGTGATGAGAAAATACTGTGAAGCAAAAAGAGCAGGACTTAAAGCTCTCAAAGATCTAAAAGATGAACTCGAAAGTGCAAATCCACCCCTTAGAATCAATATCACGGAAATTGAACCGGGAGCATTTAATACAGGAATGCTTGGACAATATTATGGAGAAACCGGCATACCTCTTGAATGGTTTGCGGTTAGACCGCAAGAACCGGATAGCCAAGGAAATATAGCAGAACTTATTGCGGCATGGGCCACAGGAGAAATTGAAACCGACTATATAAGCGCCCCACTTATTTCATGGCTTTTCATAACTCAATTACCAAGGATTTCAAAAAAATTGCAAAAATTCCTCCTTGGAGTATTCATACAACTCAACGGAAAATCCATAGCGGAATTCATGTGGAAAGAGAAAAAACAAGCTGAGGGTGAAGGAACTAACTTAACAGCCGAAAAAGTTGAAAAGATGGCACGGTGGTGGAATTCCAACATGGATTTCCATAAAAAACAAAAAAGCTATGGACCTGATTTCCCGTATGACAGACTGTGCTACGGAAACCTTGCACCTACTTGGGCAGGCAACGCCATAAATGCAGTCTGTAAAAGTCTGGATTGGATAGAATTAATGAAATTTGGACTTAAGCTAAGGGGACTCTGGCTTAAATTTCGATCCTTGAAAACAACCAGCTCCCCAGAGCAATAAAAATTGCGGTGACGGCAAAGAGCACGGAGATATCAACAGCAAGGCCAAAATGTGCAGTTCCTGTGAACAAAACTCGGAAGGCATCAATTCCGTAAGAAAGCGGGTCGAATCTGGCTACAATTGACATTGCACTCGGAAGACCGCTTAATGGAAAAAGCGCGCCGGAAAGAAAAAACAGCGGCATAATTAGAAAATTCATAATGAGTTGAAATCCTTGCATATCATCAAGGATACAAGCAATCATTGTTCCAAGTGCGGTGAAAAGCAACGCTGTGAGTAGCATCACCAAAAATGCCACAGGAACAAGCAGCCAATTTACAGGGTGAAAACCTACAAGCAAGGAAATCAAAAACACAATAATTCCCTGTGAAACAGCCACGGTAGCGCCTCCAATAGTCCTCCCTAGCATAATATTCACGCGTGAAACGGGAGCCACAAGAGTTTCTTTTAAAAAACCAAATTGTCTGTCCCAAATTATTTCAATTCCGGAAAAAATTGCCGTGAAAATTATGCTCATGCCAATTATTCCGGGGACCAGAAACTGCACATAGTCGCCCTCACCCGCCTTTTGAAAAATTGGACCGAAACCGTATCCCAAGGCCACCAAAAAAAGCAGCGGCTGCGCCAGAGATCCAATCATTCTGGATTTTGAGCGCAAGTATCTTTTTATTTGCCTGAGCCACAAAATATAAATTGTTTTCATGATTTTTTAAGGTTATTTTCCATTTTATTTTCTGCCGGTATGAAACCGCCTCATCATACGCATATGATCGAGAGGAGCTGCCTCGTCTTCACGGATAGTTGAGCCGGTATATTTCAAAAACGCCTCTTCAAGTGTTTCCGTACCCGTGCTCTTTTTTAGGCCAAGAGCGGAGTCGACTGCAACTAATTTCCCATGGTCCACAATTGCAATTTTGCTCGCAATTTTTTCCGCCTCTTCCATGTAATGCGTGGTGAAAAACACCGTGATTCCCTCGCTCTTATTCAGCTCTTTCAAATAATTCCACAGGTGATTTCTGGTCTGCGGATCAAGCCCAATCGTTGGCTCATCAAGAAACAAAATTTTAGGATGATGCAGTAATCCGCGCGCAATTTCAAGCCGTCTTTTCATCCCTCCGGAAAAATTTTTCACAAGACTGTCCCCGCGGTCAAGCAGCTCCACAAACTTCAAAAGTTCTTCAATTCTCTGCCTCCTGATTTTGCGTGGGACTCCATAAAGCACACCATGAAATTCCATATTTTCAAAAGCGGTCAGCTCATCATCCAAACTCGGATCTTGAAACACAATCCCAAAAGACCTTCGAACTTCATCAGGTTCTTTTGCAGGGTCATACCCATTCAAAATGATCTCGCCGTGAGTTGGTCTGAGCATTGTAGTAAGCATCTTAATTGTTGTCGACTTACCCGCCCCATTCGGCCCCAAAAAAGCAAAAATCTCGCCCTTCCCCACTGTAAAAGAAATATCATTTACCGCTGTAAATTCTCCGAATCGTTTGCTTAAGTTTTTAACTTCAATGATGTTTGTCATACCAATGGATTATTTTTGTACACCTTTCCAAATCAGTTATTTGAAAGCAACTAATCTCCACCCATATTAATGGCAATTAAAAACACGAACGATTGTAAAAGATACAAAGCTGTAAGCGCAAAAATTCCCAAATAATGGAAAATTACTCTGCGCCCATTCCGAACCGCTACTTTAGCCCTCCTCACCAAAAAAATAACAAGAAATATATAAACAAAAAGATAAACTATCGTTAATGGAAAACATACAACAATGTCCAAGGCAAAATCTGCCATTCCCACAGGCAAAGGATTAAATAGGACAAAGGCCAATTCTAAAAAATCATCGAGCTTACCAACTTTAAGCGCAAAAGTGAAAATGTCGACTAAAAACACAAAGAAAGACAAGAAAAAAGTCACTCTAAAAGCATGCAATGAAACTATTTTGACGCTGGCATATTCCAATTCAGACTCGCTCTGCAAACGCAAATTGGCCCTATGCAAAGAAAAGCCTAAAAGCATAGAAACAAAGTCGACAAAAAAAACTTGTCCTGAAAAAACGAAGGCAAGAAATTGGGGCTCTTGATTAAGAAGATAGAAAATTGCCACAGCTGCAAAAAGAGAAATCAAAGCAATGACAAATGTATCACGCAAAACAGACAAAAAAGACAAACCTTTTTTGCAAGAGAAATAAGCGAAAAAAACAAAAATCAAAAATTGCGGACCTACTGATAAAAAATAAAGACCCGTATCTTTTATACGGAAGCCGTCAATCAAGTTCAACAAATAAAATTGTGACCCTGCAACAAAAAAGATATTAAGAATCATCCATGGAACAATTCTACGTATGTAATGCATTTTTAAAAGATTAATAAAGTACTATGCAATTCTAAAGAAAAATCCAATTCCTTACAAGTTTCTTACAAAAAACTCACCTCACCATCTTCAAATACTCTTCCTCACACAAAATTCTTCCATCGTATTCTTTCGGCCAATTTGTTTTTATTGACACTCCAGACTTGGCACAAATACTTTCACGCAGAGAACCAATTCCAGGCATCCATTTGAAATTTTCTTGCATGCGATGCACATAATAAGTGTCCGGAAGTGGCGCGCCAACCCTCCTCATAAAATCAATATCCGCAGTCTGAATTCTAAACGGCCGCTCATATACGCTGTCCCAAAAAATTTGCTTTGTAAGCCACTCAATTTTTTCGACTTTAAGTCCGTTCCATGAGTCCGGAATCTCAGAAATTTCCGCAGTTTTTATGCTGGGTTTTTCAAGTGAAGGAGCATCCCTAAAACCGACTTTTTCCGGATCCGTAAGCGGATAATGAAAGCCTGAATAGCTTTCTTTGTAAGGGTTCGGGGCAAAATAACCGGGGAAAAAGTCGCCAGCCTCCCCTGTCTTTTCCATGTGCTCTTTTATACGCAAAACCAAAGCGTGATATTCCGCCTCGCTGTACCGTTTATTTAGCACACAATATTTTTCATTCACGAGCCCACAGCATGCAAAACAATACTGACAATTTTGCATATACGCCGAGTATTCCACAAATCTGCAGTGTGAAACGCTAAAAGAAAATCGCGTCTCATAAGAATAAACCGGCAATGAACACATGTAAGAGAGTTCCGCGCCAACAGTCCCAATTGAGTCCAAAATCCCGCGCGCATGCGGGCCGGAGAAAGACACATTGGCGCAATTTTCATGATAGGAAAGCATGTAACAATTTTCGCAATCTTTGGAATGCCGAATGTAAGAGCCACTTGAATTTTCCGAGTTATCAATCTGTACCGCTCTATGCCAAGCACTCTCTAGCATCATTTTTGCAAAAAATTCTTTGGCATATGCATAAACTTTCTTGGATGAAAAATCCCAGTCGCGCTTTTTATTTTCAAATTCTTCGCGCGTGAATTGCTCATTCCCAAAACAATATTTTTTGTTCCGCAAATTCGAGCAAAAAAGACAGTCGCTTGTATCTCTGCAATCATACAAAAACGCGCTGTCATGCACATTTTTGCAGCCAACAAGATAAAGACTGTTAAAGCAATTTGTACAATTTACCAAGTCCGCGCAAAGCTCCGAATTAAATGAAAATACACTGTAAAAAAGATTTTTTATGCTGTCACTGCCATAGCAATATCGGCAGTCGTCATTGTTCTGACCCGAGTGGCAAAGATAACAATTTTTGCTGTAATACCAGTCGTCCGTGTACTCGCAATTTTGATTGTGACTTTGAAAAATATGTGGAATCGGCGAGCGTTTGAAAAGCTCCCACGCCTGCTCAAAAAATGGCCTCCCAAAATCAAATTCAGCAGCGGGCGGAGCGGCGTGTGCAAACCACTCATCCCTGTGCCAAACCGGATAAGGGCAGTCCGGCCTAAAAACGGAAATTATATCTTTACCGGTCTTATCACATTTTCTTTGATGCAAATTCCACATTGGCCAAAACGCCCCAAGTTTTTGGAACCTCTCCCGCGGCTCATCTTTTGGCGCCGAAGACAGCCCAAACTTTTTGCGTAATTCTTGTTCGTGAGAAGAGATTTGGGGCATAAATTAAATAATTTTAACTATATCCCGCCTGAGGTTCAGGCAAAGCCTTGATTTCCTCTTGTGAGTCGATTAGCTTCATCATGAAATTTACAAACTCCATGCGATCTTCAGACATATTTTCACAATCCCACTCCATTGAAGTATTTAAAGAAGAAAAAGTAAGATCCAACGAGTAAGACTCACATGGTGAAACAACGTAGACACTATCCCTGATAGGATCTTCTTTAAGATTCAATTCCTCGATTTTATCTAAAACACTCTGGATCTCTTCATCAGACAAATCCAGAGAAATTTGAATGGAAGCCTCAACAATCATATCTTTGGTGAAAGTACCTTGGACCGTATTAATTTCATTTTTTCCACCAACACCATAAGAAAATATGAAATTCGACTCGTGCTTAAGCTTAACTGTGGCCATAAAAATCCATTCAATAGGATATTCTTCCCATCGAACTCCGCTTATAATGGACAAATCTTCTGTAGGAGTCCTTAATACACCTGCCGCAATCAATGACTCACCGGCCTTAAAATCCCACCCATTAGGGCCAACCGAAGACAAACCGGTATCAAAACCATAATACTTGCCATCTTCCGTTTGAATCCCCCGAGCACATTCATTCTCAGCTAACTCACTCCCATCTTTATGAGGAATACAAACATAAGTACCTTTAAGGGTCACTTGTTCAGGCAAAGTGCTTTCAGTGGGGTCTTCCGTAACCGGCACCACAGGACTTGCCACCGTGCATGAAGTTAAAATGAGCAAAAATAATAGTGAGGAAATGATTGTTGTTTTTCTCATGAGAGATTTGTTAAAGACTAACGCAATGTACACATGAAAAAATCTCATGTCCAACGTTAGACCAAACAAATTCATTTCTATTTCAGGTTTTATTCAGGTTTTTGTCAGGACAGGGAGAAAATTTTTTGCTTTACTTGTAGTTACATTTTATGCAAAACCAATGGCACTAGATAAGATTAAAATCGCCGTCTTCATAGATGCGGGAAACCTGTGGAATTCCTACAAAAAACTTGGTAAAACCATCGACCACAAAAAATTGAAGGAATTTTTCTCAGCACAATTCAACGGAGAGATTTTTAAGATATTTTATTACATAGCCTATCCTGCAATTGGCACACGCCCAAAAGAAAATCTGGACAAACATCACAAATTCCTGACATTCTTGAAGAAAGGCCTAGACTTTGAAGTGGTAAAGAAACCATTAAAAACCATATTTTTAAGAGATCCAAACGGTGATCTTCTCCGCAACGAGGATACCGGCAAACCACAATCCATAGAAAAAGGAAATTTCGACGTTGAACTAACCATTGACGCAATCCGTTATTCAAAAGAATATGACCTAGCAATTTTAATGACCGGCGACTCGGATTTTCTCCCGTTAATTTCATATCTAAAAAGCCTTCAACCACCAAAGAAGGTATATATTTTCTCAACTGAAGGTAGTATCTCACAAGAGTTACGAACCGGTGGTGACAACTATTTTGATCTGGCAAAGTATCCGGAAATTCATAGATGAAAACTCTAAAATCCACATCAAACAATAAAATAGCCCCGCACAGAGCGAAGCTATTTTCTAAGGTTTAACACCCCCCAAGTTAAACAACTCAGGGACAAAGTAATTTTACCTGCAAGTGCCCTTCTAAATCAATACCAAATTGCCCCTCTACCCTACTTCCGCAAAAATCACCACGTAATTCTTCCCATACGCTTTTGCACATTTTGGACAAGTTGTGTAGCAGAGATATAACTTTTTAAGCTTCTTGCCCTTACCGCTCACATATTCTGTCATTTCTTTCACCCACTTGCCCACATCACGGAACGGCCCCTCAAAAACCTTTGTCAAAAACACACCTGAAATCTTTGCCATTTTTGCTCCGGGCACATTTTTTGCAACATCTATGTAAATGTCCGCCCCCCATAACGACTTTTCATCAGACAGCATTAATTGACAATCCGACTCCGCCCCAGCCGCTTCAATTAATTCCATATTTTTCACAACTTTCCCACCAAAATTCAGTGGAATATGCAAAAAACTTATCACATGATCTTTCACAAAAAGCTTCTCGTCCCATTTTATCTCCTTATCCTCCCACGGCTTTGGATCAAACGGCTTACAACAACCTGTAAATTTTGGTGTAGCTTGTGACGTTTGTGACATAAAAAATTGGGTAAAAATTACTTGAAACAGAATACGCCCCATGGACTATAAATATTCGTCGTACTCCTGTGTACCGCAAACGGAGAGTTGCATACAGTCGATAGGCTCTTTGATCTCCAATTCATCCATACAGGCAAGACCTTCTGAAGACCACGAAGGACATTCAATCATACAGCTATCATAGGCATCCACTTGGTCGGCTTCAGTCACATCATCACCAAAACCCGCGCAAACGGAATATTTGTCACAAACCGACTCGCAAACCGGAATGGAAGTAAGGGCAGAGGGACTTGCAAGCGTTTCCATTGGCTCGGGCCTGCTAAAACACAACATTGCTTTTTCATCAAGATCCTCACACACATTAATATCCATCATACAATTACGGATCTCTTCATCCTCCGCGCATATTGCGGTACAAGCTTGCGTTTGATCCTCCGTGCAAACCATTGAAAGTGTATCTTTGCAAGAATCAATACAGCTTTGCACCGGCTGATTACCGCAAGAAGTAAGCACCAAAAGGCCGACAAGAAATAATAATTTTTTCATAATTTGAAAAGGTTAACTTGCCACAGAGTACAGTAATTAAATCCGGCACGCAAAGATCACAATTCTATTTCAGGTTTTATTCAGGTTTTTGTAAGAACTGTCTGCTAGAATTTTGCATACTTTAAATTTAAAATATGCATATTAAAAAGTTCCTTGAATGGATTGGTCTGAAGGAAAAACTGCACTTTAACAATCAAAAAATCCCACATGTTTCCGAGGGGCAAATATGGTGGGCAAGTTTAGGAGAAAATGTAGGATTTGAAATTAATGGGAAGAGCGAACTCTTTACTCGGCCTGTAATAATTTTCAAAAAATTGTCGACCATGTTTTACTTTGTGATTCCATTAACCACTAAAACGAAAACAGGATCTTGGTATGTGAATTACAGGTATAGAGGCCAGCCCATTACCGCTTGCCTTAGCCAGGCACGGCCAATTGATTACAGACGGCTCAGGTCAAAACTTGGTTGTTTGGACGACGAAGATTATGCAAAAGTCAAAGAAGGATTCAAAAAACTTTACCTATAAAAAATTTTCCCCGCTATCTCTAGCGGGGGCGCAGGAAAATCCTGAAAGTAAATTCAGTTTACCAAAAGTGGATTTGAATTGCAAATTTTTTTGCCAACTTTAGGCCTTACTCAATTTTCCTCTTCTCGATTTCCATTTGAACTATCCGGAAATTCCGGACAACTGAATCTTCTTCCAATTCCTTTTCCACCAAAATAATTACCAAATGCTCGTTAACTGTGCGCGCACTCCTCCGCATCGCCAACGCAAAATTTACGAATCATACTTCAACCGCCAAAAAATAAACCAAACTCCCCCATGCCGACTTTAAGCCAAAAAACACAAGCAGCAAAGCAAAGACTTTAAAAACCGTAGACACAAGTTTTTTCTTGAGTAATAGCGGCCTAAATTTGGAAAAAACATAAGCCAAAACAGCAGTCGCAAAAAGCCACCCGCTTTCAAAAAGTCCCCAAAACAAAACCTGTCCACCAGTCACGCTTTGACTTAAATCAAATGCCCTCGGCACACAAATTGTGATCCAAAAAATCCAAAACCCGCCGTTCAAAATTGTAAGTAGCATTATTTTTGGAAAAGAAAAAATCTCCTTTTTCTCATTTACAACTTCACGAATTCCCCAAACCTGTTTGGCCAGCCAAAACAGAACAATCGCCCCACCAAAAGAAATCGCATAAAAATATGCGGTGGGCACCTCCCACGCAAAGAAAACAAACAAAATAAACCCTGCCACAATCGACTCGACGGAAAGCGCCTTCATCATCACCCAAAAACTCTTCTTAAGCCCGCCATTTAGAACTTCCGTAAACACCGCCGTCATAATCGGTCCCGGCACCGCCCCACCAATAATTCCGAGCAGGATAATTTCGACTATTTTGGGAAGAAGGGTCATAAGTCTGTTTGCACTCTATCAGATACGGAAGAAATCGCCAAATAAATTTTGTCCAAGTTTTTCGTCTTGACAAAAAGCTCAAACCCTTCTAGAATGCACTCCCTAAACCTTAAATTACAAAAAATGAGCAATACAAAACCAGATGGGACAGATCCAACCCCTGATGAAATGCTAACCCCAGAAGCAATAGCATCAGCAATGGTATACTTGGATATGGTTACAATGGAACTATTGACTCTGGAAGAGCTTTTGAAAGATCCTGCCAATACGGATAAATGGGCAGTCTTCGTAGATGGCACCATAAAAGGAATAGCAAATGACCTCGTTGGAGCAACTGCACTGACACAAAGACTGGGAATAACCTGTGGCAACATTGCACGCTACCAAATTACACCTGACACTATACAAAAAATGAAAGCCGGAGACCCAGTACCATCTCAACCTCTTGACCTCACAGCATTAGTAGCCAAGCTGAGAGAGACCGCACCTAACGCTACCGACTTGTTAGTCCACAATGCCCTCTCACAAATGGCAAAAGCAAGCATTACGGCACTGCAAGGAAGACCTCAAGGCAGTCCGACTGAAATAAATTGATCCTTGTTTGGCCGACCATTCAAGTCCAGCCCCACTATGGCTGTTTCATCTTATCCCTTATAAAATCCAGTGAGTATTCAGCTTCTTTCCTTATCAAAGGATTTTTATCCTTGGAGAATTTTTCAAGTAGTGGAATGCACGATGGAGCTAAGAAAAATCCAATAAGAAAAACTGCCGCAAAACGAAAAGTCTTATGAGTAAGATACTTAAATAAAAATTTAATTATTGTATCCCGTTTATGCTTTGATATATCACCACTGTTAATCCTATATTGTTCATCTGGACGAGTTTTTAAAAAACCTATAACGCTTTCCGGAGAATATGAGCCGGCCATAAAAGTAAGTGCATCTAAAACATTTTTCCTATATCGACTTTCTTTAGTCGCTAAAAACAAAGCGCGAACAACCATTGATTTGTCTAACAAAAGCAGATCACTAACATCGAGAATATCACCATTATCATCTGTTCTATCTAAAATTTTTTTTAACCGGAAAAATCTGGGGGCATAGATTGTGGTCTCATCAATGATCATTTTTTTCATAGCGTTGATAGAGAAGATTCTTTAGACAAGGTGCCTTGGCAGGCTCCGGAACAACCAAACACAACTCCTTAATTTAAGATCAATATCGGAGAATTCCATAGAATTACTAAAAATTAAAGGTAAGCATTTTTTGCAGATGCAAGCTCCAAATCTGTAGGATCCAGATTGATCGAGTTGGAAATATGTATCAGTCCGGCTACGCCATTACCTTTGCCGTAAGGACATATAATCACTAAATATTGATCGGACATATCACCTTGATTTTCAAGACGAACCACTTCGATAATATTTTCCCTTCCCATGTTGCATCTTGCCCCTTTTTCAGCAAAGTGCGCTTCACAATTTTTCGATATATAATCACCTGTAGTATAATCACTCAATAATTGAGAAACGCTGAGAGGCTCTAAATTGAAACCTATATCATATGCCTCTGAAAGATCAGAAAGATCCGTTACAAGAATTAGTTTCATTTCCAGATCACTATTGTCATCATTAATTATTAGCGCCATTTTCCCTTCAGTCGAAACTGAAGTCATTGTGTATCCACTGGTTGGCACGCTGAATGTCAAATATGAACCAATGCTGTAGAGTTCCTCATCAAATTCCTGATTGCTTGATTCAATTTCAACCGGTTTTGTGCAAGACGACAGTAAAACAAGAGCAAGGATTAATGCAATTTTTTTCATAACTATAGATTTATTATGTAATGGTGGCCAAGTGGGTCTAGTAACCTACACAATATGTCATTTTATTCATCAGAGTAGGTGATATAACAAGAGCCTCTTTCCAATAGCTGATTTTCGTAGGATCAATATTCAAACTCATCATGCCGTCGCACATAATGGTTTCTCCAGCATCAATCGTCTTTACCAATTTCCATTCTTGTGTGTCAAAAAGATATACCCACACTTCCTCGTAGTAAGAATTGCTGAGTTTGCCATTACTCTCAAAGAAATCACCCTTAACGTTTACATAAGCCATTTCATTTACCTCGTCAGCAAAGATAGCATTCATTGCTTCGCCGTTATATCCACCAACATCAGGAGGTAAACTGAATTCTACAGCTTCTACACTCAAATCAGCTTTATTAACAACATAATACTTGTTTGAGAAAAAATTACACCCAGCACATTGTCCAGAATTAACAACAAAAACTATATCACTTTCTTCTCCTTTAAAAACTTTAGCGAGTGAAGTGCTATAAGCATTAGAGGCAATGTCACCTGGATACGGGAAGTCGAACAATTTTGTTTTCTCATAAAACAAAGAATTCAAATAGCCACCTTCAAACGGCTCTCTATGTATTTCATAGGAGTCTTTCTCCCCATTATTATACGGGACATCTGCCTGCTCGTTAGTTACATCTTCCACATCAGAAACGATTTCGTCATTAACAATAACATCGTCATCAACCACATCCTCTGCAAGTGGCGCAACCTTTTGAGTACAAGCACCAACAAACAAAAACAAAAGTACTAACACTACCCGAAGATTTTTTTTCATATCAATATTGTAAAAATTTTTTGGCTGGCCAAGTGGGTCTAGTCCCATTGTAGTAATTGAGCCGTGGACAAATTCATCTGCAGGTCACTCAAAAGATCGCCAAAAGCCTCAGAGGACTTCATATCATTACCATCACAATCTTCCAAACGAACAGAAAGAGCCTCATTGAGACCCTTCACTACGCCATACTTAATCATACAGCTACTATCTCCAGTCCAATCAAAGTAATAAACGGGATATAAAGTACCTGCATCAGATGGCACAGGTTCAGAAGTAGGCCAATCGGAATAGCCTTTGTAATAGTTGTCATTCACAAAGCTCGCCATTTGATAACCGGGACTATCAATCCACGCTGTCAAAAGTGAAATATGCCCTCCGCCTGTGATGTCAAAACTGGGAGCATTCGCTGTTGCACCTTCATAGTTACTATCAACGAGCGTGAGCAATTTAGGACTCCAACTTAACGTATAGTCAAAGTCACCATGTTCACTTTTAAAGACTTGAGAGACTTGTCCCGCGTCTTCAGTCTGGACTTCTTCATTTTGGTCAACGTCTTCAACAGTATCCTCAACAGCAGAATCCATAGGGACACTTTCATGCTGACAAGCCGCTAAAAGTAAAGGAAGAAGAAAAAGAATTTTTTTCATATTTTCAAGGAATAATAATAAAGTACAAAAATGTTACTCCGAACTTCCGGACTAGTAAAGAAAAATCAGCTTCTACCCACAGGTTAGAATGATGGCTGGGGTGGATGGATTCGAACCATCGAGTGACGGATTCAGAGTCCGTTGCCTTACCACTTGGCTACACCCCAATAGTGTTTGGTCCGCAGTCGATTTGTCGCCCTAGCAACTTATACCATATGCTCAATGGCTTCTTCAACGTCGGCAATAAGTTTTTCAATTTCGCCTTCTTCGCTGACAATCACGGTGTCACACTCTTTGGCCCACTCCATTTCATGCGCAAAACTGGCGTGCCTGCGTGAAAGTTCCTCCTCGGGAAGTGCGCTTCTTTTCAAAATTCGCCTCTGCAAAGTGGCCCACCCGTCGACTGTCAAAAATAGCGACTTCAAATTCTTGTGCGGAATAATTGCGCTGATAGATCTGAGTCCTTGTACATCAACCTCCCTTATCACGACTTTTCCTTCCCGTAGCGGCGTCAAAATCTCATCTTTCAGCGTACCATAGCGGTTCTCGGCGTGAACAACCGCCCACTCCAAAAAGTCGCCATTATTAACCCGCTCGGTGAACTGCTCCTGTGAAACAAAGTGATAAACCTCGCCATCTTTCTCACTCGGACGCGGGGCACGCGTTGTACAGGAAAGCGGAAACACAAAATCCGGATGCTTTGCTCGGAGTGCCTCAAGAACCGTCCCCTTCCCTGAACCTGATGGCCCAAGAATTAGGATGAGTTTGCCGGTCATCTCACCGGCCAGTCCGCCGGTCGTTCCGCCGGTTGCAGAACCATTTTCTTGCTTATTTTCCATAGTAGTGGTACAATTAGAAGATTTGACCGACCCTACTTCCAGACTCAAACCTGTAAGGGGCCACAAACCATTAAAAGATCCTTGAAATCGCCGGAAGTTTACACAAAAAAAGTACGGAGAGAAAGGGGCTTTCACCGCCTCGCGCTGACGCGCTCGGCGCCACGCACCCTCAAAAAACTTCTTTCCCTCTCTACTTTCCCTTCTTTGAAAAAAGATTCCACGCTAGGGATCCAAAAACAAAAATAAAAGAAGTAGAGCCGGCGGCACTTAATAGTAGACTCCTCTCCCTGAACCTTTCTGCTCTTTGGGACTCACGGGTTCACCCGGAGTTTGGAAGTCCGTCATTAAGTAGCTGATGCAAAAGAGCGATCTCACACCTCTGCAATGATCTTTTAGATCCGCACGTGCCCTTGAATCGCTCTTTTGATTTATGGAAACAAGCGATTTTTAGTTTAAGAAAATTTTACGACTTTTTGTGCGCGCGCACAAAACGCATTTGGTCCGTAGACTTTCCCGTCCGTTTTTGTGACGACTTTTTGAGCAGTTTACACATGCTTGTTTCTGGCTTGCACAAGCCATTTCCCGCGGTTGGTGACTACGTAATAATTGGCCCGCGCCGTCCAGCGAAAACGGCCTGTTTTGGGTTGATTTTTCATGATTTTTGGGGCATTATTCTTCTACACAATTCCTAACCTCATAATCCTATGGACAATCCATTGCCAATTTCAATGCCTTTGGAGGAGCAAACCTTAGTTCCTGCTTTTGCCCCAATTATTGCGGAAAACATTGAACAAATTTCAGACAAAGACCTTTTGGCGCTCTCAAGACAGTACGGCCGTGATGCAGTTCTTCTTCATAGAAAATTTATTGGTCTTCTGCCAGAAATAAATAGACGCCGTCTCTATGTGCAAGAAGGTTTTTTGAGCATTTATCATTTTGCAGCAGTCCTTGGTGGAGTTTCCAGAGAACAGGTGAATAGAGTCATAAACACAGAAAAAACCTTGGAAGACAAACCGATTTGTAAAGCTCTCCTTGTTGAAGGCAAGGTAAGTATCAATAAGTTTTCTCGTGCCCCGGCAATCACTAAAGAGAATGATGCAGAGGTTGCAAAATTACTCCAAGTCCTTCCGCAAAAAGCACTTGAAGCCATGAGAAAAGATGAAAAGGCTTGTGCGCGCGCACAAACGGAAAACCAAAAACCTCTCTTTGAAGTTTCCGTGCCCGGGCACAAGTTTACACTCTCCGAAGAGCTACTAAAAAAGCTCGATGAACTGCACGCTCAAGGCAAAGACGTAAGCAAAGT
>JBAZYV010000012.1:0-38387 GCA_041659165.1 Candidatus Altimarinota bacterium | reverse complement strand
GCAAAAAATGCAGTCAAAGATATTGCAAACAGAAAGCCTG
Organism: Candidatus Altimarinota bacterium; assembly: GCA_041659165.1. Taxonomy (GTDB): domain Bacteria; phylum Patescibacteriota; class Gracilibacteria; order UBA1369; family 2-02-FULL-48-14; genus JBAZYV01. Next base: position 38,347 of record JBAZYV010000012.1, on the reverse strand, counting down.
TTTTAAATAAATTTAAACTTTTCATGCCATAACGTGGGTAAAATATCCTGTAATTCTAACAGAAACAGGCGAACTTTTCAAGCAAAATACTGCAAAAACCCACTTTTGCCACTCACTTTTGTAAAACTCTCTAATCTATTGGCCAACAATTTTCATAACTTCTTTTTCCAGCAGATCATCAACCTTAACAGGAAAGGGAACTTTTACTCGCTTGAGAATTTTTTCAAGTGGCATGTGAATTTCAACGGGTCTAAAACCGCCACGATTTTTTTCAAGCAAAGTTTTCAATTTTTGTAAAATTTCAGGAGGAGAATTTGGGGGCAACTTAATAATATAAGGTTCAGTACCAGCCTTTATGCTCGTATCAGTGCTCTCCATAGCATTGGCACTCACAAACGGAATTTCACCCTCTTCATCAGCGCCCACCTCTTCAACCTCTTCTTTTTTAAGAGAAAGCACTCCAATCACATGTTCTTCAGGATCGAATTCCTCATTTTTTTTGGCGGACTCAAGAAGCCGCTCCAAAGAAAGAGACTTCACACTATCCGTTACAACCTGATAGTCGCCACCACGCTTGTCCAAGCGGCCTTCCATTGAATAAACCCCGTCCTCCTGAATTATAGGTGCAAACTCGTCATAAACTCGTGGGAAAAGCACAAAAGGCACCCGCGCGGTTGTATCCTCAATTTCTCCCATCATCATGTATTTTCCGGATTTGGTGAGAACTTTGCGCGTCATGGAGATCAGCCCCGTAATCTTAATTTTTTTGTCGACTTCTTTGTCTGAAAGCGTAGCAATTAATTTACCCTTATTTTGGATGTACCTGCGAAGTCCCTGAAGTGGATGTCCACTCAAATAAAGTCCCAAATATTGTTTTTCCCACTTGAATTTTTGGCTGCTTCCGGCCGCTGTAACAGATTTAAGTTTGAGTCCAAAGTTTTTCCCAACATCTGCATCCATCATCCCAAAAATGTCTGTTTGTCCTTCCGCACGCGAGCTCTCGGAATTTTTTGCATACAAAGAAATTTCGTCGTAATTTTCCGCAATTTGTGCTCGCTCACCAAGTGAATCCAGGGCCCCTGAAAGCGCTAACGACTCGATTGTTTTCTTATTCAAAACCTTTGCGCTCACCCTCTCTGCAAAATCTTCAAGCGACTTAAATGCAGAGCCGCCCGCGCCACCGCCTTCACGCGCCTCAATTATTGCCTTTACCGGACCCTCACCAATACCTTTAATGGCGGTGAGTCCAAAGCGAATTGTCTTGTCATTTACCACCGTAAAATGTGCCAACGACTCATTCACATCCGGCGGCAAAACCGCAATTCCCATATTTCTGCATTCACTGATCTCAATCACAATTCTATCCGTATCACCCATATCTGATGTGAGAAGTGCCGCCATAAACTCGGCGGAATAATGCGCCTTTAAATATGCGGTTTGGTAGGCAATCATTGCATAACAAGCCGCGTGCGATTTATTGAATCCATAACCCGCAAACGGTTCAATAACTTCGTCGAAAATTTTCTCCGCCAATTTTTCACTTCGGCCCTCTTTTACAGCACCGGAAATAAATTTTTCTCTCTGTGCGGCCAATTCTTTTGCAATTTTTTTACCAATGGCGCGTCTGAGTAAATCTGCTTCGCCAAGAGTGAAACCTGCAAACTTTTTAGCAATTTCCAAAATTTGCTCCTGATAAATTGCAATTCCATAAGTGGGCGCCAAAACTCCTTCCAGAGATTCATGCAAATATACCACCTTCTTTTTTCCGTGCTTGCCGTCTATATAGGATGAAATAAATTGCATCGGGCCGGGACGGTAGAGCGAAACCATAGCCACAATGTCTCCAAACTCTGTAGGCTTTAAATCACGCAAATATCTCTTCATTCCGTTCGACTCCATCTGAAAAACACCGGTAGTTTCTCCGCGTTGAAGTAGTTCATAAGTCTCTTTGTCACCGGCGGGGAGGTGCTCCATATCAATTTCCGCTTCGGGATGAGTGCGTTTTATAATTGCCAAAGTGGTTTCCAAAATAGTCAGGTTTTTGAGCCCCAAAAAGTCCATTTTGAGAAGGCCAAGCTCTTCACACGGCTTCATGGAATACTGCGTCACAATTCCTTCGCCTTCGCCGGCGGCATATTGAAGCGCCGTATATTCGGTGAGCGGTTTTTTTGAAATAATTACGGCGCAAGCGTGAGTTCCAACCTGTCTGATTGTACCTTCAAGTCTGACCGCAGTATCCAAAATTTCTTTTGCCTCCGGACTTTCAGCATACATTTTTGAAAATTCCGGATCATCTTTTAACGACTGCTTAAGTGGCGCATATTTCCCAAAAATCGACGGAGGTACCGCCTTTGAAATTTTGTCGCCCTCAATATAAGGATATCCGAGCGCACGTGCACTGTCACGGATTGCCGCCTTTGGAGCAAGTGTGCCAAAAGTTATAATTTGAGCCACATGATCGGCACCATATTTTTGGGTTACATAAGCCAAAACTTCGTCACGCCTATTGTCTGCAAAATCAATATCTATATCAGGCATTGAGATACGCTCCGGATTCAAAAATCTTTCAAAAAGTAGACCGTGCTCGAGCGGATCCAGCTCTGTTATCTTCAAGCAGTAGGAGACAATGGATCCGGCCGCGCTTCCGCGGCCGGGCCCCACTACTATTCCATGTTCTTTTGCATAGCGGATGAAATCATGGACAATTAAAAAATAGGTATCAAACCCCATTGAATGGATTGTCTTAAGCTCAAACTCGAGCCTATCCATAGCTCCCTCCGGCACTCCATCTTGAGAGTTTTCACCATAGCGCTCCTTAAATCCCTTCAAACAAAGCTCTCGTAGATATTCATCACTTGTAACTCCTCCCGTATCAAATTCAGGAATTAAGTGCTCTCCAAACTTGATTTCCACATTGCACATTTCCGCAATTTTCAGAGTGTTCTCCACCGCCTCCGGACAAAACTTGAAAGCTTCTTCCATATCTTCCGGAGTTCGCATTGAATAATTGCCGGTAAACTTAAACCTGTGTTCGTCCTTCACGGTTTTTTGAGTTTGGACGCAGATCAAAACGTCATGGGCATCAGCATCGTCCGGTGTTAAATAATGACAGTCATTTGTGGCCACAAGTGGCGCACCCAGTTCTTTTGAAAGCTCAAGAAGTTTGCTGTTTACTATACTCCAGTTTGCAATTTCCGGATGCATTTGCATCTCCAAAAAGAAATATTCCTTCCCAAATATCCCTTGGTACTTTTTAATCTCTTCGCGCGCCCGATTCATATCGTTCTCAAGAATCCATTTTGCAATCACTCCGCTAAGACTTCCGCTGAGACAGATCAGACCGCCCGCATATTTCTCAAGCGTTTCATCATCCACTCGCGGCTTATAGTAAAAGCCTTCAAGCGCCGCAACGGAACAAAGCTTAAGCAAATTCTGGTAGCCTTCATTATTGCGAGCTAAAACCACTGCGGACATATACCTGTTTTCAGGCGTTTTTACGGTTCTGCCAAGCGGCGCAATATAAATTTCCGCACCCAAAATAGGCTTTACTCCCGCCTCCCGGGCGTACTTATAAAATTCAAGCAACCCATAAGTGACTCCGCTATCTGTTATTGCCACTGCCGGACTTCCCTGAGACGCCGTTAAATTTGCGTACTCCTTTGGCTTCGCAAGTCCGGTAAGTATGCTGTAGTGAGTATGATTATGCAGATGTACAAAGCTCATTTTACGCAGTTTTAACCCTTTGGCGACTGAAGATTACCGAGCCATAAATTAAGTGCATTCGCAAAATCGGAAAAGAAAGGAATTTCTCCTAAAATTTGTTTCAAAATATAGCTTACAGCAGTCAAAAATAATGCCGATCCAACTATAAAACCGACCCCTTGAAATGTCCCGGCTAAAAAGTTTCTCCATATAACATGCCCGGGATGGGAAAGGTAAAGAAGATATTTTCTAAAATCGGATTCTTTGCTAACTAGGAATTCCATACGGACAAGCTTCTCACTAGTCTTGTTTTTTTTGGAGGAGATCATAGGGTGTGGGAAAAAGAAGGGGAGCCTCGCAACTAGGACTTTGTCCTGTTGCGAGTGTGGTGCTCGGGGAGAGACTCGAACTCTCAAACCTTACGGTACTGGTTCCTAAGACCAGCGCGTCTACCAATTTCGCCACCCGAGCGCTGAAAAGATTGTATAGCGCATTTTACTTATAGACAACCAAAAATCACCACTTGACAAACTCAGTAAAAACTTGTAAAATTTAAACTTTTCTACACGGTTGACGGAATGGCTAATAAATTTTCTATTGACACTTGCACCAAGCTTCCTTATGGTAAATGTACCCTTAAATGTTTTTAGTTTTAGTAAATATCTTTATATATGGCTATGCCGCTTAAAACAGGAACTACAACTCTAAAACTTAATTTAAGTGAGATTATAGATGATATTTTCATGGTCCTCACGGAAAAAGAGAAACAGGTTGTTGTACAACGTTTTTCTTTAGATAATAAGGAACGTCGTACACTTGAAAGCATAGGCCGTGGTTTCAATGTAACGCGTGAAAGAATCAGACAAATTGAGAAGATTGCGCTCGGGAAGTTAAGAAGGACTGTGAATTCAAGTCGTCTTCGTTATATCCATGAGGTTTCCGAAGCAATATTAAAAGAGAACGGAGGCTTGCTTCTTGAGGAGGATTTAATTGGAAAAATACTTGCGTTGATAGAAAAATCTCTCGATGTGGATGCAAACATAGTAAGACTTTCACTTACAATTTGCCCTTCAATAAATTCAATAGAGAAAAATAATACCTACCGTTTGGCTTGGTACGTGAATTCAATCCCAACAAAAGCAATTGAAGACACTCTTGACTCGGCATATTCAACGTTAAGAGGCCGTAAAGATGTTTTGGCACATGAAGAAATGATAAGGGCAATTGCAAAGACAAAGTCGCTTCAAGGGCTCAATGTTTCTGACTCGTTCATCTCCACAATTCTCAAGATGGACGAACGCATCAAAGAGACGGAAAACGGTTTTGGCTTACTTGCTTGGAGACATGTGAACCCAAGAAGTATTCGTGATAAAGCACTGATAGTGCTCAAAAAAGAGAAAAAACCACTTCATTTTGTTGATATTGCAAAGAAAATAGTCGAATATCATTTTGACGAGAAGAGAGTGACCATTCAGGCTGTTCACAATGAACTTATAAGATATCCAAATTTTGTCCTTGTTGGACGCGGACTTTATGCTCTCAAGGAATGGGGCTATCAAGACGGAACGGTTACTGACATTATTGAGATGCTCCTAAAACACAAGAGTCCACTTAGTAAACAAGACATTATCAAGGGTGTACTTAAGCAACGTAGGGTCAAAAAAGGCACCATCTCATTGAACCTTCAGAAAAATCCACAATTTGTACGTGTTGGACGTGCGGTTTATGCCTTCGACGAATCAAAGAAGATAAAAGCTTAAATTTAAATCCGATTTTGCTCCATGCCAAAAAAGGAAAAAACTCTTTTTCAAAAAATTCTTGATAGGGAACTCCCTGCCGAGTTTGTTTTTGAGGATGAACTTTGCTTTGCAATTAAGGATATTTATCCAAAAGCCCCTGTACATTTTTTGATAATCCCAAGAAAGCCTATTGAGAGCCTTGAAAATATCACGGAAGAAGATGCGCCACTACTCACACATCTTTTGCTCGTAGCTCGCAACCTTGCAGGTCAACATAAATGTGAAGGGTACCGCATCCAAATAAATGTTGGTGAAAAAGGCGGGCAAGTAATTTTTCATTTGCACGTACACATGATGGGTTGGCTCTAAGCAAACCTATGCACCACCTTCAGCCAGATCTCTTTTAACAGATCGTAACTTGCCCTGGCGACTATTTGCATTTGTCTCACAACTGCCCTCAAGTGAATGATTGCCAAGCTTAAAAGACAATAATCTTTTGTGCCTTTATACTTTGCCACTTCCTTTTCAAGCATAGCTTTTTTATTAAGCAAAACTCGTTTTACTTCTTTGCGCATTTCTCTCTCGGCAGGCGCGGTCTTAAGTAATTTTTCTCGAAGCAGTTCGCGCTCGGAAAGCTGCGGTGCGCTGTCTCCATCTTGAGTTTGTGCCGCACTTGAGGATTTTCCTCCCTGTTCAGAGACATTTTCACTTGCTGTTTCTCCCGCAACCTCACTCACTCTGCCGTCCACAAATTCCGCATCCAACGAGACAAATTCATCTTTTCCACCTACTTCTGCGCTCACATTTAAACCGCCCTCGGCTACTTCTGTTAGCTCCTTCTCACTTAGCGACTTTTTGGCGTGCGTATCACTCATACAATCACATTGTACTCTAAACCTGAGGATTCTTCAACTTGTAAGGAGGTGCAACTTGTGGTTTTCTATTCACATGAAAGAAATCCCAAAAGCATTTACGGCCAAGGATTATGAATCCGCACTATATACGCTCTGGGAAAATTCCGGCCTTTTTGCTCCGGATAAAGACCCCAAAAAAGAGCCCTACGCAATAATGCTTCCGCCTCCAAATGCAACGGGCACGCTCCATTTGGGTCACGCAACAATGCTGGCGATTGAAGACATTATGATAAGATTCAAGCGCATGCAAGGTTACGCAACCTTGTGGCTTCCCGGTACCGACCACGCTGCAATTGCAACTCAAAGCGTTGTGGAAAAAAAACTCATAAAAGAAGGAATGGCGCACCCGCGTGAAACTCTTGGCCGCGCCGCACTCCTTGAAGAAATCAAAAAATTTGTTGCGGTAAGCCAAAATACCATCAAAAATCAGATCAGGAAAATGGGAGCTTCAGTCGACTGGTCCCGCGAGAGATACACTTTTAGTGATGATTTAAACCGCGCAGTAAACACGCTTTTTAAGATGATGTATGATGACGGACTCATCTACCGCGGAGACAGAATTGTTTCTTGGGATCCAAAAATGCAAACAACGGTAGCGGACGACGAGCTTGAATACACCGAGGAAATGGCACCATTTTATACTTTTCAGTATGGGCCTTTTCAAATTTCCACATCCCGCCCCGAGACAAAATTTGGAGATAAATATGTGGTGATGCACCCAAAGGATAAGCGCTACAAAAAGTTCAAACATGGAGATACTTTTGAGTGCGAATGGATCAACGGACCGGTGAAAGCCACCGTGATTAAGGACGAGTGCATTGACATGGAATTTGGCACGGGCGTGATGACAATTACTCCTTATCATGACATGGTGGATTTCGAAATTGCGGAAAGAAATAAACTTGAAAAAGAGCAAATAATTGACCTCGCGGGCCATCTTCTTCCAATTGCCGGCGAATTTGCAGGAATGCCAATTGAGAAGGCCCGTCCTCTTGTTGTTGAGAAGCTCCGCGCAAAAGGTCTCTTAGTCTCCGTGGATGAAAATTATCTTCACAATGTTGCGGTTTCTTACCGCGGAAAAGGGAAGGTTGAACCTCAAATTTTGCGCCAATGGTTTGTTGATGTGAACAAAAAAGTTATCGACTGGAAAGGGAAGCGCCTCAGCATCAAAGAGGTTTTGCAGGACACGGTTCGCAAAAAAATGATAAAAATCACGCCCGAGCGTTTTGAAAAAATCTACTTCCATTGGATAGATAATCTTCGCGACTGGTGCATCTCCCGCCAAATCTGGTGGGGACACCGAATTCCGGTTTATTATTGTGACTGCGGAGAAATAATTGTGAGTGAAACCGCACCAAAAACTTGTCCCGCCTGCCACTCAACTGAGCTCCGTCAAGATGAAGACACCTTGGATACATGGTTTTCTTCCGGACTTTGGACTTTTTCAACTTTGGGCTGGCCGGACATTACGGAAGATCTCAAAAGATTCACTCCAAGCGCAGTTCTTGAGACGGGTTATGACATTCTCTTTTTCTGGATTGCCCGCATGATTTTGGCCAGTACTTATGCTCTCCGCAAAAGCGGTTTTCCGGAAGAAAAATCCATTCCGTTTAAGAACGTTTATTTGCACGGCCTTATCCGTGACATTAACGGAAAAAAGATGAGCAAATCGAATCCAGAGACCTGCATTGACCCTCTGGACATGATTGAAAAATACGGCACCGACGCCGTCCGTCTAAGCCTCATAATTGGTTCAACACCGGGGAATGACATGCGCCTTTACGAGGAAAAAATCGCCGGTTACAGAAACTTTGTGAATAAGATTTGGAATGGTGCGCGATTTGTCATAATGAACTTGGACGCTGAAGCTTCCTCCGAACCTGAAGCCTTTGACCTCAAAACTCTCACTCGCGCAGACAAATGGATCTTAACGCGCCTCAATGAAATTATTGAAGAAACCACCGCTCATCTTGAAGCATTCCGCCTCTCTGAAGCAGGCCTTACAATTTACGACTTTTTTTGGGGTGAATATTGCGACTGGTATGTTGAAATGAGCAAGGTTAAAAAGAATCCTGCAGTTTTAAAGCACGTACTTAAAACCAGTCTTAAGCTTCTCCATCCTTTTATGCCTTTTGTTTCTGAGGCAATTTGGCAGGAACTTAGCGCGGACCAAGCGCAGCAAACTAACCACGAAGCGCAGAACCTCCTTATGGTAGAAACTTGGCCCAAACCCGTTAAATCTTACTTTTTCCCGGATGAAAGTGATGAAATGAGCCGCGTGATGGAACTTATAAAGTCGATCCGCTCTCTCCGCGCCGAGGCAGGTGTGGATGCAGGAAAGAAAATCAAAGCTATCATTTACGCCCACGAGGACATAGGTTTGCTTAATGATAAGCAAGAAATCATTAAACGGCTCGCAAACTTAGGGGAAATCACAATCACAGAGGGCGGCAAAAAAGTCGAAAAATCTCTCTCCGCCTTTGTGAGTGACATTGAAGTTTATCTTCCACTCGAAGACTTACTTGATATGGATGCTGAAAAACTCAGGCTTGAAAAAGAAATAACACAACTCGAAAAGTACCTCACTGGGCTCTCTCAAAAACTTGCGAACGAAGGATTTGCCAAGAACGCGCCCAAAGAGATTTTGGAAGGGGAGCAGGCCAAGTTAAAAGATGCCACGGAAAAACTTGAGAAAATGCGCCGCCAACTGAAACAGTTATAAGACTTGTGCGCGCGCACAAGCTACCTCACCAATAACTGATCCCTCCTTTGTCCAACTCCAATATATTTGAGCGGACAACCAAGGAGCTCTTCCAAGCGCAAGACATATTTTTTGGCGTTTTCCGGCAAGGCATCCCAAGAAGTTATATCTTTTAGCGAAGTTTTCCATCCGGGCAAAGTTTCATAAGTAACCTGAACGCGCTCCAAATCGGAGAGTAGCGCAGGCACAGTCCTAAGCGCCTCGCCATCAAGAGAATATGAAGTGGCAATTTTGATCTCATCTAAATCGTCCAAAACGTCCAATTTTGTGAGGTTCAGCGCTGAAAATCCATTCACCATTATTGAGTAGCGAGTGAGCGGCACGTCAAACCAACCGCACCTCCTTGGACGGCCGGTTGTAGAGCCATACTCACCGCCTGCTTCGCGGATTTTATCGCCTAGGGCATCTGCAAGTTCAGTGGGGAAGGGGCCACTGCCAACACGGGTCATATAACTCTTAATCACGCCCACAAGTTCGCCCAAATTTTTGGGATTTAAACCTGTTCCAGTGAAAACTCCGCCCACAGACGGATTTGACGACGTAACAAAAGGATAAGTCCCGTGATCAATATCAAGAAGCGTGGCATTTGCGCCTTCCACCAAGATTTTTTTGCCGGCAGCTGTGGCCTCGCTCAAGAAAAGTGCACCGTCGACCATCATTTTAAGGAGCCTGTCCTTCTGCGTGCGCAGAAATTCAAGCTCGGCGTTAGCGGACGCGGAATCATATGAGAATCCATAAACTTTTTGGTGCCACTCAAGATTTGCCTTGAATTTAGCCTCAAAATTGTCCCAATTTTTTAAGTCGCAAAGGCGGAGTCCGCGGCGATTTATCTTGTCCGCATAACAGGGCCCAATACCTCTGCGTGTTGTCCCAACCTTACCCGCGCCTTTTTTGTCTTCTTCGGCGCCGTCGATCAATTTGTGATACTCAAAAAGCAACGCAACCCTGTCTGAAATTTTAACTCGCTCCTCTACGTCATAACCTGCCGCTTTCATGGCGTCGATTTCTTCAAACATACTTGGAATGCTGAGAACAAGTCCGTTTCCAATCAAGCAATTTATGTGCGGATAAAGTAGACCGCTCGGCAAAAGATGGAAAATGAATTTTTTAGTTTCAGTGCCCTCTTTTATGTACACGGTATGTCCGGCATTTGCGCCTCCGGTTGCCCGCGCAACAATGTCAAAATTTTTGCTCAGGATGTCCACAAGTTTGCCCTTTCCTTCGTCGCCCCATTGCGCCCCCAGAACTACAGTGAATTGATTTTGAATCATTTTTGCCGACTTAAATTTTAAAGCGCGTTTCCGCACGGGGAGTATAAAACACGTTTACATTTTAGGCGAGAGAAAGTTAGAATTGAGGGGAATTTAAAGTAAAATAATTAATTTTTCAGCTTGACTAGTGAGTATACGCTCACCTATACTAACGGGGTATAAATAATCCCAAAACCATGAATCCTCAAAGCTCGCTTGCAATATTCGAAAAATTTAAAATCCGTCGCCATTACGATGAGAAAAATGATATGTGGCATTTCAGCGTTGTAGACATAATAAACGCATTGGAAGTCAGCAGTGATGCAAGAAATTATTGGAAAGTATTGAAAATTCGTCTAAAACGGGAAGGGAGTCAAGTGGTTACAAATTGTAACCGGTTGAAATTAATTGCAGAAGACGGGAAGCTCAGAGAAACAGATGTTGCCAATGTGGAAACAGTCTTGCGACTGATTCAATCCGTTCCATCAAAAAAAGCGGAACCTATTAAACTTTGGCTTGCTAAGGTAGGTTATGAAAGAATTCAGGAGATGAATGATCCTGAACAAGCCCTAAATCGTTCAAGGGAATATTGGCAAAAGCAAGGGCGAAGTGAGGAATGGGTACAGAGAAGGATGATGGGGCAAGAAACCAGAAATAAACTCACCGACTATTGGAATACACACGAGGTTAAAAAAGGTGATGAATTCGCCATTTTAACAAGTATCATACACGAGGAGTGGAGTGGCATTTCAATTAAAAATCACAAAAATTTAAAAGGTTTAAAAAGTCAAAATTTAAGAGATCATATGACAGAGAGCGAATTAATTTTCACGGCTCTCGCAGAACTTTCCACAAGACAAATCGCTGAAAGTGAAAAATCCGTTGGTTTCACGGAAAACAGTAAATCGGCAAAAAAAGGAGGTAAAATTGCAGGTGATGCAAGAATAGCACTTGAAGAAAAAACTGGAAAAAGCGTAATAAGTAGCCGAAATTTTTTGGAAAAAAGAAATGATCTTAAACGAATAAAAGAAGATGAATAAATACGGTACAGTTTTAGTAGTGATTTCTTTCTTACTTCTTGTTTCCTGCGCATCTAGTCCCAATACTATGCAACTCACCAGCCCCGCCCTCAAAAACAATGACATAGTTCCCGCAAAATTCACCTGCCAAGGTGAAGACATAAATCCCACACTTTCTTGGAGCGACTTGCCGGCAGGCACGGTGAGCCTTGCGCTTATAGTGGACGATCCTGATGCGCCCGCGGGTACATGGACGCACTGGACAATCTGGAATATTGACCCCGCCTTGGGTGGCATCAAGGAGAACACTGTCCCCGCGGGCGCAGTAGAAGGCCTCACCAGTTGGGACAACACCGGTTGGCAAGGCCCTTGTCCGCCGAGCGGAAGCCATAGATATTATTTTAAGCTTTATGCGTTGGATAGAGCTCTCTCTCTGACCCCACAAGCCACTGTCCAAGATTTGACTTTAGCCTTAAAAGGGCACACTCTGGCAGAAGCCCAGCTCATGGCCACTTACCAAAAACTATGAAACGACTTTTTTTTGCCCTCCCAATCCCAAAAGACGCAGTACGAAAAATTGAAAAATACATTGCCCCCTTTAAAGCCGACCCTCTTTTTTCCACCGCAAAATGGGTGACTCCTGAGAACTACCACTTAACCCTACTTTTTCTTGGTGAAATTGGTGACAATTTAATTCCGGAAGTCAGACAGCTTGCCCGCGCAGTTTTCAATCAGATGACGCCTTTCCAGTTAGTCCTCAACAAAGTTTTACTTTTCCCGCCCGTTGAAAACGCCCACATGGTTTGGCTCCGCGGTCCCCAAAACCTCTCTTTTGAAGAAGCAAAAAGCCAACTTAACCGCTTTTTATTTCCCTGTCTTGCAGATAAGGAGAAGGATACGGACGAACCCATCCCACATCTCACTCTTTGCCGCCTCAAAGACCCAGTCGCAAAAAAAGCAATAACTTTCCCACCACTTCTTTTGGACAGGCTCGAAATTAATGAATGCCACCTCTACGAATCCACTCTAACTCCAAGTGGGCCGGTTTATACGTTGGTGGAGGAATATAAATTTTGCTCTTGACTTAACGTGTAGATGTATTAAGATATAAACGTTTTAGCCTCTTACACTACATCTACTATGGATGCTGCAAAACCTGAAACTAGCACTGACTCCATACCTCTAACTGAAGAAACTGTTCTCCAAAAGGTTGATGCTCTTCCTAAATTGAGAATTGATGGATTCTTAAGAAAATCCCTTACAGTGCCAACTTTACCGCCAGAGCATTCAGCTACATTAGAAGCAGCATTAAGAGCAGATTGGGAAAATCAAACCAAAAACACTGATAAGGTTGCTCCATTCCATCTAACAATAGTTTGTGTAAAAAGGCTTTTGAGAAACAATCCAAAAATTGAAGCGAGTGAAATTTTAACGGCAGTTTTAGTGGCAATCAAGGAAAGCAAAAATGAAGAAATCAAGGATACTTCCGAAACCTTTTTAGTTTTCTTCGCCGCCAGTTTAATAGAGGAAGCTAGATTAGGAGAGCTAAATACAAAGGAAACAAGAGATGGAGTCGAAAATGCTTTAAGGGAAAGTGCCGCAGAATAAACATTCCTCTTGCCACTCACTTCCACCTCTTTTAGTATAGAGGCACTTTAACAAATAAAATTTTCCACATGCTGACCAAACAAGTCATTTCCGCACAGATTCCACTGGTGCTTACGGGCACAAATTTTACAAATTTGGGCGCGCGCTATGAGGGGAAAGTGCGTGACAATTATACGCAAAACGGCAAACGCATCCTAATCACAACAGATAGGCTTTCCGCATTCGACAAAGTGATAGCCAATATTCCGTTCAAGGGCCAAGTCCTGAATGCACTCACAAAATTCTGGTTTGAAAATACCAAAGACATTTGCCCAAATTACATTGAGGCTTATCCTGATCCGAATGTGATTGTTGGCGCCGAGTGCGAGCCTCTCATGGTAGAAATGGTTGTTCGTGGCTACATTACAGGTTCAACCACAACCTCCGCATGGTACAATTATGAGCGCGGAGTTCGCAACTTTGGCGGAAATCTTCTTCCCGAGGGCCTCAAAAAGAATCAAAAACTAGCTACTCCAATCATTACGCCAACCACAAAGGCCGCTCATGGTGACCATGACAGAAATATCACCCCCGAGCAAATAGTCGCTGAGGGGCTTCTCTCTCAAGCCGACTGGGATACTTTGGCCAAATATGCACTCGCGCTCTACAATCGCGGAGTGGAAGTTGCCGCAAAACAGGGAGTAATTTTAGTCGACACAAAATATGAATTTGGCCGCACAAAAGATGGTCGCATTGTGGTAATTGATGAGATCCATACGCCTGACTCTTCCCGTTTTTGGATTGCCGCAACTTATGAGGAAAGACTTGCTCGCGGCGAGGAGCCTGAGAATATTAATAAGGAATTTTTGCGCCTTTGGCTCGCAAATAAGGGCTATCTTGGGGAAGGTGAAATGCCGGCAATTCCGGAGGAAGTCATCATTGAAACCGCTGAAAAATACATCCAAGCTTACGAGATGATCACGGGTCAAACTTTTGAGGCGGTGAACGAGAATCCGCTTGCAAGAATTGAGCAAAATTTAAAACAGTATTTCTTAGTCGCTTAACCTTAAAAAATGCTTAAATCTCTCTCTCCACTGGACGGCCGCTACGCGGATAAAGTCACCGATCTTGCACAGATTTTCTCCGAGTACGGGCTGATCCGCAGTCGAGTTGCAATTGAAATTGAGTGGCTGATTTATCTCTGCAACACCGTGAAATTGGACGGGACTTTGGTGATGGATGAGAGGAAAGTCGCCGCGCTAAGGAAGGTTTATACGGAATTTCAGGACGAATTTGCGGACGACGTAAAAGAGATTGAAAAGACCGCAAATCACGACGTAAAAGCCGTGGAATATTTTTTACAAGAGGCCTTGAAACTTCTGAAACACGAGGAGCTGATCCCATTCTTGCATTTTGGATGCACTTCCGAGGATATAAATAATTTGGCTTATGCGCAGATGCTTAAGGCCGGCGTTCAGGTTGTACTCACTAAAAAACTCGAGGAAATCCTTGAGGGCGTGAAGGATTTTGCGGCGGAGCACAAGGGAATTGCCATGCTTGCGCACACTCACGGTCAGCCTGCCAGCCCAACAACGGTGGGAAAGGAATTTAAGAACATTGGTGCGCGGCTTTTCCGCCAATACGAACAGATGAAAAAGCTCGAATTTTTGGGAAAAATGAACGGCGCCACGGGAAATTTCAATGCACATTCTGTGGCATATCCCGAAGTTGATTGGCCTAAAGTAAGCCGCGGTTTTGTGGAGGGGCTCGGTCTCACTTGGGAGAAATTTACAACGCAAATTGACCCTCATGATTACATGGCGGAAATTTTTGATGTTCTCCGCAGAATCAACATTATTTTGATCGACTTTTCCCGTGATATTTGGAACTACATTTCTCTTGGATACTTCACACAAAAGGTGGTGAAAGGGGAGGTTGGTTCTTCCACAATGCCGCACAAAGTGAACCCCATAGACTTTGAAAATGCGGAAGGAAATTTGGGAATTGCAAACGCACTTTTTGGCCATTTCAGCGAAAAACTTCCAATTTCCCGCATGCAGAGAGATTTAACGGACAGCACTGTTGTCCGTAATATTGGCACAGCATTTGGTCACACACTTCTTGCTTATAAGAGCTTTTTAAAAGGGCTCGGCAAGTTGGGAGTTAATGAAATCCGTCTTGCCGCCGATCTTGAAAATAACTGGTCTCTCCTTGCCGAGCCCATCCAAACAGTGATGCGCCGCTATGGCATTAAAGACGCCTACGAACAACTCAAAAAACTCACCCGCGGCCATGAAATCACCAAAGATGAAATCCACAAATTCGTAGAAGGCCTTGAAATCCCCGAAGACGCCAAAAAACGCCTCCTAAAGCTAACTCCGGCAACTTATATTGGGTTTGCGGATAAGATGTAAAAATTAATCCATGACTCAAGTATTAACCGTAATTGCACCACTGTTTCTTATTATTTTTGCGAGTGCGCTACTGCAAAAATTTCAAAATCTTGGTAACGACTGGTCCAAAGTCTTAAACGATTTTGCTCTAAAAATTGGATTTCCTGTTTTGATTTTTTCTTCGCTCGCCAAAGCGCCCTTTTCATTTTCAGATCAGGCACAATTAATAATTTCAAATTCCATTTTCATACTGGCCAGCTTTTTACTAGCTATCTTAATCGGCAAAATTTTCCGCCTCAAAAAACAGATGGTTCAAACACTATTCATTTGTTTCATTTTTGGCAATGTTGCCTATCTTGGCATACCAATTTTGACTCAAGTCTACGGAGATAAAATCCTCACTACCGCAAGTTTAATAGTTGCCATTTATTTGTTCTGGCTATTCACCGTTGGTTTAGGTTTCTTGGATTATTCTACGGAGAAGGACAAAAAAGCTGTAGTTAAAAACATGATGAAAAATCTTGTAAAAAATCCGCTGCTGATTTCCGTTGTCCTTGGAATAATAGTTGGTAGTTTGCATATCACCATTCCGTCGATTTTGCTAAAATCACTCGACATGATCACAGCCTCAGTGACTCCAACAGTCCTGATTGTGATAGGACTTTTCATTGGCAAATCCAAAATCGGGAAACTAACTGAATGGCTTCCGATTTTACTATTTTCAATTCTAACACTCGCCATACTTCCTGCAATTTTTTACTTTGGCGCAGAACTCTTTGGATTTACGCCAAACCAATTTTCAAGTTCTATCATTCAAGCGGCAATGCCTCTTGCCATAACTCCTTTTGCCCTGGCGGACAAATATGATTTGAGCAAAACCTTCATTGCCAGATCAATTGTTTTGAGCACAATTCTTTCAGTGATTTCACTGCCATTTTGGATCTCGATTCTAAGCTAAAAGCAAGTTAAAGATTAAGCGATTTTCTCTTTGAGAAAATTCTGAAACGCAACCTTTTCTCTTGTTATTTTGTGGCATTTTTACGTTCTCCACTTCCTCACCACAATTAAGTCAATAGCGTGTGCAATCTTGTGGTGCTCCGCGCAAAGCGGGACCAAATAAAGTGGATTATTGAGCGACTGCAGGCCAAAACGAACCTGATGATGCACCTGTTCAGCGGGTCTGCTGCATCCATGGTAGGCACACTTGTCTCCGTATTCCTCGTGGAGGAGATTTTGCGTTTCTTTGATGATGTATCTTCCTTCTTCCTCGGGTAGGCGGCTGGCGGCCTCATGTTTTCTTTTTTGAATGTCTTTTGCCCTGAGCTCCAGTGATTCCAAGAGAACTTTGCTTACGTCTTTACCTTGAGCTTGAAGTTCATCGAGCTTTTTTAGTAGCTCTTCGGAGAGTGTGAACTTGTGCCCGGGCACGGAGGTCTCAAAAAGGGGTTTTTGCTCCGGAGCTTGTGCGCGCGCACAAACCTTTTCATCTTTTTTCATGGCTTCAAGTGCTTTCTGTGGAAGAACTTGGAGTAATTTTGCAACCTCTGCATCATTCTCTTTGGTGATTGCCGGGGCACGAGAGAACTTATTAATACTTACCTTGCCTTCAACAAGTAGAGCCTTACAAATTGGTTTGTCTTCCAAGGTCTTTTCCGTGTTTATGACTCTATTCACCTGTTCTCTGGAAACTCCACCAAGAACTGCAGCAAAATGATAAATGCTTTGGAAGCCTTCTTGCACATAGAGACGGCGTCTATTTATTTCCGGCAAAAGACCAATGAATTTTCTATGAAGGAGAATTGCATTACGGCCGTACTGTCTTGAGAGCGCCAACAAATTTTCATCTGTCATTTGTCCCACGTTTTCCGCAATAATTGGGGCAAAAGCGGGAACTGTATTTTGCTCGGTCGGAGTAACTTCCAAAGGCATTGAAATTGGCAATGGATTGTCCATAGAATTATGAGGTTAGGAATTGTGTAAAAGAATAATGCCTGAAAAACCATAAAAAATCAACCCAAAACAGGCCGTTTCCTCTGGACGGCGCGGGCCAATTATTACGTAGTCACCAACCGCGGGAAATGGCTTGCTCAAGCCAAAAAAAGGGACCTCCAGAAATTCATAAAAATCCGCAAAAAACAGTGGGACAACTGCTGGCCAAATGAAACTTGTGCGCGCGCACAAGCTCTGCACGGGAAAAGTCGTGAAAATTTCTCAAACCAAAAATCGCTTGATCCATTTTTACTTGCATTTTCGCAAGTATTTGCCATACTCAAAATAAGTTCAGGTGCTGTGACTAAGTTTTACAGTTTCTCTGAGTGTCGCGAAAACCCTTCCTAATGGAGGGGTTTTTCTGTAAACTCGCTCATGCCTTTGACCATCTTCCTGACGTCGGGAAAATGGTTCCAATAAATAGCCTATGATCCTCTCCGACCGCGACATCAAGCACCTCATCTCTGAAGGCCTTCTCAGCGTCACTTCACCCGCCGGAGACCACCTGAAAAACATCCACGCCTCAAGCATGGATCTTCGCTTGGGGAAATACTTCAAAATTTATGACCCCAAAAAAGTCGCAATATTGGATCCTCTTAAAACTGACTTTAAAAATCTCACAAACCTCATAGAAATCACAAATCCCGCCGAGCCTTTTATCATAAATCCGGGCGACTTTGTCCTTGGCGTAACAATGGAAAAAATTCACCTCCCAAGTAATATTGTGGCGCGCGTTGAGGGCCGAAGTTCTTTGGGCAGGCTTGGAATTATCATCCACAGTACCGCCGGTTTTGTTGATGCGGGCTTTGAAGGAACCATAACTCTTGAGATTACAAATATTAATAAAATACCGGTGGCGCTTTATCCCGGAATGCGCGTTTGCCAACTCGCTTTTGAAGAGATGAAAAGCCCCGCGGAAGTGCCGTACGGTAGCGCATCCGGCGCAAAGTCGAACTCAAAATACCAAGGTCAAGACCTGCCGGAAGAAAGCCGACTAAATTTGGATGAGGAATTCACCGCGCAAGTAGTTCAGCTCCCCAAATAAATCTCAATCGCCTTGGCAAGGCGGCCATAAACATCATCTCTTTTTTCCGCTGTACGAGTAAGAGTGGTGACGCGGAAGCCGTAATATGGACTGAAGAAGCCCGTTGCAGGCACTACGCAGATCCCTGTAGAAGCAACCAAATAATAGACAAAGCGTTTATCTAGTGGAAGATCCGTATCTCGTGTGAGCTCCTCAATGAAGTCGCGAACTTTCTTATTCTCAATTTGCAGCTTTTGGTGTGAATTAAGCAGTCCGTTCTCAAAAACCGGCATCATATAAAAAGCACCGTTGGTTTGGTTTACGCGCAACCCCGGAATTGCACGTAATTTATTCATGATTTCCAGCCCGCCTTTCTCAAGTTCAATATTGTAATTTTTAATCCACGCCTCAAAATCCGGGTGATCATAAACCCTCGGCATCACAAGTTGAGGAAGCGTTGTGGAACAAACCTCAAGCAAAATTCGTTTTTTTACTGCATCATAATACTTCTTATAATCAGGATCCAAATGTGTATTATGGAACTCAAACCACCCACACCGCGCACCCGGCCACGGAATATCTTTGGACATTCCCCTCATCACAATCAGCGGTACTCGATTCTTAGCAATTTCGCTGATCTGAATATGCTGGCACCCATTATAAACAAGCCTGAAATAAATCTCGTCAGAGATGATCATAAGCTCAAATTCCTCGGCAATTTCCACAATTTTCTCCACAGTTTCTCTACTGTAAACCGCTCCCGTAGGATTGTTTGGATTAATTACCAAAATCCCAACAATTTCAGGATGTCTTGTAAGCTTATCACGCAAGTCGTCAAAATCAGGTTCCCAATTATTTTTAGGATCAAGTTTATATGTTAGTGGTGGCTGTTCACTGCAGAACGACTCCATTGATCCGTGCGTTGGATAAGAGGGACTTGGCTCAATAATACGAGCCCCGTCGCCAATCATTTGATAGATTATGGAAATTCCGGCACCAAGCCCATTTGTGAGCAAGATATCCTTATGAGTAAGCTCAATCGATGGAGAAAATCTCTTGGAATATGCCGCAATCCACTCTCGAGTTTCACTATTGCCCCTTGAATGAGTATAGCCAAAAGCCTTATTCCCCGGTTTATCAATCTCCTCTTTCAAAATCTCTTTCAGAAACGGCGGCACCGGCCAACCCTTTGCAACCGGATCGCCTATATTTTCATTCTCGATTTTTAAGTCTGGATCCAATTCTGTTATTTTTTGAACGGTATCCACAATCTCACGGATTTCGTACTTCAGAAGGTTTGCAAACGGGTGTGCCAACGCTCTACGCATATTTTGAGGGTTAAAAGTAAATTGAATGACTGATTGCCGAGCCGACTAGTTACTGAGTGGCAAAAGGCTATCACCCACAGGAAAGTGTGACAACATGAAAATTCAGGGAACTTAACCCATTTCCTCTTGCCTCTTCGCCACTCCTTTCACTAGTATATCTGAGCAAGTTTTTTGAGTTGTGCCCGGGCACGCCGGACCTCACCACTTAACCTATACTATCCATGTACAGACCAGTCGATCCAAAAACACATTTGCCGGATGTTGAGCACAAGCATCTGGAATATTGGCATCAAAAAGAGATTTTTCAGCGTTCAATCGAGCAGCGCAAAGGGAAAACAAAATTTGTCTTTTTCGACGGCCCTCCGTTTGCAAACGGTTTGCCGCACTATGGACACATAATGGCGAATGCGCTTAAGGATGCGGTGACGCGCTATTTCACAATGAAAGGTTACAGTGTGCCGCGCACAAACGGGTGGGATTGTCATGGTTTGCCGGTTGAATATGAGATTGAAAAAGAGCTCGGGCTCTCGGGAAGAAAGGCAATCCTAGACATGGGCGTGGAAAAATTTAACTTGGCATGCCGCGAAAGTGTTTTCCGTTATACAGGCCAATGGGAGGAACTTTTAACGCGTATTGCGCGTTGGGTCGATTTTGGACAAGGTTACGCCACGCTGAATGCAACTTACATGGAGTCTATCTGGTGGGTTTTTAAGGAAATTTGGAACAAAAAAATGATCTACCAAGGCTTCAAGGCCATGCATATCTGTCCCAGGTGCGTTACGCCGCTTTCGAATTTTGAGGTTTCGCTCGGCTATAAAGATGTGACGGATCTTTCCGTGACGGCAAAATTCCGGTCGAAAAAGGACCCCAATCTTTACTATTTGGCTTGGACAACCACTCCTTGGACGCTTCCGGGGAATGTGGCGCTAGCGGTAAATCCGGCAACCGATTATGTGCGCGTTTCTCGCGAAGGCGATACCTTCATTTTGGCCGAGGCGCTTCTTGAAAAAGTTTTGGGGTTGGACGGCATAACCGTTGAGGAAAAATTCAAAGGCTCCTCCTTGGTTGGGGAAGTCTACGAGCCACTTTTCCCATATTACCGCGAGGCAAAAATCGACGGAATTGAGAAGTGCTGGCAAATTATTGGCGCCAACTTTGTCACAACTGAAGACGGAACAGGAATTGTGCACATTGCATCGGGCTACGGAGAGGACGATTTAGCCGCCTGCCAAAAGGAGGGAATCCCGGTGATTCAACATGTGGACATGTCCGGAAATTTCATGCCTGAAGTTACCGACTTTGCTGGCAAATTTGTAAAAGGCCAAGACGCGAACATTGCCGACTTTTTGGAAGGGAAGGGCCTGCTTTTTAAGAAGGAAAACTTCCGTCACAGCTATCCGCATTGTTGGAGGTGTGATACTCCGCTCCTCAATTTTGCAACCGCCGCGTGGTTTATCCGCGTCACGGATATCAAGGACAGGCTAATCAAAAACAACCAAAAAATTCACTGGCAACCGGAGCATATTAAGGAAGGGCGTTTTGGAAAATGGCTTGAAGGCGCTCGCGACTGGAATATTTCCCGCAACCGCTTTTGGGGTTGCCCAATTCCTGTTTGGCAATGCGAAAAATGCGGCAAACAAACCTGCATAGGCTCGGTTGCGGAACTTAAGAAATTCGCCGGCCGCCTTCCAAGCCGCGAAGGTGAGCTCGACCTCCACAAACCTTATATTGATGAAATCACTTGGGATTGCCCGGACTGCGGCGGCCGGACCTCCCGCATCCCTGAAGTTCTGGACTGTTGGTTTGAATCCGGTTCAATGCCATATGCCCAGCTCCACTATCCGTTTGAAAACAAGGAGGAATTTGAGAAAAATTTCCCTGCAAATTTCATTGCGGAGGGACTGGACCAAACTCGTGGCTGGTTTTACACCCTCCATGTTCTATCAACAATTCTCTTTGACGAGCCGGCCTTCAAAAATGTGATTGTGAACGGAATTCTCCTTGCCGCGGACGGCGAAAAGCTCTCTAAGCGCAAGAAAAATTATCCTGATCCGAACCTCCTTTTTGAGGAGAAGGGCGTGGATACAACTCGCATGTTCCTCTACACCTCAACGGCTCCTCTTGCAGAGGACGTCCGCTTCTCCGAGCAGCATGTTGACGACCTTCTCAAGAAATTCACACTAACTCTTTGGAACACTTACAGCTTTTTTGTAACTTACGCAAATATTGATGGTTTTGAGGCAAACAAAAAGGCTCCGCGCCCTTCTCATAAGCTCGACCAATGGATGCTCTCCCGCCTAAACGCACTTACGGAAGAGGTGACCAAGGAAATGGATACTTATAATTTGACCCGTGCAACCCGTCCAATAGTCGATTTTGTGGACGACCTTTCAAACTGGTATATCCGCCGCAGCCGCCGCCGCTTCTGGAAATCCGAGAACGACTCGGACAAAAAAGAGGCTTATCAAACGCTGTATACCGTGCTTACCACGCTTTCACAGCTTTTGGCCCCTTTTATGCCATTTATAGCTGATGAGATTTACCGCAATTTAACAGGTGAGGATTCAGTCCATCTTTCAGACTGGCCAAAAGCTGACAAGTCGTTAATTAATGAAGACTTAAACCTTGAAATCAGTCTCACTCGCCAAATTGTAAACTTGGGCCATTCCATCCGCGCAAAGAAAAAAATCCGTGTTCGCCAACCGCTCGCAAAAGCAAGTGTAGGCCTGCCCGCATCTGTAAACGCTGAGATTGTACTTGTCCAAAAAGATGTAATTTTGGAAGAACTCAACGTGAAAGAACTCGAAATCCTCGAAGACAGCGGGGAAGTTGCGGAAACCGTTGTAATCCCTAACGCAAAAGTCCTTGGACCAAAATACGGCAAGGAAGTTCAGAGCATTATCACCAAAGCCAAAGAAGGAAAATTTGAAATTCTTGAAGACGGCGCAGGCGAGGCCACGAGCGCTGGCACGCACATCAAAGTTGGCGAATTCACACTTGAAGAAGGCGAATTTGAACTGGCCTACCGCGGACGCGAAGGCATGGATGTTGAATCTTATAACGGCGTGGTTGTGGCCTTAGACACAAATGTCACAGATGAGCTTTACTTGGAAGGCCTTATGCGTGAACTTGTGCGCCTCATCCAAGACCTCCGCAAAGAGGCCGGCTATGAGGTTTCAGACCGCATTATAGTCAAAATTAAAACCTCAGGCGATCTTGAAAAGGCCGCTCTGACTCACGCAGATACCATCAAATCTGAAACACTCGCCGTGGAAATTGAAACCTCCGGCACAAGCAACTGGGACAAAGAGAAAGAAACTGAAGTCGACCAAATTCCTCTCTCTTTGGCAGTCAAAAAACTTTAGCCATTAAAAAACTTTAAAAACTCTACACATGAGAGCAATACTTACCATACTCGCAAACGCTGTGGCACTACTTATTATTAGCCGTCTGCTTTCCGGATTTGTCTTTGAAGGCGGTTATCTGGCACCGATTTTGGTGGCCGCAATCCTGAGCATCCTTAATTTCATCTTAAAACCGGTGATAAAACTCTTATCTTTCCCGCTGATTTTCATAACGGGCGGGCTGTTTTTAATAGTCATAAACGCCTTTTTGATCTATCTCTCAAGCTACCTTTTGAGGGTTATGGACATCTCAGGAACAGCTCTGCATGTGGAAAGCATCTTGACCTATGTCTTTGCGGCGATTATCTTAGGCGTCGCAAACTGGTTAATTCACTGGTTTCTAAAAGATAACTAATAAATTATGCATACAGCATTACTCATAGCTCAGATTGTTACAGCAATTTTAACCGCTCTGCTTATCTTGATTCAAGATAAGGGAACAGGTATGGGCGAAGCCATAGGCGGAACGGGCGGGGGTTTTCAAAGCACCAAAAGAGGTGCCGAGAAAATCCTATCTCAAACCACAATTGTCATGGTATTTATTTTCATGGCAGTTTCCTTGGCGCTTAACTTTCTGTAAACACCTTCCAGATGGAACTCTTTTTGAGAACGCTGAAGTCATTCAGCAGGCGAGAAAAGTGGGTTTTATTGGTTTCCGTACCGGTTTTAGTACTCTGTTTGACAACTCTGCTTGTTAGAGGAATTTTCTCTCTTGGCGGAAATAAAGTGCAAATTTATAGCGAAGGACTAGTTGGCGAACTTACCAGACTGAACCCTATTTTCACCTCTTACAGCCAAGCCGACGCAGACATTTCCAGCCTCATCTTTTCAGGTCTTGTGAAATACAACGCGGTTACAGGCACTTTTGAGGAGGATTTGGCCACCCACACCTTGAGTGAAGACCATCTCACTTACACTTTTACTCTCAAAAACAACCTCTTTTGGCATGATGGAACGGAAGTCACCGCAGATGATGTCTATTACACTTTTGCAGAAGTGATGCAGTCGGGCGACTTTGAAAATAACTTCCTAAAAGCCAATTTTATGGGCGTTACTATCGCGGAGCCAAACTCGCGAACTATCACTTTCACTCTGGAATCTCCGAATTCTTTCTTTTTTACTGCACTCACAGTCGGCATTCTCCCAAAACATATTTTGGCAGACACACCCGTAAGCGAGCTTGATAGTAGCGATTTTAACCTGGCACCTATTGGCACAGGCCCATATAAAGTTGACGGACCTTATACGGTGGATGGGAACGGCACGGCCACCGTAACACTTACGGCCTTTGATGGATTTTATGGAGCAAAACCAAATATCAAGAACCTTAGATTTACAGTTTTCCAAAACTTTGAGCTTCTCACGGGAAACAGGTCTATGTGGCATGGAACTGCAGAGCTCACTCAAAACAGTCTGGATCAGATGGACTTGAGTGGACTCGTTACTTTTAAGTACGAGCTGCCTCAATATACGGCACTCTTTTTCAATACAGACTCCCCATATTTGAGCAAAAATAAAGTACGGCTTGGACTCTCAAAAGCAATAGATAAGGAGGCTCTGCTTGCGGCAATAAAATACAAAGTGGCAATTGACACACCCCTCCTTGAACTCGACCAAAAAGATTGGATCCACACCTTTAATTTAAGCGAGGCCTCAGGCGCGCTTTACGATAGCGGTTGGCTGCTTCCGGAAGGCACGGTGCCGGGAACAGGCACCCGTCAAAATGCCGACGGGAAAGCTCTCTCACTCCGCCTAATCCGGCGTGATTTTTCAGATACTTCTGATATTCAGGAAGAAATTGCTCGTCTTTCTGCAGAGATGATAAAATCAGACCTGGCCGCAGTTGGAGTTGAAGTCACAATTGAATCTTATCAAAGCGCCATTTTGAGTGACAAAATTGCCAAAAGAGATTACGACTTACTCCTTTACGGCCAAAGTCTTGGAAATAATCTGGACACTTTTGCGTTTTTCCACTCAAGTCAGGTTGGGGAGACCGGTTACAATCTTTCAAACTATCAAAGCCCCGTTGCAGATACTGACATCATGAAAATCCGTGCCACCTTTGATGAAAGCGAGCGCACCAGCCTCTTAAACCATTTGGCGGAAACAATCGCTGAAGATGTACCCGCGGTTTTTCTTTACACGCCAAGTTATTATTACGCCGTGGATACAAAAATTACAGGTATCTCTTATCAAAAGCTCTTGCTTCCGGAGGACCGTTTCAGCAATATAGCGGAGTGGGAAATTAATTAATTTTTAGTCGACTAACCCCAAAAACATGAAAGTCATTTTACTCTCTCACATCAAAAATGTTGGCCAAAAAGGGGAGGTGCTTAACGTTTCAGACGGCTATTTCCAGAACTTTCTTTTGCCCCGCCGCCTTGCCATTAAAGCCACGGATTCCCAGGTAGAGCACATGCAAAATCAGCAAAGTAAGGCCGTTGAAAAGTTGGAAAACATGAAGGAAAGCGCACAGTCCATCAAAGAACGAATCGACGGAAAAACTCTAAATATATCCGAGAAAGCCGGTGAAAGCGGCAAACTTTATGCTTCCCTCCGTGAAAAAGAAGTAGCCGCCGCCATCTTGAAGGATCTCAAGGTTGACCTCTCGGAGAAGCACATCCATTTGAGTGATCAAATCAAGTCCGCAGGTTCATACGCTGCGGAAATCGACCTTTTTAAAGGAGTTAAAGCCACTATCAATATAAATGTTACAGCCGCATAACTCTTTTACTATTTTGGATCTCCCAACTCAAGGTAAAATTCTAGCGCTAGATCTTGGCTCCGTTCGCACCGGTGTAGCCGTTACAGATGCACTTCAACGCGTAGCCTTTGCACGTGCAGAAATCACTCACTCCTCCGCAGAGGAACTTAAAACCAAACTTTCCAAACTAATTGAAGAGGAAGGTATAGTGGGAGTTTTGATTGGCCTGCCCACAAAGTTGAGTGGAGAAGAAACCGAGCAAACCCAAAAAACTCGCGCCCTCGCCATCAGTTTGGATCTCAAAATCCCCATGATTTTTGTTGATGAACGCCTTACCAGCGAATTTGCCGCAAGTCATTTGCAAAACCCATCAGGACTTTCCACCAAGCAAGCTCCGCATGGTCCTGTAGACAGCCGCTCAGCACAGATTATGCTGGAGGAGTGGATGGGAAAAATAATTAAATCATAAGCACCTTCACCCCCGGCAAATCTTTGCCTTCCAAGAATTCGAGCATGGCGCCGCCTCCGGTGGAGATGTGCGTGAAGCTCTTTTCGTCGAGATTAAGAGCATGAATTGCATCAATTGTGTCTCCGCCACCAAGAACGGAGGCGGCGCCACTTGTTTTAGTAGCGCTAGCCGTAGCCTCACTAACCGCCACCCCAACAGCCCTAGTTCCTTCTGCAAACTCGGGAATCTCATTTAAGCCCATTGGGCCGTTCCAAATAATGGTCTTAGATTTGGCAATTTCTGCGGCAAAAAGTTTTCTGCTTTCCAGTCCAATATCCAAAATTTTCATGTTGTCCGGCACTTCTGAAATGGTAACGGCGCTCACCGGAGTCCCAGCCGCTACTTCTGCCGCAATAACTGCATCAACAGGTAAAAGTACGGTCTTCCCAGCCGCTTTAGCAGCCTCCAAAAACTTCTTTGCCACCGGAACTTTTTCTGGTTCAAAAAGCGAAGTTCCAATCTTTACCCCTTGAGCCGCCAAAAAAGTGTTGGCAAGTGCGCCACCAATCAAAAACGAGTCGGCTAAAGTTAAAAATTTCTCCAAAATGCCAATTTTTGTGTCGACTTTTGCCCCTCCCACAATGAGACAAACAGGATGCACCGGATTTTCAATTAAACTGGATAGAACTCGCACTTCTTTCTCAACCAGTAGCCCTGCATAAGAGGGAAGGAAGGCTGAAACTCCGGCAGTTGAGGCATGAGCTCTATGAACCGTACCAAAAGCGTCGCTAACATAGATGTCAAAACCGTCCGCAAGCTTTTTGGCAAACTCGGGATCATTTGCCTCCTCTTCAGGATGAAACCTTACATTTTCAAGCAAAACAATGCCGCCCTCCGGCAAAACGGAAACTGTGGACTTCACACTCTCACCAACGCAGTCGTCCAGAGTCATAACGGGTTGCTCAAGCAGCTCGGAAAGCTTTTGCGCCACCGGTTTCAAGGAAAATTCAGGATTGACCCCGCCTTTTGGCCGTCCCAAATGGCTCACTATTGCAATGCGAGCACCTGCAGCAATCAAAAGCTTGATGGTTGGCAGGCTTTCACGGATGCGAGTGTCATCTGAAACCGCGCCATCTTTAACAGGCACATTAAAATCAGTCCGGAGGAGGACCTTTTTGCCTTTAAGATCAACTGAGGAAATTATCTTGAGATTCATAGTAGAAAATTAAATTCCATTTCATTTTAGACAGAGCAGAGCCAAACCGTCATTTTGAAAAAATATTTTGGACTTGACAGAGAGAGAGAGAGATGTTACAATTCAGGAGAATTATTATTAATTTTATTTTTTATGGAAGAACCAAGACCACTCAGGACATTGGATGAAATTCTTAATATTCTTCCCCAAGGAAAAACTGTCAGTTTAAGTGGACTCTATAATGTTGTAAAAACAGATAGTAAAAACTTATATATTTGGACTCAGACTGGCCAATATTGTGGAAAGATCGAGAATGGTTATGTGGAAGCTGATCCTTACCTGAGAGCACAAGCTCCAGAAGAAGAAAAAGGTCCTTCAAAATTAACAGATCTTGAGATAATAGACGGACTGCTGTCCAGAGAATTCGGACTCTAGAGATTTTCTATTGTTAATACTCCGCACCATCCCGATTGAATAGACAATCTCCTGTTTTTGTGTTAAAATAATCAGATGAAAAGCTCAACAAAAACAAAAATTCTATGCTTCGGTGGAAGCGCGCTAATCCTACTCGTAATAGGATTTATATCTTATGAGCTTTATTTGCACGGCTTGGAAAACAAGGTTTACGCCAACAACATTTCAACCTCAATATTTTTCTCGGATACCTTGGCTACAGCAGGAACGGCCGCGCCTTGGGCTCTATTTAGTCTAAATTTCTTCATTTGCAGGTCACTGATCAAAAAATGGTGGAGGTTTGCGAAGAAAAATTATCTTGAAAAGTAGACCCAAACAAAATAAGCAGCCAAGAGAACAAAAGGCGCCAAAACTATAAAGAAAAGTATAACCAAGCCGTTAAAAAAGCTGAAGAATTTTTGTGAAGCAATTATGACAGCAAAGCATTTTTCAGAAAATTCGACTATTTTTTCACGCAAAACGGGGATGAACATTGCTACCACATACAGAAATATTAAACCTGATACCAATTTAAACAGCAGAGCGTAAAGAGCATTTTGTTCAACATCTAAGTAAAGCAGACCCAAAAACACCAACGAACAGACTAAAAATCCAAGTAGAACATAATGTGGAAGCACTTTTTTCATAATTTCAAATAAAGTTTTTGCAAAGTAGTAGCCACCTTCGCTGCGCTATAACCTTTTGTAGTCCTTGCACGAGCTTTTTTAACGGTATCCGCCATCAAAACTTCAAAAACAATCGGTACTCCTGTCTCAATTTGCACTTGCATAAGTCCGCGAGCAGAGGAGTCGCAAACCTGTCTAAAGTGGTCCGTTTCTCCTTTAATAACCGCGCCGAGCGCAACCACCGCCTGCGGCTCCTTTGCCAAGATATACTTCTTTGCCGCCAACGGAATTTCCCACGCTCCTGGAACTCGCACAACTTCCGGCCTTATTCCTTGTTCCTTAAAACCGCGCAGACACTCCTCAAGAAGTGGCTCGGTTATCTCAGAATTAAACTCGGAAACAATAATTCCGTATTTCATATTGTAAGCATACCAAATAAATACCGCGCAAGCAGGTCAATTTCAATATTGACGCTATCGCCAACCTGGATAGCTCCCAAATTTGTCGACTTTTTGGTCTCGGGAATAAGCGCAATCTCAATTCCATTTTTAAGTCTTTTTGCTATTGTAAGGCTCACTCCGTTTATAGTTACAGACCCTTTCTCCGGCATAAATTTCAAGTATTTTTCCGGCACACTAATCTGAAAAGGCTCTATTTTTAGTACTTTTCCGGTACTGTCAGTGTGCCCACTCACAAAATGACCGGAGAGGAGAGTTTCCAAAGTAAGCGGCGTTTCCAAATTAAATTTTTCTCCAAGGCGCGCACCACCAAGTCGACTTTTCTTGAGTGTTTCTTTAACCAGTGAAACCGTAAAAACCTTTCCGCTGTACGCCTCAACAGTCAAACACACCCCATCAACCGCAATGCTTGCGCCTTTCCTGAAAGAGGCAGCAGACAATGACGACTTAATTTTAAACTGCACCCCATAAGGAGTGGCCTTCTTTGCCATCAAGGTTCCCAAGTTTTGCACAATGCCTGTAAACATAAATTTAAGGTATTTTTAAGTATTAATTCAGATTTAATTCAGGATTTCTGCAAGGTCACCAATGTAAAACTGCAATGTTATTTTACCCCAACTCTATGAAAAGCTTAAATCGAGTTACGCTACTCGGCAACGTCACTGCCGATCCCGAACTCAAAAAGACTGCCACAACAGGTAAGTCTGTCATCAGTTTTGCAATTGCCACCAACAATGAGTGGCTTGATAATGAAGGCGTACTTCAGAAATCCGCCGACTTTCACCGCATTGTTGCGTGGGAACGCTTGGCTGAAATTTGCGGCAAGTATCTCAAAAAAGGCTCGCCGGTACTCCTTGAAGGCAGGCTTGTTAACAGGTCTTACGAAGGCAAAGACAACTTAAGACATTACGTCACGGAAGTTGTTGCGTCTGATATTCGCCTCCTTGAAATTCACAAGGCGTTTGCAGAAGAGCCCGCTGCGAGTTAAAGTGAGGGCGCTACTTTTTTAGCGCCCTCATGCCTCCATACATTTCCGTCATAATTCCAACGTTTAACAGAGCTGAAAAGCTTATTAAATGCCTTGCGTGCCTCAAAAATCAAACTCTGGCACGTGAGGCATTTGAGGTAATTGTAATTAACGACGGCTCCACGGACGGCACGGAAGCTCTTCTGAAAACTTGGCAAAAAAACTCTCAAAAGAGCAATTTTAACCTCAAATTTTCCACGCAAAAAAACAGCGGCCAAGGCACTGCGCGCAATAAAGGAATCAAAGAAGCCGGCGGCCTCATAACACTTTTCATTGGAGATGACATCTACGCAAAACCAAATCTTTTGGAACTTCACACCGTTTTTCACAAGAAGCACCCTGAAGAAAACATGGCCTGTCTTGGCCTTATAGAATGGACGCCCACACCTCCGCCAACTCCTTTTATGCATTGGCTCACACACGGCGGCCCGCAATTTGCCTATGACCTTCTCACGGATAAAGCGGAAGCCGACTTTTGGTTTTTCTACACCTCAAATATCTCCTTAAAAACAGGCCTCCTTAGAAAAGAACACTTTGACCCGGATTTTAAATCTTACGGTTGGGAGGACACGGAACTTGCCTACAGACTTGTGCACGCGCACAACTTAAAAATTCTTTTTAATAAAGACGCGCTTGCTTTCCATGATCACATAGTCTCTGAAGATTCACTGAAAAATCGCATGATGGGAATTGGTAAAAACGCTGTAATCTTTCAAAAAAAGCACCCAAAGCTTCCGGTTGTCCCACAAGGCTTAAAACTTGCAGCTCTCAAAATCCTCTCAAGCCTGCCGGCGCTCCTAATCTTAAAAGTCGCTCGCACACTCTCCCCAAATCGGCTTGGAAAATATTATTGGTACTCTCTTTCCAAACGCTATTTTCTAAAAGGACTAAAGAGCTTATAATTTCCTCCGTCTAACCCCGCGCCACAATGAAAAGAATTGTCACAATTTCCTTACTTTGTTCCGTTCTTGCAACGGGACTTTTAACCGGCTGTTTTGAAAAAACCGGAACCACAACAGGTGGGCCGGCAAAAGAAATCACACTCACTTTTTACGGACTTTTTGACAATGAAGAGATCTACACACCTTTTATCCAAAGTTACGAAGCGGCAAATCCGGGCGTGACAATTCTCTACAAAAAATTCACCGACCCTGAAAAATACTTAAGCCTCATCATCAACGAACTTGCGGAAGGCGAGGGGCCGGACATTTTTATGATGCATAATTCATGGTTCCCTCAGCACTACAAAAAACTTGCGCCTGCTCCTGATACAATTGTGAACCCAACAGTTTTTAAGTCGGCATTTGTTGATACTGCAAGCGAAGACCTCATCATTCCGGATGCCGCCGGCGTAGAAAAAATTTGGGGACTTCCACTCTATGTTGACACGCTGGCTCTATATTACAATAAAGAACATTTGGAAGAAGCTGTGCCGTCCCGTGGGACGCCGTCGCAAACTTGGGAAGGAATTAAGAACGACGTTTTTCTCCTAAACAGACAAGACCAAAGTTTTGAAAGATTTGCCAGATCTGGAATTGCCATGGGTAGGGGCGACAACATCCTCCGCGCCTTTGATATTTTGGAAGCGCTTTTCCTCCAATATAAGATTGATTTTTACAATTCCACTTTAACTGAAGTTGCTTTTGATAAAAATCCGGCCTCTGTTGCCGCAATGGATTTGTATGCAAGTTTTGGGCTCCCGAGCCAGAAAAATTACAGCTGGAATAAGTACTTGGCAGACTCCTCAAGCGGAGAAAAAGAATTGACGACTTTTGCAAGCGGCAAGCTCTCAATGCTTCTTGGCTACTCTTTTACTTATGACGATATTTTGAATCAAATCAATATTCTAAAAGCAAATGGTGAGGATGCTATCGACCCAAAAAACATCAAAATTCAAGAGATTCCTCAAGTTTCAGATCCTACTACTTCTGCGGAAACCAGAAAAACAGTCGCAAATTATTTTGTTCCCGTGGTTGCCCGCACAAGCCAAAATCAGGAGGAGGCTTGGAAGTTTTTGGCAAGCCTTGTGACGGAGCAAAATCTGCGCACTTATTACGAAAGCACTCATAGACCTTCTGCGCTCCGTTCACTTATTACCGAACAAAGTAAAAATTCAATTTATGGAGTTTTTGCAAACCAAGTTGGCTATGCCAAAACAATCCCAATGGCTGATGCAAGCGCTTATCAGGAAATTTTCTTGAGCGCCATAGACCAAATGCTCGGCACAAAAAGCGCAGCCGAAGTTGTAAAAAGTATGGCAAGTCAAATAGAGGCTTTGATATCTTCTATACATCTCACTCCTCAATTTCAGATGTAATTTTTACCGCCTCGCCCGTAAATGGATGCCGGAAAGAAATAGCTGCGGCGTGAAGAAAAAATTTGCCCTTTCCTTTGTGCTTACGCTGATAATGCATGTCAAAGTTACGGTCGCCATAAAGACGGTCAAGAAGAAGCGGGTTTCCAATCATACTGAGGTGCTTTCTAATCTGATGTTTGCGGCCCGTTTCAATTTTTACTTCAAGCAAAGAAATGTTGTCGAGCTTTTTCAAAACCTTATAATGCGTGATTGCGGGAACCTTGACGTGCGCGGTACGGGCCTCAAGTGGAATTGAGATTGTATCCTCGTCTTTTTTTGGCACCCATTTCACCAGCGCCAAATAAGTTTTCTCGGTCTCCGGCGCGCCAAAAATACTCTCAAGTTTCTCACGGTCACGCGGGAATTTGCCAAAAAGGATTACGCCGGAAGTGTCACGGTCAAGGCGGTGAAGAGGGTAGGGTTTGAACTCTTTCCCATGCGTTACCACCCAAGCGCGCACCCAACCGGTCAGCGTTTTGTAAGGCGGAATATTGGGTGCGGGAACAGAGGCGAGTCCTGCCGGTTTCTCAAAAGCCAGCAGGTGCTCATCCTCAAAAAGTAGTTTTAAAGTGTTGCGATTAGTCATTTTTTCTTGCCGAGCTTTTTCTTTGCAACGACTTCTTTTTTGCAGTCGCAAGGCATGCTTGGATCGCTCTTGCAGTCGCAAGAATCCCCTTTGCATTCTCCCTTGCAATCCGTGCATGGACAACCACAGCAAAGCATCATTTTAAGTCCTGAAACAACCAAGATACATGGCCAAAGATAGCTGAATGTGGCTGAGGGGATTAAATCGAACTTCTGGAGGAGAATTACGGCGCCAATAACAAAAGCGACTAATCCAAACCAGAGAGCATGGTCCTTGCATGGACAAGATTTCATAATAGCGTGGTTAAAATTAAGTACATCCATTCTGACGCAAAAAAAAGTTTTTGCAATAGCGCAATTGAGGATTTTGTGATATACTATAGATAGAAACAAATATTTTTTAACTTCTACCTTTATGGCAGACGCAAACCAAAACCAAAATCCTGCAGGGGCGGGAGGCCAGCAACAGTTGCAGGTCAAAGTACCCGACGAGGTACAAAAAGGAGTTTATGCAAACGCGGTTTCCGTGAATGTGAACTCGAACGAAGTTGTTCTCGACTTTGGCTATCTCCTCCCAAACACACCAAATCCTGTTATTGAGGTTGTGAGCCGAATCAATATGAACCAGAAGACCGCCGAGTCTTTTGTCAGCGTTCTTTCAGGAGCAATTGACGACTTTAAGAAAAAGCAGGCCGCACAAGCCGCTCAGGCTTCCGCAGGTCAGGCCGCACCTATGGGTCAACAGATGGGCACTCCAATGGGTCAGCCTATGAGCCCGATGGGACCCGCCCCAATGGGACCTCAACCTATGGATCCAATGGCTCCCGGCGCTCCATATCCGGCACAACCAATGCCTCCGTATCCAACGAATGCGTAAGGGTTTGAATTGCGTGTTTTCAAGTCCAAAATCTTATTCCTAATTGCATTTTCCTATGGAATTACCCACTACTCCTTCTCCTGACAGCAATCTCTCGGAAGACTTTAGAAATAGGATAAGAACCCATCAATTTCCACAACCGCTAGAGAGTGAGTTTCCTGAGGTTATCAAAGTAAGGAATCGCATATTAGCTCTTAGAGCTAGTGCTGTTGATATCTTCTTAAGGGGTGGTGGAGGTGAAGAGTTTCAAAAATTTATTTTTGAAGATGTTGTTAATTCTGTTGTGGAAACGCTCTCTACTTCAGAAACGGACGTTATTGGATGTTTAAATGTTGAGTTTTATGATCCATTTATAACCATGCTAGAAGAAATTGGTATAGGGTCTAAATTTCTTAAGAGTCATTTCAGAAATGCAAGTGATCAAGTTATTCGGCTGTTAGCTGGAAAAGTACGTAATCTACAAAGATCTGTTGGATAAAAGTGGCAGGTAAGAGAGTCTATAACTGCCGATTTGATTGAGAAAGATTTGTTTGTAGGTTCTAATTGGTGGTGCAATATGACATTTGATAATTCTTTGGAGTAGTTTGGCCTTCTTTGTGTGATTGCCTTGTGCGCACGCACGGGGTTTATGAGATGTGCGCACAGGGTTCGTGCCCGGGCACGGCGGACTTTCTGCCATTTTCTGCACACTCAGAAAATGGGATTGAGCAGGCGATTTACGACTTAAGGATGCGGTATTTTGGCAAAAATTAATTGACTTTTGATGAGAAATGTAGTCTAATTGCGGGCGATTCCAAATCCTTTATAAATGAATTTATGAGAAATTACCTTAGACCTGCCTTTCTATTGATCTCAATGGCTCTGCCTAAGGTTGCTGAAGCACATGGAGGCGAGGAAATTTTGGATGCAGTTGATGCTCATAGAATTGCTATGGCGAACCAAAAGGCTCAAGAAATAGAGGATATGAGAAATCAGGTTAGGGAAGTTGCGTGCGTAGGCAATGCACTACCAGAAGTCACTGAAATGGCCCCTCTTGATTTGCCTTTTTCTGCTACAGAGAAAGGAACGATGGCTAATTCAATGCGGAATATTGCCGACAGACTACATGATGCCGAAGTTGAAACTGTTCCTGTAGCTCCATCCGTTAGAGCAGGAAATATGTTTGAGAGGGCTGCCGTTTTGGAAACAGTTGATTATAGAGTTGATACACAAGGTAGAGTTTGGAAAAAAGCTTATTATGGTGTTACTGTTGGAGATGAGGATGTACTTCCGGAAACTTTTCTAATTGGAGAATTGAGAGGTAATTCATCTGATACCTTTATTGTGGCACCTGTTCCACCGGAGAATCCGTTACAAGTTTTTGAATGGTTACAGCTTGGTGATAAAGGTTTTGTGGGATACGGACCTCATACGGATTCCAGTGGCAATTGTAAAGTGTCTTCCCCAAAATTGAAATATTCAGATCCTATTGGATCTGCTATTTTTTCCGATTATCCGCTTGGAGGTTCATCTATTAAACACGATATTGTTAATCTTAGTCAGGACAATCATGGGTCCGACTCTTATGGGTTGAATATGGGAGATCAGAGTTTGGCAGGTGTGCCTCTTACAGCATATTGTTCTGATGTGCTTCGAAAAATGAAGGATTTACGAAGTTTGGCTCCTGATTTAGGAGAATCTTCGAAATATAAGTGTGATGTGGGTTTGCAGCCGGTTGCTTGGAAAAATGTTCGCACAGATGCCCCTCTTGTTAAAGAAGATAAAACTTCTTGTGAAACCCTATATACGGTTATTTTGAGATGTGAACAAAAGAGTGAGGAGGGTAAAGCGGTTGGAAAAAATCCTGCTGTTCCTAGTATGGATTTACCTACTTCCGAGCCTGGAGATCTAAGAGATCAAGTTATAATAAAACACTTTGATCATGTGCTTAGAGACCTTAACTCAGCTAAGCCTTTACCAACAACAGAGATCTCAGATATTATCCTCCCAGGAAACATGCCTAGAGCACTGAAAAACCGTGTTTCAAAAGCAGTAGGCCACAGAGATGTAATGTCTCAAGGAGAATATACTTTTTTACGCATTAAGAATCGTGCTACGGGTAATATATGTGGCGGATGGAAAGAGAATAATTCAGGAGAAGAGAATTCTTTGTTTGTTATAAATACCGCACAACTTGCTACCGTTTGGTTTAGTACGGGAAAAGATCATGTGGAATGTAGATTGGCAGGAAAATCAGGAGCTTTAGATGCAGGCGGAGCAGATTGTTTTATTGGAGGTACACCGTATCCAGGCATACCAGCGTCTACAGGCAGTATTTTATTTACTACCGCTCTAGATTGGTGTAGGGGGGATAGCTTCAACGGACATTTCGAAGACAGTAGCAAGTAGTCGTCAGTTTGGTTAGTCGTCAGTTTGCATTTGCCCTTCGCTTTCCTTCTCTGTATATTTTCTGTGTTCTTAAAAATCATTTATGACTTCAGTCGCAACAATGGAAAATGTAATGGCGCTCTGTAAAAGGAGGGCGTTTGTATATCCCGGAAGTGAGATTTACGGGGGGCTGGCGAACACGTGGGATTATGGGCCAATGGGGGTGCAGCTCAAGAAGAATATTCTCGACTTTTGGTGGAAAACATTTGTGGAAAATCGTGACGACATTGTGGGTTTGGATAGCGCAATTCTCATGAATCCACGGGTGTGGGAGGCTTCCGGCCATGTGCAGAATTTTTCAGACCCGCTGATGGACTGCAAAGCGTGTCATGAACGTGTACGGGCAGATAAGATGATTGAGGAATTTATTAAAGATTATGATAGAAAAGAGTCTGAGGTTAAAGATATTGTTGATGTTTCTCCTGAAATGAAGTTTAGAGAATCTCTAAGAGGTTCTTCGATTGAAGGTAAGTCGAAAGAAGAACTTTTTGAGATTGTTATGGGTTGTAAAATCAAATGTCCAAACTGCAAGAAAGTTGCGTGGACGGAGCCGCGCTCTTTTAACCTTATGTTCAAGACTTATCAAGGTGTGATTGAGGACACGGCGGAACAAATTTATTTGAGGCCGGAAACAGCGCAGGGAATTTTTGTGAATTTCAAAAATATTCTGGATTCAACGCGCTCAAGGTTGCCTTTTGGAGTGGCGCAGACGGGGAAGGCCTTCCGCAATGAGATTACTCCCGGAAATTTTATTTTCCGTACTCGCGAATTTGAACAGATGGAAATTGAGTATTTTGTGCGTCCCGAGGAGGCCGGTGCCGCTTTTCAGGCGTGGCTTAAGGATTCCCATGACTTTTTCTTGGCCCTTGGCGTGCGAGCGGAGAAGCTCCGTGTCCGCGAGCACAGTCAAAAAGAACTTTCTCACTATTCCAGCCAGACTGCGGACATTGAATACGAGTTTCCGTTTGGTTGGGGCGAACTTCAAGGAATTGCTAATCGCGGCTCGTTTGATCTTGATCAACACACCAAATTTTCAGGTGAAAAACTCCAGTATCGCGACCCAATGACCAACGAAGTTTTTGTGCCGCATGTGATTGAACCTTCTTGGGGGCTTACTCGGGCACTTCTTACGGTGCTTATTGATGCTTATGAGGAACAAGCGCTTGAAGGCGGTGAGATGCGCACAGTGATGCATTTCAAACCTGTTGTGGCGCCGGTACAAGTCGCAATTTTTCCGCTTCAAAAACAGCAAAGTGAGGCCGCTCGCGCGGTTTACAAGGATTTGAAACCTTATTTCAGGGCCGAATTTGACGATTCCGGTGCCATTGGAAAGAGGTACCGCCGGCAGGACGAGATTGGTACGCCATTTTGCATTACTTACGACTTTGAGACCGAGGCGGATGCCAGTGTTACCGTCCGTGACCGCGACTCCATGCAGCAAGAACGAGTCAAAATTGCAGATTTGAGGACGTATTTGGGAGAGAGGATGTAAAAATTAATTTATTCAAAATGGGAGAAGGTTTGGAGGAAATAGATTCGACGGAAAATTTTGGAAAATGTAATCACCGAATAGATTCACTTGGTCTTGGCAATATTGTAGATGCTATGGCAGATGATTTTATAGAGAGATATAAGTCTTCAAGTGAGCTTTTAAGCCGTGCGTTTCTACTTGGTATTTTTCTAGAATTGGGGCTTGTCAGGGACTCTTGTTCAAGAGAAAAAACAAAGACTGTAATAAAAAAGACAAAAGTGATGTCTGAAATTATTGAAAGGCATTTAAATAATTTAAGATTGTCAGGGACTAAAAGCAGAGAATTATTGCAGGCTTTAGATTCTTTTGTTGGTCAGGTTTACCTTGCCTTAGAGATATTTGAAGATAGTTAAAGATAGTTAAAGCGGATTTCCCAACAAGGACTCAACTCCTCCACTTCCTCACCACAATAAGGTCAATTGCATGTGCAATCTTGTGGTGCTCTGCACACAGCGGAACCAAATAAAGTGGATTGTTTAGGCTTTGCAGACCAAAACGAACCTGATGATGCACTTGCTCGGCCAGTTTGCTGCATCCATGATAGGCGCAT
>JBAZYV010000011.1:0-41144 GCA_041659165.1 Candidatus Altimarinota bacterium | reverse complement strand
CGTCTATTTATTTCCGGCAAAAGGCCAATAAATTTATTTCTCCACTCTCTTGCTTCTTTTCCATATCTTCGGCAGAGCGCCAACAAATCTTGGTCTGAAATTGGCAATGGATTGTCCATAGGATTATAAGGTTAAAAAGTATGTAAAAGAAAAATAGCGGAAATCGTAAGAAAAATCAACCCAAAACGAGCCGTTTTCGCTGGACGAAACAGCACAATTATTACGTAGTCACCAACCGTGGAAAGTGGCTTGCGCAAGCCAAAAAACGGGCGTGCGAAAACTCGTGAAAACCACGTAAAAAGTCGTCACAAAAACGCGCTCAAAATTCCGCGGACTGCTTGTGCGCGCGCACAAACCGTCCAAGTGAAACTTGTGCGCGCGCACAAGTTCTGCATGGGAAAAGTCGTGAAAAATTCTCAAACCAAAAATCGCCTGATCCGTTTTGTTGAGTCTTTTTGAGTTTTACTATAAAATTAATTTGAAGGGTAATTCCTTGTTCGTGGGGCTCCGTATGGTTCCTCTTGAGGCTTAGGTCTCGGCGAGCAAGGTTCTTTCTTTGTAGAATTTTTTGTGTACAAAAAAACCGGCTTTGTACTCGATCTTGGGCGTCACCTATTTACTAAGGTGCGAAGATCATATTGAGTAAGAGGCCGGTTCTGAGAATGGAGACGAAACCATTCTGTTTTTGTTTTTCATCCGCTTTTCTTCGGTGTAGTTTATGGCCGGACCGGGGCTGTCTTTGGCGTGGAATCATGTCGCTATGCGCAGGGCAGGGAGCGAAAAGCAAGTCCCACAAGACGATAGTAGAGGTCTATCCTCTGTGGGTAGCTCAGTCAGAGCTACCATTGAAAAGCAGAGCTTTTTCAAGTGAAATTAATTTTTGTTTGTGTTTCTGCGGTGTGAAAGGTCGGTATGAAAGGCTGATGTTTCCGTGTGTCTAATTCAGCGTTTCAAGTCATTGTATGCTTGAGTGAAAATTCTTTCAAGTAAATATGGTGGACAAGTCCTTGAAATCATTATGGATTATGCGGTTTTAATCTGATGAGTTATTTTTATTCGCTTGCAAGATTTTTTTTGGAAGGGCATACTATGCGGGCTAAAGTCGACTAAAATGTTTTCTCTCTTCGACATTGCAGGTCCAATAATGGTAGGCCCATCCAGTTCCCATACTGCAGGGGCCGCCAAGATAGGTCAGTTTGCGCGGGCGATTTTTGACGCAACACCTACAAAAGTGCATTTTTTGCTGCACGGATCTTTTGGCGAGGTATATAAGGGGCACGCCACGGACAGGGCGCTTCTTGGAGGAATAATGAAGATGCCGCCGAATGATCCGCGGATTAAAGAAGCTTTTTTCATAGCTGCCGAGAAAGGAATCATGGCCTGTTTTGAACCCGGTAATTTGGGAACTTCATATCATCCAAATTCTGTGAAAATCACATTGGAGAATGACGAAAGAAAGATGGAAATAATAGGGTCGTCCATTGGAGGCGGAAACATTGTTATAAACAGGATCGACGGTTTTGATGTGAATTTAACGGGAAACAGTGCCGAACAATATTTCACACTGGTTACGGAAAATGAGAATACTCCGGGGATTTTGGCTAAAATTACAGGTTTCTTGGACAGGAAAGGCGTGAGGATTGTGAATATGCAGAGCTCGTATTTGGCTTTTGAAAATAAGGTTTTGAGCGTTTTAAGTGTTGATAAAGAGCTGACTTTGCCCGAGGTTTTGGAACTTGAAAAAGAGGAAGGCGTTTTATTTGCAAGATCTCTTAAAAAATTACCTCAATAAAGTTTTATGAGCGACTCGTTTTTCTTTCATAACGGAGAGGAGCTACTGGCAAAATGTGCCGAGCATAAGATGGGAATTTGGGAAGTGATGCTGAATTATGAGGTGCAGCTTTCGGGAAAAAGTCGTGAGGAAGTGATGGAAAATTTGCGCGTGCGCTTATGCGTTATGTTCGATTCAATTGAGTCGGCAATAAAAAATCCTGAGATTTCTGCAAGTGGAATGGCAGGAAAGTCGACTCCTCTACTTGCAAAAGCGGTGCGTGATTTCAAAAAGATTGGGGGCGAACTGCTCATGGATGAAGTAGCCGTGCGCGCAATGCTGGGCGCCATTGCAACAGGAGAAAATAACGCAAGAATGGGCGTAATTTTGGCCTTCCCCACTGCGGGTGCGGCAGGTGTAATTCCGGGAGTTATGTATGGAGCAAAATCCAAATTTGGGTTTACTGAAGATCAATTGATTAAGATGATGCTCACAGCTTCCGCGGTTGGAATAATTATTGCAAATACGGCAACGCTTTCAGGTGCGGCGAGCGGATGCCAAGCGGAAATTGGAAGCGCAACAGCTATGGCGGCGGCGGCTCTTACGGAAATTCGCGGAAAAAATCCGGAAATCTCTCTGCATGCGGCGGCGATAGCTCTCAAAAATTTAATCGGGCTTGCATGTGACCCAATCGGAGGGCTTGTGGAAGTACCTTGTATAAAAAGAAATGCAGTTGCGGCGGTTTATTCAATGGCGGCTTCGGACATGGCGTATCTTGGAATTGAGAGCGTGGTGCCTTTTGATGAGGTTGTACGAGCAATGAGAGAAGTGGGCGAACTCATCTCTCCAAAACTCCGTGAGACTGCGCTCGGGGGACTTGCAACAACGCCAACGGGACAGTCGATTGCAAAAAAAATGGGACTCATGCATATTTCATGCAACTCTTGTAATAATTAACTTTATGGCCAATCAAATTTTTAAACTGGGCGTTCTTGCATCCGGAAATGGGACTGATTTGGGTGCGATTTTTGAAGAAATGGACAGTGGGAAAATGCCTGAGGAAATTCAAGTTATGGTGGTTTTGAGTGATAAGGAGGGGGCGCGAGCGCTTGATAAAGCGCGAGCGCGAGGAATTAGAGCTGAATTTGTGGATCCTCAGGGGAAAAGTCGAGAAGAGTATGATATGGAGCTAATTGAAAAGCTTGGTGATGTGGATTTAGTGTGTTTAATAGGTTATATGCGCATTTTAAGTCAGCCGTTTGTGAGACATTTTGCGCGCAGAATTATTAATGTGCATCCGGCGCTTTTGCCAAAATTTGGCGGGACCGGTTGGTTTGGGATGAAGGTGCATGAAGGTGTGCTCGCGGCAGGCGAAAAAGAAAGCGGAATGACAATTCATTATGTGGATTTTGGAGTTGATAGCGGGCCAACAATTTTGCAAGAAAAAGTTCCGGTTTTGCCGGATGATACGCCGGAAACTTTGCGCGCACGGACGCTCGAGGCTGAAAAACGCGGCTATCCGGAGGTGCTAAGATTGCTATTTAAGCAAAGAAAAGATAGTCTTAATTCATAAAAATTTAAGATATGAGTTTCAAAATTATTCATGATTCTGCAGGTTGCATAGGATGCATGGCGTGTGCGGCGGTTTCACCAAAATGTTTCAGAATGCTTGAAGCCATTGGAAAATCCGAGCTCATTGATGGCGTTTTGGGTGCCGATGGAAAAAGTGAAAAAATAGTCGACGAAAAAGAGGTGGAGGGTTATGAAAATGCCGCCGACGTATGTCCGGTCAGTGTAATTCATGTTCAAAAATTATGAATTCTTTGAGTTCGTCTTTCACGTGGCTCGTGGGCGGAGAGGCCGGCTATGGGATTACAACCATGGGTGCTATGTTTGCGCGAATTTGTGCACGGGCAGGCTTGCATGTGCATGGTTATCCCGAGTATCCTTCTCTTATAAGGGGCGGACATAATACTGCAATGGTTCGGGTGGGGGCTAAAAAAGTTTTGGGGCATGATCCAAAAATCGACGTTTTGTTGGCGCTAAATAAGGATGCGTTGGATTTGCATTTGAGTGAGCTAAATGATGGCGCGGCTGTGATTTATGATGGAGAAAGCGTGCCTTATGATTTTTCTGCGGTACAGGGTTTGCCGGCGGGTGTGCGAATTGTTTCCGTACCTTTTGCGCGGATCACAAAGGAACTTGAGGCCGACCGCGTGATGAGAAATACAGTTGCACTGGGCGCAAGTTTTGCTGTTTTATCCGGCGATTTTAACCTGATTTACAATGTTCTTGAGCGGACTTTTTTGCGCAAAGGACCGGAGGTTGTTGAACATAATTCAAGAGTTGCGCGTGCCGGTTATGACTTTGTTTTGAAAAATTTTGGCGAAGGTTTGTGCGGGAAAAAACTTACTGCGGTAGCGGGTGCGCTCGAGCGGATGCTGCTTTCCGGAAATGATGCAATTGCAATCGGGGCAATAAAATCCGGGCTTAAATTTATGTCCGCATATCCAATGACTCCCGTAACTTCAATAATGCAAACTGTTGCGGCAAATGGAGTGAAATATGGAATTGTGATGAAGCAAACGGAAGATGAAATTGCGGCAATAAATATGGCGATTGGTGCGGCGCATATGGGTGTTCGCGCAATGACCGCGAGCTCCGGCGGAGGCTTTGCTCTAATGACGGAAGCGCTTGGAATGTCTGCAATGACAGAGACTCCGCTTGTGGTTGTTATGGGCACTCGACCGGGACCTTCAACAGGTATGCCAACATGGACCGAGCAGAGTGATCTTAGGTTTGTGATGCATGCTTCGTCGGGCGAATTTGGGAGGGTTGTGTTCTTACCTGGAGATAATGATGAATGTTTTGAGATGACTTTGGCGGCCTTTAATTTGGCGGAGGAATATCAAATGCCGTGTTTCATTTTGACTGACAAATATTTGGGTGAATCCGTGTCT
Source organism: Candidatus Altimarinota bacterium (assembly GCA_041659165.1). Taxonomy (GTDB): domain Bacteria; phylum Patescibacteriota; class Gracilibacteria; order UBA1369; family 2-02-FULL-48-14; genus JBAZYV01. The sequence goes on along the minus strand of JBAZYV010000011.1, from coordinate 36,413 downwards.
ACAACGGAAATTTTTGAGCACAAAAAATATAAAGTTAAACGCGGGACTTTGATGAGTATTTCCGACGCTACGCGTGTTAAAGATGGCGACTTTAAGAGGTTTGAAAATACTGCTTCGGGCATTTCTCCGCGTGCGGTTCCGGGTTATCCAAATTGCATTTATACTGCCGCAACTGATGAACATAACGAGTTTGGAGATCTTGATGAAACCGGCGAAAATCGTAAAAAAATGATGGATAAAAGGGCAAGAAAAATGGTAGCGCTTAAGAGCCATGGCCTGCCTGAAAGTGAGCGCTTTTGCTTGCACGGAGAGGCTGACGCCGACTTAACAATTGTGGGATGGGGAAGCACAAAAGGGCCAATTTTAGAGGCTATGAATTTGGCATGTGAAAAAGGCTTAAAAGTGAACTTTTTACAGATTAAATGTGCGTTGCCTTTTCCTGTGGATGGTGTGGCCGCAATTTTGGCGAAGGCTGGGAAAATTCTTGATGTTGAAAATAATTCCGAGGCGCAAATGGCCGGAGTTATTCGTGAAAATACCGGCATTTTAATTAGCGACCGTTTTTTGCGTTATGATGGAAGGCCACTTAATGCCAGAGAAATTTTCAAAAAAATAATATCTTTATGACCACAAAACCTCTCAAAATTTTGCAAAATATTACGGAACTTGATACAGGTGCCAAGTGCAACTGGTGTCCGGGCTGTGGCGATTTTGGCATCCTAATTGCGCTTAAACAAGCCCTTTTTGAACTGCAACTTGATCCTGAAATGACAATTTTGGTTTCCGGAATTGGGTGCGGATCTCAAGCTCCACATTTGCTAAAAACTTATGGTTTTCATTCTTTGCATGGCCGCTCACTGCCTGTTGCGGCAGGAATGAAATTTGCAAATCATCGCATGAAAGTTATTGCAATCGGCGGAGATGGAGACGGTTATGGAATTGGAATTTCGCATTTTATAAATGCGGCGCGCAGGAATTTGGATCTCACATATATTGTCCAAAACAACCAAGTTTACAGTTTAACAAAAGGGCAAACGTCGCCAACAAGTGAGAGTGGATATAAGTCAAAAACAACTCCGGAGGGAGCTATTGAACCGCCATTCCATCCGCTTGGACTAGCCATTTCTTCAGGTGCGAGTTTTGTTGCACGCGGATTTGCCGGAGATATTCCGCACCTTAAAGAGGTATTTAAAGCGGCAATTTCACACCGCGGTTTTGCGCATGTGGATGTGCTTCAGCCTTGCGTGACTTTCAATAAAATTAATACATACAGATGGTATCAAGAACGAATTTATAAGTTGGAAGATGATACCTCTTATGACAAAAAAAATCGTTTGGAAGCGCTGAAAAAGGCCGAGGAATGGGGAGAAAGAATTCCGATTGGGGTCTACTTTGCGGGCGACCGCTCAATTTACGAAGAAGCGGTTCCTCAAATGGCCGACTTGCCGCTTTGCGAGCAGGAAATTTCTGATGTGGACATTGATCCTATTTTGAAAAATTATATTTAGTCTGTAAAATTGTGCTATGCCAAAAGTAAAAAATCTTACAACCGGAGCGAGCGCTGAGTGCGAAAAAGGTGCAGATTTTAAAGAAGTGGCACAAAAAAATAATTTAGGTGTGGCATTTGGATGTGAGAGTGGAATTTGCTGTACTTGTCTCATTCGCATAAAGAGCGGCGCGGAAAATTTGAGTCCAAAAACAGAGCAGGAAGAATTTACCTTGGAGGCTCGCATGGCTGAGCCTAATATGCGCCTTGGATGTCAGTGCAAAATAAATGGAGACACGGAATTTGGTCTATAATTTCCCCTTCATTTTCTCACGCGTTTTTTTATCGAGAATTGCTTTGTTTTCTTTGATTTTCAGGTTAGTTTCTCCGTATACAAATTTACCTTCAGAAATATCTTCCGCAATTGTGAGGCCGGAAGTAATCTGAGTATTTGATCCTATTTTTATACCGGGCATAATGCTGGTTTGCACTCCAATTCTAATATTATTCCCAAGGATAGGCCCCAATTTGTTGCGACCGCTTGGCACCCCCCCACAAGCAATTTCCTTCTCATCCAAGCGCAAATTTGCACAAACGGCACCTGCGCCAAAACTGCAATTTTCTCCAAGGATACTGTCCCCCACATAGTTTGTGTGGAACCAACAATCTTCACCAATAAATGATCTGGCGATTTCACTTCCAAAGCCTACCACAGAGTTATCACCGATTATTGACTCACGCACAAGTGCATTGTTTCCAATCACAACATTTTTACCTATGTATGCAGGACCTTGTACAACCGCATGATCAAAAATTTTTGCTCCATCCGCAATGACTACTTCGCCTTTTATTATTGCGGTTTTTGCAATTTGTGCGGTTGGGCTGATTTTGCGTTTGAGTGTGTTTAAATAATGTTTTTGCAAATCCAGCACATGCCATGGATACTTCACGGGTTGCCAAAAACCTTCGTATTTTACAGGTTTAAATATGCGGATTTTCATCAATTTATCAAGTGCACATTCGTACCTGTCATCACGAGCAGTAGAGACTTTTTTAAGTGCTTCAAAAAGCTCTTTTGGATTTTTATGCACGTGCAAAACCAAATTTATAAATGTTGATGGCTCCTTCCCTTTTTCCGGTTTCTCACAAATTCCATTTATGCGATTTCCTTTAATTTTGAGATAGCCTCCGGGAAAATATCCTTTAACTTTGTATGCCAAAAGAAATGAATCTCCAGTCTCTTTTGCAGCTTTTTTCATGAGTTCATAGGCCTTTTGATCCACAACATCGTTGCCGCTCACAATGAAAAGGTCGTCATTTTTTACGGCTTTTTCCACCGCTAGAACCGCGCCAGCCATACCCTCATTTAGATTTTTTTGCTCAAAAATCTTGGCTTTAAAGGGGCGAAGAAGTTTAGTGAGGTGCTCCTTATTATGCGCTCCACCCACCACCAAAAAATCTTTGAAACCGGCTTTGCTTAACTCCTCAAGTTGGCGTTCAATCAAAGTTTTTCCACAAAACGAAAGGAAATTCTTATCTTCTATGGGCTTTGCCCTTTGGCTCCTGCCGGCGGCTAGTATTAGGACTTTCATAGTGGCATTTTACCTGTTTTGGCCCTCAAAAAGCAATGTGTCAAAGTGTTTAGGTGGTTTCCTTGTCTATTTCATTTATTTTGTCGATTAAGATTTGTGGATCAATTCCATTAGGAAAGTATATTCCCATCACTTTGCCGTCCTCATAAAGCTCAATGCTATCGTCATACGGTTCTAACTTAGGACTAATTGCCAACCATTCATCTTCTGTTGGCAAGTCTCTAAAATGCATTTTGCTCAGAATTTTTGCATCGTGTTTTAGCTTGGATAGTGTGGATTTCTTTCCCATAGATTCTGTTGTTATGAATAATGTACTTCATCGTATAAACAATTCCATCTTTCTTCAAGTGTTTTTACTGTGCCACAAACGCCGTGGCGCCAAGCCATGCCAGATTGTAAACGGCGCGCTCGGTGCGGGCATAGACGCCGGATTCAACCACCATTCCCATAAGTTCGTTTGGATTTAAGGACATAATTGCGACTGTGTTATCGTAAATACAAATTTGGTTTTCAAAATTAAATTCTTTGGGATTTACGAATAAAATTTCCACGAGTTCCTCCGGAAAAGCGGGCGGATAAAATCGTTTTATGAATGCGCGCGCCTTTTCAGTAGAAGGTGAAAGCAAACGAGTTTTGATATGTTTTTTTACAAGTTTTTGAGTATAAGTTGGAAGATAGTCGGGCAGAAGTTCTCCGAGCGCTTCCAGATTGGTATAGCCCAAAACTTCGGATTTTGCTTGCAGAGTTTGGTCGAAAATATTTTTAATTTCTTCAATGCCTTCGTACGAGCGAATAATTGGCTTATATGCATAAATATTCGTGATTGATAGAAGCTCCGGAAGAACATTTTTTGCCTCTTGATATTTGGCCTCCATTTGATTCACAAGAACCTGTGGTGGCTCGGCTACAAAGAATTTTGTATTGCCTTTTAAGTTCGCCGTGATGAGTCCTTTTTTGCGCAGAGAATCCAAAATATAATAACAATTAACGCGCGGACAATGGGCCTTACGCGCAATTGTGCTCACAAAAGATCCGCCCAATTCAAGAACCGTAAGATAAACATTAACCTCCTCTTCCGAGAGTCCGAATTGTAGAAGTTTTTGATGCAACACGGGTCAAGCGGGGCTATGTTGTAAAAATTTTTCTACAATTATTTTAATCTGTTTTTCGCCTAAAATCAAGTCTTTATTATGTACATTTTTACAATTTCTGCGTATACTTGCCTTACTTTCAAAATTATTATATGACAGCAATTCAAAAGGTATGCGCTGCAAGCGGGAAACCGTTCGTCATCACGGATGAGGACCAAGCTTTTTATGCAAAAATCGGTGTGCCCCTGCCAACGCTTTGTCCGGAGGAACGCAGACGTAGACGGTTCGCGCATCGCAATGAAAGGAGTCTTTATCACAGGAAATGTGCGCTTAGCGGAAAAACTGTAATTTCAAATTATTCGCCGGAAGGAGGAATCCCTGTGTATGACCTCAACGAATGGTGGACTGACAAATGGGATGCAAAAAGTTACGGTCGCGATTTTGATTTTAATCGTCCATTTTTTGACCAATTTTTTGAACTGTCACGCGTAGTGCCGCAATTGGCCCTTTCAGTGTGGAATTCGGAGAACAGTAATTACTGCAATTATGTTGGCAACGTCAAAGATTCTTATCTTATTTTTGGCCCAATATATTCAGAGAAATGTTACTACGGATCTCCGTATTATTCGCTTGAATGTTTGGACACTTTGGTGGTGCGCGAATGCCAATATTGTTATGAGTGCATCGATTCCAGAAAACTTTATGAGTGTTTTTATTGCCAAGACTGTCACACTTCAAATAATTTGATTTTTTGCTATGACCTTCAGAGTTGTCGCGACTGTATTGGTTGCGTTGGACTACGCCAGAAACAATATTATGTTTTTAACGAACAACTCACGCGTGAAGAATATGAAAATTTTAAAAAGAATTTAAATTTGTGTGATCCAAAAATACGCGCTGATTTGTATAAAAAACTATCGGATTTAAAACTAAAAGTGCCACGTAGATTCATGTACAGCAATCAAGTGGAAAAGGTGAGCGGTAATTATGTTTACCAGTGCAAGAGGGCAAATGATTGTTTCTATACGGATCGATCCGAAGATGTGCGCTACTGCGTGCAGGTTGTGGATTTAAAAGATTGTTTTGACAATAATTACACGGAAGAAAATGAACTTTGTTGTGAGTATTTGGGCTCCTATCAAAATAGGCAAGTTTATTTTTCAAAGTTTTTGAACAAGGTTTCCGAGGCTTATTATTGCGACAGTTGTTTTACTTCCAATCATCTTTTTGGGTGCATAGGAATTCGTAGCGACTCTTACTGTATTTTGAACAAGAAATACACGCGTGAAGAGTATGAAGCGCTGGTTCCACAGATCATCGAACACATGAAGAAAACAGGTGAATGGGGTGAGTTTTTTCCCGTTAACCTTTCACCGTTTGCATACAATGAAACCGTAGCAGACGAGTATTTCCATCTTGAAGAGTCCGAAGCAAAAAAGAGAGGCTTTGCTTGGAAAAACGATGATGAATCAAACAGTTATCAAGGTCCGCGAGTTGAAGTGCCTGACAACATTGATGAAGTGAAAGATGATATTTTAGATCAAATTTTAACCTGTGAGGTGACTGAAAAACTTTATAAAATTATTCCCGGAGAGCTTGCATTCTATAGGAAAATGAAGCTCCCAATACCAAAAAGATGTCCGAATGAAAGGCATAGAAATCGTCTTGCCATGCGAACTCCACAGGTATTGTGGGCGCGAGCTTGCTCACTGTGTGGCAAGAATATAGAAACCGTTTATGCACCAGACACATCAGAAATTGTCTACTGCGAGGAGTGCTATTTAAAAACTGTTTATTAATATGACACCAATTACAAAAACATGCGCTGCAAGTGGGAAACCGTTCGTAATCACGGACGAAGACCAAGCTTTTTATGCAAAAATCGGGGTGCCAATGCCAACGCTTTGTCCGGAGGAAAGAATGCGCAGACGGCTCGCTTTTAGGAATGAAAGAAATCTTTATCATAGGAAATGCGACCTTTGCAAAAAGGAAGTTATATCCATGTATGATACCGATAGCCCTTATATCGTGTATTGCCAAAACTGTTTTTGGGGCGACAATTGGGATCCTACTGCTTTTGCCCAAGAAGTCGATTTTAGTCGTCCATTTTTCGACCAATTTGCCGAGTTAATGGAAAAAGTTCCTCGCATAAGTCTCATGAATAAAGATCATGAGAATGCGGAATATGGGAATTTTACGCTCAGAAATAAAAATTCTTATCTGTTAACAACTTCTGCAGAATGTGAAGACGCCTTTTATTCAAAACGTTGTTGGAATTGCAGAAGCATTGCTGAGTGTTCAAATTGCTCAAATTGCGAACTTTGTTATGAAACTTTGGATTCAAGAAATTGTTACAACTCAAAATGGCTACAAAATTCTGCAGAGTGTACCGACTGCACGCTTGGGTATAACCTCAGAGGATGTAAAAATTGTTTCGGATGCTTTAACTTGATTAATAAAAGTTACTGTATACACAATCAACAATTCACCCGTGAAGAATATGAGAAAAAATTACTCGAATTACATAAAAATTTACCGGCAGAAATTGAAAATTTTTCCACTCTCAGCATCCCCAGAAAATACATGGATGCTATTCAAACGGAGAATTGTAGTGGTGATGCCGTTTACAGGTCTAGAAATGCTCAATATTGTTTTGATTCTGTCGAACTGGAGGATTGTGAATTTGTTTGCGATGCAACTCACTTAAAAGACGCTCGGGATGTAAATAATGACGATCATTCCGAGTTGGTATACGAAATTATTGGAGGTGAATCGAGCTACATGAATCGTTTTAATGACATCTGTTGGTTTGACAAATACATCACTTACTGCAGTTTGTGTTTTAATAGCGAAAATCTTTTTGGATGCGTTGGAATGAAGAGGAGAAAATTTTGTATTTTGAACAAGCAATATTCGCAGGAAGAATATGAGACACTCGCTGCACGACTGATTGAATACATGCGTGCGACTGGCGAATGGGGTGAGTTTTTTCCAATGACGCTTTCACCTTTTGCATACAATGAGACCGTTGCAGAAGAGCATTTCCCTCTTACAAAAGATGAAGTTATGCAAAAAGGATTAAAGTGGAAAAACGAAAGTGAAAACACCTCATACTTGGGCCCCAAATTATCACCTCCTTTAAATGTAAGTGAAGCTGGACCGGAAGTTACAAAAAATATTTTTACATGCCGCACATCCGGAAAACTCTACAAAATCACCCCTCAAGAGCTTGCACTTTACAAGAAAATGGATCTTCCTCTTCCGCAAAAAACTCCCGACCAGCGATTTAAAGAGCATATGTCTCGCAAAAATCCTCGCTCTTTGTGGATGCGTCCATGTAGCTTGTGTGGCAAGCAATTACAAACCGTTTACGGGCCAAATCGATCTGAAGCTGTGTATTGCGAAGAGTGCTATTTAAAAACTGTTTATTAACCCTTTTAAGATGGAATCAATCATAGAAACTCGAGTCTGTGCCAACTATAATCAAGCATTTGGAATCACCGAATGGGACAAATCTTTTTATGAAAAAATCAATATGGTGATGCCAACTTTTTGTCCGAATTGCAGACAACAAAGAAGGCTTGCAGCAGGAAATGAGATGAATCTTTATCATAGGAAATGTGCCTACTCCGGAGAAGAAATTCTATCAATTTATTCGTCGGATAAACCTTATATTGTATACAAACCAGAGATTTGGTGGAGTGATAAATTTGATGCCCTTTCATATGGAATGGATTTTGATTTCAGTCGTCCATTTTTTGATCAATTTGAAGAGCTTTTTTTGGCCACTCCGCATGTTGCCGTTTTGAATAATTATTTGCTCGACCAAAATTCCGACTATACAAATTACGCAGGCAGTAATAAGAATTCTTATCTTATTTTTCATGCCGACTACAATGAAGATTGTTACTATGGCTATGGCATAAAAAAATGTAAAAGTTGCATGGATGGTTTTAATATTTTTGACTGTGAACTTTGTTACGAATGCATCGACTGCAAAAATTGTTACAATTTAGCTTATTCTCAGAACTGTATTAATTGTTACGACGGATATTTTTTGAAAGATTGCATAGGTTGCAAAAACTGCATTTGTTGCAAAAATCTGACTCAAAAAGAATTCTATATTTTCAATGAGCAGGTTGGAAAAGATGAATACAATGCCTTCCTTAGAAAGAATCCATTAAGTTTATGGTCGAATGTTGAAAAATTGAAAAAAGAATTTCATGAATTTTGTTTAAAACTTCCTAGTAGAGCTTTAAGAATGATACAAACGGAAAATTCTTTTGGCGATCAATTGGTGAATTGTAAAAACGTTTCGTACAGTTTTGATACCGCCGACATGCACGATGGAAGATATTGCTACCAGATGTATAACGGCTCAAAAGACTGTATGGACGTGTATCAATTCGGCTTAAACGCGGAGCTCATTTATGAGTGCAATTGCGTTGGTTATAATTGCCAACGAATGTCTTTTTGTTTGAAATGCAATGAACAAATTTCAGATGTTTTTTACAGTCATGACTGTTATAAGTCGAGCAATCTTTTTGGTTGTACGGGAGTACGCCACCAGCAATATTGCATTTTGAATAAAAAATACAGCAAGGAAGAATATCTCGCACTTTTGCCGCGCATTATTCAGCACATGCAAAAAACAGGTGAATGGGGTGAGTTTTTTCCGATTAAAATTTCTCCGTTTGCATACAATGAAACTCCCGCACAAGATTATTTCCCCCTCACAAAAACTGAAGCTTTAGCAAAGGGCTATAAGTGGAATGACAATGCCAACAATGATTCTTACATTGGCCCGATTGTTAAATTGCCCGATTCTGCAAGTGATGCCAATGAAGATATTTGCAAGCAAATTCTTAGTTGCGCCAGCTCCGGCAAACCTTATAAAATCATTCCTCAAGAGTTGGCCTTTTGCAAAAGAATGGGCATTCCATTACCTCACCACTCTTTTAAACAGCGCCACTTGGGCCGCATGGCACTCCGTAATCCGCGAAGACTTTGGCCACGCACTTGTTCTAAATGTGGCGGCGCGATTTTAACGAGTTATGCGCCGGACAGACCGGAAATTGTGTACTGTGAGGAGTGCTATTTGGGTGAAGTTTACTAATTTATTCCCGTGGCCGGATAAATTACGGTTTCAGAGTCCCAAAAATACATCTTATCAGTGGCCGTAATGACCACTCCTGTTTTTATAAGAGACGGATGTTTCTTTTTTAGATAACGGATATGTTTTAAATCATCTTCACCTATGGCTATTTTCATTTTGATTTCAATTGGAGACAAAACTCCGTCTTTTTCAAGCAAGAGATCAATTTCATGTCCTTCTTTGTCGCGATAATAATACGCAGGAGGTTCTTCTCCACGGTTTGTGTAACTTTTGATGATTTCACTTACAACCCATGTTTCAAAAAATGCCCCTGCCATATTTCCAAAACGCAATGATTCCGCAGTCTTCCATTTGGTTAAATGTGCAGCCAGTCCCGTATCTAGGAAGTATAGTTTTGGGGCTTTTATAAGCCGTTTTGAAAAGTTGCGATGATATGGTTTTAATTGGTAAATTATTCCGCTCGTTTCTAGAATTGTAATCCATTCTTTAGCTGCATTTACAGAAATTCCCGCATCTTTTGCAAGTTCTGAAATGTTTAAAATTTGCCCTGTTCTTGCCGCACATAATTGCAGAAACGAATGAAAGTCCGACTGTTTTCTAACACCGAAAAATGCACTCAAATCACGCTCAATATATGTTTGTAAATAACCCGAATAATATAGTTCCGCAGATGGTGAATTTTTTCCTGCAAGTTCCGGATATGAACCTTCAATTATGTCTTCAAAAATATCTTTTATGTCCTTGTTTAAAACTGGTGGACGCTGTTTTAACGCTTCTTTTTCATTTGATATAAAAAAAGCTTGTTTTCTCTTTGTAATTCCGTTTTTTTCTGCAAATGATAATGGCAAAAGTTTTAAAATTCCAACCCTTCCGGCCATAGATTCTTGCAGGTTTTTTATCATGGAAAATGTTTGTGATCCCGTTAACCAAAATCGTCCCCTCTTTGTAGAATTGTCGACTTTCATTTTTATGTATGGAAAAAGTTCCGGAGCATATTGAGCTTCATCTATTAAAATCGGCAAAGTAAATGATTCCAAAAACATAGCCGGATCTTTTTGGGCAAGCCGTCTCATTTCCCTGTCATCCAAAGTTACATATGTCATTCCCGAGCCTTTTGCAAGATGCTTAAGCACCGTAGTTTTGCCCGCTTGTCTTGGCCCGCCAAGGTACAACACTTTAAAAGTCTTGCTTGTTTTTTTGACCGTTTCTTCAATGTATCTTGATATGTACATATGACCATTTTACTTTACTAAAGTAAATCGGTCAAGTTTTTCTTAAGGCCACTCCTTCCAAAGCCAAGGAATGGGCAAAAATGTTGGGTTCCATCGAGGCTTTTACTGCCGCAAGATATTCTTGTCTGGACATAATAGAGTGATTAAGCGTTGCCAGTTTAGGCGAATTGCTTGATTTTGCAAACTAACTGCATTATACTGTTAACAGTAACAGTTAACAGTAAGTTTATGCCTACTCAAACCGTTTCAAGGAAAGTTCAAGCCGCACAGGTTTATTTCCCAATGCATATTTATCTCCAAATTAAGCAAATTGCAGCCGACGAAGGCAAGCCAATGGCCGCTTGGGTGAGAGATACTGTTACGAAGGAAATCGAAGAGAAAACTCCAAAAAAGAAAACTTGGGCGGAAATACCTACCTTTTCTTGGCCCGAAACGGATCATAAGCTTTCAGAACATATTGACGATATTCTTTATGGTAATCCTTGATACATCATTCCTTTTTGCGTTTTTTAATGAAACGGACGAGCACCATGCTGAGGCAGTTCGTTTAACTCCATCTTTAGAAGGAGACCTTATATATTTTCCTTTTTTAGTTTTTCAGGAGTTAATGACTTTAATAATGTCACGATATTCCTCCAGTGAAGCTGTGCGCATAAGTGAAATACTACTTGATGGTGAATTCCCCGCTCAAATTTTTAAGGTTGATATCGACTATTTGAAGGAAAGTGTGGCTCTATTTAGAGAGCTTGGTCAACACAAATTGTCATTTGTGGATGTGTCTTTAATTGTTCTTGCACGCGAATTTTCCGCTAAGGTTATCACATTTGACCGCGGTCTTAAAACTGCTTTACAAAAATCAATTTAAGTCAAAATCTCCCCAAGTCTTCCTCCCTCTACAGCCTCGCGGATTTCAGTCGCAATTCTTTCACCGTAGGACATTTCTTTGCCCCACAAATAGCTTGTGTAAGGCGTAAAACGCGTGCCCGGAGATCCCGGAATGCGCATTGAAACGTCGAAAATTACTATTTCTTCGCGGCCATTTTCAGAAGCAATTGCGCCTTGAAGTGCAAATGGACCAATCATCCCCGCGGGCACCAATTCTTTCACGGTTTTTATAAATTTTTCACCGGCCTCAAATGCTTTTTCCACCAGCGACTCTTTGATGGTCACCGAAAAGTGACCGGTTTCTATCATGGTTGGCGTGTAGCCCGCCTCAAGAAGCTCATTTTGTACGCCGGCATTCAAGCGTAAAAATCCATCCATGCTGGTTTGCCTGCGCGCATCCGTGCCCATTAATTCGAGCTCGCCGTGCATCACTGAATTGAAAAAGTTGAAGTTTACTTGTGCGCCAATTATGAATTCTTCAATCACGGCTTTTTTAAGTCCTTCTTCTGTAATTTGCCCTTCAGCAAGCATTTTTTTCGACTTTGTTTCGTAGTCTTCCGGACTTGTTGCCACAAAAAATGCACGTTCATAAGTGCGAGTTGCTTCATTAACTTTTACAAGCACGGGACCGCTAATTTCCGCCGGAGAATTGAAAATTTTTGGCAGGCGAATTCCTGCACGGCGGAGAATTTCATATTGATTTCCGGGCTGGTCACGCTCCTCAAGACGGACTAGCTCGCGAGTACCGTAAATTGGAACTGCAAAATTGTTTTCTATGGCCTTAAAATCGCAATAAACCCAAAAATAACGATTGTGAATGAAGATTGTATTGCGCTTGCGAAGCTCCTCTTGTACCTCCGGCAAAGTAATGTCCGAAAACTTGTCCACAAGGAGAATTTCATCAATGCAACCTCGGCTCTTGCCTCCTGCGCCGTCCTTGGCACCACGAGTTTTGTAATATTTATCATAAGTTTTTTCTCTTCCGCGCTGACAAACCGCTAGTGTTTTAAAACCAAGGCGCTTTGCCCCCTCACAAACTTCAAGAGCGCTATGTCCGCCTAAAACACCTATTGTGAGATTTTTTAAGTCGTAATTTTGGAGTGTGTTTTGAATGAAAGATTTGTCCATTTGATGAAAGTTTTGTAGGTAGATTTACGGCGGTATAATACACTGACTTTTGTTTGGTGGTAATAAAAAAGAGCAGGTAGAGTCTCAAATTGTGAGGTACCTGCTCTCTTAATCGTCGTTTTAAATACTACTTCCCATCATACCAAGCGCTGTAGGCGTTATCCACCATGACGGCGGCTTCACCACGAGAAACGTTGCGGGAAGGTTGGAAAGTCCCATCAGGATAACCTTCAACCACGCTGTAATCGGTGGCGGCACGAACATAACCGGCAAACCAGTCGTCACCTGTAACATCTGAGAAACGAGTGGCTGTTTTATCACTGTTTATTCCTGCCAAGCGGACCAAAATCACCAAGGCTTCCACGCGGGTGATATAAGCATTTGGATAAAACTGGCCGGCTCCATCTATGATATCCATCTGGTAAGCTGTTGCAACATAAGCATATTCCCAGTCGTCCTCGGAGACGTCTCCATAAGGAACGTCATATGTGGCATATTTTCCTGTATTTGCATCAGCGTTTAGAAGCGCCATTTTCAAGAATTCAGCACGAGTTACAGAGTGATTTACCTGAAAAGCGTTTGTGTCTCCATTTAGAATTCCTCTGCAATATAAATTGTTTATTGCTGTTTGAGCCCAGTGATAATCAAGGTCAATAAATGGGGAAACGCATCCTACCGTATTTTCAATTGATGTGCTCACATGTTGCATGTCCGTGTCCAAGTTGGTCACTTTTACAGCCATGTCCGTGTAACCATCAACGCTTACAGTGATTGTATAATCATTGTTTGAAGTTTCCGTTTGAAGGGCCAGGAGATAAGTATCCGAGTCTTCTTGTTCAAAGCCATAAATAGTGTCGTCAATAGGATTTGATATGTCAAAGTTCGACTTGCTGAGATCTGTGAAATGATCGCCTTTATCGTTTTTAACTGTAACAGATACATTGTATACACGTACCGACATTTGTTCGATTTTAACCCCATCTTCCGTGTCATCACGTGTAGAAGCACGAACCCAGTAAGCTGAATGATTTTCATACTCGGATTTTTCCCAGTCGCCAGGAAGATTGAAGGTCACGCTTTTTGTACCGACTTTTCCAAAGTCCTCAGTTGTATCACTTTCCACTGAAAGATTTCTCCAAGAGTCGCCATCATTATATTCCCATTTGATGCTTCCTTCATCTTCGTCTTCAAATTTCATGCCGTCTTCAATGTCAAAAAGAACTTTGTCAAATTCTGCATCCGCACCCATATAAAGGTACGCTGTGTCTTTATTGTCATCAAAAGCTTCAAAGGCATCGTTATCACGGTCAGAAGCTTCAGCGGTGACATTGTCTTCCATGCCGTCATTTTCCGTGTAGACATAAGAAAGATCCGCGTTACCACCTGAGAGCACATCTGTGTCTGAGTCTGAGAGTGCAAACGGTACTAGACCTGCGGTTGCCGCAAGTGTTAAGAGCAATAGGATTGCTGCTTTTGCTTTTTTCATAAAATGTTGTGAAAAATAATTAAGGGAGTGATTGTAGCTGATATTTGCATGGCTGTCAATAGTATTTTAGTATATGCAAAATACAGGTTTGGAAATGGGCGACTTGCGACTTGGCTCATCCCAAAATTTCTTGCAAGCGATCGGCTTCTATAGCCATTTTTATTTCCCGTGCCAATCTGCGACCGGTGGACATTGGTTCTTTGTAACGGAGCGCCGTATAAGGAGAACCTTCAATGAACGGATTTGTGCCGGCAACTATGCGCGCCGAAATTTCAAAAACACGGAATTTCAGGTTTGGTTCCATAATCCCTTCCAAGCAGAACGGACCAAAAAGTCCTTTTGGTGTTCCGGTTAGGTTTTTTGAAGTTTTTACAATGTTTTCTCCTATTTCAAAGAACATTGGAAGCAATGATTCACGAACAACAATAGGAATATTTCCCGTAATTGTGTATGAAGTGCGAATCCCCGCGTCGAGCTGATCTTTTGCCGCTATGCGGCCAATTGAGTCGGCATTGGATTCGTAGCGTTTATCAAAACTCATTATTTCCAATTCTTCGTTCAGCGCGGAGTAAAAATAATGAACATAAATTGGAACTCCAACTATATATTCTTGAATTGCGTAATCGTGCTCAAGTGGAAATTCCTTGATGCGCTCCGCAAATTCCGCCGGCGTTTTTGCTATAAAATAACCGAAGCCACCTTTTGCCCCATGAAATTTAATTATCACGGGACGGTCTATTTCATCCGGATTTTTGAAAACTTTTGGAACATTTATACCTGCGCTTTTGAGCCATTCGCGCTCCATTGTTCTATCCGATTCCCATTTCAAAATGCCACGGCTTCCGTAATACATTGCGCGCATTTTTGCTGCAATTTCTTCAACACCAACATAGCTTACAAAAGATCCATGAGGGATAACTATGGCGTTTCTTTTGATGAGTTCGTCTTCAATAGAAAAATAGTCGCTATAATTTGCGATTTCAATAATCTCATCCGCAACAGGAAAACTTTGATAAACTTTGCGCGTTTCCGGCGTGATAATTGCAAGCGTTTTGAAGCCTTCGTCCTTTGCGCCTTTGAGAATTTGGAGCGCTGTGTGGCTTCCTATTGTTGCAATGCAGTAATTGGAAATTTGTGTGGATTGAGTGGACTGAGTGGACATTTTTTAGGTGTTTTGAATGTTTCGGGTGTTTTGGGCAAGCTTAGCAAAAGCGCCGCGGCTTGTCTAGAAAAATGTCTTGCCGGAAAGGTCTTGCCGGAATTATATAAGAAGCGCTCCCAAAACAAGTAAGCCCACTACGACTCTATAAACTCCAAATACTTTAAGCGAGTGCGCGCGCAGAAATTTCATGAGGAAAGAAACCGCGAGGAGACTTGAGAGAAAACTTGTAAGGAAACCGGCTGATAAAGTTGCCGTTGGGAGTGTGGATGAGTCAACATCTACCGTTTTCAAAAGTCCTGCACCCGCGATTGCAATTGCTCCGAGCATAAATGAAAATTTTGCGGCTTCTTCACGGCTGAGGCCAAGCATGGTGCCTGTAAAAATTGTGGATCCGCTTCTGGAAACTCCCGGAATAAGGGCGAACATTTGAGCGATTCCAATTAGTATTCCGCGTGGATAAGTAAGGCGTGCGGTATGTGTTTTTTGCGGGATGAAAAAGAGCAAACCCACTACCACCATGACTATTGCAACCGAGATTGGATTTCTAAAAAGTGCGTCTATATAATCCTCAAGGAAAAATCCTGCGAGTGCGGCGGGAACTGATGCGGCAATGAGCAAGGGCCAAGTTTTTGGCTTGAAAATTTCACGGCGGAAATAAAGTAGAATTGCAAGGAGTGTGCCCAAGTGGAGGATTATATCAAAATCTTTTAGTCCGCTTACATTGAGGCCAAGAAAAGATTCAAAAAACACTAGGTGACCGGACGAAGAAATTGGGAGGAATTCCGTAATTCCTTGCAATAGACCTAATAGAATTGCTTCCAGAAAAGTCATTTTTCGAATTTTTTATATAATATTTTTAAAAATTCCGCCGGAGTTGTGATTTCAAGACCGGATCTTTTTGAAACATTTGGATCTCTTATAAAATGCTTCAAATCGAGTGTAATTGTATAATCCGCTTTGGCACTTTTTGCTCCGAGCAATATTTTTACATCGTCTGGATCGGCAATCCATTTCTCAGGATTTTTGAACGATTTTTTTGGTTTAGCTTTAACAATTTTGCAACATTTTCCGATTAGTTCTTTTACACATTCTCCAGCTTCCGGAAATTTTTTTCTCACCACTTTCAAAATTTCATCTTTAACCTCATTAGTAATTACACCTTCTAAAATTCCGGTTTCACATAAAACTAATATTTTTGCCGATGCTCCCGTCTCCGAGAGTAATGCGGCTATAACCACACTGCTATCAAGAAAAATCCTCATTTTTTATTTATTATGCATTACGGCGGACTTCTTCAATTTCCTCAAACATTTCTTCCATGGTAAGCCCTCTTTTTTTTGCCATTTGTGCCGTTTTTCTCAAAATTTCCAAGGTTCGTATTTTTTGCGGGATTACAATCATTGCTTTATTGTTTAAGGAAAATACCGTTAAAGGATCGTTTTCTTGAATATCCATACTTTCACGAATTTCAACAGGAATTGTGAATTGGCCTTTTTTTCTTACAGATGTGATTGTCATAGGAATTTTTACTTAGTCGGAATAAAAGTTGGAATTTCCAACTTCATTATAGACTATCCATTTACCATTGGCAAGGCTCGATTTTAGACTCTTTGCGCTCCGCGCTTAATGCTTAAAACTTCTAATCCCCGTAAATACCATTGTCATTCCAAGTTCGTCGGCTTTTTTGATGACTTCTTCATCACGGATTGAGCCTCCCGGTTGAATTACCGCATGAATTCCGGCGGCGGCGGCTTCTTCAACAGAATCTGAGAATGGGAAAAATGCATCCGAAGCCATGACGCTTCCTTTGACCTTATCTCCACCTTTGCGGCGGGCAATTATTACACTGTCCACTCTGGACATCTGTCCGGCGCCAATTCCCGTTGTGATGCAGCCTCCTTTGTCATGGCGGGCGGCAAAAATTACTGCGTTCGACTTCACGTGTTTCACAATGATGCGCGCAAAAAGCATTTCCTCAATTTCCGTCTTTGTGGGGGCTATTTTTGTGACTGTTTTAAGATCATTTTCCGTGACAACGTAAGTGTCCGCCGTCTGCACAAGCAAACCACCGCAAACAGATCTAATGTGGCGCGCAACCGGATTTTTTCTGAGTTCGCCGGTCTCAAGAAGTCGCAAATTTGGCTTTTCTTTGAGGATTTCACGAGCTCCTTCTTCAAAATCCGGAGCAATTACTATTTCCACAAAAAGTTTTTTGTCACGGATATACTCTGCAATTTCTTTTGTGCAAGGCCGGTTCAAGGCAATCACACAACCAAAAGCGGAAAGCGGATCAACCTCATAGGCGAGCATAAACGCATCGTTTATTTCTTTTGCTGTGGCAACTCCGCAAGGATTTGTGTGCTTAATTACCGCGGCGGCGGGTTTATCAAAATCCTTCACAAGCTCAAGTGCGCCGTCCGCGTCTATGATGTTATTGTAAGAAAGTTCCTTGCCTTGCAGGACTTTTGCATTGGTTACATTCGGAAAATTGTCCTTAGGATCGCGGAAGAAAACGGCTTTCTGATGCGGGTTTTCGCCATAGCGGAGTTTCATCACCTTCTCATAATGGAGGTCCAGCATTTCAACGCCGGTACCTGCGCGCAGATAGGTGGCAATCGCATTATCATAGGCACTCAGACGCTCAAAAACCTTAATTGCAAGATTGCGACGGGTTTCAAAAGTCGTCCCCCCGAATTTTTCAAGTTCGTTTATGATGAGTTCATAGTCGCCCGTATCTGTTACGGGGGTCACCCACTTGAAATTTTTTGATGCGCTGCGGAGCATTGCAGGACCGCCAATGTCTATTTGTTCAATGGCCTCGGCTTCCGTCACGCCCGCGCGTGCTACAGTCGATTCAAACGGATAGAGGTTGATGACCACCATGTCTATCTCCTGAATATTGTGTTTCTTGGCAACTTCATTGTCCTCTCCGCGCCTCATAAGAAGCCCACCGTGCACCAGCGGATGCAAGGTTTTTATGCGGCCATTCATCATCTCAGGGAAGCCGGTGTAGGTTGAAATTTCTGTTGTGGGGATGCCGGCCTCGGAAAGCACCTTTGCCGTACCTCCCGTTGAGAGAATTTGAACGCCCGCCTTTTCAAGCGCTTTTGCAAAAGGGACAAGTCCGTCTTTGTCAGACACGCTAATAAGTGCGCGACTAATTTTGCGGACATCTTTTCCTTTAGATTCCATAGGATTACGCGGTTAAATTTTGTGGTGGTTTTTTGGGGCAAACCTTGCGGAGTTTAGCGAAAGACAAGCGGAAATGCAACAGTTAAACTAAGGCAAATCAATTCCCCCCTTACTCCACGGATTGCAGCGGAGGATGCGCCACACCGCCTTTAGAGAGCCGCGGATGAGGCCGTATTTGCCAAGGGCGGTGTGGGCGTAAGAAGAACAAGAAGGAGTAAAGCGGCAGAAACCGCCGGGAAAAAGGTGGCGGAGGAGTGAGTGGTCCGGAGAAATTGTGATTTGGTAAAGTCGAATTAAAAGCTGAAAAGGGAGGACTGTGAATGCCGAGATGTAATGTAAAAGTTTTTTCATGCTGAGAAGGCGGAGTAGCTGAGAGGGGAAAAGACCGATTGAAACGCTAGCGCTTTCTGATCGGAGTTACCACACTCCCATATTACTTGGTGATATTTTTTGTCCGTTGTATATGAGTTCAAAATGCAGATGAATTCCTGTGGCTCCATAAACACGGCCCGTGTTGCCCATTTTACCAATGACTTGCCCCTGACTTACATATTCGCCCACTGTCACATAAATTTCCTCCATATGGGCGTACAGCGTGACGTAGCCGTTTCCATGATCTATCTGTATGTGGTTTCCATAACCTCCGCCATAAGTTCCGGATGAGGCCTCAGTAACCGTTCCCGAGGCGGCAGCCAGGATTGGCGGTTTGCTATGGTCGCAAATATCAAAGGCAATGTGATTACCATGTGATCCTTGAGTAATCACCCCGATTGTTGGGCGAATCCACCCCTCAGCGCTAGGGGTGATATTGTATTGTGAAACGCTTGGTGGAGCTGAGTAGCCGGAGCCTTGGGACCCTGAATAAGAGGGTGTTTGAGCTATATAAGTCTGAACCGGTTGTCCTCCAACTATAAAAATTTCCTCATCTTTAGTGAGCGATGAATCGTCTGCCAAGCTGTTAAATTCTTTGGTTTTGTCCGAGTCGCCCTTATATTTTTTGACAACAGAAGCGAGCGTATCTCCGGAGGCAACCTTGATGTAGAGACCATCTTTGGGTGGAATTTTTAGAGTCTGGCCAACTTTGAGATAATTTCCATTGCCGATTGTTGGATTTGCATACTGAATTGTTGTGGTCTTGAGCCCGTATTTGTAAGCAATCATGGAGAGAGTGTCTCCGGATTCAACGGTATGCTCAACAATTTCCACGCGGTTTTGGTCGAAAGTTGGGTCGCCTTGAAGAGGCATGTTTTTGATGAGGTAGCCTTGGTCGTTTGAAAGGTAGGTTTCAGTGGTTTCAAGAGTTGTATAGGACATTCCCGCACCTTCTCCACGGCCGGTGGTTGCATCTGTAATATTTACGGAAGTTATCAGCAAAAATGCTAGGCTGAAGAGCATCAGACGCGTATAGAGCTTTTTGGGCTCGGGCCAGCCTTCAAGCGGATGCATAAATTCACTCAGATGGCCGCTACAGGGGGTCACCAGATCAAATAGTTTTTTCAGCGTTCTCTTAGTCATGAACCAAACTCTTCCTAACCCGGTTTGATATTGGCCTTCAAAGAGCTTTTCATGCCGCTCCTTTTTGGCCTCTATGTTAACTTTACTCATCTTGGCAAGTCTTGCACGCTTCCGCTTTTCGGTCAAGGGGGGTATACTGCACTCATGGGAATAATCAACCTGTTAAGCGACGAATTAATTAGCCAAATCGCGGCTGGCGAAGTGGTGGAAAGGCCCGCTTCGGCGGTCAAAGAACTCGTGGAAAATTCAGTCGACGCAGGTGCGGCGCGCGTGACAGTTGAAGTCTCCGAGGGTGGTATGAAAATGATTCGAGTGGTTGATGACGGGCGCGGCATGTCCGCTGAAGATGCGGAAAGGGCTTTTATGAGGCATGCAACAAGTAAAATCTCAAGTTTGAGCGACTTGTTTGCCATCCGCACACTTGGCTTCCGCGGTGAAGCACTCGCAAGTATTGCTTCAATTGCGACTGTAACCATGCGGACGCGCCGAGCGGAAGACCGCGTTGGAGTAGAGGTTGTGATGGACCGCGGCGCACGTGTGGACGGTGGCGAAGTGGCATGTGCAAGCGGAACTGACATCACTGTAAGCGACCTTTTCAAACACACGCCCGCCCGTAAAAAATACATGAAATCAGAAAGCACGGAATATGGTCACATTTTCGACTGCATGATGCAAATTGCACTATCTCATCCGGAGGTTTCATTTAGGCTACTGCGCGGCGGGAGCGGCGAGCAGGGCGGAGGCGAGGGTGGTGGCAGGCGCAGCGACGAAATTGTTTTTGATTTGCCTGCGGGACAAGATTTAAAAGAGCGAGTGAGGTCACTTTTTGGGAATGAGACCGCGAAAGCTCTTTTGCCCGTTAAGTACGGGCAAATGAACTTGAAGATTTCCGGTTTTATTGGAAAACCGGAGCTTTCGCGGTCTACCAAAAAATACCAATTTTTATTTGTGAATGGCCGTGCAATTGAGAACCGTTTAATTAGCCACGCCGTTGGCGAAGCTTTTCATTCCCTCCTTATGCATGAAAAATATCCGTGGTATGCCTTGTCCATTGAAATCGACCCCGAATTTTTAGATGTGAATGTCCACCCAAGAAAAGTCGAAGTAAAATTTTTGAACAGTCAAGAAGTTTACCGCGCAGTTCAAGGTAGCGTGGCCCATGCCCTCAGCAACTTTTCCCTTGCACCGATTATGGAGGGCTTTACCGCACCCACGCAAGCGCCCGCTTTGTGCGCCACCGCAAATGCGGGGCAGGCGCGCACAAACCAAACTGAGCCGATTTGTTCCCGGGAACAAACACAAATTTTGCACGTGCAAAGTTATCCAGCACATGAACTTCCAACTCAAAAAAACTTGCATGAAGACGGCTACTTCTCAATCAAAGGCGTGCGGGTTCGCCCAATTGCACAGATTGCGAACTCTTACATTATTGCGGAAAGCGAGGAGGGTCTTGCCATTATTGACCAGCACGCCGCACATGAGAGGGTGAGGTATGCGCGGATAGTCGAGTCGCAAAAAAATGCTATGCCAATGAAACAGCCTTTGCTTGTACCGCTTGAGATTGAGGTGGGCGCCAGTGGTATGAAAATTTTGAAAGAATTCGGTCTTGAAATTGAAGCACTTGGCTATGAACTTGAACCTTTTGGCGGCAATTCTTTTCTTCTCCGCACCGTCCCCGCCGGAATGGAGAAAAAGAACCCTGACAGATTACTTCTTGAAGTTTTGGCCGACTTTGACAGTGAAATTAAGGCCGGCCTCATTACTTCGGCCGGCCCACAAAGCGCCTCCATTTCTTCCGTTAAAGATGCCTTGGCCAAAATCACCGCCTGCCGCGGCGCCATTAAATTTGGCGATCCTCTTCCCACGCAAGAAATTCACGCCCTACTCGCAGACATGGAACAAACTCCCGACTCTTCCCACTGCCCCCATGGCCGTCCCGCAATCATTACACTGACTTTCGACAAATTAGAGGAGCTGTTTAAGA
Source organism: Candidatus Altimarinota bacterium (assembly GCA_041659165.1). Classification (GTDB taxonomy): domain Bacteria; phylum Patescibacteriota; class Gracilibacteria; order UBA1369; family 2-02-FULL-48-14; genus JBAZYV01. Next base: position 14,544 of record JBAZYV010000011.1, on the reverse strand, counting down.
GGAAGAAGTTTTAATTACTTGTAAAGCAATTTTACTTCCCAGTCGTTATTGAAGGCGCCTTCCAAGAGGTAGTCTGTGCCCATTTCAAGGCGGGAGGCGGGAGTTGAGGCGGAGAGAAACTCTAGGCCGCCTTCGGCGTCAGGAGAAGAGGCGGTGACGGTTTTTTTGTAGGTGACGGATTTTAGGCCCGGTTGGCGGAACATGGCAAAATTGTATTCTTTGAAATCCCCTGTGAGCTTTTTGGGGAGCGTGAATTGGATTTTTGTGGACTTGGACTCGCCTTGATTTAAAGTCTGTTCAAAGTAAAAATATGAGATTTTTTGGTCTTCGTCGTAATAATACTGAACATCATCACGGTAGATGCCGGCTGTGTCCAAAATGCGGGAGCCTTCGGGAACATAAATTCTGATTCCGGTCTTGTTGGCGCTGTCTCCAATAACGTACTCAAGAGTTGTATCCCAATCTGTAAATCCGTAGGAAGCAAGCGTTGTTTTGATCCATGCCAGCGTGCCTGCTGTGAAGGTATTTGTGCGGTCCAATGTGACAGTGTCTATTTGGGTTCCGTCTTCCAAGAGTTGCGTATCATGAGTGAGGGCTGTTTTTATGTATCTGTCCGTTTTATTTCCGCCGATGTTGGTGAAAAGAGGCATGAAAAAGTCACCGGCTTGGGTGGCGAGTGCGGGGAGAGAGCCGCTTAAGTTAAGGTTTTCGAACATTTCTTCCACGGCGGGATCTTTGTGGTAAAAGAGTATCTGTTTTTTTTGCGACTCTGCAAACATGCGCATACCGACTTTTTGGAAGAGGTTGCTGCCTACGTTGTCCGAGGCAGTCGCCATTTTTTGAGTGAGGACTGCGTCTAAAATTTCTTGCAAAATGAGTTTTGGATTTTGGCCGTAAGTTTTTGCCTCAACAAGAGTTGAGACAACAATTGGGAAATTTTCTGCGGTGAGAGGGACTGGAAGTGAGTCAATTTTTAGCGGGCCAATTTCAGCAAGTAGGGCTTGTGCGGAGGATGAATTTACTCCTATAACTCCATCAACTCCCTGTCCGCCTTCAAGCTCTAAAAAGTGCATGGCGTTTTTGGCCGACGTGGGAAAATCGGCAGAAGTATTACTGTCTCTTAAGCGCCAAACCGGCGTGAGAGCGGTAAGCTCGTGGACGGGGACTTTTTCATTGCCAAAATATTGGTTGTCCAGTTTGTAGACATCTTGAAAATTGAGATCCGTAAGGCGACCGTCGTTAATTTCCGCAATTGCGTAGCTGCCTATAAATCCGCCGCCGAGGCGCATTTCGTCGTTATTTTCAAGGAGGACCAAATAGTGCTGAGGATAGCGGTCGCCAAGGGCGGTTAGGAGAGGCTCTTTCACGGAAATCCATGTGTTTAGGAGGGCATTTAGTGTGGTCAACTTGCTTCTGAATTCGGTGAATTTGTCCGCATAAACGGTGCCGGAAAGGTCAACGTCATTTAAGAGTGTTTCTATTTTTTTGAGGTCTGTGGCGGCCGGCTCGAGTTCAGTTTCAGAAAGAGTGCGTAGATATTCCGTGATTGAGCCTTCGGCGGGTAGAGTTCCAAATCCACTGCGTGCGCGGCCAAAATGTGTGCCCACGTCTGCAAGTAGCGTGCCCGCATCCAAGAGGTTTTTTAGACTCTGAACTTCGGCAGGTTCCGTGAGCCAAGGAGATGTGGCGTTCAGAAGAAATGATCCCTTTTCTTTGGCATCTTCAAAAAGCGTTTGAGCGGTGGCAAAAAGTTCGAGGCTGTCTGCGTTGCTATTTGTGTTCCCGTTCGTGCTTGTTCCCGCAAGGAGTGATTCGCCCGCATTTTGTAAAGACACAAACCCTTCTCCGGCAAGTGCCAGCGCTTCCTTACCCTCTTTTTTCCCAAGAAACATCATTTGGCCGAGCATGAGTACAAATAAAATCAGCACGGATCCTCCAATCATTGCAGTGCGGCCAAGACCTTTTTTGAGGAGCCTGCGTCCCCCAACAATTTGAATTTTTCCACGCGGCTCATGCGATTTTATTTCCGCTTTCAAGTCTACGCTCACGGTCTCATGGGCAACGCGGCGTGCATTTAAATCAACGCCTTTCAGGTTTAAAACATGTCTAGACACCGGAGTGACCGGTTCGTCTACTTTCCTGTCTACTTTCATCTGTTTGTCTATGTCCAGTCGAATCATTTTGGAGTGATAACTTGCACGTGCAAAAAGTATACTCTTCTCTCCTTCAAGTTGACAATTTAATTAATATTGACTGTCTACCAAGTGGACACTTTTTATAATATGTTCGGCTTCCTCAAGGCGGGATGGAGACATGCTTTTATTTTCCATGACCATCCTATAGGCTGTGCCTGCGTCATGCATGAAGACTTCGCAGTAATTATCCTGTTTTATCTCTTTACAGAGAAGACTTAGGCCTTCAACCACTCCGTCATAATCTCTATAACCATTGGCACGAATTTCTTCGAGCGTTTTTTGTTCGGGCTTTTTTATAACTTGAACGTAGCCGGTAAGGCCATTATCAAAGTTTATGTCATAATAGTAAGTTGTATTTTTACACGTCCACCCCTCCGGCAAAATTATATTAAAAGGCATGTTTTCACAGTCTTGCATTGGAGATGGTGCGGTTGGGCAAAAAAGCGTGCAAGAGACTCCAAAAATTGCGACTAAAAAGACTGCTGAGAGAAATAGTTTTTTTAACATTGTTTTAAGGTTAGAAATTAAGTGATTTGGTGGTTTTATGAGGGAGTTTGGGGGCCCCGCGCAGCGGGGCCCCCTTTTGTAGCTCACGAACCACATGGACTCGTCTTCTACCTCTCTTCTCCGAGGGATCCGTGTTCCTGACTTTTGAAAACTCAGGATAGACGGCTTGCCACGAATATGAGCGCTTTTTGCTTCTACTTCGGCTTTTGCTTCAGTGGCTAGTCTACATCAACCGTCAAGATGATCCCGTTGTTCACGGTATCATTGTTTTCAGCTTCCATGAAGTAGACGTAGGTGTCCGGGTCACGCAGTGTCTTCTCGTACTCGGCCTTGAAGTGATCTCCGTGATCGTCCACATCCATCTCGAAGTCGTAGAGGACTCCGTCGTTCGGATTGAGGATCTTCAGCGTGACATCAGGCTCGTCATCCGAGTACACGGTAGTGCGAAACTCGAACTCGGTTTCATTCGCCTCGCCGTTTCTGGGAGAGAGACTGAACGAACCGAGCGTTGGGAGATCGTCTTCTTCGTGATTCACCTCCACGTCTCCGTAGACTGTAGTATCGGTGTCCTTGTAATCCACCGTGATCCAATACTCATAGTCGGCGGGATCCCTGAGACTCTTCTGGTACGTAAACACGTAAGGCGAGTCTCCCTTGGTCATCTCCATTTCGAAGTCGTAGGTCTGGTCATCCTCCTCGTTGTAGATGTACAGGGTTGCAGAGGGCTCACTGTCGGCTTCTACCGCTGCAAGCCAGATGAACTCGGTTTGATCGGCAGTTCCATGCTCGGGAGAAACCCCGGCATAGCTCACATTGAAGTCGTAGCCGTTGTCCGAGTTGTCATCCGAGTTGTTGTAGTCGTCCTCGTTGTCATTGTGGCTGCTGCCGGAGTAGTCTTCCTCGGACGCATAGGTGCCGGGATCACTACCGCAATCCTCCTTGCCTTCACGGTTGTACCAGCAACCCACGCTCATGTAGGTTCCGGAGAGTGGAAGGGTTTCCGTGGCTTCTTCGTTCTGGTAAACCGCCAAGTGGAGGTGAGTTCCAGGATGGTCCGGACAAGCCGTACCAAGGCAGAATCCCGTATCTCCCACCGCGCCGATTGCGTCCGTTTGGCTCACATGGTCACCTTCGGAGACGTAGATCTCCGAGAGATGGCCGTAGCGGCTCACGTAGCCATCGTCATGCGCCACCAGAATGTTGTTGCCATAGCCTTGATCACCCGAAGTTCCAACGGGGCCCAGCTGCAGCACCGTTCCGTCCATGATGGGCAGAACCGGCTGACCGTAGGCTCCGCATCCGCCGCGGGTGAAGTCGAGGGCGTAGGTGTCATTGCCGTAGAGGAACCCGTAGTCCTTGTGGGTTCCACTGTAGTTGGGATCCGTACCGTATCCCTGGGAGAGGATCCAGTACTTGCCCGACTCGAACGGCAGGAGGAAATCCCGTCCGCCACCGATTCCGAGTCCGTTCAGGTTTGTAGACTTGCAGCCGGTTACCGCCATGAGGGCGAATACCAGCGCCATGAAGACCGTTTTCCACATGAGAGTCTCCTTTCAGGTTGTTTTTCCGTCACACCACTTCTTTGCCACACACTTTACTTAAGCAAAAGTTTCAAAGAGCAAAAAACTATGGCCACTTTATATTCCGGACCTTGCAGAAAACCTGAATTTTTTCTTAAAAAAAACTTAAAAAAACATGAAATTTTAGAAAATTCGTTTTGAACGATTGTGCATAATGTGTGATACGGCTAAAATGGCCCTGCTTTTATCATGATTTAAACCACGCAAAATGAATTATAAAGGATCAACTTTTCGCGCCATAGCGCTGTTTTTAGTAGGTGGAATTTTAGGTTGGCAAACCAATATGGCTTATGTGCATGGCGACTTTGGTACGCTAATTCCGCATGAAGAGACCGCTCAAGTTGATGCTACCGAGGATGCCAATTTGGATCTTGGTATGTTTTGGAACGTTTGGAATACAATAAAAAATGATTATGTGGATTTTGATTCAGTGAAACAAGATGAGCAGGTTTATGGTGCGATTTCAGGTTTGGTTTCTGCACTTGGCGATCCGTATTCTGAATTTATGAGTCCAGATGAGACAATGGAATTTGACAATAATTTAAATGGAAAACTTGAAGGCATAGGTGCGGAACTTGTTATGAAAGAGGATAGGCTCACAATACTTTCCCCCTTGAAAGATTCGCCTGCTGAACAAAACGGTATTTTGCCCGGAGATTATATTTACATGGTGGACGACAAATTAACGGGTGATATGACGCTTTCCGATGCCATTATGGCTATCCGTGGACCGGCAGGAACAAGTGTAAAACTTACTATTGTGCGTGAAGGCGCGGAGGATTTGATTGAAAAAACCATCACAAGGCAGGAGATAAATGTGCCGAGTGTGGAAAATGAATTTTTAGATTCCGGTGGAAAGAAAATCGCACATCTTTCCATCTATCAATTTGGTGATGATACCGTGAAAGAATTTGAGAAGGCCGTGCAGGATACTCTACTTACTTCTCCGGATGCACTCATACTGGATCTGCGTATGGATGGCGGCGGATACTTGGATGCTTCTGTGGATATCATTGGAGAATTTTTCAAGGATGAGGTTACGGCCGTAAGCATAAAAAATCGTGATGGAATGACTGAGGTTTTAACCACTAAGGGCGCCGGCCGTTTGGCGGACATCCCAATGGTTGTTTTGATTGATGGCGGAAGCGCTTCCGCATCTGAAATTGTGGCTGGCGCCCTCCAAGACTATAATCGTGCCAAACTAATTGGTGTGCAAAGTTTTGGGAAAGGAAGTGTTCAAGAATTGAACAATTTGAGTGATGGTTCCAGTCTGCGTCTCACTATTGCAAAATGGTATACGCCGCTTGATAAGAATGTGAATGAAGTCGGCCTGACTCCAGACATTGTGGTTGAATATCCGGCTCCTTCTGCAGATGCCACAGAAGCCGAAAAAGAGAATGATCCTCAGCTTGATGCAGCTGTATCTTATCTAGTGAATTTATAATTTGTCCGATGCTATGAAAAATAAAGTTCTACTCTGCATTTTAGATGGTTGGGGACATGGCAAAGACTACAAAGGCAATGCTGTGACACGTGCCAAAACTCCGTTCCTAAGTGAGCTGCAAAAGTCCTGTCCATGGACACTTCTATGTACATCCGGCGTAGACGTTGGCACTCCAAAAGGTAACCAAGGCGGATCTGAAGTCGGTCATTTAACTATTGGCGCGGGACGCATTGTCCCACAAGCGCTACTTGCCATTGATACCGCAATAAAAGATGGAGTGTTTTTTAAGATGAAGGCTCTGGTCAAGGCCGCAGAGCACGCAAAAAAAAGAGGCTCCGCATTCCACATTCTTGGCATGATTTCAGATCAAGGCGTCCATTCAAATGTGGACCACTGCCTTGCACTACTTACATTTGCAAAAAAACAGGGACTTAAAAAAGTTTATATTCACGCAATTACGGATGGCCGTGATGTCCCGCCAAAAAGCGCCGAGAAATTCATCAAAAAAATTCTTGCACATACCAAAAAACTTGGCATTGGAAAGATTGCCACAATTGTTGGCCGCTTTTATGCTATGGACCGCGATAGCAATCTCGACCGCACTCAAAAAGCCTACGATCTTTATACCTCCGGCAAGTCTGCCATTCATGCCACTTCAGCGCTCGCCGCAATCCGCACGGCTTATGCCTCCGGTCTTGAGAGCGACTACTACCTTGAACCAACACTCCTTGATAAATCCGGCCTTATAAGAAAAGAAGACAGCGTGGTATTTTTCAATTTCCGCACGGATAGAGCTGCACAAATTACGGAATTTTTTCTCACCGAATTGAAGCCTTATTTTGTGGCTTTTGGACCTTATACGGCTAAGGCGCCGGTCCTTTTCCCCGAGCCAAAAGTGAAAAATAATTTGGCGACCGTTTTGGCTTCTCACCACCTGAAACAGCTCCGCATTGCAGAAACGGAAAAATTTGCGCACGTAACTTTTTTCATGAACAGCCAAGTGCATGAACCCGCTTGGGGCGAAAAACACATCTTGATTCCTTCGCCAAAATGCCCTTCTTATGCGGATAAACCTGAAATGTCTGCGCCGCTTGTGACAAAAACTTTACTTAAAGAAATTCAAAAAAAATACGATTTTATTGCTCTCAATTTTGCAAATTTAGATCTTGTGGGACACTCCGGCAATTTTGCCGCTGCAGTAAAAGCAGTCGAGACTATTGACTCTTGCCTTTTAGAAATTGTTCCCGCCGCTCTTGAGGCCGGCTACACAGTCTTCATAACCGGAGATCACGGCAACGCCGAATACATGATCTATGAAAAAACCGGCGGCCCTTGCCCATCGCACACTGTAAATCCCGTGAAATTCATTGTTGTTTCTCTTGCGCACGCAGAAATTCCACACGCCTCTCACATGCACCCAACAGGCGGTCTAAAGGATATTGCCCCGACTGTTTTGAGTCTTTTGGGAGTCAAAAAACCAAAAGAAATGACAGGGAAAAGTTTAGTAATTTGACGACTATTTGTGCGCGCGCACAAACATCAAAAAAATGAGCGTGAGGAGTCTTGTTATTTATATACAGGTATAGTCCGTTTCCGCAAAAACTCTGCGGGTGTCATTGTTTGAATTTTACCTTTGCAATTTTTCAAAAGTTTTTTATCCCATGTAACGAGTGGGCAATGATTTTTTTGCGCGACTAAAGCAATAACTGAATCCAGTGTTTTTAAGTCAATTTCATAATGTCTGGCTACAAAATATGAGAGAAAATCCGCTTCAATATTTATAAAACGAATTTTCTTTTCAATATTCAAATCAATAAAATTTTGGAAGACTTCATCGGTTTTTTTAAGATCTTTTGTGTTACGAAAATATGCGTGCAAGACTTCAAAAAGAACCAATACTGGTACAATAATCAATATGTTCCCCGTCACAATTTTTTTCAAAAAAGCTTTTGAAACTGCAAAACTTGGATCTGTGGTTGTGAGACCGGAGAGAAAAACCGAAGAATCGATTGAAATGGAAGATGTCATATTTTTAATCTCTTAATTTTCTTATTTCTTTAACTGCATCGCATCCTTTCTTATGGATTAAAAATTTCTCCGGTGTATTTATGAAAAAATCAGCTCCACGGCCGGAATGTATAGGTCTCTCTGACTCCTCATTTGCTGCATAGTTTTGATAACTAATTAGGACGATCTTCGGTTTTGATCGTGAGAAAACCACAACCGGTTTTGAAGATCTGGCCACTCCTTTCATCACATCTATTGTATGTTTCCTTAAATCGGAAACCGAGACTGTATTTTCAACTATGTACATAAAAAGTTACTTTAAAGTATTATTAATGTGACTTTAGAGTAACACGTTAAGACCGGAAAATCAAGTCAGTTCTTTCTCCATCCATTCCCACTCTCCATAACCACTTGTAATGTTTATGTGGCCGGCGTGTGGTATAAAATGAGTGGGCAGAGAGTATTTTTTTGCGAGTGTTTCAAATTCTTGTAATGAGATGTAATTGTCATTATCAGAGTAAACGAGCATGTGATTCTTGCGCGCTTCTCCAAGATCTATGTCCGGCAAAGAGAAAAAATCTTTGATTTCCGAAATACCACAGTTGTTTAGAGGGGGCGAAACAAGGAATACTTTTTGAGGAGAAAATTTGCTTGAGCCATTTGGATTTTCGTCGACTTTTTTCTTCATAAAATGCAACCAAAGTGCACCGCCCAAACTGTGCGTGGCAACGCGGAGGTCTGCAGGGGTTATGCCTTTGAGAACTTCTTCAAGTGTGGCAAGCCAATCTTTTAAATGCGGTTTGTCCGGGCTTGGAAAATTTGGGAAAAGTACTTTATGTCCGGCTTTTGTGAGTTTCTCAGCAAGGATATCTTGCCAGTGTCCTTTGCCACTTCCACCCCAACCATGAATGAAGAGTATTGTCATAAGTGTTTGTTTAGGGCTTCTATTATTTAGGCTCCGTGTGAATGACTACGCGTTTTATTCGTGGCAGCTTTTGGCGGATCAAATATTCAAACCTGCTGGATACGTTGTGGATATCTTCAATCGATGCATCTCCCTCCGCATTGCAGTGGAACGACACAAAAAGTTTTCCGTCCACTTTACGGACTAAAACATCATGTACGTTTTCAAGCTCCTTGATTTCACTGTCTACTGCGGAAATGGCTTTATTGACCGCTTCAATTTCCTCTTTGTCTACATTGGAACTTAAAATTTCTTCTGTGCGTAAAGGTTCAATGTGAGTGTTTACTAAAACATCTTCGCCAAATTCTTTTAAAATCTCTTCCTCAAGAGAAGTTGCCACCTTGTGGGCTTTTGCAACCGTATAAGACGCGGGGACTTCAAGGTCGTAAGCTACAAATTTTTGATTGTCCAGTTTGTCCACATTGATGTCATGTACGCTTAGTCCCAATTTTGCGGCAAGTATTTGCACATTTTCAATGATTGTTTCGCTATCAAACTGTACGGGCTTTGTGTGAATTACGGTGTCCGCTTCGGAAATTTTTTGCTTAATTTTTTCTTCAAGTTCGGATGTGATTTTTTGAATTGCGACTGCGGAGAGTTTCCGGTTTACACTAATCATAATATCCAAAAATATGGCTGCGCCGTGGGGCCGCGCCCGCACGCGATCAACGGAAGCAATTCCATCCACATTTTTTGCAATTTCAATAACTTCCGCTGAAACCCCTGCGGGCGCGGCCTCAATAAGCACATCAATTGTCCTTTTCCCAAGCCGATAGCCGGCTACAGCCACAAAGAAAGCAACCACAATTGCGGCAAAACAGTCGGCACCGTTTACGTTAAAGAATCGCACCAAAATAAGACCCAAAAGTACCACCGCGGAGCTCCAAATGTCTGAAGAAAAATGGAGGGCATCCGCTTCAAGCGCTTGGCTTTTAGTCGCCTTTGCAACCTTATAAAGTGCTCGCGAACGGGAAATGTCTATTACAATGGACACTATCACCACTGCAAATGCATACCACGCCGCATCAACATGCGTTTCGCCGCTTATAAGACGCCCCACGGATTCATAAATGATCCACGCACTTGTTAAAAACAAAAGGCCGGTCTCAATTAAGGCAGACACACTTTCAATTTTTCCGTGTCCGTAAGGATGATCACTATCCGCCGGTCTGTCACTTACATGCACCGCAAAATAAGTCATTATTGCCGCCGCCAAATCCAGAAGCGAATGCGCCGCCTCGGAAAGTATTCCCATACTTCCTGTGAGAATGCCCACAATCGCCTTTCCAAAAGTGAGGATAACTCCGGCCATAACGGAGGACAGCGCGACTGATTCTTTTTTGTTAGTCATAAGATTATTTAACTATTCCCCCAGTAATTCTTCCGGACTTGAAATCCAGCTGCCAACCGCGAGTGCATTACAAGCCATTGCGGCATAACCGGCATCTTCAGTGGTGAACGGTTGTCCGCCGTAACCATAATTCCAAATAATTGTTTCTGTAATTGTGCCTTTTGTGGCCCTGCATCCTCCAAGATCACTGTATGGGCACGCGTCTAGGGAAAAACTTGTATTTGGACCGCCACAATTGAGCTTCATTTGTTCTTCCGTCCAAAGCGAACCAATGTAGTCAACGCATGTACTCCCAAACCCGATTGCATTGCAACTTCCGCGCACCGCAGTTGATGGATTTTCTTCTTCAATGAGCGGTTTTACGTCGTCCTCATAGGAAATATCTTCATCCGGCGGAAGATCTTCACAAGCGGATAAAATTATACTCATTACGCACATTAAACCAATTAGTATGAAGTGAGACTTTTTCATTTTACGGAGGTGAAAAAATAAATTTGACTTGGCGGAGAGGGAGGGATTCGAACCCTCGTGCCCCCTTACGGGGACAAGCCGCTTTCGAGACGGCCCCATTACGACCACTTTGGTACCTCTCCATGCAAAATTAATATCGCATGCAGGTTAACTACTCTTCTATTTCGACTAAAAATCGGGAGTAATAACAGGATGGGTAACAAGGCATTGAATAATCTTTTCCGCTTTCATTACCTTTTTCTTCTTCAACGCAGATAAAGTAACGCATTGTTTCACCATTGTTTGTTTGGCTTAAATCAATTGTATATTCCTTCCCTGCTTCCCAACCTTCAAGAAGTTCTTGGTTGGCATCTATAAGATCTGAATACGTGGCATTTGAAGTTTGATACAATTCCTCAACTAAGTCTGTGGTTTCTTCGGGTATTGTAAAAATAAGTTTGTTTGTTGTTTTTGCGGTAATTCTGACATCAGAACTTACGTCTACAAAACTGCCGTCTTCAGATTCAAGTTTGGCAGTAAGAATTTGTTTCTCCACATTACATTCTATTGCAAAATTATTATTCTCTTCTGATTGGTCATCTTGAGATTCACAGCTAACAAAAAATAAAGGCCCAACTGAGAGCAAGGTTAGACTCAATATGATTTTAATTTTCATAATTTGGGAGATTTTTAAAAATTATTTCCAACTATTCCTAAACGGTTCAACGCTTTTAAGCTTTAAGCTACCAGTTTTCAACTGTTCGACTACACCCACACTGACACATGATACGGGTGGGCTAAGTATTTCCGCCTCCGTACTGTAATTTAAAAGACTCATATTAATTGGGCCTGTTATTTTTGTTGTGTCATCATAGTCACCAAAAATAAAAGATAAGTCTGTGATTGGGAAAAATCCCTCCATTGTCTCTTTATTAAGCCAGTTTTTGATAAATGGAGTGCTTAATCCAAAACTTTCCCATGGTTCTTTGGAATATGTATGTGTAATGTGCAAATTTAGCCCTGGTTCTGTATCTTTTGACCCTAGGTATGAATTAAAATCTCCGCTTACTTCAATAATTCCATCTTGGTGGCTAACTTTTCCGCAGTTGTTATTATCTACTGTTTTTGTATGTTTCAACTCCCCGCTCCCTGTTAAATCTAGTCCTGATGTTTCCGCCCTTAGCGTAAGCACTGCCGAACTTGCAAAATTTACAAGACATCCTTCATTGCTTTGACCCGGACATTCAGACACAATGGTTGCCATTGTGAATTTGACATTTGGAAGTTCAATATCATAGCGACATTCCAGTTTCATTCTTTTAAGCATATTGTACAGATCTTCCATAGTAATTGCTTTGGTATTATTACCAGCACATGCATCCATTAACATACCTGTTGAGCCACATGGACTATCGCTCGCCTTGTTAGGGTGAACAAATCCCAAAGTATGACCTATTTCATGTGCAATTGTTGATGCAGATGCACTATTTGGTATGACCGCATAACTTGTTTTTTTTTGTTCGCCATCGTAGTTTACTGATCTTTGTGAAGCATAAGCAAGGACTCCACGTTGTGCACCATTATCTTTTCCACTATCATGGAACCATTGCGTTTTCTCTGCGCATTTAACATTGTAGATACCATCTTTATGGCTATCACAAGCTCCACTTATGTCTGATCCATTCTCTTTGTCATACTCTTCCCAATCATACCATGAATACAGTCCATATTTCTCATAAGCGGTCTTGGTCTCTTTATCTTTTGTTACATCAACAATTTGCACTAATGTGGTTAGACTGTTTATTTTATTCCAATCTTCGCTTGATTTTACTTGTAAATTAAAATGGACACGGTAGCATTTATAGATAAATTTCATATTATTGTAGTACTCATCTAAGGCGGCTTGATATTGAGCAACTACTTGTTTAGTTACACTGGGTCCAACCAGTTCAATATTTCCATCTATGTAAATATCAAAACCTTTTGCCTGTGTCTGTGTAGCGTAAAAACCTGCATTAGCCTGTCCCACTGGGCTTAATAACAGCATCAAACAAAATATACATGCAATAATTTTCTGTTTCATGCTTGAATCATAATACTAGATCCCTTGTATAGTCCATTCATTTTGGGGTACAGATCAATGGCGGAGAGAGAGGGATTCGAACCCCCGATCCCGCAAGCGGGATAACGGTTTTCAAGACCGCCGCATTCGACCACTCTGCCATCTCTCCGTAAGGGTCTGCAAAAACTTAGGCCGATGGCAATCTACAGCTTAGGGCCTTTGATTTCAACCAATTTTTTGCTAGAATCGGCTTGTTACTCTTAAAAACCTAATTGTATGGCAACAAGTTTATCCTCAAAAAAATCCTTGCTCCCTGTTTGGGCGTGGGTTTTAGTCGTCATTTTTGGTGTTATTTTATTAGCGGTTTTGTGGCTTGTTGGTCAATATAACGGCCTTATCTCTTCTCAAGGATCCGTTCAAAATTCATGGGCGCAGGTTGAAACCGAGTACCAGAGAAGGGCCGACCTTGTCCCACAGCTTGTTTCAACGGTTGAAGGCGCTGCGGATTTTGAAAAGAGCACTTTGCTTGAAGTGACATCTGCCAGAACCGCTTGGATGGACACACAAGGGTCAGGGGCTTCAATTGAAGATCAAATGGCCGCGGGCAGCACTTTTGACTCGGCATTTTCACGCTTGCTTGTGACCGTGGAATCTTATCCAACGCTTACCGCAACAGATGCTTTTAAAACCCTGCAGGCACAACTTGAAGGCAATGAAAACAGAATTTCAGTGGCTCGTATGGATTACAATGCAGTGGCCACAACCTACAATGTAAAGGTCCGCAGAATTCCTACAAATTTGTTGGCCGCGCTTTTCGGCTTTGACGAATTCCCTCTTTTTGAGTCGACCAGCGGAAGCGAAACCGCACCTAAAGTTGAATTTGATTTCTAAATAAATGAAATTGCGAAAGACAAAACGATTTTTTCCGGGTGTTTTTGCGACTTTTTTCTTGATGGCTCCGTTGGCATTTGCAGAAATTTCAGTGCCACCCGCGCCTGATACTTACGTTTTAGATGAAGCGAATGTTCTCTCTGAGGAAACTGAAGGCAAGCTGAATACCGAGTTGGCCACGCTGGAACAAGAAACAAGTACGCAGATGGTGGTGGTCACGGTTTCATCTTTGCAAGGATATGCGCCGGAGCAATTTGCTCTGGCGATTGGTCGCTCTTGGGGAGTTGGGCAAAAAGAGTTCAATAATGGACTTGTTTTCTTGATTGCGCCCACAGAAAGAGAGGTGCGGATTGAGGTGGGCTATGGGCTTGAAGGTGCAATTCCCGATGCAATTGCGTGGGAAGTGGTGGACAAAATTGCAACGCCATATCTCAGCGTTGATAATTATGACCAAGGCACGATTGAAAGTATGAAAGCCCTTGAGACTTATGCACGAGGAGAAACTTTTGATATGTCTCAATATGGGTCTAAGACCAATGCAAATGGGGATATTTTTGCGATTGTATTTATTTTCTTGTTTTTAGCCATGCGGGTTCTTTCATCCTCAAAATCTTGGTGGGCGGGTGGAATAATGGGAGGAGTTGTGGCTTATTTTGCATTCTATTCGATTTTGGCTGTGGGGATTGGGGTAGTTGCAGGACTTTTACTTGATTTCCTTGTGTCAAAACCGCTCTATGGATTTTTTAGAGGTACGGATGGCCATGGAGGAATTTTTGGTGGCAGAGGAGGCTCCGGTGGAGGATTTGGTGGCTTCAGCGGAGGAGGTGGAGGGTTTGGTGGAGGAGGAGCGGGAGGACACTTCTAGTGAAAATGCAGTGAAATCGTGCACGAGTAATTTCACCCCCCAGCAAAAATACTCGCCTGTAAATTTGACAGTAGGTGAAAATGCAGGCGCAAAAAGCGCTTTGTGATCCGTACCCCATTCAGTAGACACATTTGAAACCCTCAACCCCCGACCTGGGTCAAAAGATGATTCCTGTATCTAACAGGTGTCATCCTGTTTCTGGTCCACTGTTTTCTTTCGTGATTGTAG
>JBAZYV010000010.1:0-41974 GCA_041659165.1 Candidatus Altimarinota bacterium | reverse complement strand
TTATGGAGACGGTACGTTCAAACCTTCACAACAGGTAACCATTGCCGAATTCCTGAAAATTGCAACACTGTCCCAAAATGCAGTGAACGCTGTGGCAATTGCATTGAATCAGTAGGCTACCCAAAATTGCAATAAAAAATTTGCGACTTTGCTTTTTGGGCGGTATAATCCACCCATGCCGACCAAATACATCTTTGTTACGGGTGGCGTTTGCTCAAGTCTTGGCAAGGGAATAGCCACGGCTTCAATAGGCGCTCTCCTGAAAGCGGCCGGTTTTAAGGTGTTCATCATGAAACTTGATCCATATTTAAATGTGGATCCGGGCACAATGAATCCTTTTCAGCATGGCGAAGTTTTTGTTACGGACGACGGCGCCGAGACCGATCTTGATTTGGGCCATTACGAACGCTTTATAGATGAAAATCTAAGTGAACTTTCCTCCGTTACAACCGGTAAAATTTATACCGAGGTTCTGCAGAAGGAGCGCCGCGGCGACTTCCTTGGCGGAACAATCCAAATTATTCCGCATATAACGGATGCCATAAAAAATCGCATAAAAGCCGCGGCGCAAAAAAGCGGTGCCGATTTTATCCTTGTGGAAATTGGTGGAACCGTTGGAGACATTGAGGGCCTTCCCTATCTTGAAGCAATTCGCCAAATGCGCCACGAGTACGGCAAGGAAAACACGCTTTTTGTACATCTGACACTTCTCCCATATTTGAAAGCATCCAAGGAGCTTAAAACCAAACCAACGCAAGCCTCTGTGAGGGAACTCCGTTCAATAGGTATTCAGCCCGACTTTCTTCTTGCCCGCGCAGACAAAGGAATTCCCACTGAACTTCTCAAAAAAATCTCACTTTTCTGTGACGTTGAAGCCGACTGTGTGATCCCAACCGTGACCTGCAAATCCATCTATGAAGTGCCAATGAATTTTAATGAATTTCATGTCACCGAACTCATCGGCAAGAAATTGAACCTAAAACCCGTGACGCTGAACCTTACCGACTGGCAAACCTTAGTCGATAAAATTAATTCCAAGCGCAATCCGATTGTAATTGCGCTGGTTGGCAAATACACGGACCTCGACGACGCATATCTTTCCGTAATTGAGTCGTTAAAAATAGCCTGTTATCACCAGGATTTGGATTTGGACCTAAGATGGATTGATGCCACAAAATTGGAAATTAATGACGAAGAAACCTGGAATGAACTTAAATCCGCAGATGGCCTTGTTGTTCCGGGTGGTTTTGGAATACGCGGAACGGAAGGGAAAATCATGGCGGCAAAATATGCCCGCGAAAATAAGATCCCATACTTGGGACTTTGTTTGGGACTACAGGTTATGACAATTGAATATGCCAGACACCATCTTGCAGATCCACTTCTGACTTCAGAAGAGTTTGATGAAGAAGCCAAACTTGGCACTGAAAAATATGTAATTCACTTCCTCCCCGGACAACATCAGAAGAAAGAAAAAGGCGCCACGCTGCGCTTAGGCGCCTACCCCTGCCACCTCATTCCCGGCACGGAAACTCAAAAACTTTATGGCAAAGAAACCGTTATGGAAAGACACCGCCACAGATATGAAATTAATAATGACTTTGTAGAGAAACTGAGGGGCAGCGCCTTTGTCCCATCCGGCATCTTTGAAGAAGCAAACCTTGTAGAAATGGCCGAGCTTAAGGACCATCCTTTCATGATAGGAACTCAGTCGCACCCGGAATTCTTAAGCAGACCAAATAGGCCTCACCCGCTTTTTGCAGGTTTTATTAAAGCCGCAAAAGATCACGCACCTCACGCACATGGCACAATTTGAATATACGGCGGTTAATGCGGCCGGTAAAAAACTCTCAGGAGTTATCGGCGCACAAACGGAAGATGAAGCCAGAAAACAATTAAACACCTTTGGCATCTCACTGCTTGCCATAGAAAAAATTGGTGAGACTCAAGTAGCCACAGTCACGGGAGAACCCGGCACCTCAAGCGATCTTCCCAAGTTTGAATTTGAAGCTTATGACAAACTAAACCGCAAAGTGCTCGGAACCATTCCGGCCGCAAGCCGTTATTCCGCATTCAAAAGACTCATGGAAGAGTATCAGTTTGAAGTGGCTTATGTGGTACCCATGGGAGCTACCGAGGACGACCGCACAAAAGCAAAACAAGAAGGACTCGAATCTTTAAAAGCGGAATATGAGGCCCAAATTGAGAAAACCGGCGGAGAAGAAGATGAGGAAAAAATGATCAAAGAATTTGAAGGAAAACGAACGGAGATGCTGAGAAAAGTCGACTTTATCTTAGAGAAAATCAAAGGACTTATTGTAGAATACGGGGAATTTATGAAACCCGAGTCGAAAAAAAACATCCAAAGTTATATAGATAAACTGCTCCGTATAAAATCCAGCACAAATCTGGATTACATTGAACACACATCCGAGGAGCTTTTGAAAAAAGTGCAGGATGAAGAAATTTTCTTGCACAAAGAACAAATGCTTACCGCACGCGGAAAACTAAGAGTGCAAGCTGAAGAAATGATGGCCGAACTTCATTCGCGCCCCGCCGAACTTAAAATGGAAGATCAAATTGAAGAAGTGCGCAAAGGCCTAAGCAAATCTGAGAATCCACTTCTAAAGGGCTTGGGACAAATCATAGCTCGCTTCATCCCAAGCGCGGAGGAGAAAACCCTTAAACAAAAAATTAAAACAGTCGGTAGACAAATCTGGATATACAGAAAAATTGTTTGGTTTGCACCAGCCGAAGCAAAGGAGGAGGCGCAAAGTAGTTTGACGCGCCTTAAAGAAGAGAAAGTCCGTCTTTTGGAAGGACTTCGTGAACTTAAAGAAAAACTGAAAGTCAGCCCTGAAACGGGAGAGAAAGAACCGATTATAACGGAAGAAATCAACGGATTTTTGGGCTGGTTACTCGCTTTTTACCTTGCCACTTACTTCATAAGTTACTATCTCATCTCAAAGAGCATACCATTTGAGAACCCACTCCCCGGAAACTTCAATCTACTCTCTTCAGAGCTGCTCCGCCAAGTACTCATAAGTATATTTCTATGGTATATTCTCATCACTTTAAGATTAAACCATCTGCGTTATAAATCTTGGGCAAACACGCTCACAATACCGCTTGGCATAATCATGAACTGCACCTTAATTTTCAACCTATAATGTTCCCCATAATCTACGAATCCACCTTCATTTCCCTGCAAACCATGTGGGTTTTTGTAGCCTTAGGCTTGCTTGTATCAAGTTATCTTACCGTGCAGCGCCTAAAACGTGCCCATATCAATTTTACTCTCCTCATAAAACACAGCACCGGAATCCTAATTTCCGCCACCATAACATCACGCCTCGTATACCTCATCTTCCACTTAGACTCTTACATGGCCTCTTTCAATTTACGCACTCTCATCAACGTTGTCTCAATCTGGGACCAAGGTTTTTCTTTTTGGGGAGCCACTTTAGGTGCTCTTGCCACCGGCTTTTATCATCTCTATAAATCGGAAGAAAACCTCTGGAAATGGGCCGACGCTCTTATAGTTCCAGCCATGATTGGCCTCATTATTGGAGAGATGGGAGCATTTTTGGGTGGCTACTCTTACGGATCGCCAACCACCCTTCCTTGGGGAATCACTTACGAAACTTTCAATGTGAAATACGCCCTCCCAATCCATCCCACGCAGATTTACGTAATAGTGGCAATCATCCTGATTTTGGCTTACAAAAGATATCTCTCAAAAAGAACCGACTTTTTTAAACACGAAGGCAATGCCACCTTATATTTCACTTTTCTTTGCTCTGTGGCCTTCTTTGCTATTGAATTTTTAAGAGGAGACGATACACTGCAAATTGCATTTATACGGCTCCCTGAAGTATTCTTTGCCGCCGCGGCAGTACTCACAGGTCTAGCCCTTAAAAAAAGAATTAATAACCCAAATTATGGATCTAATGAAACTTCTAACTCCGGCTTATCTCTTTGAACCGTACCCCGGTAGCACTTTCAGCTACAGGCTCCCTCTCTACCTCTTCTTTGCAGTAGTAATCGCTCTAAGTTTTTTTGTTAGGAAATACCTCCACAGCAGACCAAACAGAAAACTTGAAGACAAATTCTTGGGAGCCATTCCAAACCGCATGCGTGAACTTTCCGTCTTGGGTCTTCTTTTCACTTTCACGCGTGACCAAAACGTCCCTTACTTTGGTATGCGCGCCGGCATTGTCCTTATTTTCTTGCTCGCCCTTGCCTACGCCATCTACACTTGGCGCAACTACAAAAAGAACTTCCCACTTGTAATGGCCCTTTCCAAGAACAAAAAAGTAGAGGACAAGTATCTACCTAAGGCAAAGAAGAAGAAATAAACTCAAAAAAGCTCACTACTCGTCAGTCTCCGAATCATCACCGCAGCCTCCAGAACATCCTTCAACCCCTGTAGATGTTCTTTCCAAAGCCATTACCTCTTGAAGCAATTGATTAAAGTTTGCAAGTGCCGCACATTCAGGGTGAACTCTACTTCTTCCTTCATTCAAAGCTTGAAAATATCGAACAACCAAGGGGGCAGTTTCCCTTGCTGTGGCAATATGCCCCGTGGAAATTGCTTCTTGTAAACCACAAGGAGCAATGCGTGCACCAAATCTTGAAGCTGTAAGCCAGGAATCGATAGTCTGCCCTACCGTTTTTGGTAAAACAATACGAATGACATCTGCCAAAACTTCACCGCCAACGCACCCAAACAATTCTCTCGGCCCACAATTAGTAGTAGAAAGTTTGAAAGCCGGACAATATTTACAAACCTTCATGTGTGGCACAGTGACAAAAACCCAAGGGATAACACCTGTATTTGGCACTCTGAACCTACTCTCACCTGGAACAGACCCTTTCAAAAGATGCTTAGGAGAAACATCTGAACTCCCTCCAAGACCAGCCGTAGTACATGCACTATCAATCCTACAACGCATACCATCAAGATCATCACTATCCGATTCACCACACATAGGTCTATCTCCAAACTTAGCCATAAAAAACAAATTAAAATTAGCCATAATTAAAGCATAGTCAAGACTTAAATCAAGAGCAAATCTGCCTTCTTAGGCTTTCTTAAGCCAACTTTACCACCTCGTACTCGGACTTGCCTACCGGCATTATTACCGTAACCGTGTCGCCAACTTTTGCACCCATAAGGGCTGTTCCAAGAGGAGCTTCGTTTGAAATACGAGCGTTAAAGGGGTCGGCCTCGGTTGAACCAACAATCGTGATTTCCATGTCTTCTTTTTTGCGAACATTGCGGATAATAACGCGAGTACCAATCTCAACCACCTGCTTTGAGTGAGCTTTTTCATCAACAATTCTTGCTTCCTTAATCTTCTCCTCAAGTTGAAGTATACGGCCC
This sequence comes from Candidatus Altimarinota bacterium, assembly GCA_041659165.1. Taxonomy (GTDB): domain Bacteria; phylum Patescibacteriota; class Gracilibacteria; order UBA1369; family 2-02-FULL-48-14; genus JBAZYV01. The sequence goes on along the minus strand of JBAZYV010000010.1, from coordinate 36,588 downwards.
TCCATGAAAGCCTGCTCGTTCTTTGCTTCCTCATACTCGGAATTTTCAGATAAATCACCGTAAGAAATTGCCTCGCGGAGCCTATCTGCAACCTGTTTTCTGCGAACGGTCTTTAAGTTATCAAGCTCCTCCTGAAGCGCCTTAAAACCCTCTTTAGTAACTACCAAAGTTTCTCCGGTAGGTGCGCCTTGCACAGATTCGGCAATTGCAATTTTTGGGTCTTTTTTACCTTTTGTTGTCTTTGTAGGCATATGATTTACGTAAAATTAATAAACAATTTAGAAATACTAAAAATATGCGCGAATCTTAACGCTCTTTGGGTGTTCGCGCAATTTGTGAAGAACTTTTGCCTCAATTTGACGGATACGCTCACGTGTAACTCCAAACTCATTTCCCACCTCTTCCAGAGTGTGCCCAATGCCATCTTTAAGCCCAAACCTCATCTCAATAATTTTTCTCTCACGCGGAGACAAATACTGAAGCATCTCGTGAATATTCTCCTTAATAAGCTGGCGATTCGTCTGTTCGGAAGGCGACAGCGCGTCGTCATCTTCAATAAAGTCGCCCAATTTGCTGTCTTCTTCCGCACCAACCGGCGCTTCAAGAGAAACAATGTCCTGTGAAATCTTCAAAATATGCCTGACTTTCTTCTCATCCATGTCCATTTCCGCAGCGAGCTCCTCAACAAGCGGCTCACGGCCAAGCTCCTGCACAAGTCTGCGCTGAGTGTGCGTGAGTTTGTTGATGGTCTCCACCATGTGCACCGGAATACGAATGGTGCGCGCCTGATCTGCAATTGCACGGGTTATAGCCTGCCTGATCCACCAAGTTGCGTATGTTGAAAACTTGAACCCACGATTCGGGTCAAATTTTTCAACGGCGCGGAAAAGACCTATATTTCCTTCTTGAATTAAGTCAAGGAATGATAGTCCGCGGCCTATGTATTTTTTAGCAATCGAAACCACAAGCCTCAAATTTGCCTCAGCCAATCTTGCCTTTGCAGATTGATCCCCTTTTGCAATTCTGCGCGCCAAATCCGCCTCTTCTTTTGCCGTGAGTAAGTCGACTTTCCCTATTTCACAAAGATACATACGAATGGAATCGTTTGCAATTTCGGATAGATCGACTGTTTTTCTGGCCTTCTCTTTTTTCTTCTCTTGCTCTTTTGCAGTTCTGGCATCTTTTGCATCCTTTGCATCTTTTTTATCATGTGCTTTTTGGACGGCCGCTGCATCTTCCTCAGCCTTTTTAGCGGCCTTCTTCTGGTCTTCTTTGCTTAGCTTGGCTTCTTTTTTCCCTTTTTTACCTTTCTTGCTCTTTTTGTCGTCTTCACTATCCTCACCTTCACTTTCCTCATCCTCATCTTCGTCGAGCGGTTCCGTAAACTCATCCCCAATGGAAGCTTCAACATTCGCAAGTTTAAGCAAATCCTCGTCCACAACTTCTTCAAGATCGTCCTCCTCTTTCTCTTTCTTCCCCCAAATGAGCTCGTCCTTCATATCAATAAGCTCAATTCCAAGCTCCATGAGGAGAGTGTAGACTTCGTCGGCAAATTCAATGTCATCCTCCAGATTCGGAAGGGCATGCATAAGTTCCTGCTGCGTCACAAAGCCGCGCTGGCGACCTTTCTGCACCAAATCGCGCACATCTTCAGGATACTTGGCAAGATTCTCCTCGGAAAAATGTGCTATAAACTTCTTTGTCCGTGCCATAATTATTTGGTGACAGATTCAAAATAGATCAGGGCGACCAGTTTCCGGAACTCTTCCTCAATCTCGGTTGGATCCTTGCAATTCACCTCGGCTTCAAAGGCAAGGCGGGATAGCAACTCGCCATCCGTTCTCTCCTCATAAAACGTATCGTCCAACGCGCCCACGCGATTATACGTATCTTCAATCTGTTTGTAAACAGAACTTGCAGTGCTTCCCGTTTGTGCTTCGGTTTGAGGTGCGGAAAGTGCCTCTGCAAACCTGTTATAGAAGTCTTCATACTTCTCACGGCTAAGACGATTCATTGGCCGCACAAGCTCAAGATCTATGGCGCATTTCTCAAAAACCGAGAAATCTTTAAGGAGCAAAAAAATCGGAAAAAACTTTCCCGGAAATGCAAGAAGCATGCCAAGAAAGTAAAGTGTAAGGCGCTCAATACGGGTTTGCGGCTCGCCTTGCGCTGCGCCTTGCGCTGCGCCAGGGCCATCGATTTTTTCCGATTTTTTCGCTTTCACAGCGTGATGTAACTCCTTGGCTTTTAATTTCTCCGCGTACTCATAAAGCATTGGTACGGGTGTCCCAATTTGGACTGAAAGTTTTTTTAAATAGTGATCGCGCTCTACGGGGTGCTCAACATCTTTTAAGAGGCTCAAAAAAGAGTCGCAAAAATCCCGTTTTCCAGCCGGAGTTGTGAGGTCAAAAATTTCAAGATATTTACGCCAAAAATAATCCAAATAAGGCTCTTTTTCAGCAACTGCGCGGACCCAAAGTTCGGGATTTTCCTTGACCGTATCCGCCGCATCCTTACCTGTTGGCGCCTTCACAACAAAAATTGTGAATCCCATTCTTTGCGCCACTCGCGTGGCGCGCAGCAGCGCCTCCTGACCTGCACCATCGCCATCAAAAGCCAAGGCAATTTTCTGCGTCATCCTCCTCATAATTCTAAATTGATCTTCCGTAAGCGCCGTCCCGCTTGTGGCCACCACATTTTTTATCCCCGCCTGCCACGAAGCCATAACGTCAAAATAACCTTCCACAAAAAGCGCAAAATCCTCGGTTTTTATATGCTGTTTTGCTCTGCTGAAATTGTAAAGCGTTGAACCCTTGTGATAGAGCGCATATTCCGGCGAATTCAGATATTTTGGCTGGTCGCCTTTTTTTAGCGCGCGGCCGCCAAAACCAATTGTGTCACCCTGCGGGTTGTCTATTGGAAACATGAGGCGGAGACGAAACCTGTCCACCACTTCTTCCCCGCCCGAATCTCTTGAAATTGCAACTGTACTTGCCAAAATATCCGCTTTCTCCTGTCCTTTTTGAAGCAAATGTCTATAAAGCGCATCGGAAGAATCCGGCGCAAAACCAACTTGAAAAGTCTTTATTGTCTCATCCGTGATAGCACGCGCACGGAGATATGCAAGCACTTTTTGCGCCGCCTCCTCTTTGCCCCAAAGTTCATTTGCAAAAAACTTTGCCGCCTCAGCGTTGGCATCTTTCAGCCTGTCTTTTTCATCTTTGGAAGGGCCGGCCGGCCCTTTAAATTCCTCAAGCTCAACATGAGCTTTGTCCGCCAAAATCTCGAGCGCGCCCTTAAAATCCACGCCCTCAATTTCTTGAATGAACTGGAACATGTCGCCACCTTTTTGGCAAGCAAAACAGTACGCAATTTGCCGCTCCGGACTCACATAAAAACTCGGTGTTTTCTCATTATGAAACGGGCAACACGCCTTCAAATATTTGCCACTCCGCTTAAGCTGAACATAGGGCGCAACAATGTCCTCAATTGAGAGTTTGGCCTTAATTTCACTTACAGCGTCTTGCATGACAAATTGTTAAGTAAATCCAAAACCGCCTCGTCAGCACTCGCGCCGTCATCTCCACTGCACACACGCGAAGTCAATAAAAGCGCCTCGGAACCAAACGGCACAATATTTTTGTCCATTTTGCACCCGCTCTCCATGCCGCTCGATTTATAAACATCATATTTGCCGACTTTTTCCTCTTCCCCTTCCATCTTCACATCACTTACAGCAACAGTTTTCCCCGTTATTTCAGCCCCGCCACTCACAAGAAAACTTGGCCCCATTCCGGACCCGCCGGTAAGCACACTGTCAGTAAGCTCGAGGACATCTCCATCATAAGTAAGCGTGTATGCAAAAGTACCGCCGTCACTCGTGAAACTGGCCTTCAAAGTTTCACTTGCCAATTGAACCGGCTCGGTAATTTCTGCGCGCGCAGAAACTGTAGGTGCGCCCGGTTCATCTTTCGGTTCGTGCCCACCTGCCCCGCCTAGGCGTGGGGGCACGGACGCCGGCGCAGATGTGCAACCCCAAAAAGTCGACAAAAATGCCGTCAAAAGTACCAAAACTAAAGTCGATTTATGTGTCATTTTTATGGGGGAAAATTACTGCGGAAATTCTATCACTGTTCACGGCGCGAATAAAGCAAAGTGGCAAAAAGTATCATAACCGCAAGGAGCACAAAAAACGCAATCGCCTTGCCTTCTGTGTGAAGTAGAAGCGCAGTAAGTCCAAAAATTAGAGACGCCGACGCAAAAATCAGCACCGTTGCGCGTTCGCTGTAACCGGCCTTAAGGAGCCTGTGATGAAAGTGCCAAAGATCCCCGTAAAATGGCGACTGGCCCTTCAAAATCCTCCTCAAAATCACCCACGCAAAGTCGAGAATTGGGAAGCCCAAAACAAGCATGGTGGTGGCAATTTTTCCGCCTGAAATTATTGCCGTAACCGCAAGCAAAAAACCAAGAAGCATGGAGCCCGTGTCACCCATGAGCATGCGCGGACGGGGAAAGTCGAAAATAAGAAAGGCGCTACTTGCACCAAAAATAATTGCGGAGAGTGTGATTGCCAAGGTTTGGTCCACAGAATGCATGCCTCCCCACGCGCTTAGCGCAAGAAGCACGCCGCTCGCCACAACCGAGAGACTGCTCGCCATTCCGGGAACCCCGTCCACCCAATTAAACGCGTTGATCATTGCAACCACCCAGATAATTGTGAGAATATCCGCAAAAACCGTAAAAGTTCCGGTGAGTCCCGCAAAATTTATTGGAATATTTATGGAATCCAGCACAATAGTGCCTCCGAGCGGATTGGTAATTGATGCCACCCCAATCCCGCCAATCACAAGAAGCCCCGCCGCCGCAATCTGAACGCCGAGGCGCAAAAACGGCGAAAGTCCGCGCCTGTCATCCCAAAAACAGGTTGCAGCCAGCAGCGTTGCGCCAAGAAGCACGGCACCGATTGTTGAGCTGAAGCCCCCTGTGCCACTGCCAAGCCCTCCGAGCACAGCCCACGAAAGCACACAAACAACCACGGCAAAATATATGGCCACTCCTCCGGGATACGGAATGGGCGGGCGCGTGGAAATTCCATATTTTTCAGGTTTATCCATGAGCCCCCACCGCGGAAAAAATTTAAGCACGGTTAGCGCGCCCGCCGCCGCAGCGGCAAACGCGGAGAAAATGATGGAGATGATGAGAGGAAGAGACACAGAAGAAAACTTAAAAAGAAACAAACCACCTGCATAATACAACAAACAAATGAATTTGTTTATAGCCACAAAAGAGGGAAAACACCACGACTATTTTAGTCCAGCGTAGAAAATCCCTGATATGGATCTCTTCTGCGCGGCGCAGTCTGGTGCGTCTTTTCTTGCGCGCAACGCAAGTGACTCGCGAATTTCAGGTCAATTGTATGTGCAATCTTGTGGTGCTCCTTGCAAAGTGGAACCATGTAGAGCGGATCATTGTTTGCTTGCAGTCCAAAGCGGATTTTATGGTGAATTTCTTCGGCCGGTTTGGTGCAGCCGTGAATGGCGCACTTGTTTCCGTATTTTTCGTGAAGGAGGTTTTGGATTTCCTTGCTTTTGTATCTTGTTACAGGAGGGTGGGTCTCTCCGCTTAGGCGCTCATGAGTCTCCTGTATCTTTTCCTCTGTCCTTTGATCTCTTTGTTTCAAAAGATTTAGGAGAATTTCATTAATGTCTTGTTTTTGTTCGTGGAGGCGGTTTAATTCTTCGATGACTTCTTTTGAAAGAGATGGATTCAGTTTTGGAGGTTCTTCAAAAAATTCTTCTTGTTTGTTTTGTTCCCGGGAACAAAACTTTTCATCTCTTGCCATGGTTTCTAAGACTTCTCTGGAATGAATCTCTGCAAGGGTTGCAAGCTCGGCTTGATTTTCCTTTGTTGCAATTGATGCAACCTTTGCAAGTTTACTTACACTTACCTTCCCTTCAACGAGTGCCTCTTTAAGATCCGGCTTATCTTCAAAAGTTCTATCAAGGGATAAGACTCTTTCACTGGACGGCGCGAGCCAATTATTGCAGAGTCGCCAACCGCGAGAAATGGCTTGCACAAGCCAAAAAAGGGACCTGCAAAAACCCATAAAAATCCGCAAAAAACAGTGGGACAACTGCGGGCCAAATGAAAGCTTGTGCGCGCGCACAAAGCACAAGGACCACCACACAACTTGTGCGCGCGCAAATTCAACCTATAAAAAATCATCCTAAAAATCTTCCATCTTCTTCGCATCCTCAATCTTAAAATCGCCAACGCGGGTTCTTCTGAGTGCCACCAAAACAGCGCCGCACGGTTTGCCACCATCAGCGCCAGCCGCGCAACCCGCCCCCCCTCCGCACTGCAAAACTGCGCCAATATCATTCACAAGCGATCTTACATAGCACCCGCTCGTGACCGTGACGCGGAAAGTCACAAAAGGCGGATCAAAAACAATGTCTGTGCCCTGCATGGTGACTTCCACGGGTTTAAGGTCGACTGGTTTCCCCGCCCTCGCAAGCTCATATGCCTTCTTCCCACCAACTTTTTTTGCTGAAAAGGCAGGCGGCATTTGCATTGTCTTTCCCCAAAATCGCGCCATGGCCAATTTTACTTTGCTCTCCGTGAGTTCGCCGCTCTCAACAAGCGCGGGAATATCCGCCCCAGTCGACTTCACCTCCCCTTCCATATCAAAAGTATCAGATACCTTCCCGAGCTCCATTTTAACCTCATACTCCTTGTCGAGTTTCATGAAATTTTGCACTTGTTTTGTGGCGTCTCTGCCAACGGCGAGCACCAAAACACCAGTCGCCAAGGGATCAAGCGTGCCCAAATGTCCAATTTTTCTTTCTCTCAAAATCCCGCGCATTTTTGCAACAACATCGTGGCTGGTCCAATCTGTTGGTTTGTCTATGATTATGAAGCCCTGAGTGGCCATGTTCCGAAGGGTCAATTAAGCGTAACGTCTACCGCGCGAGCTAGGCACTCGCGAGCCACCACTCGATCATCATGTGGAATTTTTTGATGGCCGACTACCTGAAACTCCTCGGCGCCCTTCCCCGCCAAGAGCACACTGTCTCCGGGGCCGGCGAGCGCGAGCGCGAGCCGGATTGCCTCCCTCCTATCCAAAATCTGCCAAAAACCGTTCCCTTCAGTGCGCGGGATTCCTGCACGAACCTCCGCCGCAATTCCCTCCGGACTTTCTGTGTACGGATCGTCATTAGTCAAAATGATGGTGTCCGCAAACTTGTGTGCAATTTCGCCCATTTTTGGCCGTTTTGTTCTGTCACGGTCACCCGTGGCCCCAAAAACCAGTATCAATTTGCCCTTTGTGAGTTCGCGGAAAAGCCCTAAAAGCGCCTCGAGCGACTTTTCCGTATGTGCATAATCCACAATAACCGTAAACGGCTGGCCCTCATCAATAACCTCAAGCCGACCCTGAATTGGCTGCATCTTTTCCAGCGCGGATTTTATGACTGTGAGAGGCACATGCATTGCGGCGGCCGCTGCGGCCGCCGCAAGCGCGTTATACACATTGATACGCCCCGGAATCTTGAGTAGAACCTCTGCCTCCCCATTTGGAATTTTTAGAAGGAATTTTGTCCCTCCGGGCTCGGACTGTAAATTTCGCGCCACATAAGTCCCCTTTTGAATGCCGTATTCAAAGACCTGATCCGCCGGGAAAGCAGTAAAATATCCGCCGTTTGGGTCATCCACATTCACCACTGAACACTTCTGCAAATTGGGCTTTCTGGCAGAAGTATTTAGCGCGGAAAAAAGTCGACCTTTTGTCTGCATGTAGTCGTCAAAAGTTCCGTGATAGTCGAGGTGCTCATTTTCAATGTTTGTAAAAACCGCCGTGTCAACATTAATGCCAAAAATGCGCGACTGAATAATAGAGTGGCTCGTCACCTCAAGCACCAAAACTTTGCACCGCGCGGAGACCATCTCGCGGATCTTTTTTTGGAGCAAAAACGGGCTCAGCGTGCTCTGTTTTTCCAGATTTGCCTCCTCAAATTCGCCGATTTTAAAGTTGACCGTTGTAAGCATTCCTGTTTTAAGCCCTGCCTCCGTAAAAATCCTGTGGAGCATGTTACAGGTTGTGGTCTTGCCTTTACTACCTGTGACCGCCACAACCATCATCTTGTTTGCCGGAAATTCATATCTGAGCACAGCCAAAACCGCCATACATTTATGATAGAAAAGGCGTAGCGGATGTCTGTCCGGAAAAATCGATCTGAGAAAGTCTTTTAGTGAATTCATTTGGGCGTGGGCTTAAAACTTTAGACTTCGCGCGGAAACTCGCGATTAATTTGCACGCATGAACACTAACACTGAAAGCTAAAACTGTAAAATTTCAGAATTTCAGGATTTTTTCAGGTTTTTTTAATGTTTTTGTCAGGATTTTTTTAGGATTTTTTAAGAAAAAATTCAGGGTTTTTGCAAGGTCGGTGCGCTAGAGTTTGCCCAGCTAACCTTAAAACGCATGGAAACCCCTGAAACCGTCACCGCCACGGAAACCGCCCTCGCTGTAGTAGCGCCTCCTCCAAAAGACCTCCAATTACTCTCAGACAGCGAACTTTACCAACTTTGCCAAGAGTACGGCTCACAAGCGCGAATCTGGAAAAGAAAATTTGCTGGACTTTTGCCGGAAGTTTTACGCCGCGAGTTATATAGAAGACGCGGATGTGGCTCCATCTATGAATTTGCTTTTAAAATTGGAGCTATGAGTAGTACATCAGTAGACCGCATTATAAAACTCGATGCACAGTTGGAAGACAAACCAACCTTAAAAGCACAACTTCTATCAGGGTCACAAGGGTGGTCCAAACTGGAAAAAGTTGCCTACATTGCCACTCCTGACACTGAAAAAGAATGGGCTGAAAGAGTTGAAAAAATGTCCCAAGTAGCACTATCAGCTTACGTACAGGAGTACAGAAAAATACTCTTTACAGAAACTGTGAATGTTTCAGAAACAACCGCCAGCGGTTTATCAGAAAACAAAACCAAAACCGTGCAAGTCTGGGGGCAAATGAGTTTCCCAGTCTCCCCTGAAGTGGAAAAGCGCCTACGGCTCACCAAATACCAACTTGAGAAAGAGAAAAAATCTGCACTAACTTTTAGTGAAGTACTCGGGTCAATCCTCACAAATGAAACAGCCCAAAACACGCAAAACACACCGCAAATTGTCATCCAACTCTGCCCTGAATGCCAAAAACGCATTGCCCTCACTGCGGAAAAACGCCCCATCCCCGCAAGCGTGAGACGATTCCTCTACCATAAATACCAAGGTCTTTGCGCTTTTCCAAACTGCTTCCTCCCAGCCTGCTCACTCCACCACCTGAAACGCTACGCAATCGAAAGAATGCACAACACGGACAACATAGTCCCTGTCTGCAAAAAACACGAAGCCCTCCTGCACTCCGGCATGATTGAAAATGAAGAAAGCCCGCCCCATCTTTGGAAGCTCAGAATCAAACCCGCTGCCACCTCACCCGCCACGGCTGCCAAATCCAGAATTGATGATAGTGTCATGGCCCATAGACGCGAGCCCGAGCCAATAAAATATCCTCTGCAATCCGGGCCTTAAGCTCCTCCAAACTTGAAAAACACATCACCTCACGAATCTTATCAAGAACCACGACCGTCACAGTTTTGCCATACAAATCTCCACTGAAATCAAGCAGATGAATTTCAAGACGGATCTCGGATGGGTCAGCAGCAATACCATGGCCGCCCGTACCGCCCGCACCGCCCGCACCGCCGCCCACGCTAACACGCGCGCCCACACTTGGCCGCGGACCATAATGCATCACACCCACAAATTTGCCGGCACCCTGAGACACCTCAACCTCAACCAAGTACACTCCATGGGAAAATCCAACACTGCTCCCCTCCAAATTAATGGTTGGAAAGCCAATTTTTGCCCCCAAACCGTCGCCTTTTTGGACAACGCCGTGAACAACACCGTAAACAACACCGTGAACAATGCCTGTAAATTTCATCGCAAAAATGGTATCATAGATATGTCTAATCTTAAACGCCATAATTATGCACACCTATTACGGAATCTGGATCGACCATTCCTCCGCCTGCATCATCAAATCGGACAAACTTGCGGAAATGACTTTTGAACACTTTGAGTCGACTGTTGAGCCAAATGCACACGGCGGCGAAACCGAAGAAAACTTCACAATCGTAAATCAGAATAAATTAAATGAAAGGCGCGAAAACGAGCTGCAAAAATTCTGTCGCGATATTGTAAAACACCTGACTGACGCCGATGAAATTGTGGTTTTTGGCCCAAGCACGGCAAAATTCGAACTCAAAAAAGAGATCGAAAATGTGCACGCGCTCTCTGAAAAACTTAAGGGCGTTGAAACTACTGACAAGCTCTCAGAACCAGAGATGAAAGAATTTGTGAAAAAGTTTTTTCTCTTGCCAGTGCAGTAAACCAACGCAAAGCCACCATTAAATTAACATTGCAATAATCAGCCAAAACTGAAAAGCAAGATCGTTTTTGAAGTACGGCGTGTCAAAAAGTCCGTGAATCAAAATGCAAACCAGCATCAGCGCCACAAAATTGCGCTCGTGTTGATCATTTTCAAGGAGCCAAAGAAGACCTTTGTAACATAGCCAAATGAACGCCACCAATCCCGCCAAGCCTAGAGAGAGCCATATTGCCAAGAAAATATTATGTGGATGAAGCATGTTTAGCTCATATGGCAAAACCCCAAGCGCGGTTTCGGCCACCTCCTGATATTTTTGCTCAAACTGTCCGAGTCCAATCCCTAAAATCGAGTGCTCGGAGATTAGATAGCCTGCAATTTCATAAACCTGAATTCGCACGCTTGTTGATGATCTTTCACCAGCAGAAAGTGCCTGCTCAAACTTTGCCGTCCCCGCCTGCGCAGCCACAATCCCCGCACCCACCACACAAACCGCAAAAACCGCCGCCAGTAGCGCGCCCTTCCCGCGGCGGCGCAAAAACAAAATAAGCCCAAGCCCCAAACTTCCCAAAACAGCCAAAAACGCCGCATAGGAAAATGTAAAATAAAGCGCCGCCGCGCAAACTGCAGCGCACACACCTAAAAAAATCCGCTCGCGCCAACCCTGAGAAGTCAGTGCACGCCAAAACGCCATTACCGCATAAACCACAATTGGCCCCAAATATAACGCCAAATAATTTGCCGACTCAAATGGCCCGCTGGCCCGCCCGTCTGCGGTGATAAATGAGCCCGTACAAACCTGCCAAAGCGCCATCATCGCAAGTACCACTCCTCCAACCATCATTGACCGAAGTGCCAGTGTAATCATAGAAGGCTTATCACGGAAAGTACTGCGCGCCATCACAAAATAAAGCAGCGGCACAAAAATCCAACCCTTCAAAATTCCAAGCGCCTTTTCTTGTGCGGGGAATGAAGTCCCATCCATCATTCGAGTCACTTCCGGCACAATAAGAGCGCCCACCACTGCCGCCGCCAAAAACAGAAAAACCGGCCAAAGTTTCCAGTGACGAAAATGAAAATCCTCGTGATAAAGAAGAAATAGCAGGAATAAAAATCCGCACATGAGCTCAGGCAACGTCACCGGAATCCCAAAAAAATTCCCTTTAAGCAAATAGAGCGGAAAAATCAGCGGAAAAATTGCGACTAACCTGGGAAAAAGTTTTTGCATCTGCGTGTGATTAAACAGCTATTTAAGTCCGCTACATAAATCCCTAAGAGCGGCGCGAGGATCCGGCGCTTTCACAACCCCGCTTGCCACCAAAACTCCTGCGGCACCAAGAGAAAGGGCAATCCTAACATCCTCCCCCGTCTTTATGCCCGCACCAATAAGCACTTTTCCAGGCCCAATTTTGCGAACGGCCTCCGCAATAAGCTCCGGCCGCGCCTTGGAAACGCTGAGCCCTCCGCCAATTAGATCCGGCGGTTCAACCGCAACAAAGTCGGCACCCATTTCTGCAAATTTGCGACCTTCGTCGTCACTTTCCGCACACACAATTGAAAGCATGTTGAATTCGCGCATTTTCTCAAGCGCCCGCAAAATTTCAGAGTCGGACAATCTTCTTTCCGAGTGATTTAGAATCGACCCGTCTATCCCCATTTTGAATGCAAGATCAACCGGTATGAGACCTGTATGCGCCCCGTAAGACACCCCGTCAATGTGCTGAGAGAGGACGGGAATTGTGACGGCCTTCGCCATATTTTCAAGGTCTAGGATCATCCCCGAGATCGCAAGATTCACCCCCATTTCAGTGGCAATTTCTTGATGAATCCGCGCAAGCGCCACGGCCTTTTCGCCAGTCGCCTCACTGTAGGCCTTGAAATTTGTAATGAGGATTGGAGTTTTGAGCATAGAGTCTAGGTATTGTAAAAATTACGGATTCATGATACTATTAAAGGATTTAAAAACCAAAACAAATCTCGTATGGCAATCGATTGTAGAAATTTTGGCTTCGATGAACCCCTTGGGATAAGGAGGGGAATTTGCCTACAAGGTGGTGAAGGTCCACGCGTAAAAGTTACGGCAGGAACTGAAAAAGGAGCTACCGAAACTCAAGCTGAATCCAACGAAGGCCAAAAGGAACGAGCCAAAACAATACTGGAAGCGAAAAAATTACATAAACCGACTTTAGACAAACTCAACGGAATCTTGGGGAAACTTGATGATGCACGTGCAAGAATTTTTACTGACCACTTGGACCAAGCACTCTTAGAACTCAGCCTAATTGAAGGTCTGAAAGATAGAGTTACAAAGTCGATCTACGATAAAATGATTCAGAACTTCTGGACAAAATATGACGACTTGGATCTACTTACAGATAGAGATTTGTTCGAACTTCAAGAGGCAAGAAGAGAAGTTGCAGACAGAGTCAGTTTGATGGAAAGACACAGCGTAAAAACTGACGCTTTAGCATTTTTGCGAAGACTCAAAGGCTCCGATGACACAACCGGAGAAGCACTTGGCTCGGAAGAAAGAGCTGTTAGACACCTCAAGCCGGGCAGATACAGGTTCGATTTCATAGATCCAAGGACCGGGAAAGTCAACACTCAAATCAAAAACGCATTAACTTTAGGGAATACCTTACAAGCTGCAGGATTTGAAGCTGGAGAAAGTGTCATTATACCAAATAAAGACGGCTCTGAAACTACAGCATACTTACATACAGATGGCCGAACATATGACAAATCCGAAGGATCACCAAATCCAAAATATATTGCGGTTGTACAAAACTCAGAATTCATAGTCCCTGAAAAATTGGAAGAAGATTTCGAGATTCAAGGATTGAAACCTGACAATGCCGTGACTATGGCTGAAGCCAGACCGGAGCCAAATGCCACAATATTTGACGTGGCGGGAGGGGAGAAAATATTTTATATAGGGGAACGAAAAGTTAACACCGATACTATCCCTGACAAAATAAACACACAAAATTGTGACATTCTTCTAAATCAAGAAAAACAAATCCCTGATCATTTCAAAGGAGAAAACTCATACGAACAGATCAGAAAAATGAAATATGTGAAAGGAGGTGACAAAGTTTATGCAGCTGTGGATACACTCGCAAGATTACTCACCGCAAACGGAATCCCAACGGACAATAAAACCATGTGGGATGACTTACGCGGTGGCTGTTTGATTGGAGGGGGCAAATTCACTATTACATTCGGAGACATTGTAAGATCGGTATACGGCATAACAAAAAGTCAGAAAAAACTCTTGAAAGAATACAAAGAGGCCCAAAAATCGGAACTGGCAACTCTTCAAACTTTTATGGACGCGGCAAGAGACATCCTTGACAATATAGACAAATCTTCTACACAAACAGATGAAGAAATCATAGATGTGGAGGATTATAAAAGTCTTCGCGCAAAGGAAAGTTTTAGTGATAAAGAATTACAAGCCCTAGCAAACTTCACTGACAAAAATTTGTTCAGTAGAGAAAGCTACGGACCTCCAATGAAATTGAAAGCTTATGAAGCTCTACTGCAAACTTGCAACATAATAAAAAAAGCTCCGGAAATAAATGAAGACAACTGGATCACACCGGAGGCAAGATTTAGAAAAGGAAAAGGTCACAAAAATTTTGGTGAAATGGAAATTATTTCTGAGGCACGTGCATATGACAAACTTGTGGAAGTAGCCGCAAAGGCTAACACGCAAGAACAAAAGAAGGCTTATGTTGACGCACTAAACAAGTACATTGCACTTGGCTCTGCACAATTTGATACAATGAAAGCCTTTGATGAAAGTCTGAACAATACGGAAGGAATCAATGGCAAAATGGACAAGTGGCGCTTTAGTCAAAAGAAAGGAGCGGATGCAAGCCTAAACATCAAAATTAATGATTTCGACCCCAAAACTTTTGTTCTTAGCAACGCCCAAAAAAAAGCCATACATTACGGAATGATGTTGGAAGCTTCAATTGAACTCGCAATAGTACAAGAAGCTACATCCGGAGATATTACAAATGCTGAAGTTGATAGCGGAAATGAAGGACTGAATCTTGGACTTGGCGGAGTGGTAAGCACAAACGTAAATGCCGGAGATCTTGGAGAAATGATAAATGAAGGATATGCCGCAGGATCGGTTGGAGCAGTATATGAAACTAAAAACGGCTTTAATGCCGCCGGAATTGCAACTTATGACACACAAGAGAATCTAACCCCATCCGTGAAAGGAGGAAAAGTTTGGCAAATGGGGAAAAGAGACAGATGGACATTGGAAGTTTGGGGTAGAGGCAGCAAAATGAAAACGCGTATTATCCCATATGCCGGTGTTAGATTGGCATACAAGCTGAACGAAATAAATTCAATAGGTGCAGGTGCGGAAATTGGCAACAAACAATTGGAAATTAGACCTGTAAGTTGGGAGAGAGATTTGGGGAAAGTATTTGAAAAAAGGAGAGATGCTTTTGTTGAAAGGAACAAAGAAAAAATCAACCAAGCAAAAGATTTATATGCTTCTCAAATTAAAAACATTTATGCCAACACAACAATAGCTTCTGAAAAGGACGCATTTAAGTACGGCATAGAGCAACTCTTAATGTATGAAATAGATAGACAGGTACTATCCGGCTATGACGCTTTTGTGACACCAAGACTTACAGAACTTGGAGCACTTGTAAAAGTTGGATATGGAAATAATAAACCTGAAGTACAAGCCGGACTCTATGGAGGACTCGGAATAGGCACACGAATGAATATGACATACACACTCCCACCCATCTCTGCAGGAGTTGGAGACCAAACAGACAGTGCGGGAAAAATTCAAAAATGGATAGAGGAAGGAGCAGTAGGTACGGCTGTAGAAATACCAACGGCACTTTATGTAAATGACGAAGATGGAACCGCTTTAATCAGCTCTAAGAATGAAGCCAAAAACAGCATGGAAACAAAATTGAGAGAAGCAAATAATAGAGCTAATGAATCCATAAAAAGTGAAGTTGTTATTGGAGAGATTGGCACTAACGGATTTGCGCCAATCGATTTCAAAAACCTGGATGGTACAATCAAACTATATGTAGACAACAAACCAAGCACGGGAAAATACATAGATGTAATCAATACAAATGATGGCTTACTAATAAACAAAAATCTTGAAGACAACTTAAATATACGAATCCAAGAAAGCAAGGCCGGACATGGAGGCAACAACAGCGTGGAAATTTTCATAAGTACGGATGTAAGTAGAACACCGGAAGCAATAAAAAAAGACAACACTTCTTATATAACATGGGCGGAAATCGCAGGCAAAAAGAGCAATGTAAGCGTTATAAGATCCAAAGATGACACTGCTGGGAATACCCATATCTATAACAACTTGGGTGGGGACCAAATGCCGCAAGCAAAACAAAAAAATCCGGCGGAATATGCCACTGAGCTTAAATACCATAAAATGCTGCTAATGCAAAGTCACAAAGAGGCAAGACTTTTTGCCGAATATAATGAAAAACCGGAAAAACAAGAAGCAAAAGCTGTTGGAGAAGCAATTTACAAAGAATGGGAGAAAACAAAAAAACCCGATTACGACTCACTTGCAATGGGAGATCAAAATGTGCAAACCGAATACAATAAGCTTGTGACAGCAAAATACAAAGAAATGGATTCGGAAAAATACTCGGGAACAACCCAGCCAACTCTGGATCAAATTTACATGGCACGTCAAGTTGTCATGCAGCTTATGAGACCAAACTTAAGTAAAATGCCACTGAAATGGAATACGGAAGCTTTTCTCAAACTTACGGGAGATCCAAAAGATGCAAATAATGTGGGGAGATTATTTACTGAGTACATGGCTAATAACCAAAGGACTTTGGAAGACAAGAAAAAAGTCGATAAATTAACGGGAAAATTCTCACAAGGCGCTGAATTTATGGTCTATATATCGGATAAAGCCGCACCGGGTACGGGATCTGATGCAAAAATACTTGAAGGATACTATGATCCTGAATTACACGGGAAAATTCTCATACCAATTACATGGGATGAACATAATCCAAACGCTACGCTAAACCAATTAGGGGAAGAAAAAACTGATGCAAACAGGGAAGCCGTACTTCAAATTGCAAAACAAATTCGTGAACTTAAGTGGCTATCCTCACCGTTCAATTGCCCCGGAACTTGCGGCTTTGAACAAGGCAAAGACAGCACGGTTGGCTCACTTGTGATAGCAGAAGCTCGTAATCTATTTGGCAGTAATGATGGGGATACATTAGAACAACTCGCCCTTGGAACAAAAACAAGTAATGAATCAACAAAACCTCTTGAAACAGAATTCCTCAAAGCCATCAAAGACCTTTATGACAATGGCAAAACCATGATACGCGGCATACCAGTAATCCTTGACACGGAAGTCACAAGCGGCCTTTACGAAAGATGTATGAATCTTACAGTCGGCCGTAATTTTGCTCTCAAATACCAAAAACCTGAAGCAAAATCCGCAGCCGTCAGTGTGAAAAGAGAAAAAATCGTAACAGGTATAACCCCAAAGGAAAGTATGACATGGACTAAAATAGCGGCGTCAACAGGCAGTAAAATCCCTTCAGTGGGCAAAGGCAACAGCTCTGAAACCGGATCTGACACTGAGAATAATCAAAGTGATTTGATGGATTCAACAGACGGCAATGAGAGCAACAGTCATTCACCAAGGGGGCAATAACCACACAAACATGAAAATTAAAACAATAATCATAATGGGAATGATGCAGATGCTAATCATACTTAGCGCCTGTAACAATGACATTTCAAACACAACCGGCATTGAACCAATTGGCAAAAACCCAATGCAAAATGGAGAACCTTCTCTACATCAAGATACGGCAGAGTCTTCACCACATTACCAGGAAAATAATGCACAAAATTAAAATCCCATCATTGATACTTATAGCGGTATTACTTATTACCGGCATAAGCACAACAAGTAATGCGGTTAACATTGACCTTAATAATTTCACAGAAACAGGCGGTGAAATAACAGACAAACCAAAAGTTATTGAAGACTCGGAAAGTACAAGTATGATCAAAGCAATTGATGATGGAGATTACGACGAAGGCACTCACAAATGCACGGGAGCAAACCAGGAACACACACACATTAACAATTCTGAAAATACGCCAACAACTGAATATTGGGGCGTTGTACATTCGTTTGCAATAGTTCTTGATACACATTACAACTCGGAAGGATTACCTGAAAAAAACGACTTCTGGGAGAACGTGAACACAAGCACGCTTCTCTGCACAAACGGTGGGATAAATGATGGAGACGCAGACGGAACAAACAACAACAAATATATTAATTGCGGCTTTGACAAAGACACAATAACTCCCGGAACGGTAATAGCATCGGTTTCTGCAGGAAAAAGCGAATGGAGCGGAGTAACAATCACATATGACACTTTGGATTGGCTGGCTGGAAATCCGCGCGCCCTTATTTGGGAATATGGCACGTCAGATCCTGATAATATAGATCTGAAACCATGGTTGGCTTCGGGAGAAAACAAAATTGAAGGCATATCTTTTGAACTTGAGGATTATGATGAAGATCATACGGTCACAACACAAAGTTGGACGGAAATGGAATTTTTCTCAATAAATAAAGATGCCGACTATACGGATTTAGACAACTGGAAACACACATATACTGATCAAGTCGACCCATATAAAGACGTCCTTGATCCTGATGGCGACTACGTTTACTGGTACGGACTTAATGGAACTGCAAGGAGCTACTTTCCTGTCTGTCCTCCCACTAATCAATCCCCCACCTGCACCTTCCTATCAATCACGCCAAATACACTCAACGTGAGTGATGTTTTTACTGACACCGATTTTACGGTAAAAGCAACAGGTCAAAATACTTCTGGCGCAATCTTTGATATGACGGATGATCTTGCATACACTTACTACGCCAACAAATATGGAAGCAATATAAAAGAAGGAGATGCAAGCGGATATTTGTCAGATGGTCCGTGGGGAGTAGGTTCAAATATCATGTCAACAACTTCAAACAACATAACTTTTGGAGACACACTTCCGGGAGATAGCCTCTATGTATTTGCTACCTCAAAAGATTACAAAACTTCTTATGAAGCCGACTGTAACGCTTACGTGGAATTCCCCTACTGCACGGATCTTAATATCACTAAACCGATATTTAGCGGTCTCGGCTTAAATCAAATCCGTGGGAATAACTATTCCACAGACGTAAATATTGAAGCTGAGGCTTCAACGGGAGAGCCGTGGCCATATACCTACGTTTACGAATCCACGGACTCATCTGCAACTTTTGACGACGGAACGGGCACCGCAAACCCTCTAACAACAGACAAAGAATCCGCAGCTTACAAAAGCAACCAAAGCGCAACCGTTGCCGTAGGTCTTAACGACTACAATGAAGACGGCGTCTCGGATGACGTTGCAAACGCTTGTAGCGCCAACTTCGACTACATGATCACGCCGCCTTTACTTGCCCCAACCTGTAAGTCGCTCACTGTAGACCCACCTGCAAGTGGCGTAATTTCAATTGCGGAAATGAGTGCGGGCAATGTGGAAATCTCATGGACAAGCGTGATGACAGACGGAAGTCCAGACACCGGACCTTGGGATATTTCAAGCACAAACACATCTGGAGAATTTAGACTGATTCCGAGGGGACCTATAATAAGCACAAGCGGAATTGCAAACGGAGTAACAGCTCAAACTGTCTACTACACAGGAACTCAGGGAGATACAATTTACATTGAAGATGCCCTCGCAAATCCAATGGATGATCACGGGGACAGATGTAATGCTACTATAACAAGTGAAACTGATAACCCTGTTGCCCCGGTCTGCGAAGACCTCAATATGGGTGACCCATATGTATACAATTTGGATGGCACCAGAGCACCAATCGATATAACGGATCCCGCAGATCTTGCAATTCTTTATGCACACACAACGGTTTGCTGGGATTATGAATTAAGCGCCAGCGGTACTTACTCGGACATTATTTTTGCAAACGGTTACACGGATACCACCGCAAGCGCAACTCACAACGGAATTTTAAGAATCACTTCGAATGAGACCGGTGGCACTTCAACCGGAATAAACCCTGCACACCTCACTATTGGAGGATATAGCGCTTACACAGGAACAATCTGTATGCAAAATTTTGACCAAGGAGCTTACCTGACAGTAACAACTCTGGACGGTGGTGACGCGTGTAGCGCAGAAGCAAGTCTACCTCCACAAATACCAGTCGAAATGGCTTGTTCAAGTCTGACCATGACTCCGGACACGGTGACAATGAAACAAGTAACTGCAAATTCAGGAAAAGTGGATGCTGAAATTACAGTGGCAGGATCATCTCCTCTTTGGAAAAGTCTGCTCATGGTAAAAAGAACCGGCACCGGATCACTTAGCTACGGCGGCGGAAGTCCACTCCCCTTCTTGATAATTCCTGTTAGCGGCACAAGCACAACCCTCTCGGTTGAATATACTGGCGCCGCAGCCGGAGACACAATTTCCTCATTCATAGTTTCAGATCCCGCAACTTGCGGAGACGAACTTACAATCTCAGAATTACCGGCCCTCGCATTCTGCTCGGGCCTTGCCATGGATCCCGCCAGCCTAACAATCCCTCTTGGCCTAGACACGGCAAAACCAACTGACATCAAGACTGTGGTCACGGGATCGGACCAAACTTGGAAGTCAAAAGTTATCATGAATAGCACCGGTTCCGGTCAACTGCGCTATGCAGACGGAACCCGCTCAACCTTTGCGGACGGCCACCTTGAATTTGATGTGAGTGGACTCAGCACGGAGATCAAAGCCACACTCATTGGAGCCAAGGACGGAGACATCATCACTTGTGAAGACATTGGCGATCCGGGCGCTTGTTCGGACAGCCTCGGTGTTGCAAGCGTGGAAAAAATTGAAGTTGAAACTCCGGTTTGTAATGAAGTGACCTTTGAGGGAGATTCAAACATGGAAATCTCGGGATGTCAGGATTATGAAACTGAAATCTGCGTTGATACTGAAAGAGTATCTGAAGACATAATCATTGAAAGAAGTGACAGTGACAACGTAATTGAAATAAACAACCTTGAAAATGGAGAATGCAAAAATATCACGCTTGAAAATATATGTGAAGACACAACCGTGACAGCATCAACCAAGGGCGCAGACGAGACCTGCGAAGATACAATTTCTTTTGAAGAAAAACCAGTCGGCGAATTCAACAAGTATATTTACACCTTCAACTTCCTTGAAGAAAAATCATATAATTCAGATGACGACGTGTTCTTCTCTCATGATGAAGACCGCGCCTTCTACACACTCGAGTACACCCCAGCCGGTGGCGAGGAGGAAATCACTTTCACGGACACTCTTTGGGACGGCTCGATTGACGGAACTCTTGGCGACGGCGGAGACAGTGGCGGAGAATTATACCTTGCAGAGACTTACGACTCAATCATTGAACATGACAAATACAATTACTCCGCAATCAAGGCCTTTGGTCTCGGAAGCGCTTATGAAGACAATTCAAACAGCTTGCGTGACGAGGTTCTGACAACATACACGGCAAGCAATTTCCAGAGTTTTGTACCTTATCTTAAGTATAATGATGACAAAGAGTCCGAGCTAATTCCTTCTTGTGAAGATGAGCCTGACTCCGTTTGTTACAATCCTGATGAAACACCAACTTTGACAGGTAGCGTCACAATTGAAAACGCCGGCCAAGCTGAGGAAGAAGGCGCAATCATTCGCATAAGATACATAGGAATTATCGACTCCGGAATAAGCGGCGATTGTGATGGAAACACCAATAACGACGGCTGTCTCACCGAAGAATTCATGAACGAAGGCGCCGTAAATGTTGGCTCGGAGGAACTTACAGACTCTGCAAGATTAGTGGTAATTTGTTCTTATCTTCTCACTGAAAATGCGGGTGACATTTATCTTGATGCCCAGCTCAATACGGGCTCAGATATCTCTTGTGCATACATTGACGAAGACACAAATTACAGCTCTTACAGCAACTCGGACGGACTTATAATTATCGACCAAAATGCAAGCAGCCATTCAACCGGCTCAAGCAGCTCAAGCGGCGGCACTTCCGGCACCAGCGGCACTTCCCCAAGCCTTGTCAGCCCAAGTTACTCATCCTCAAGCGTTTCTTTCTGTGACAACTCTTATTCCACGCAAAACATAATCGGCAATATCAGTTCTTATGTTTGTGAAATAGTGAATGCAGTTAGTGACTTGTGGACAAACAGCACAGTTACAAACACCACTGAAAATTCCTTAAGTCAGGCCACCAGAAATGCCGTGACAAATCAAGGTTCTCAGGACGACTTTAATACTTGGGGCGCACTTGAAAATGCCCTCACAAATACAAATAATCCGGATAGCGGAATCTTGTACTTCAAAGGTTCCGGTGAAGGAGACAAGGTGACAATCAGCTCATCCGCCCCACTTACCGTTCCCTGCGGAGCGTGGACACTCATTGTAGAAAATGCGGATCTTTATATAAATGGCAATATTGAATATGCAACCGCTTGCACTGGCGGACTTAACTACGAAACCAATCTTCCGAGTATAGCATTTGTGGTGACGGGCGGAGACATCTACATTGAAGCCGGCGCTTCACATTTGGTTGGAGTTTACTACACAAACCAAGCATTCACAGGTGATGACAGAAGCGCGGTTAACCAGTCGCTTGAAATAGACGGATCACTTTACGGAGACATTCAGCCACTTCTTGACGCGGCCAATTACGTTGGCCCTCCAAGCATAGACGGCGGCGGACTTGTTGTGAGATATGACAGCCGCATAATGTTAAACACGCCTCCTGCGCTAAGCGAATATGTGGACATTTCCACTGAGTCGGCGGTAAATTAGCCGCATGACAAAGCCAAATTTTCATCTGTTTGTGGGCGAAGACAGCTTCCTTGTTCTTGAGGAGGCCAAAAGATGGAAACGAGTTTTTGCAGAAAAATACGGAGATAACGATTTAGTTGAGTTCGACGGAATAGACGCCTCCCCCGAGGACATAGCGGAAGCGGTGAGTTCGCCCGCGTTTTTGTCCGAGAGAAAACTTGTGATTGTGAAAAATTTCCTTTCGTCTCGCAAGACGGAGGTAACACAAAAAATCATAAAGTCTGTTGAAAGACTCCCAGATTCCACGTTTCTTCTCATGGTGGAAACCGGTGAAATAGACAAAAGAACGGTTGCGTTTAAGGAGCTTTCCGCTATGGCAACTTGCAAACTTTTCTTAAAGCCAAAGGGTGCGCAACTTACAAATTGGGTACTCAAGACGACTGGTTCTTATGGCGGCCGCATGGACGCACAAACCGCAAATTATCTTGTCAGTTGGATTGGTGACAATTTGTACCGCTTGGACAATGAGGTGCAAAAACTTTCGCTGTATGCGGGCGCGCAAGCAAACGCCGCCGTGCCCGGACACATGCCGTCCCAAAGCGGCGCCGCCGCGGCGGCACCAATCACCGCACCAATCACCGCGCCAATCACCGCACCGATCACCGCACCGATCACCGCACCGATCACCGCACCGATCACCATTGAGATGGTGGACAAATTAGTCGCAAATAATATTCAGCAGTCCATTTTCACGCTCACGGACAACCTTGCAAAAAAAGACCATGCCGCCACACTTAAAACTCTGAAGGCACTGCAATCTCAAGGAGAAGATGCACCGTTTATTTTTAGTATGATAGTGAGGCAATTCCGCATCATGATTGAGATAAAAGCGCTTTTGAATGAAGGTCACTCCCCCGCCCAGATTGCGCGTGACACCAAAATGCACCCTTTTGTTGTTGAAACCGCCGCCCGCCACGCCAAGAATTTCACCTTTGAGAAAATGCACCGCGCCCTCCGCGAACTCCTGGAACTTGACGAACGTCTCAAAACCGGCCAAATACCTTTAAAGCCGCGCGAGGAAGATCAGTACTTGCTGGCTATGGAGAGGATTTTGCTGAGGTTGTAAATGATCTTACTTTCTTACGAAACTTGTATCCACACTTGCCACAAAATTACCAGTGGTCATTTCTGTACATCTCCAAGAACTATTATCCGTGAAACCCTGTGCTGAAAGATATGCAGTTCTCTCTTTTACAATTGGACTTAATCCTTTTTCTGATAACGGCCTATCATTTTTACACTCTTCCACATAACTTCTTTCTTTGACTCCAAGACGGGCTTCTACTTCTTTAAGTATCTCTACTATTGTGACACGATTATTATCTGTAGCATTTACAGGGACATTACTTGCTACATTTTTTGATACTTTCCATCCAGTATATATACCGCCGAAATTTCCCTCAAACCATTCTGTTTCTTCTGCATTCAAAAGGTCTCCCCCAATCTGTTCACGTGCAACCACAAAAACATCCAGATTCCTCGGACAGGTGCCCATTCTTACACGATCTTCATCTTTTAAACCACGACTTGATGTGTCATGTCCACCACACACAGCAAAATTGTCTTCCAAAGCACCTATGGCCCCAAAGACATCTTGATGGGCTTCTGTAGCTGCAGCTACCAATTGTGCAACTTCCTCAGGTTTTGGCCCACAAGCTGCAGCGAGGACAAGAGATAATGTTGGGACAAGTGCAGGAATTCTCATATGTTTTTGATGATCCCGATTAACGATAGGCATCATTCTAACATATGCATTTTATTAGTCAAGCGATTTTTGATTTGAGAAAGTTTTTGTGGTTTGGATTTCTGACCACTACTTCAAGTTCTCCAGTGCTCAACCACTTTTAGATCAATTGCATGTGCAATTTTGTGGTGTTCTTTACATAGCGGCACCATGTACGCTGGGTCATTGTTTGCCTGAAGTCCAAAGCGGATTTTGTGATGGATTTCTTCGGCAGGTTTGGTGCAACCGTGAATGGCACACTTGGTTCCGTATTTTTCATGGAGGAAATCACGAATCGCTTTTTTGTAGTAGGTCCGTGAGGGAAGATGGGTCTCTTCGCGGGCGCGCTCAGAAAGTTCTTGTTCTTTTTGCTCTGTTTCTTGGTTTTTCTGTTTTAAAAATTCTCTTAAAAGTTCATTGATGTCTTTTCTCATGTCTTGAAGGCGGTTGAGTTCCTCAATTACATCATCCTCAAGCTTGAATCTTTGCACGTGCAAAGTGGGAACGGAAAATAGTGTTGGCAGGTTTTCCGCTTCCGCTGTTACTGCAGCTACCGCCCTCTTTTGATCCCTCACGTAAGTTTCAAAAGTCCTTGCCGGAAGTACTCTGGCCATCTTATCAATTTCTTTTTCATTTTCAGTGGTAGCTATATCTGCCGCTCTGTCCAACTTTCCGGCGCTTATCTCTCCACTATGAAATGAATCAAGAAGTATTGGTTTGCCTTGCAGTTTCCTTTCAACCCTTAGTGCCGTCTTCACTTGTGCCTCGGAAAATCCTGCAAACTTTGCAGCAAATTCATAAACGCTTAAACAATTCTCTTTCTCATAGAGTCTTCTTCTAAAGACCTCTGGGAGTAGCCCTTCAAATTTCTTCCTCCAAAGAAGGGCATTTCTGCCGTACTGCCGGCAAAGTGAGAGGAGCTCCCCATCCGGTATTTGCATAAGATTATCCATAGTATTATGAGTTAAGGACTTGGAAAAGAATAATAAACAAAATCACTGAAAAATTCAAGGCAAAACGCACCACTTTCACTGGACGGCCCACCCTAATTATTTTGCAATCACCAACCGCGGGAAACCGCTTGTGTAAGCCAAAAAGTCGCCCGCAAAAAACAGCCGAAAATCCACAACTTTCCCAGCGGCTTTGCACGTGCAAAATGGTTGGCTGGATTGGCTTTGCACGTGCAAAGATGATCGGGCCTACCTAACCACTGCACGTGCAAAGTGGTTGGCTGGATTGGCTTTGCACGTGCAAATTGGCACCACCAAAAAGTCGCCAAAGTCGTTAGAAAATTTAGTATCCCAAATACTTCTCAATCTCCCAAGGTGTAACGCGGAGACGGTAATCCTTCCAGTCGGCAAGAGCGGATTTGTAAAATTTCTTGGAAGTTTCCGCGCCAAGCACGCCCCAGACAAGCTCGTCGGCCGCAAACGCATCAATGGCCTCTTTGAGGCTTCCGGCAACAGTCGTAATTCCACGGTCCTCCATGTCATCCGGCTTAAGCTCCCAAATATTTTCCTCAAGAGGGGCTGGTGCCGGCAAGTTATTTCTGATTCCGTCAAGTCCGGCCGCAAGCATCACTGCAAAAGCCAAATACGGATTGCAAGATGGATCCGGACACCTGAGCTCAATGCGCGAAGCCTTCTCCGCCTGAACCGGATTTATGCGCGGAATACGGATGAGCGCACTCCTGTTCCTTTGCCCCCACGCCACATTTACGGGCGCCTCATACCCCACAACCAGCCTCTTATACGAATTGACGGTTGGATTCATGATGGCGTTCATTGCGCGGATATGCCTAAACTGCCCTGCAATAAAATTTTGGGCGAGCATTGAGAGCCCGTAGAGACCATCCGGATCGTAAAACTTGTTTTTTCCATCTTCCAAAGAGAATAACGACTGGTGGACATGCATCCCACTTCCGTTCACTCCAAACATAGGCTTTGGCATGAAAGAAACGTGCAGTCCCTCCTGCTCGGCAAGCGCCTTTAACACAAACTTAAAAGTAAGTGCATTGTCAGCGCAAAGCAAAGCATCTCCATAACGGAAATTCACTTCGTTTTGTCCGCGTGACACCTCGTGATGCATCCTTTCAACGTCGATTCCCATCATGTCCAGCGCGAGCGACATATGTCTGCGGAGCGCCAAAGATTCGGCTTTATTTTGATCAAAATAACCCCCGTCGTCCTGAGGAATTGGCATTGGATTTCCCTCCGCGTCACGTTTAAACACAAAATATTCAAGCTCGGGCCCAACCTTGAAATCAAAACCCATTTTCTTGGCCTCCTCAATTTGTCTCTTCAAAATGTTGCGCGGACAGCCTTCGTAAGGCACACCCTCGGGCGTATAAACATCACAAATTAATCTCGCCGTCACGTCCGACTGTCCAAGCGTCCACGGCAAAACGGCAAACGTATTTAGATCCGCGCGGAGTGACATGTCAGATTCAAAAATGGTGGTAAAACCCACTGAAGACCCGTCGAACCAAACTCCGTGATCCAGCCCTTCCTCAAGTTTGTGAATGGGAATTGTGATGGCTTTGAAAGACCCGCGCAAATCGGCAAATTGGAAATCTATAAACTGCACATTGTATTCCTCGGCCATTTTTAGGACCATTTCTTTGGTCACGTTTGTGCGTGGAAAACGTATGGAAATATGCTCACGTGGAATTGGGTTCATATGGGTTTGGGGTTAAAAGGGGTTAAAAATTGCGACTAAAATTAAGTGAATTCACGCACAGTTTTATACAAGGCCGCTTGCGTGCGCAAGCGGCCTTTTTTGGCTTTTTCAAGCTGTAAAACAGCTCCTACAAATTACCTTGAAATCCCACTTGACCTCAAAATTCCACCGGTCTATGCTTACTGCACAGAGCTACTGTCGAAAATTTCTACAACAAAAATAAGCCTTGCCAACAAATCTACATAATGTCCTTACGCAAATTGGTCTCACGGAAAAAGAAGCCAAAGTTTATTTTGCGGCGCTTGAAATTGGAACCGCACCGGCATCAGAAATTGCCCTCCGCGCAAAATTAAACCGCGTCACCACTTATGACACTCTTGAAAAGCTTATAAAGCGCGGTTTTGCAACAGTACAATCACGCAAAAAAATTCAGTATTTTTCAGCCACCCAGCCGGACTTAGTCCGCTTGGACATTCGCAAAAATTATATGGATTTTAAGGAAGCTTTGCCGGAATTCAGAAGAGTCCAAGGCGTAACTGTTCACCCGCATGTGCGCTACTTTGAAGGACTCGACGCCGTGAAAAAAATCTATGAAGACACTCTCACCGCAAAGACTGAAATTTTGAATTATGCCAACTCAAAATCCATCCGCGATATCTGGCCAAACTATGACAAAGAGTATGTGGAAAAGCGTGTAAAGCGCCGCGTTTATCTCCGCGGTCTTGCACCAAAAGACGAACATGGAGAAAAAGTGGTCAAAGAAAACAAAAAAAACTTCCGTGAAATACGTTTGATAGAACTTGCTCGCCTTGCAAAGTCGGGCCACCCTGCAGGCTCGCTTACTTTTGAAAACGAGATAAATATTTACGACCAAAAAATGGCAATCGTTTCATTTGGAAAAACCGGCGAAATAATTGGCATGATTATTGAAAGTCCTGAAATTGCCAACACTCAACGCGCAATCTTTATGATGGCATGGGAATTTGCAGGAACAAAAAAATCACGCCGTGCCCGGGCACGGACTTGTGCGCGCGCAGAAAAGCCGCACAGAAAAACCACCCAGTAAAACCCCCTTACTCCCCCGGCCTCATCTTATGCCACTCTGTTGCCTGCTCATAAGCCGCTGCAACCTGTAAAATCAAGCCTTCAGCAAACTGCGGACCCATAATTTGAAGCCCAATTGGAAGGCCGCGCGCAGCACCCGCGTCACACGCCACGCCGGAACCGGCCATGCCACTAAACCCACAAGGCAAACTTATACTCGGGATTCCTGCCGCGGAGGCGGGAATTGTGTGGACATCCGCCAAGTACATTGCAAGCGGATCGCTGGCTTTTTCCCCAACTCGGAAAGCCGGAAAAGGTGACGCCGGCGCCATTATCACATCGCAGTCCAAAAATGCTTTCTCAAAGTCGCGAATAATCAGCGTGCGAACCTTCTGCGCCTTCTTATAATACGCATCCACATACCCCGCCGACGAAACAAAAGTCCCCACCATTATTCTCCTCTTAATCTCGGCACCAAAACCTTCCCCGCGCGCCTCTGTATAATAGCCGTACAAATTTTCAATTTCTTCCTCAGGCTTATGCCCAAATCTTATGCCGTCAAAGCGAGCCAAATTTGTGGAAAGCTCCGTTGGCATAGTCACATAATAAACCGCGACTCCGTACTTTGTGCTCGGGAGCGAAATTTCCCGAACCGTAGCCCCCATTTTTTCATACTCGCGAATTGCCGCCCAAACCGTGTCAGAAACCTCTTTTGTAACACCTTCCCCAAAAAACTCTTTTGGCACACCAATTCTAAGACCGGCAACGCCCTTGCTCAAATTGGCCGTATAGTCCGGAACCGCAACCGGCGGAGTTGTTGCATCCAGTGGATCCGCGCCTGCAATAAGGTTCAAAACAATCGCCGCATCGGAAGCAGTACGAGCAAAAGGCCCCACCGTATCCCAACTCGACGCCATAGCATTCACACCTGATCTGCTCACACGGCCATATGTGGGCTTAAGTCCCACGCATCCGGACAGCGACGCCGGCTGACGAATAGACCCACCCGTATCCGTACCGATTGCAAAAAGGCTTTGTCCGCTGGCAACCGCAACTGCGGAACCTCCTGAAGACCCACCTGCAACGCATCTTTTGTCCCAAGGATTTAAGGTTGGCCCAAAACACGAATGCTCGGTTGAAGCCCCGCACGCATATTCGTCCAAATTGGTCTTGCCAATATCCACAAAACCCGCCCGCTCCAACTTATCAACAACCGTTGCAGAATAAGGCGGCACAAAATTTTCAAGCATTTTTGACGCACAAGTGGTTTTCACGCCTCGAGTACAAAGAAGATCTTTTATTGCACCGGGGGTTCCTTCCAAAATGGAAATTTCTTCTCCACCGGCAATTTTTTTGTCGACTTTTCCTGCTTGTGCGCGCGCACTTTCCGGCGTCAGCGTGATGAACGTATTTAGATCACGCACTTTTTCAGCCTGAGAAAGACAGTCGTCCAAAAGTTCAACAGCTGAGAATTTTTTCTCGCGTAGACCTTTGTGCGCTTCCGTAATTGTGAGCCAATTTAAATCCATTTTTTAAAATTTTTGACGACTAAAAAATTATAGAACCCTCTTCACGCGGATCTGATTCCCATCTTTAGGTAGTGGACTGCACGCCAAAAGCTCTTCAGGCTCGCAGGGCGCCGCTCGGACACTGTCCTCGCGCAGCACATTTGAAAGACCCGTCACTTGCGAAGTGGCCTCCACTTTTTCCGTGTCAACTTCATTTAGCATCTCCACATAAGTCAAAATATCCGTGAGCTCATTTGAAAGCCGGCTCACCTCCTCCTCTGTAAGCTTAAGCCTCGCCAGCCCCGCAATTTTCAAAACTTGTTCTTTTGAAAGTTTCATGGAAAGACTCTAGCAAGAGAAGGTCATCAGCGCAATAATTTTACTGACATCTTACAACTATCGATGCCTTATCACTAGCATCTAGAACGGTCTCAGTGATATAACGGGGAGCTCCTCTCAATTCGGCATCATCATCGTAAACACAAATCCGAGATCCAGCATATGGTTTCACGGCATTAGAAACACATCTCTCCGCCTCAGACATATCAGAAGGAATCCTTGGAAGAGCAATTCTCATACTCAAACCATTACTCTGGAAATCTGCAAGAACATCAGCTTTTTCATTAGGAAAACATTGGGCTGCAACACCTCCAAGAAAAGTTTCTGTATTATCTATAACGGCCCTCTCATAGGCTTCCAATCTATCATTACAGTGTAATAAAAACGTCCTAAATACCATTGATGCATTGGTTGGCAGATACAACACAGAATCTCGAGGAGAATCATCACATTTATTTACTACAAAGTCCGAACTATCATCCGGCAATACTCTCGACGTAAAACAGACTTGCCCTTGATTTAAAATGACAAGTTCAAAAACCCTTCCCAAACCATTTTCTCGAAATAGAACACACGAGTTATAGTTATCCTTATCCTCCGAACCAAAACATGTACCAAAAACAGGAAAGCTAAAATTACGCCTTATATACTCTTCCAATTTCACAGAAGGAACTTGTTTTTTAGCATCAACCACACCAGGATTTTGGCTACTTAATTTAAGAGTGTCATGTGTACACTGCTCAACAGCATCTGATAAACAAGCTATATCTCCATTTTGACATACAGTCCTAAAATTTAAAGCCTCTGCCGTTCCAGAAGTCAGAAGTGCTGCTAATGTAGGAACCAATAATGGACTACCCATAGACAATGTTTTGAAATTTAAGGCCCAAATTCTAACATCAACCCTCCGCGCTGTCAAGCGCATTTCCACTCAAATAAAATGCGAGAGTATTGTACACTTAAGCGCGCCTACCTCGCGCTTTGTGCGCGCGCACAAACTCCGCAAATTCCACGCTATGCAAAAAACTTTACAAAATTTGTCGTCGGTTTCACTGGTGTTTTTGGCTGTAACGGGAGGACTTCACATTAGCGCGGCTATTTTAATCTCTGAAAAAGTGTCGTCCACTGTGAACCTCATCATCTTCAATGCGCTGGACATGCCATTCCTTCTCGCAGCACTCCTTTACGGGACGGCGCGAATCTCGCTGGCGTTTGGAAACATCACCGGAAACGCAAAAACCGCGCTGATTGTGTGCTCGGCGCTCTCCGGAGTAGTCTTTTTGGGAGCTTTATTCTTAAATTTCTTCATACAGGATGCTCGCCTTGTCTGACAAAAAAACGGTGATGGCGTTCGGCACTTTCGACTTTTTCCATGCCGGCCACGAAAATTATTTAAAACAAGCAAAAGAACTTGGCCATTCTTTGGTGGTGGTGGTAGCGCGTGATAGCACCGTGAAAAAAGTTAAGAGCGCACCCCCGCTTTGGAACGAGAAAAGACGGCTCAAAGAGGTTTCCGAATGTGCATTTGTGGACAAGGCAATTTTGGGAGAAAAGGACGACAAATACCGCGTCATCAAAAAGTTCATGCCGCAAATCTTAGCCTTGGGTTACGATCAATTCGCCTTCACATACGGCCTTGAACAGCTCCTTATAAAAGAGAAAATTCCAGCGGAAATAGTACGCTTGAAACCGTTCAAGGAGGAGTCGTTTAAAAGTTCAATTTTAAAAAAGTCGGCCACATTGGCCTCTAAGCAACCTGTAAAAAAACTACGCAAATGCACCAAAAAATCGGCAAACAAATAGTGCGGCTTGGGCGCTTGGCGGCTCAGTCGATTGAACGCAACCTGTATTTAAGCACAGCCACAATAATTATGATTGGGCTGATTTTGTTCATTTTCAATGTGATTCTTGCGCTAAACAGCCTCACCGTGAGCAGTATTTCCGAGCTCAATAAGAAAGTCGACTTGATAATTTATTTGGATGACAAGGCCTCCGTTTATGACATTACAGAGATGATGAATGAGATTAAAACTTTGGATTTTGTAACAGGCACGGTTTATACAAGCAAAGAGGACGCTCTTAACAATTTTTTGAGCACCTACCCTGAAAAAGAGAACCCGTTCAGCACTTATGACATTGAGAATCCGCTTCCGCAAAGCATTGAGGTTAGCACAGTTGATCCATCTCAACATGACGTGGTTTTGGCTCTAATTGAGGACGGCCCATATGGCCATTTACTCGCGGGCACGGAAAGTATGAGTGAAAATCAGGAAATTATTGCGCGCCTAACCGGCCTCACAACCTTTACTCGCAAACTGCTTGTGGGCGTGATTTTGACCTTTGTTTTTGGGAGCATTTTGATGATTATGAATGCAATTCACTTGAGTATTTTCACAAGAAAAACCGAAATACAAATTATGCAACTTGTTGGCGCAAATCCGGGAATGGTTTACGGCCCGTTCCTTGTTGAAGGCATAATTTACAGCATTTCCGCCGTAATTGTTGGCGCGTTCCTCCTTCTCTTTTTTCTCCAAGGAACGGGCCTCACCTCCTACCTCTCCCCTGAAACCTTCAACCCTTTTAAGATCTTTGGCCTGGAGCTTCTCAGCGGCATCACGGTTGGAGTTCTTGCCTCTTACGCGGCTGTAAAGTTTTATTTAAGAAAGACGCTGATGCTGGAAAATTAATAATATGCTACAAAACTTCCGCGCCATAGTACTATCAAGAAAACAATTTGGAGAAAATGATCTCCTTACTTGTCTTATCACGGATGAAGGGCAACTTCTCAAGGTCATCCTAAAGGGCGGTGGCCGGCCGGCTTCACGCAGAAGAGCACACGTGGAACCTGCAAACCTTATAAACGGCACGGTTTACTTTGCACGCCTGCCCCGCCTTGGCGGCGGTGCAAAGAATTACGCACGGGAAATAAAATCTGAAAAATCGTTCACTGGCCTTAAATCCAACTTCGAAAAAATAGAAAAAACTCAGTGCCTGCTCAAAGTAGTAGAAAATTGCCTCTATGAAAATCACGCCGAAAAAGGAATTTTTGACCTGCTTCTTGAAACCCTCACGGAACTCAATTCGCCCGCCGCCGCACCTCTCACCAGCGAAATTGCCACAATTAAACTCTTAAACACGCTCGGCCTTTTACCAAACTTTAAAGAATGTTCGGCTTGTCACAACCATGCCAAAGAATCCGCGCTTTGGATGAGCACAGACAAAACGCTTTACTGTGAATCCTGCCGCGCCGCGCATGGAGAAGACCCCGCCACAAACCAAAGCGCGGAGCTTGAAACCAAGTACCGCAAAGCCTTGGAATTTTTCCGCGCAAACCCTATAGCCGAGTGCCGGAACCTGCGCACAAACCCTGAAGAAGAGACCAAACTAAAAAGTCTAATCTTAAGCCTTTCCGCCGGACTTCTTCCACACGGCGCTTACAAAACGCATGCCGTCAAGTCCGCCAAGCTCACGGCAACTTAAGCGGTGCACCTTAATCGACTGTCCGCGCGTGATATACCCAATAATCGGGCACGGATAAACCGGTTTGCAACAAGCGCTCAAAGTGACCGGCAAGTTCTCCTCCCCTTCCACCAGCACTTTTTTTGTTGATTTCTGCGCGTCGCCATCCGCCAAAACAGCAGTCGACTTTTTCTTTCTGATAGCTTGTACTGCCTTCACCTCTGGCGCTTCTGCTTTTTCAGTCGCCTCCTCCTCCCCCTCCTTAAAATATGCCCTGATTTTGTTCCGTGCACCGGCCGTTTTCACAGTGGAAAGCCAGAATCGGCTCGGTTTTCCATCGTGACGAGTAATTATTTCAACCATCTCGCCGTTCTTGAGCTTGTATTCAAGCGGCACAATTTTTCCGTTGATGCGAGCACCGATTGCCTTATTTCCAACCTCGGTATGCACACTATACGCAAAGTCGATAGGCGTTGCGCCAAGCGGAAGTTCCACCACATTACCCTTTGGAGTAAGCACAAAAACCATGTCGGCATAAGCTTCAAGATCATTACTGAGTTTTCCACTTGAAAATCCCTTGAAATAGGCCAACTTTTTTTGTATCGACTTTTCGTTTTCCTTAGTCTTGGCCTCCCTAACGGACCCGCCAATTTTATAACTCCAGTGTGAAGCAACTCCCATTTCAGCCTCGCGATGCATTGAATAAGTCCTGATTTGCACCTCGGTTGGCTCATCATAAACTTTTCCGCCAAGCCCAAGTAAAGTGGTATGCAAACTCCTGTAACCGTTGGGTTTTGGCACCGCAATGTAATCTTTAAACCTGTCTTGGAGCGGCAAAAAATGGTGATGCAAAATTCCTAAAACAGAGTACAAATGCGCCACTTGTTCATCCGCTTTCTCCTCGCCGCCGGCAAAACTGTCCGGCAAAATAATTCTCATTGCAAAAAGATCGTAAATCGAATGTAACCCCGCTTCGCCCGTCTCGCCCTTCTTTTCCATCTTCTGGAAAATACTGAATTTGTGCTTCATTCGCCCCTGCACTTCCTTAAACTCTATGCCGGCACGCTTCAAAATTAGTTCCAAATTTTCTTTGGCCGCAGCAATGTATTTCTCCTCGCTGAAATCCGCGAGCATCTTGGAAAGCTTTCCATATTCCACCGGATATAAATGCCGGAAAGCCAAATCCTCAAGCTCGCTTTTGACGGCATAAATACCAAGCCTCCCTGCAACTCCGGAAAAAACCAGCAAAGTCTCTCTGGCGATTCTTCCACGTTTCTCCTCGGGAACCGCATCCAAAGTTTGCATATTGTGGAGCCTGTCCGCAAGCTTTATAAATACAATCCTCAAATCCTTTGAAAGCGCCAAAAACATCTTCCTCCACTTCTCAGCCTCAGGATCCGTCTTGCCAACTTTCACCAAGGAAAGCTTTGTAACCCCATCAACCAAGCCGGCAACTTCCGCCCCAAAAGCGGCCTTAATTTCTTTAAGACCCGTGGCGGTATTTTCGGGCAGATCATGTAAAAGTGCGGCCGCAATAGCGGCCGCATCCGGACAAAACTGAAGCAGCCTCCGCGCCACCTCAACCGAATGTTCAACATAAGGCTCGCCCGAATAGCGCACTTGCCCCTTATGCGCCTCTTCCGCCATCTTATATGCCTTCTCAAGCTCCGCCAAAGAAACATCCGGACAGATGTTTGCAACCTCTTGCCTAAAGGTACTATAGAGCTTGTTCATGCGGGGACCATTAATCGCATTAGTCGCCCACATTTTAAGCTTAGAGCTGGCTTTCGTCTATAATTAAATTGATGTCCGAATCTTTGATGTCCACAACTTGCACCCCTTTTATAAGAGCCTCTCTATTGAGCTCAACATCTCTACTTCTGAGTTCCATATCTGCAATAACATTCTCATAATAAGCAATCAATTTTT
Source organism: Candidatus Altimarinota bacterium (assembly GCA_041659165.1). Lineage (GTDB taxonomy): Bacteria > Patescibacteriota > Gracilibacteria > UBA1369 > 2-02-FULL-48-14 > JBAZYV01. The sequence goes on along the minus strand of JBAZYV010000010.1, from coordinate 1,480 downwards.
GCCTTGCCAAATACTCCGCGCGGAGTCTGACAACATTTTGTGCGGACACAATGTACTCCTCAAGCGCATTTGTGCTCGCATACCCGTCGAGCGCCTTCAATTTATCAAAAAATTGCGACTCCAAATTGCTTTTTTCACCTTCTATTTCGTTGTAACGTGAAGAAATTTGGTCGCTCTCTTCAGTTAGTCGCGCTAAATTTTGCCCACCCATACTGCGTAAATTCTGAAGTTCCTTGATGTATGCATCAAGAGTCGCCGTCCTATCCGTGGATTTATCCAAAAGCTCATTCACATTAACCTGCATTGCGTTGTACATCTTCCCAAAGTCGCCAACAAATTGTGCATATTCATCACTGTCAAAGTTTTCCCCAATATTCTCGGCGGAAACCGTTGTGCCATCCTCCGTAACCTCCTCCCCTCCCACTAAAATTCCCGACCAAAGAGACACATCCGTAAAAGCATCCGAGCTATCCTCAGAAGCAGTTTCCCCACCGGGATCCTGATCTGCCGGCGGAACTCTTCCTTTAAAGTAATCGTAACCTTTAACGGCCCCATAAATAGCCCCCACAAAAAGCGCCATAACAAGCAGCCCTCCGCAACAGAATTTTATATGTTTCCCTGATAATTTCGACTCTCTGAGTAGATCCATAAGCCCTCCTTCTTCTCCAAAAATTTCCGCGCCGTCTTCAGCGGGATTATCCACCTTTGCAAGCTCATTTAAACGATTTTTGGTCTTTTTGCGCCTCTCGGAGAGCTCATTGCTTTCAGGCATATCTTCAACTTGGAAAAGATCATCCGCCGCAAACTCCTTCAAAGCATTCTTGGATTCCTCCGGATTTAGCAAATCGGGAGAATTTTCTTCTTCTTTTGAGGCCTCTTTTGTGACCTCTTTTGGAGCACCATTTACTTCTCCGCCAACCTTATTCTCTCCCTCCGCCGACTTTGGATTTTTTGAATCATCCGCCATATCTTTGGGCCAATTCTTGGCCAAAATTAAAATCTATCGTCTAATTATAGCACAAAACGGAAGTTTTTTTAAGGTCTATTTGAGATTCAAAAAGAATCCAGCAATTTTTAGTTTGAGAAACTGACGGAAGGCAAACTTTCCTCTCGGTTTTTGTGGGCGACTTCAACTCCGCCACTTCCTCACCACAATTAGGTCAATTGCATGTGCAATTTTGTGGTGCTCAGCGCATAAAGGAACCATGAATGCAGGATCATTATTTGCTTGCAGTCCAAAGCGGATTTTATGGTGAATTTCTTCGGCTGGTTTGGTGCAGCCGTGAATGGCGCACTTTTTTCCGTATTTTTCCTTGAGGAGGTTTTGGATTTCCTTGCTTTTGTATCTTGTTACAGGAGGATGGGTCTCTCCGCTTAGGCGCTCATGGGTCTCCTGTATCTTTTCCTCTGTCCTTTGATTTCTTTGTTTTAAAAGATCCAGGAGAATTTCATTAACATCCTGTTTCTGTTCGTGGAGGCG
>JBAZYV010000009.1:0-52887 GCA_041659165.1 Candidatus Altimarinota bacterium | reverse complement strand
TCAAAAGAGGGCGGTAGCTGCAGTAACAGCGGAAGCGGAAAACCTGCCAACACTATTTTCCGTTCCCACTTTGCACGTGCAAAGATTCAAGCTTGAGGATGATGTTGTTGAAGAATTGAACCGCCTTCAAGACATGAGGAAAGACGTCAATGAACTTTTAAGAGAATTTTTAAAACAGAAAAACCAAGAAACAGAGCAAAAGGAGCAAGAATTATCCGAGCGCGCCCGCGAAGAGACCCATTCTCCCTCACGGACCTACTACAAAAAGGCGATTCGTGATTTCCTCCATGAAAAATACGGGAAAAAGTGTGCTTACCATGGCTGCACCAAACCGGCGGAGGAAATTCATCACAAAATCCGCTTTGGACTTCAGGCAAACAATGACCCAGCGTACATGGTGCCGCTTTGCAGGGAGCACCATCAAATTGCACATGCAATTGACCTAAAAGTAGCCGCGCATTGGAAAAAGTAGAACGAGGAAATGTTCGTGAGTCTGTTAGACTTCTACCTGCACACATCAACCATTTCACTGAGACCTGCCAACTCGGAATCACCAAGTAGCTCCACCTCCCCCGAACTACCACAAACAATCTCTGTAGCCATACCGGAATTTAAGTCATAAGACCCAGAGATAGTAGCCCCAGAATCCCCAACCGCGCCTTCAAAAGTAAAAATATTTTTCTCCAAATCCATAACCTTAAAATCAAAACCGGCCGTATCAATCCCAACTCCCTCAAACGCCTTTTTGACGAGTGAAATTGCCGCCGCTTGAGCTGAAGAAGTAGCCGGCAAATCAGCTCCGCTATCTCCACCCCCATCCGTACTAAAATCGTCACTGCCAGTGCCACCTTCTACCGCATTCTTAATCACCTCACCTGCACTTTCCAGGGAAAGACCCGTGGAGAACCGCACTTCTCCAACCACAACGTCATACAAAATCTTGGTCACGCGATCAAATTTTCCGGCAAATGGATAGCCGCTTGCACTTGCATCCTTAATCTCAAATAAACGATTCTCACTGTCGCCCAAAGAAACCACGTCACTATATTTAATACCACCTGAAGAAAGCGCCTTTTTTACATCAGAAACCGCAGTCGACAAAGAAATTACCGGAGCACCGCTATCATCACCGCCGGACCTTACATTTTGCAGATAAGAATTTAAGTCGGCAAGATCACTTTTCTTGGCCTTGTAAGCTGCAAGCCCATCTTCAAAAGAAGTGTAAGAATAAAATTCCGGTGAATTTATAAACTCATTAGACAGCTTGAAATTCTCAAGTTCGCTTGCAAAATACTCCTTAACCGCCAACGACTCGGGAATGCCGGCCATATAAGTTTCAGAATCATAAATGAGCTCATCCGCAAGTTTTGTAGCGTCTTTTATACTCACTCGTCTGTCCTCCACAAAGACAAACAGGTTCCTCAAGAATCTGAGTTTGCTTTGTACAAACGACTGTTTCTCCTCACTGAGATCAGTGTCCGTTCCTGCCAAGGTCAAAACCTTTTCCTCCAAAGTTTTCAAAAACGCCACCCTTTCCGACGTGTAAAAAACCGAATTTCCCCTAAGCATGAGCTCAATCAAAGTATACTCACGCATTATATCCGTGATAAGAGCCGGATCATCAAATCCGTCGCCGGAAAGTGTTGACGAAAAATTTTGTTCATAAGAGTCATATGCCTGTGAAGCTGCAACCGAGTCGGACGCAGAAAGCAAGCTCTCAATTTCATTCAACTTTTGGTGGTAAAATGCCAAGTCCGGATTTGGATTGAGCTTGCCAAAAACCGCATCTTTTACCGGATAAAGTTCAACACCCGGCAAGACAAAAAACAGATCCGAATGCAAGGCATCTAAAGTTTTGGCACTGTGAGCGGTCACAATCCATTTGGATAGCCAAAGATCCCCGGAGTCAGAATTGTTATAAAGAAAATTTGTCATTGCAAAAATTAAGTGATTTTCACCCTGTCCTTTGAGATATTCCTCCCGTGCACGTGCCGAGAAAGTCAAAAAATCTCGAATCAACTCCCAAACACCATTCACTTTCCCGCCAATACCGGTTTGAGAAGGCCCCGTATCTCCACCACTCTGCAAATCAGCCAAAAAAGTCAGTGAATTTGCACTATAAAAACCATTGACCTCGGCAAGCACAGGTTGGAGATCCGCAGGTAAATCCACATCTTCAAACTCAAATACCGGAAATTCCTTGATGAGCTTTGTAAGCCTGAGCCTTCCCAAAGTTTGCGTTACCTTGGATGCCGGGATCTTCATTTTATAGCCGTTTGGTACATTTAAGCTGTTTAGATTGACGCCATCTGCAAGAAAAGTCACAAGCGAGGAGTGCTCAACCGCAAAAACAGTCGCCGTACCGAATTCATCCAATCCAACATAAGCAATACTTCCTGCAGAAGAAATCTGAGCAAAACCGGTATCAACCGTAGCCTCAAAATCACCGGCAAGCGCTCCAAAAAATACACCACCTTGTTTGAGGTCAATTTTTAATCGACTTGTTTCTTTGTCCCAATTGAGAGTTGCCGCCGCTCCAGGCAAAAGAGCCACCGTATCACGGCCGTTTAACGTAAATTCCACAACTTGACTGGCTATAATCTCTTGATCAAAACCTGCCCCCTCTGAAATAACCCAATTTGCAGCCGTACTTTCAGCACTTCCGCCCAACCAAGCAAAACTTAAAACCGCCACAAAAACCGCAAAAACGGCTAGAGAAAGCAGATTTAGAAGAGCACCTTTATTCATTCTTTTTTATTTAAGTGAAATTAACCTCATTTAAATCTATTAATTATACCAGACTTTTCACTTTTTTTAAAGGAATAAGCATGCTAAGCTCGCGCCATGAAAAACGCAGTCAAAATTTTTATAGCAACTCTTTTTCTTCCGCTAGCGCTATATATAACCGCACAAACGAGTTTTGCCTCATATAAAGATGTACCTGAAGACTATAAGTACAAAAAAGGAGTGGATTTCCTCGAACTTCTTGGAGCTACAGATAGTGGCGATTATTTTCGCCCTGACGCTGAAATTTCCCGCGCTGAATTTTTTAAGATTCTGTTTAAGGTCTTTCGAGAGGAGACAACAAACTCAGCCGGCATCACATTAACAGATGTTCCCAAAGACGCTTGGTTTGCACCTTACGCACGCCTAGCCATCCAAAATAATCTTGTGGAAGGCTCGCTTTTTGAACCAGCAAAAACCTTAAAGCGCATTGACGCCTTAAGTTTCCTTTTAAAGGCTTACGGAATAGAAGGTGGCATTACTCCTTGGAAAAATCGCACTCAAATTTTTAAAGACGTGCCAAAAACAAGTCCTTACTATTCGGTTGTGAGCCGCGCGGTTACTGCAGAAGTTTTTAAGAGCAATACAACTTCCACATGGAGACCCTTTGACAAGATCACGCGCGGCGAACTTGCAGACATGATGTTTAACTTCGAGAACTGGCACAACAACGAACTCATGGAAGAAGCTGCAAATGAACGCAACAAATTTTACAAATCGGATATTTTTGCCAACATTTGGAAGAAAATTACTAACAACTTTTACGTCCCTGAAGGCCAAACTATAGACGAGCAAGCCCTCTTTGAAGCCGCAATAAAGGGCATGCTGGAAACTCTGAATGACCCTTACACTACATATTTCTCGAGTACTCAGGCTACCGAATTCACGGATTCACTCAGCGGTGAATTTGAAGGAATTGGAGCGGTTTTGTATGAGGACGAACTCGCCGGCACTATCACAATAAGCTCATTTGTGGAGGGCTCCCCCGCTGCAAAGTCGGGACTCAAAATTGGTGACGCCATCACGGCCGTGGACGGAGTCTCAATCTCAGGAATGACCATAGATGATGTCATCAGTCGCATTAAAGGCGCAAAAAATACAGTCGTAAATTTGACAATTCTCAGAGGCGAGAACACTTATAATTTCAAAATTACTCGCGCAGTCATTGCTGTTGACCTAATCTCCGGAGAAATAATTTTTCACGACTATTGGTTCATAGACATAGATACGTTCGCCTCAAACACAGCTCAAGAAATGATGGAAACCATTCGCGCGCTTGAGACCGAAGTCACAAAACCAAAGGGCATTGTAATTGACCTTCGCAGTAACGGCGGCGGCTACCTAAGCGCCGGAAATTTTGTGGCGGGACTTTTTGTGCCACAACTGACGCCTCTTGTAACGCTCGACTACGGCGGAGGCTACAAAGAGACTATTTATAATGGTGATACCGGCCCATACAAAGGCATTCCTCTTTATTTCTTTGTGGATAAATACACCGCCTCCGCCTCGGAAATCCTTGTCCAAACCTTAAAAGAAACCGCAGACACAACCGTTATTGGCACCCAAACCTTTGGCAAAGGATCTGCTCAATCCCTCACGGATTACTGGGACGGCTCCGCCTTCAAGGTTACAATCGCCCACTGGCTCAGCTCCGGCGGCACCTCAATCCAAGGAGTGGGAATCACACCGGACATTACCATAGACGAAAACCAAGAAGACTCCTCGGACGAAGACGCCTATATGACCGCATTAGAGAAGGCCCTCTAAGTCCCGCCTCTTCCAAAACAGTCGGCCACTTGTTTTTGATCCATTCTTTTTCGTACGACTCCAAAAACGCGAGCCCCCTTTTCTTGAGTTCTCTTGTTATTATGCCTCCCGCATGTGGCGATTCATATTTCCTCGGTAATGGCGACGAAAACCCATGCGCATAATGACACATCTCATGAGCAATCACTGAACAAATAATTTGTTCGGGTATTTGCGCATCCCTAAGTAGGCCATTTATAAGGATACTGCTAATTCTTTTATCACGACTCATTCGGATAGATCCAAGCCTTCGGCTCGCTGCCCTCCCAAACGCAATTTTCACCTGATTTTGGAGCAGCACATCTGAAAAATGCCCCTCATAAATCTCTGCAAGCTTTGCCCTGAGCCACTCGTTGGTGCGGATTTGTGCGATATCTGTCATGGCGCGAGTATACCTTCACTGCAAAGGAGGAGGCAATTCTTCTTTCATATAACCGATTTCTGTCAAAAATTGATCGACCTGATTCACCCCGTCTACAGCATAGTGACTATAAATAGGGGAATCTACCGCCCCTCCAAGATGCGCCGCCCTACCTATTACTGCAGAAAAGAACAAAAGGGTTTCCAGAACTCCTTTCTTTGTTGGCTCTTCTATTCCAGGAAGCGTCATAAGCACAACAAGGCACTGTGACATTTCCTCCGCAACCCAAGCCATAATTCTTTCTGGATGTTCACAACAATCAGTCGGACCATCATTATCAGGATCGGGATTGCGCATACTCTTTTGAGCTTTCCTTACATGTTCTTCTAATTGTTCTTGTGGGAGTAGTGACATGGATTACAAATCACAATTTGATGGTTCATCAACGATCATTCCTTGGAATCCAGACAATCTTTCCACAGAAGCGGCAACTACACCTAAAATTTTACCAACTTCAGACCCACAAGACGAAGCTTCTCTTCTTAAAGAGCCAACCAAAACAGGTAAATCTTCACCTACATTCTGCCCAAGAACTAAGGAAAAAGTGGAAGTCAATTTCCCCCTGGCACTAGCTACTACACATTTACTACCACACCCACCATCACAATTTTCATCACACGACCGAATCAAATTCATACCACCTTGAACAAAAACCCGAACTTTAGGAGGATACTTTTTTAAAACTTCATCTAAATCTGACATAAAGAACAAGATTAAAATCTAAACCTGCCCTGACGGTAGCAATAAAAATCTGATTTGTCAAAAGAAAATCGCAAAATCGAACCTTCCGATTTCTAATCTACGCTCGCTACGCCCGGGCAGATTCACGTCAGAAGTAGAATCTGTCAATATCTCTTCTTCCCCGCTTTTCCTTCCCACTCCTTAAAAGGCTTTAGACATTCTGCACGTGCAACCTGCACGGCGGTCACTTGCTTCTTTTTGGCTTTGCCTTGGAGGACGTCATAAATGAACTTGTCATCAAAACCAATGTGCGCGGCGTCATCTCTGGTGCAACCAAAATACATTTTGCGCATTTTGGCCCAATGAATGGTGGAAAAACACATTGGACAAGGTTCGCAAGAAGTGAAAATTTCACAATCGGAAAGGTCAAAATTCTTAAGTTTTGCGCAAGCTTTGCGAATTGCCACAACCTCTGCGTGACAGGTTGGATCATTCTTCTTAAGAACCTCATTATGTCCCACTGAAATCACCTTCCCCTTCCTTACTATAACCGCCCCAAAAGGTCCGCCGTCTCCATCTCGCATACCTTTATATGCTTCACGCAAGGACAATTTCACGCATTCCTGAACAAGTTTTTTATTCATAAGCCTTTAGTCAGGATTTCTTGACTACTTTTTTTGCTCAAAGTTTATTGGGACTTCTTGCACGGAAGGAGTAACGGGCTCCGGCGCAGGTATAGGTGCGGCAGGTGTTGGCACCGGCACAGCTTGCGCTGACGCCGGCTCCGGTACAACCTTAAACTCAGGTGCACCTTCTGCAACAGATACGGGGGCTTCAATTGGCTTATCTAGGACAGTCGCTTTATTTTCTACGGCGGCCACTGTGGGAGTAACAACAGGAGCGGCAGCAGGCGCGGCTGGAGTTTCTGCGCGCGCAGAAACTTCCGGAGCTTGTGCCCGGGCGCGAGTCGCCTCATCTTCGGCAGTCTCAGCAACCTCGGCAGCCTCCTCTTCCGTCTCAAATTCCGCAGCAGCGGCGGACTTGGCAAGTAACTCCTCGGGATTTGTGGTGACAATTTTGTCCTCGCTAAAGGAGGCAATTACCTGAATTGCAACGTGTTTTAGACCGGCAAAAAACAAGCCTTGGCCAACGCCGGAATTAAGGAGCATGTACTTCTCGCCTTCCGTCAGGTTGAAAACCTTGGCAAGCGGCTCAATTGCGGACGGCGACTGCTTCAAGAGCAGCTGCATTGACGAGTTTGTAATAATCGGCTTTCCAAAAGCACTACTCACAAAGTCCTCCACATCCTGCGTAATTGTGGTCACTCCAAGATAATATTTGCGCGCCCTCTTAACGAGCCCAAACAAGAATTTGGCGCTGTCCTCATGCTGCATGAGCGTCCACGCTTCATCTATAACAAGAAGGCGTTTTTTAAGAGAAGAGCGCACACGGTTCCAGATGTAATTTAAGATAATATACATTGCAATCGGCCTGAGCTCATCCTCAAGATCACGCACGGAAAAGACCACAAGACCCGAATCCAAAGTAACATTTGTCTCCTTATTAAACACACCGGCGTAAGTCCCAGTCACATACTTTGCAATCCGTTGCGCCATGTCCGCGGCGCCGTCCATTGAAGAAAGCACCTGCTGAAAGTCGACCATGGTTGGAACCTCATAAGACGACGGGTCGACTGTGTCCATGGTGATTCCCTTGGTTGCATAAGTGTCTATGAGAGCTTTGTCCAAAATTCCCTCCTCCTGCGCCGTGATTTTCCCGAGCATGAGGCGCATAAGGCCGGTCAAACTTATAACCGCACTGCGCACAAGATCGCCGGGCTTTAAGTCGTCACCTTTAAGCGGCGTTGGCAGGTCAAAAGGGTTGATTCTGCGGTCCGCATTGAGCGAAACCGAAAGATATGTTCCGCCAACCGTGTCACAAAGCGCGCTGTACTCGTTTTCAGGGTCAATGACTATGACATCCGTGCCAAACATGAGCGATCTCAAAATTTCAAGCTTCACTGCGTACGACTTTCCGGCTCCGGACTTGGCAAAAACCACGGAATTCGCGTTTTCCAAGGAGAAACGGTCGAAAATAATTAACGACTCGTTGTGGCGGTTAAGACCATATAAAATTCCGTCGTTAGAGGTTAGTTCCGCGGAAATGAACGGGAAAGTTGTGGAAAGCGGCGAAGTGTTCATGTTGCGCTGAACGGACAAGTCGTCCAAACAGATTGGAATTGTGGAGTTAAAGCCGCGCTCCATTTGAAGGTCGGCGCGTTTTGAAAGAACGAGTTTTCCGGCGAGCATACTCTGAAGCTCCTTTGAAACCTTGCGGAGCTCGTCCTCGGTAGTTGCATAAACCGTAAAATACATTCCAAATTGGAAAAATTTCTCCTGTCCGCGCTGAAGCTCGGTTCTGAGTTGTTCGGCATCTTCAAGGGCGGTTTCAAGGGCTGGATCGCGCACATTTCCCTTCTCGGCGGCCATCCTGATTGACGACTGAAGCTGAGCCACCTTATTCCTGAGAATTTTCATTATATCCTCGGAGGAAATTGGGTAAATATACTGTGCAACATCCATTGTTGCGTCAAAATTGACAACCGGCGAAAGCCAGTTTGTGTCTATGTAGCGCGGATAAGTGTAAACAAAAAATGTTTGAGTGTAGAAGCCGTCAATCTTGAGATGATCATAACCAATTTCAAATGACGACGGCGCAATCAGATCCCGAATTGACGCAATCCCTTCCTGAAAAAGTTTCTCCGCAAGTAAAAGTGTTTTGCGGTCTGATTGCGCGGAAGGTGCGGGTGCTACGGCCGGCTTGGCGGCCGGCTTTGCCGGCGCGGCGGCTGGCTTTGCCGGCGCGGTGGCGGGAGCAGCCGGCATTGCGGCCTGAACTACGGCCGGCTTTGCTATTGGTGCGGCCGGCACAACTGCTGGCGCACTCGGACTCGCGGAAACCGGCGCAACTGCCGAAACCGGCGCAACTGCCGAAACCAGCGCAACTTGACTTGCGTCTTTTTGGCTTACAGAAGCGGTAGTTTGCGCTTGCTGAGCTCCCCCGTTTTGTATTGGCGTTGGAGATGGCATGTATTTACTTCAATTTCTATCTTATCATTTTACCACAAAGAAGCAAAAGTGAATAGAGAGAATATTGAAATCGCCGGCAGTTATATGCCGTCTCCGGATTCACGATCAAAATCAACACCACTTCCACCATCAAATTCTGAAGACCTCACAGCATCTTCAATCTGAGCTGTAGATGCGAGTCTAAGTTGAGCAAAAGGGCGATATGCCCTCCCTTCATCTGACAATACTCTATAGCCCGCAGCTTCTAACAATGCCACACTAAGTGATTCACCCATAGATTTGCAAATTAAACTTAAAGACAACTGAACCTTACCCCCCCCCAGCAAAAAGTCAAGATTATTTTATAAATAAGGTTAGGAAGATGATTCAAGTTTACATATTCGCACAGTTTATACCCATGCAATTCTGTGATTTTTTTAACTGCGGGTTTTTGGCTTGCGCAAGCCGTTTTTCATATTTAGCGATTGTGAAATAATTGGCCCGCGCCGTCCAATAAAAACGGCCTGTTTTGGATTGAATTTTCTTGTGATTTCTGCTATTTTTCTTTTACATACTTTCTTACCTTATAATCTTATGCAAACTCAATTACTAACTTTGGACCCGCCGGCAGAGTCTCTGTCCGCGCAAAACTCCGCCGTGGTTTCTACTCCAATTTTTCCGGAAAACATTGAACAAATTCCAGACAAAGATTTATTGACGCTCTGCAGACAGTATGGATACCAAGCCCGCACATGGAGAGACAAATTCATTGGTCTTTTGGGAGAAGTGTATAAGCGTCGCCTTTATGAGAAAGAAGGTTTTTCAAGTATTTACCACTTTGCCGCAGTACTTGGTGGGGTGAGTCAAAGACAAGTAGACCTTGCCATAAACGCAGACAGAAGACTTGAAAAAACTCCCAAAGTGAAAAAACTTTATAACGAAGGGCTTGTGAGTCTGGGTAAAATTGAAAGAGTACTTCCAATTTTAGACATCAAAAATGAAGATAAGATTTATGACCTAATTCAAGTCTCTTCCAAGAGAGTTCTTGCCGCCATTGCAAGAGGGGAAAAAAGTCTCAAGAACGCCGCAAACAAAACGGAAGAACCCTTGCCAAATTCTCTTTTTGATTCCTCCGTGACGCCCGGGCGTAAAAAACTCAATTTCAATCTGTCCGATGAGGTCATAGATGAGCTCAACCGTCTCAACGAACAAAGGCTGGACGCTAATTTGATTCTCCAAAAACTTCTTAATCAAAGAAAAGAACAGCTTAAGCAAAAAGTAGAAGAGGAATCTACCCGCGTGCGCGGAGAGACCCACCTTCCTTCAAAAAGATACGAAAACAAAACTACCCGCAATTTACTTCATGAAATCTATGGAGACAAATGCGCAGTCAACGGATGCACGCATAAGGCTACAGAGACCCATCACAAGGTTCCCTTCGGTCTGCAATCGTTAAATGACCCTGCATTTATGGTTCCGCTTTGTGCCGAACACCACAAGATTGCACATACAATTGACCTGAAATTTGCAAGTCACCTGCACAGCGCGCAGGAAAAGACGCACCAGACCACGCCGCGCAGCAGAGATCCGTATGAGGGATTTTCTACGCTGGACTAAAATTTTCATCCACGCCGCCACTCACCCCTTATAGGACTTACTCACCTGCATCCTTCCACCCTCACAAAAATCCCTTAGCATTTTCCCGCCCTTGTGCTAAACTTCCGCCGCAGAAAACTTTCTACAAAACTTTCATAAGACTTTAATTTTAAATTCATGCCAAGAAAACCAAAGGACAAAAACCCTGAATCTCTTCCTGAAGACGACGGGCAAAAAAAGCCCGCGCAAGACGAGCAAAATGCGCAGAAAGAACAAGTCGAAAAAAATGCTGAACCGCAAGAACCAGCCACTGAACCCGCAAGCACAGAGCCAAAAACAAGCGTAACTCCCCCTCCTCCCGCACCCCCAACCGAGCTTTTTGCCGCAGGAAGGGTTTTCCAGCGTCACATAGTTGAAGAAATGGAGGAGAGCTATCTCGACTACGCCATGAGCGTGATTGTTTCACGTGCGCTTCCGGATGTGCGGGACGGAATGAAACCGGTTCACAGACGCATACTTTACGCAATGCATGAGATTGGGCTCCGTTCCACGGGCGGCTACAGAAAGTCGGCGGCCGTTGTGGGAGAGGTGCTGGCCAAATACCATCCGCACGGAGACTCCGCGGTTTACGAATCAATGGTTCGTATGGCGCAAGATTTCTCGCTCAGATACATGCTGGTTCGCGGTCAGGGAAACTTTGGTTCAATAGACGGAGACAACGCCGCGGCCATGCGTTACACCGAGGCAAAAATGGAGAAGCTCACGGATGAGATGATGGCGGACATAGACAAAGAAACAGTCGATTTTATCCCAAATTACGACGGTCGCTCTCAAGAACCTGTGGTTTTGCCGGCCAGAATTCCGCAACTGCTCCTCAATGGAACTATGGGTATTGCGGTTGGTATGGCCACAAATATTCCACCGCACAATTTGGGAGAAACCATGGACGCGCTCATTGCGCTTTCGGATACCCCTGACATGGAAGTTTCAGATCTCATGCAGTACATCAAAGGCCCCGACTTCCCAACCGGCGCCACAATTTACGGACTTGAAGCTATCAAAGAGATGTACACAACGGGCCGCGGCGGAGTAACCATCCGCGCAAAAGCCGAGATTGAAGAAGAAAAAAACGGTCGCTTCCGAATAATAATCACGGAAATTCCGTATCAAGTGAATAAGGCCACGCTGGTTGAGAAAATTGCGGATCTTGTACAGGAGAAAAAAATCACCGGAATTTCCGATCTGAGAGATGAAAGTAACCGCGAAGGGATCCGCGTTGTAATTGAACTCAAAAAGGACTCGTATCCAAATAAAATATTGAATCAGCTCTACAAGCTGACGCCGCTCCAGTCGAACTTTAATATGAATATGATTGCACTTGTAGATGGCGGAAGACAACCCCGCCTGCTCAACTTAAAACAAGTGCTTGAACATTTCATTGATCATAGAAAAATCGTCATCACGCGTAGAACCGCTTTTGAACTCAAGATGGCACGCGCTCGCGCACACATTTTGGAAGGACTCAAGATAGCGCTCGATCACATTGATGCCGTAATTGCCACAATCAGAGGATCTGAAACCAAGGAAGAAGCACATGATGCACTCATGGCTAAATTCAATCTCTCAGACCTTCAGTCGACTGCAATTCTTGAGATGAGATTGCAAACTTTGGCGGGACTTGAACGCGCCAAGATTGAGGACGAACTCGCAGAAAAAATGAGGCTTATTGCCGAACTTGAAGGAATCCTTGCAGACACTAAAAAAGTGCTCAAAATCATGCAAAAAGAATTCACGGAAATCAAAGATCAATATGGTGATGCGCGCAGAACGGAAATTGTTCCGCAAGCACTTGGTGAATTCTCCGTAAAAGACACAATTCCAAATGAGGAAATGGTGGTCACCCTCACAAAAGAGAACTATGTAAAACGCGTCCAACCTTCAGCATTCAAGAGTCAAGGACGCGGCGGACAAGGAAAACTTGCCATGGGAACAAAGGAAGAGGACGAAATTGAAATTATGCGCTTTGCCAAAAATCACGATAAACTTTTATTCTTCACTAACACGGGTAGGACTTTCCAATTGCCGGTTTACGAGCTTCCGTTGGCAACGCGCCAAGCAAAAGGCACACCGCTCATCAACCTGATCCAGCTCACAAAAGATGAAACCGTTACAGCAATGCTTGTTGTAACCAACGATCAATTCAAAGGTGAATTCCTTTTCATGGCAACCCGCATGGGAACCGTAAAAAAGACGCCGGTTGAAGACTTCAAAAACGTTCGTAAATCAGGACTCATTGCAATCAAACTCCGCCCGGACGACTGCTTATCTTGGGTAAAACAAGTGAGCATCAACGAACACATCATGATTGTTACTTACGAAGGAAAATGCATTCAGTTCGACCAAGCCGATGTTCGTGGCATGGGCCGCGCATCCATGGGAGTTCGCGGAATCAAATTGCGCGGAACAGACACGGTTGTTGAAATGGACAGAGTTGTTGATCCAAAAGCAGACTTACTTGTTGTTATGGAAAATGGTCTTGGGAAACGTACACCTGTTGCCGAATACCGCTTCCAAACTCGCGGTGGATCAGGAGTTAAGACCGCAAATCTAACGGAGAAAACCGGAAAACTTGTGGGCGCAAAAGTGGTTGAACCTGAAACCGAAGGCGATATTATGATAGTTTCCAAAAAAGGAGTTATGATACGCACGGAACTTAAGAGCGTTCCTTCCCGTGGACGCGCCACACAAGGAGTGTATATAATGAGAATGAAGCAGGACGACAAAGTTGCCTCCATGTCATTCATAGCCGCATCCGCAGAGAGCGAATACGCCGGCCAAGGCGAAGAAAGCGAAAGTGAAGTGGAAGAGACCCCAACTGAAGCATCTCAAACCTCTCTAATATGAAAAAATCTACCCACGCCGCGCGCTCCACTCGTGCTATGCACGCGCTCCGCGCGCTTGTCCTAAGCTTAATGCTTGGTACTCTTTTATTTACGCCGCTTTCACCGTTCCTCCGCTATACTTACGCCGCCGCGAGCGGCGGCGATTTGTCCATCTCAGATGGCGGAATTTCTTTCTCAACCGCAGGCTACCTCCAAGGCCGCACCACACGCATCTGGATTATAGTCAACAATAATAGTACCGCAGACCTTCTTGGCTCGGTACGTGTTTCTGTAAATGGCAAAGGAGTCGCTCCGGATCAGCCCGTTTCAATTCTGGCCGGAAAAACCGATGACGTTTTTGTAGATTGGGTCCCGGGCGCAATTGGATCTTATAAACTCACTGTGAGCATTATTCCTTGGATAAGTGAAGGCGACAACCCTGCCAACAACGCAATTACAAAAGATGTTTACGTAGAACAAGACACAGACCGTGATGGAATACCTGACAGCAAAGATGACGACAAGGATGGTGACGGCACTCTAAACACCAATGATGCCTTCCCTCTTGACGCAAAAGAAAACCTTGACACTGATGGCGACTCTATTGGCAATAACGCAGACCCTGATGATGATAATGACGGCATTTTGGACGTTGACGACGCCTTCCCAGAGGATCCTCTCTATTCAAAAGACATGGATAAAGACGGTACGCCTGATGAAACAGATGAGGATATTGATGGCGACAGCATAAACAATACGGCAGAAGAAAATCTTGGTCTAAACCCACTTTTAACGGATACGGACGGAGATAAAGTCGGCGATGGTGAGGACCCCTTCCCGCTGGACCAAAAAGAATGGTCGGACCTGGATAGTGACGGCATTGGTGACAATTCAGATACTGATATAGATGGAGATGGCATATCAAACACCGAGGACAAAAATCCGTCGGACAAAGCTCCTATTGCCGCCGTTTCAGACAAAGCCCTTCTTGCAGATATAAATGAAGAAGTCACTTTTGATGCCTCAGCTTCAAGTGATGACACCGGCATCACAAAATATGTTTGGATAATTAACGGTGAAACCACCGAGCAAGCTACCGTTAAAAAAGTTTTTCCTGAAAGCGGTTTGCAAATTGCCACATTAACTGTTTACGACGCGAGTGAACAATCTGACTCAATTGAAGTTCGCGTTCGCATTTACGATTTTGTTTTTCTTGCAAAGATTGCCGGATTTTCATTCCTGCTCATTTTACTTGCGTTCTATATAATCTATCGCTATAATCGCGCCGCTTTTAAACCGACTAAAGAGGTTGAAGCAGCCAAACCAGTCATTAAACCAGTTACAAATGAAAAAAGAAATTCACCCAAAGTACTTCTCGGAAGCGGAAATAAAGTGCGCAAACTGCGGAAAAGTGTTCAAAGTGGGGTCAACAAAAGAAAGCATTCAAGTTGAAACCTGCAGCGCTTGTCATCCGTTCTTCACAGGTAAGAAGACTCTTCTTGATACTGAAGGCCGCGTAGACAAATTCCGCCAAAAAATGGCCGCCTCAGCCGCAACAAAGGACGTCAAAAAAAGCAAAGTTCGCAGAAAAAAGACTCTTGAAGAGCGCGTAAATGAAGAAATTTCCGCACAATTAAAGAAGGAAAAGTCACTAGAGGCTTAGCCGCTTGCGGCCATTTGCGACTTCCCAATCCGTTAACTCTCTGAGATGTTCGACTTTAGAATAGAAAAAACCTCAAGTGATGGCGCGCGTGCCCGCTTGGGAGTTTTTAGTACTCCGCACGGCGAGATTAGAACGCCGGTCTTTATGCCGGTTGGCACGCGCGCCACAGTAAAGTCACTGGATCCGCGAGATCTAAATGCCCTTGGCGCTGAGATAATCCTCTCAAATACATATCATTTAGCCATGCGCCCCGGAGCCGACCTCATTGAGAAGATGGGCGGACTTCACAAATGGATGAACTGGAACAAACCAATTCTCACGGATAGCGGCGGTTTTCAAGTCTTTTCACTTGAAAGCACTCGCAAAATCACTGATGACGGCGTGGAATTTTCCTCACCTCTAAATGGCGACAAACACTTTTTCACTCCTGAAAAAGCCACGCATATTCAAGAACAACTCGGCGCAGACATTATAATGGCCTTCGACGAATGCGCACCCAAAGGAGTGGACATTACTTACGCCCGCGCCGCCATGGAGCGCACTCACAGATGGGCCGAGCGCTGCCTTAAGGCCAAAACCCGCCCAGACCAAGCCCTTTTCCCAATAATTCAAGGAAGCGTCTTTGCAGACCTCCGCGTAGAATCTGCAAAATTCATGGCCGGACTTGATACTCCCGGAATTGCAATCGGCGGCGTCAGCGTTGGCGAGACCTTTGAACAAAAAATGTATGCAATAGAGGCCACTTTGCCCTTCCTCCCGCCTGAAAAGCCACATTATCTTATGGGAGTTGGCACTCCTGATGATATTCTTGAAGCTGTTGACCGTGGCATGGATATGTTCGACTGCGTCCTAGCCACCCGCTTGGCCCGTCACAACGCCTTCTGGGATTTAGATGGCCGCCATGATATTACCAATGAAAAATATCGCGAAGATGCAGCCCCACTTTGCGCGGAAGTCCCTTGTTACGCCTCCCAAGAATTTTCAAAAAGTTACATTCGCCATCTGATGATTGAGAATGAAATCCTTGGAATTCGCCTCCTTTCCATGCACAACATTGCATTTTTATTTCATTTAATGGACAAAATCCGCTACCATATCACCGAAGGCACTTTCCGCACCTTCAAGAACAATTTCCTAGCCCGCTTCAAACATGATCAGACTCCTCCAAGGCCAAATCCACTCTCGTGATGAACGAACAATAATTTTGTTCATAAATGGCGTTGGTTATCATGTTGCAGTTTCAAGCGCCTTTTCAGCGGAAGAAAATGAAGAAATAACCTTATTTATTCATACCCATGTCCGCGAGGATGCCATCACACTTTACGGCTTCCGAACAAAAAATGAGCTCAACTTTTTTGAAATTTTGATGAGCGTCAACGGCATTGGCCCCAAGATGGGCATGGAAATCCTAAACAGCCCCGCCGAAAAGGTCCAAAATGCCATTTTACAAGGCAACCTCGCCTATCTCACAAGCATCTCCGGCGTAGGCAAAAAAATTGCCGAACGCATGATTTTGGAACTTAAGAATAAGTTGGATCCCATCAACCTGACATCTCAAAATCAAAACTCCCCACATCTAGCCACAACCGAACCTGCCAATGAAGAAGCCATAGCCGCCTTGGAAAACCTTGGCTATAAGAGAAACCATGTTACTCGCATCCTTGCTGAGGCTAATGAAACCGCCAAAAGCGCAGAAGACCTAATCAAGTTTTTCTTAAAAAAAGTCTAAATAGATAATTTTTGTTCCCGGGAACAAACGGTCATGACCACAAAAAACCTGCTCGCGCCACTCGGACCAAATTGAAATTTGAACTCACCCACCGTAACCGCCGAAAAAGATTCAATCCTTATCATAAACGGCATATTTTTAATGCGACCGGAATTAGTCGGGCATTTTGATCTTAAAATCCTCCTGCTTGTGAGTGAAAAAACTGTGCTAAGCAGAGCAGTAAATCGCGACTCTTTTTTGGGCTCTAAAGAAGAAATTTTGAAAAAATACGCCCTGCGCTACACGCCGGGCGAAAAACTTTATTTTGAAGATGCAAAACCGCTGGAAAAAGCGGATATTGTTATTGATAATAATGATTTTGAGAATCCGGAAATTGTAAAAATTTGACCTTATGCTCCTCATCACCAACTTAAAAAACATTGCTTACTTAACAGGTTTTACAGGATCCAGGGCTTTTTTGTTGCTTGGCAAAAAACAAAGTTACTTTTTTACGGATAGCAGATACTTTGAGGAGGCAAAGAAGCTTGTGCACGCCTGCCCCGCTAAAGCCGTGGCGCACAAATTTGTTCCCGGGAACAAATTTAAAAAATTTACCGTGATAGGAACCAAGGAAAACTTAAAAGAACAGTTTAAGCGCCTTAAAAAATCGCTAAAAATCACTTCGATTGAATTTGAAGAAAACAACCTCACCGTAAAAAAACTCAAAGAGTGGAAACGCTTGCTACCAAAAACACCATTTAGACCCATAAAGCCGGCGGAGAGCATTGAAGCTATGCGCGCCATCAAGACAAAAACTGAAATTGAAATGATAAAAAAGTCGCAGAGGATAAATGAAAAAGTCCTCGCCCGAATACAAAAATTGCTCAAGGCGGGCACTGGCAAAGGCGCACACGCAGGTGTAAGCGAGCTCGAGATTGCATGGCAGATTAAAAAAATGGCACATGAATTTGGGGTGGATGAGATGGCATTTGAGCCAATTGTGGCTTTTGGGGCGGGAAGTGCGGTGCCACATCACAAAAACGGCAGTCGCAAATTAAAAAAGGACGACGTTGTTCTCATTGACATGGGCATGAACTACCACGGTTATTTGAGCGACATGAGCCGAACCTTCCTCCCAAGAGTGACCACAAAAGAACAAAAAGAGGTCTATGCAGCGGTTCTGCGCGCGCAGAAAGCAGTCATAAAAGCAATAAAGGCGGGCGCTCGCGTGAAAACTCTGGACCGATTAGCGCGCAAAATCATGGGCAAAAGGCAAAAATTCTTCACTCACGGCCTCGGCCACGGGGTTGGCATTGAAATCCACGAATCGCCTTCCCTATCCGGCAAAAGTCCGGACACCCTGCAAGAGGGCATGGTGATCACCGTGGAACCAGGGATTTATTTGAACGGAAAATTTGGAGTGAGACTGGAGGACATGGGCGTGGTGACTAAAGAGGGGTTTGGGAATTTTACGAGGTTTAAGAAATAGCAAAAAGAATAGGGGTTTGCCAAGCTGATTTTTCCACGTTCTAATCTTTGCACGTGCAAAATTAGAAAAAAGAGGCATTCCCTCAGACAGTTATTTTGGTAGTCCTCTCATGGTGATGCACCAAATTTAAGAGCTCAAGTAGCCCCTTTCACCACCCTCTCACTTATGCTATACTTCCCGCATGTGTGGAATTTTTGCTTACATTGGACCGACTGAAAACGGCCAAACGAGCCAAGGCCAAGCCGGCCAAGGTCAGCCGCCGAAGGCGGCGGCAATAGTCTTAAAAGGACTAAAGAAACTCGAATACCGCGGGTATGATTCGTGGGGCATTGCCGCAAAGCTGAAAAATGGCGCCAGCAGAGGCGCCGAAGCCGGCGAAATTGTGATTGAAAAACATGTGGGCAAAATTTCCGAGGTGGAGAAACTTGAGGATAAAATGCTTGGTGAGTCGTCATTGGCCATAGGCCACTCCAGATGGGCAACACACGGAGGCGTTACCAACTATAACGCTCACCCGCACACCAGCGAGGACGGAAGAGTGGTTGTGGTACACAATGGAATTTTTGAAAATTTTCTTGAGCTCAAAGAGGACTTGATTGCAAAAGGTCACCAATTCCGCTCCGAGACGGACACGGAAATTTTTGCACACCTTATAGAAGAAAAAATGCACGCGGGTCTCAATTTTTTGGCCGCCTTCAAAGCATCCTGCAAAATGCTCACCGGGCGTTACGCGGTTGTGGCAATTCACAGGGATGAAAACATGATTTTAGCCGCACGCAGGGGCTCGCCCTTGATTGTGGGAAAAGGTCAAAATGGCGAATATTTTGTGGCATCGGACGTACCGGCCTTCTTGGAATACACGAAAGATATAATGTATTTGGACGACAACCAGATGGTGGTCCTAGACAGGGAGGGCGCGAGCGCAGCGAGCGCCGCATTTTTCAACCTTGAAACGGACGAAAAAATTGAAAAGCGCGTGATCTCAATCGACTGGAAGGAAGAAATGGCGGAAAAGGGCGCCTACCCCCACTTCATGATCAAGGAAATCATGGAGCAAAAGGAATCGTTGGCCCGCGCAATAAATACGGACGAGGCGCTCATCCAAAAAGCCGCGCAAATGATAAAAAGTGCTTATGGTACAACGCTTGTGGGATGCGGAACCGCAGGGAAAGTGGCCATGATGGGAGAATATTTCTTTGCGGAAATTGCTAAAAAACACGTGAATACCAAGTTTGGTTCGGAATTCAAATCTGCGCGTCATTTTCTCACTGACAGATCTCTTGTTATTGCCGTCTCCCAATCCGGAGAAACCGCTGACACGCTGGAAGCGCTTGAGACAGCAAAGGCGCGCGGAGCAAAAATTATCTCGATTGTGAATGTGGAAACCTCAACCATGGCGCGAATTTCAGACCTTGTCATCCCTCTTAAAGCCGGTCCCGAAAAAGCCGTGGCGTCAACAAAAGCAACCACTTCGCAAATTGCAATTTTGATCCTTTTGGCCTACGCCGTTTCCGGAGATTTGAATGAAGGAAAACGCATGCTGGTTGAAGTTGACGGAAAACTTAACGACATGTTAAATCCCCGCTATGAAAAGCACATAGAAGGCATTGCCGAACAGATCAAAAATGCCCAAGACATTATCATCATAGGAAGAGATTTGAATTATCCGGTGGCGCTTGAGTCGGCAATAAAATTACAGGAAGTTTCATATATTCACGCGGAAGGCTTTGCAGGCGGCGAACTAAAACATGGCCCGATTGCGCTGGTTTCGGAGGGCACACCATGCATAGTCATTGCACCTAACGACGAATTTAAAGCTGAAATTCTTGGTAACGCCATGGAACTCAAAGCTCGCGGAGCAAAAATCATAGGGGTTTCTCCTGAAAATGCAGCGGTTTTTGATATCTGGATTAGGGTCCCAATGAACGGCTACGCCTCCCCCATTATGAACCTTATTCCAATCCAAATGCTGGCCTACAAACTGGCCGTTATCCGTGAAAACAACCCTGACATGCCACGCAATCTGGCAAAGTCGGTCACGGTAAAGTAAAAATCGCAGCCTAAAGCCATTGCTGAAACAGCGGTTTTCTGGTATAATTCAGAGATATTTTATAAAACCCACGTATGTTTAATCTCCTCACAAGAAAGTCGCTACAATCTTCCATCCTTTTCATATTGCTGATAAGCATTCTATTCCCAACTACTTTTCTATGGAAAGTGCCAAAAACATATGCGGCCACATATGAGGTAATAAACCTTGACGATTCCGGTGCGGGATCCTTAAGACAAGCAATAACCGACGCAAATGCAAATCCCGGAGCAGATTCAATCACTTTCACGGTTGCCGGAACAATCAACTTGTTAAGCGCTCTTCCTGACATAACTGGATCCCTTACCATTGATGCAACATCCACTGTACAAGCAGGAGCAAATATAGTTTTGAATGCCACAGGATTTGTTTCAGGTTTAGCATTCCAAAGTGGAACGGATCACATTGTCAAGGGCATAGGCATAATAGGACCAAATAGAGGAATAAAAATCGGAAGCGATACAACCGGGATAACAATAGGATCTACGGAAGCTGAAGGAGCTATTGAAATCAATGGGTGTTCTCAATCAGGCATTGCAAATGTAGGTGGAAACAACGTAACAATACAAAACTCGTACATAGGACTCTCGTCTGCAAACGGAATCGGAATAGAATCAAATAGCAATGGAGGCACTTTAACCATAGGCGGATCAGGAGCAAATCAGAGAAATTACATATCCGGAAACACAACGCAAGGAATAAGCATTGCGGACACAGGGACAGTCACAATAAAAGGCAATTACATAGGAACTAATGCGGCAGGAGATGCGGCTTTGGCAAATGGTAGCAATGGTATTTTACTGGGTTCCGGAGCAGAAGATGTGATAATTGGTGGAAGCGGTGCGGAAGCAAACACTATCTCCGGTAATGCAAGTAACGGTATTAGCACAACAAGCGGCAGTTTAGATGTTGAAATATATGGTAATTATATAGGAACAAATCCAACGGGAACCGCAAGCATAGGTAACGGCGGAGCAGGAATTGTAATTGGGAACAATTCAACAATAATTGGAGACACCGTAGACACATCTAAGGCCAACATAATAAGCTCTAACAGTGGTTACGGAATACAGATTAGCAGTGGAAATCTAAACACAATTTCCAGAAATAAAATTGGAACGAATGCTTCAGGAGGAACGGCCGGAGTAAATGCAAACACCTTAGACGCAATAGCTGTCTCGGGTACTTCCGCCAACAACAGCATAACCTTAAACACAATAAGACCCAACGATGGAAAATCCGGCATACTCTTCAACGCCGGTAATGGAAATTTGGGTAGACAAAACAACTTCATAAGTGGGACAACATTAATGTCACGCACAGGTGGAAATGAAGACATCTCAACGCCAACCTTCAACACAATAACCTCCTCATTCATAAGCGGATCGGCAGCAGCTAATGGAACCGTGGACATTTATGTAGATGGTACATGGACTACCTCCACCACAGCGGATGCAGGCGGGAATTTCTCCAAATCGACTTTATACTCGGGAACAAATGCATACGCATCAGTAACAAACGCGGGGAACAGCACCTCATCAACCACCGTAGCCACTGCAATTGTTTCGGATATAATTGCCCCAAGCACTCCTATAATAAGCAATACCGCCTCTGCAACCAATCTGGCAACAGTAACTTTAACGGGAACAAAAGAAACAAATTCAAGTATATGGATAAATGGGACCGAAGTTATAGCAATTGATGCTTTGACAACTTGGTCCACAGCAGCTTTAGCACTGGTTGAAGGTTCAAATTCATATAGCGTCACTTCAAAAGATGGCGCCGGGAATGAATCTGGTGCAGCAAGTTACACAATAACAAAGGATACCGCGCTGCCTGGAACACCGATACTGTCTGCAACAACTCCAACAGCAGAGAGTTCCGGAACAATTACAGGCTCCGGCACAGAAGCGGGAGCAACCGTATACAAAGACGGAACTGCAACTTCAACAATAGTTGATGGCACGGGCGGATTTACGTTGTCCGTAAGTTTGATTGATGGACCAAACACTTTTTCAATAAAGGCGGTTGATGCAGCCGGGAATGAATCTGCGCTATCAAGCATTACCATCCAAAAAAACGGCGGTGGAACAGGCTTTATGAATAGCAGCTTCCATCAAACCCATATCGATGAGGAAAACAATGATGATGAGAACAATGACGAGGAAGACAACGAAGAAACTACGGATGATATTGAAGATGAAGACAACACGGATAATAATCCTGATGAGAGTACAAACGAAACTTATGAGGAACAGACCAAAACGGATAATACGCAAACGGATATTCCTTCAGGAGAAGAAGAATCCTTGAAGACTTTGGATGAAACTCAAAATAAAGCTCCAACAACAAGTTTTGTAAAAGAAATTATAAAGGTTGTTGAACATGTTAAAACGGAAACTGAAAAGTTACGAGAAAATCTTCCCGAAATACCGGCGCTCGAGCCAAAATTCAAAGAAAGTTATTTTACATCAGGAATATTCGGTGAACAAAACCATGGCATTCCACAAGATTTGATAAAAAATATTCTTGGAGATGCAAACGCAAACCTGGAAATAGACTCTGACCGCGATGGACTTCTTGACGGAGAAGAAATTCTTTATGGAGGAGATCCAAAGGAAAAAGATTCTGACGGAGATGGTTTGAATGATCTTGAAGAAGTCTTTTTCAAAGGTACCGATCCTTCTCGCACAGATTCAGATGGTGACGGAGTATCAGATAAGCTCGACCAAAACCCGCTCTTTTACAACAACCCAAGCAAAAACATTTCATCTGAAACCATCACGACTTCTTTAGGGACAATGGATTCAGATAAAGACGGACTTTGTGACCTGGAAGAACTTTATTTTGGGACCAATCCAAACTCAAGTGATTCCGATGAAGATGGCTTCTCGGATGGGGACGAATTTACTTTCTATGGGACAGATCCTCTTGTAGGAACCAACGCAAAAGACACCGGCTCATTGCACATAACAAATATAAAGAACAAAGAAACTCTTTCAGAAGGCAAACAATTTCTGATGGGAAATGCAAAACCAAATGAAATTGTTAAATTTTATAGCATCAACAAAAATAACGAAGCAATATTGATTGGAGAAACCGTTACTGATGAAAACGGCAAATACATAATCCTAACGGAAAATCTTAGTGTGGGAGAACATAAAATTTTAGCCGTGAGTAGCTCGGCAGACAGTACAACAGGAGGAATCTCAGACGTCTCAAGAGCATTTACAATATATATAACACCTCATGTTGAGAGACCTATATATATGGGTTTTGATCCTCAGGGCTCGCCAAGCACTTCCAATAGAACTCCTGAACTTGAACTTAAAGCAGTAATAAACCAAAAGATAGTTATAATTTGGAGAAGTGCAATTTTAAGCCAAACTTTGATTGCAGATGCAAGCGGCCAAATCATAACCGCAAAACCGGTTGAGAATTTGGAACTTGGCGAACATACCGTTACTTGGTATGCAATAGACCTTGAGAACGGAACAAAAAGTGCACCCACTCAAATGAATTTCTCAGTGATCAATACGGCCTTCATAAGCGGAGATAATGGAGATAACAAAATTATAATAATTTTAAGCGCTGTAGCCGGACTGCTTGCAATAACAACACTCACACTTCTCATAAAAAGACGCCGAAGCAAATGAAACGACACACAAAAATAGTCGCAACGCTGGGCCCTTCTTCCGATGATGAAAGTGAGATCGAAAAGGTTGTATCGGCAGGAATGGATATAGCAAGACTTAATTTCTCCCATGGATCCTATAAGGAATTTGAGAGAATTGTGACGAACATTCGCAAAATTGAAAAAGAAAGCGGTAAAAGAATAGGTATTCTACAAGACTTACAAGGTCCAAAAATTCGACTCGGCACTCTGCCCGCAAAAGGAATACGGGTAAACCGCGGAGACGTTATAACTTTCTCCGTTAAAAACGGTGATAAAAATACAATTTTTGTACCATTCCCTCCCCTGCCTAAAGTTGTAAAACCGGGGCAAAGACTGCTCATTGAGGACGGTTTAATACGAACAAAAATTTTGTCCATCAAATCCGTTCACGTGAAAGTCCTAGTAAAAAATGGAGGAATACTTAAAAGTCATAAAGGCATAAATATTCCCGATTCTCATTTGCCACCAGCTTCATCACTTACGGAGAAAGATCGCAAAGACCTCAAATTTGGCATAAAAAAACTCAAAGTGGATGCTGTTGCCATCTCTTTTGTAGAAACCGAGGATGACGTAAAAAGGGTAAAAAAAACCATAGGCGCGCACACTTCGCGCCAAGTAATGGTAATCTCCAAGATAGAACGCTCAAAAGCCTTGAAAAATATTGAAGCAATTGTGCGCGCCTCAGACGGTATTATGGTTGCCCGCGGAGATCTTGGAATTGAAACTCCGCTGGAACGAGTACCAATCGAACAAAAACGCCTTATAAAACTTTGCAGAGAAATGGGAAAACCTGTGATTGTTGCCACACAGATTTTACAATCCATGGTAGACAGTCCACTCCCAACCAGAGCTGAAATCAGCGATGCAGCAACTGCGGTTTTTGAACAAACGGATGCCTACATGCTTTCAAATGAAACGGCAGTCGGCAAATATGCCGCAAAGGCTGTAAGGACTTTGGCGGAAGTTGCAGAAACAGTGGAAAAAAACATGAACGACTCTGAAGATAATTCGGAAAATTGTGAGAATACAATCTGCAATTTAAAAAACGGCTCTGAAGGCAAACCCGAAGATTACAGTATCGCAAGTGGTGCGGTCCTTCTTGCAAAGCAAATTCATGCGGACAATATAGTGGTTGTTTCACGTCACGGATTTACCGCACGTACAATTTTACGCTTACGCCCCAAAACACCTGTAATAGTGGTTACGAACTCCGAGGAAACAGCCAAACTGTTGAATTTTTATTGGGGCATAGAACACATCTTAGTCACAAAACGCAAACTCAGATCCGAAGAAGTGAAAGAACTGCTAAAAGAGAAAGGCTTCTTAAAACGTGGTCAGAAAATAGTATTCACATCATTAAAAAAAGAAAAACGCTCACTTGTGACAATGAGCATATAAGGCTATTATTGCATTATGCGCATAATAGGTCTTGACCCCGGATTTGCAACAACAGGTTTTGCAATTTTAGATGTAAATAAAACCTGCAAAAAACTGATTTCCTACGGCACCATAAAAACCTCAAAGACTGCCGACTTCCCCGCCCGTCTCAAAGAAATTTTTGACGATCTAAATGTCATTTTGCTCAAATACAAGCCGGAAACCTGTTCCATTGAACAACTTTTTTTCTCAAAGAATATTACGACTGGGATCAACGTATCCCATGCCCGCGGAGTTATTCTGATGGCACTTTACAACAACAAAGTCCCCATCCATGAAATCACCCCAAGCGCAATGAAGAAAAACTTAACGGGAGACGGAAAAGCGGACAAACGCGCTATACAAAAGATGGTAATGATGGAGCTTCGTCTAAAAACAATCCCAAAACCCGATGATGCCGCAGACGCAGTAAGTCTTGCTCTCTGCCTTGCAAGTACATTAAGATAAACATACTTAAAAACATATGAAAAAAGTCTTAATATCTCTGGGAATAATAGGCTTTATAAGCTCGCTTGCACTTACAGTAACAGTTATAAGCGAACCAAATTTAGCGAACATATTTAAAACAAACATTAAAGCCACCTTAACGGAATCTATCCAAACTGCCACAGTAAAAGATCCGGACAAACCTTATAAGGAGACCTCGGAAAATTACCTGCAAGCAGCAAATGAATTTTTATCCAAAAAAGACTATCAAAATGCACTTTCAAATATAAACACCGCATACAATTTGAACCCGTCGGAAGATAATTTAATGCTCTACACGCTCACACTTATACAAAATAAAAACTTTGAGGAAGCTCAAAACATGCTGGCCTCATCCAGTCCCAAAAACCAAACTGCTTTCTTTTACAAAGGGGTCATTTTTGTATATGAGGGAAAAGATTACGAAGCAAAAGAAAGCTTCAAAACCGCACTATCCTTAAGCGGCAAAATTGAACCTGCACTTATACAAAATTTCATAACCGCATATAGCAGCTTTGAATCACAAATGGACGGTCAACGCATCTATTTAAATGCCATGCTGGCAAAAGCTTCAATTGATGCGAAATTTTACTCTGTTGCAGAGGTGCTTTCCAAACAAATTTTGGAAGAAAAAGCCGACTATAGGGACGTATGGATGCTGCTCGGCTACAGTTTCTTAAAAACGCTGAAATATGCCGAGGCCGAAGATGCATTTTTAAAGGCAAAAAGTATCGACCAAGTAAAGCCTGAAATTCATTACTTCATTGGTGTTGCACGCTATGAAAATGGCGACTACTTGGGCGCCACGGAAGAACTGCAACTTTCACTTCTCTACGGATTTGAACCAAAGGCAGAAGTTTATAAACGGATAGCGGAAAGTCAAAAAGCCGCCGGAAACGCGGAAGAAGCGCTTTCCGCCTACGAATACCTTTTAAACATAGATCAGAGTTCACTTGGCACTTTTGAGGATGCGGTAAAAGTCGCAATAAATGACGTAAAAGACTTTGGACGCGCTCTAACCCTTGCCACTTTAGCCACCACGGCTTTTCCGTCGTCAGAGGACGCTTGGAATCTTTTAACGGAAGCAAATCTTGCCGCCGGTGACACTCAAAAAGCCACTGAAGCAAATGACACCGCACTTGGAATAAATCCGTTTTATGCGGAAGGCTACTATCAAAAAGGCCTGATTTTGGAAGCAAAAAACGAGGCGGAAAACGCCAAAGCTGCCTACAAAAAGGCCTATGAACTCGCCTCGGAATCCGGCAAAACCACAGATGTTGATCTTAAAAACCAAGCCGCCACCAAATACAACTCTCTCATTATTCCAACAAAATAATGCATATTTTTGTAGAATTCATGCCGTTCCTACCCTACTTTGCCCTTTTGCTCGGCCTTATTGCCGGAAGTTTTTTAAGCATGCTTATTTCCCGCCTTCACACAGGAGAAAAAGGCATATTCTTTGGCCGCTCCATGTGTCCAAAATGCAAACACGTCCTCTCTCCGGCCGAACTTATTCCACTCTTTAGCTACCTCTTTCTCAGAGGCAAATGCAGCTCCTGCAAAAAGAAAATCTCTCTCTGGTATCCGGCCACTGAAGCCGGCACCGCGTTGCTTTTTCTACTCCTTGCCCTCTCCTCAGACAATCTCTATCAATTCCTCCTCCTTGCCCCCACATTCCTAGTTCTTTCCTTCACATTTTTTTACGACTTAAGATACAAAGAAATTCACGACGCCGTCCTTCTTCCGGGAATACTCTGGGCATTCCTTGCTGCACTCATCACCGGCACAACCATTCCGGCCATTATAGGCGCACTGATAGCCGCAGGCTTCTTTGCACTCCAGTACTTCTTATCAGGCGGAAGATGGATTGGCAGTGGAGACATCCGCATTGGAGCCCTCATGGGACTACTCCTTGGCTGGGAAAAAACTTTATTGGCACTATTCTTAAGCTACCTCATTGGAAGCATTATCTCTCTTTACCTCCTTGCAACTCGCAAAGCCTCCGCCTCCACACAAGTTCCTTTAGGCCCTTTCCTTGTTGCGGGCACCGTGATAGCGTTTTGCTTGGGTGACAAGCTTATAAACCTCTACTTTTCAGTCGCGATATGAAAACCCACCCAAAAAATCTGAAAATTGTGATATTAGCCGGTGGCGCCGGCACTAGGCTTTGGCCCATGAGTTCAAGAAAGAAGCCCAAACAATTCCAACGCCTCATTTCTAACAAAACCCTTCTTGAAGAAACTTATGAACGAATTTCTTTTGTAGATAAAAAAGACATTTTTGTAAGCACCGCCGCCGAGTATGGACCCATAGTAAAACAACTTTTACCATGCCTTCCTCATGGGAACCTCATCCTTGAGCCAAGCAGGCAAGACACCGCGCCTTCCATTGGCCTTGCCGCAACCTTAATTTCCAAGGTAGACCCTGCTGCCGTCATGGCAATAATTTACGCCGACCACCTCATAAGAGACCCCAAAGAGCTTGAACAAAAATTGTATACAGCCGCATACCTTGCGGAGGAGGAGCATACCTTAAACATCATTGAAGTTAAGGCAAAATATCCCAATACAAATTTGGGTTACGTCCGGATTGGCAAGATGCTCAAAGAAATGGATGGGAATGAAATCTACGAATTTAAAGAATTCAAAGAAAAGCCTGATTTGAAAACCGCAAAACGCTTCCTCTCCTCTTATAGTTATCTTTGGAATACAGGTTATTACGTTTGGCGAGTCTCAGACATTTTGGCGGAATTTGAACATCATCTCCCTGCAACTTATCAAGCCCTTAAAAAAATCGGCAAAGGAGGTGAAATCGACTCCTATTACAAAAAATGTGACAAAATTTCAATCGACTATGGAATCATGGAAAAAGTCGACCCATCTTGTGTACGCATCATCCCGGCAGATCTTGGTTGGAGTGATATTGGGACTTTTGCATCTTTGCACGAGGAACTTGCCGAAGATCCAAGTGCAAACGTAATCAATGGTAAGGCTTCCGCAGTTGAGTGTGAGGGTTGTCTAATCTACAATGAAAGCAAGGAAGAAATCGCTGCATTTGGATTAAACAAAACAGCCATAATCTCAGCCGGCGGGAAAATCCTAATCTGCCCATTAAACCGCAGCGGTGAACTTAAAACATTGTTAAAAGAACTCAAAAATGAAGATTAAACACACCAAGATCGGACACCCAAAAGTTATTCTAAAACCTTGGGGACGGGAAATCTGGTTTGCCAACCAAAAAGAATATGCCGGAAAAATTCTTGTTATAGAGAAAGGCCACCGTTACTCCTTGCAATATCATGAAAGAAAAAAAGAAACTCAATACCTTTTAAGTGGAAAAATAAAACTTTCCATTGGAGATGAAAAAAGTAAAAAAACAGTCGAAACCGGTTCAAAGTTGAGATTTATCACTTTGCTTCCGGGAGACTCAATTGATATCTTACCGGGCACAATCCACCGCGCTGAAGCTCTCAGGAAAAGCCGCATACTGGAAGTATCAACAAATGACTTGGATGATGTTGTAAAACTTGATGACGACTATGGCCGCAGCGGCAAAGGAAATAATTTCAAGTTGGACACTGCTTTGGCAAAGAGAAGAAAAAAGTAGATACAAAAAGAGGCCATCGCAGATAGCGATGGCCTCTTAAATTTCAGACCAATTCAGATTTCTCTCAAATTATCGAGAAACTGAAATTGTTGCGGAAAGCTCAGCCCCAGGAGCAGCAACCGTTACGCGGTTATTGGCATCTTTCATGATGGTATAACCTGTTGCATAAGTGTCACAATCCGTATATGCAGCACCTGTAGCAGTAGGATCAAAAGGCAAAGCTGAAAGATATGTTGGAACAAGATCCACACACACATCCGTAGCAGTGCTACTCAACTCGGCAGCTGTACCGGTAATGTTGGTTGGCAAAGCTCCACGGTGATCAACCGCATACTGATGAACGGCATCCAAAATAGCCACAATATCGCTGTTTCTTTGAGCGTTATTGGTTTGGGCTATCTGTCTTGCCGGATTAACTGCAATAATTACAATTCCCGCAAGAATTGCAATAATCACAACAACTAAAAGAACTTCTATAAGGGTAAACCCTCGGCGTGAAGAGATCTTCATATGAATAGATATAAATGATTAAAGATCATATCCATTATACACCTCAAAAAGAGCTTTGCAAACAGAAACTTACCTTGTAACGGAGATTACATCGGAAAGTTCTGCAAGAGGAGCAGATACTGTCAACCTTGCCCCATTCAAAAAGATTGTATATCCGGTATTATAATCCGCACAATCCACATACCCACCGTCCTCCTGATCCGGATCAAACGGCATAGCGGTCAAATAGTCCGGGACCAAAGCGGGACATAAATCAATGGACCCCGAATCACTACCAATAACGGTTGGATCTGTAAGTATTACAACGGGATAATCACCCCTATTATCAACAGTATACTGATAAACCGCATCCAAAATGGCTTTTACATCATTATCTCTTTGCGCATTATTTGCCTGTGCTATCTGCCTGGCGGGATTAACTGCAAAAATCACAATGCTCGCCAAGATTGCCAAAATAACAACAACAATCAAAACCTCAATAAGGGTAAACGCTTTGCGGGAGAAGTTAGACGGAAGAGTTCTCATGGATAAACTTTACAACACAAAAGCGAGTTTAACTTATCTAACCAGCTTTTGCAAATCAACACCGGCCTTCCTTGAAACACTGTCATACTGAGCCCAATTGATAACCGGTAAACTAACCTCAACAGCAACCTGACTTGTATCTATTTTTTCATCCAGATGTGAATAAAAATACATTGTAGAAACCGTTGTCAAAATAAACGCAAGCAAAGAGCAACTGAAAAGAACATAATTCCAATTAATCTTATTTAACATAGAGACGTATGGTTAAAGATACATTCGGACGTGCGGTATCTTCGCCTTTTGCGAATTCAAGATTCTTATATTGCACATTCTGAACGCGAACAAAATAAGGTAAAGCCTCTATACTATATAAAAACGACAACAACTGATTATTGTTGCTATAAAATTCAACGGCATAATCTATATAATTACTACCCGTTATATCAACGTTTTGTCCACTTACAGATGACACACTCTTCACATCAATGGTTTTTAGAGTAACGGCAATGTCAAGCATTTGACCTATATTTTCAATTTTAGAAATAAATCCTATATAGTCAACCTCACCTTGAGGTCTTAAAGCATCTATAAGTGCCAAATCCGACTTGGTCTCTTCAGTATACATGGAAAGACTTTGTTCAAAATCAACCTGAACCATAGAGGCTTTATCTAAAA
Source organism: Candidatus Altimarinota bacterium (assembly GCA_041659165.1). Taxonomy (GTDB): domain Bacteria; phylum Patescibacteriota; class Gracilibacteria; order UBA1369; family 2-02-FULL-48-14; genus JBAZYV01. The sequence continues at coordinate 21,806 of JBAZYV010000009.1, read as the reverse complement.
ACGCTTGTAGCTCTTGGTTCTCAACTGAAATCAAAAGTATGGAACGCACAAGAAAGACCACTGAAAAAGTCCCAAGCAAAATGAAGATCAAACTAATCTTAAAAAATGACGTCAAAGTAAATTTTTGTTCGGGTTCGATACAGAGTTTAGACTCAGGAATCGTCACCGCCATTTTCTCCACCATAAAGAGGTAAGGCTGAAAAATTAAAGGTTAGAACAAGTGAAAAAGATATGTCCTCTTTCTCATCATAATTTGAAAGAGGAGCGTCAAGTTTTGAAACAAAAGGCAACGTCTCCAATGCCTCACCAAAAAGCAACAAATCATCTCTTGTTTTAGCCATCCCAAACAAATTTAAGCTTAAAAGTCCGTCGGAAAAAGAATAGCTATAAATTGAGATTTTGTCAGGCACAAGCTCTTCCACTTCTTTCAAAACAGTCGGCAAAGAAAATAAACTCTGATCAATTTTGGCAAGCTGACCTATCTCAGCATTGAAAGACGTCAACATGGTCTTAACTTCTTGATACCTTGTACCATACAGCAAACTGCTTACTGAAGTCTTTTGGACAAAAAGCCTATCTCTTTCTCCAGCCATCTGAGCATGTTTAACAAACATAAAACCACCAAGTACAACTGAGAACATAGCTATTACAAATGTAACCACCGCCATTCCTATCCAAATTTTTTCTTTAAGGAAATTCTTCTTGATCGAGTCTGGGAGAAGATTCAAGATGCCTGACTTGAAAATTTTTTGTTTTGCAACCCCAACAGCATTCGTAAGATATACGGAATAAGGAACTTGCCCGCCACCAAGTTTTTTATGTTGCTCTGCGAACCTCTTATCTTCAACTACAATACCGCGTTTTGGATCCCCCACATGAACCCTCTTTTGCAAAAATTCAACCTTTAATTGTTCAAGAAATTGAGGCAAACTGGCATACTCTCCCGTCAAATATACATCCGTTATAAGCCCAATATCCTCTCTGGATTCATTTTCCTCTACAATCCTTTTTGCCTGATGATATTTCTTTTGAACAAAATCCTTAAGAGTATCCAATATTTCGGGCTTCAAAGATCCGGATCTCCACTGATCCATAAGGTCGACTTCTTTCATCTTTAAACTTTTTGCTATACCTGAAAGAAGCAATTCGCTGCCCTCGGAAGAAGATAAGAAATATTTGAGCACCCCACTTTTAAATATGAAATAATTTGTTCCATAAGCGTCAAACTCAATAAAAAATTGCACCTGTCCATCCCAATCTATCTCAGTGGAAAGAGCTTCAGGTAAAACAATCGGATGTACCCCAAACAAAACAGGTTTAATCCCCATCCCTTCAAAAAAATGTACATACTCCTCAGCAATATCTTTTTGCACACCGGCAAAAAACACAGTCTGATCACCCTTTGTTTGCTTCTCAGCAGGATCTTTCTTGGCAAGATTTCTTTCAAGGGAAGTAACATCCCAATAAAGATCATCAATTGAGAAAGGAATTACGTTTTCCGCCTCAAAATAAATCGCCTTTTTTATGTCATGCAAACTCAAATGTGCCGGAAATTTGAAAATATGCGAAAACACATTTCTGGACGGCAAAACAAAAGAAATTTCTTTAACGGAAATTGGATCCGGATTTGCTTTTTCAAACATGGTAATCATATTTTGTTTAAGCGCCTCTCCGTCAATTATGCGTCCATTCTGGACAATGCCATCAGGAAGATTTTGCCTGCCATAAACCAAAAGTTCGATTTTCTTAAAAGACCGTCTAAGACAAACGAATTGTATTAAACTGTCATGCATATCCACTCCGATTGATGTATCAAAAAATAACATGTCGACTTTTTACTTGTTAAAAAGAATCATCTTCCTTCCAGTTCTCCAAATCTATGTTATTCACAAGTTCCGCAGAATCCATATCATATTCGGCACGGAAAATTTCACTATAATCCAAATTATCCACAACAATATCTATTATCCCTCCGCTTACGGAACTTTGACAAATCAAATCGGGCTGTAATGTGATGCTCGTACCACTGAAAGACGGATCCAATTCAAGCCGCATAAGAGTCTCCTCGAGACAAGATTCCGCAGCATAATAACTAACCTTAAGCTCTGTTGTATTTGTCCTTTGATAACCACTTGAGATTGTCACTTCCGAGAGTGTTACAGCCATCAAAAGAGTAATGGCACAAATTATAATCATACTTACAAGAAGAACTGATGCACGATTTCTTAAATTTTTTATATAATTTTTCATGGTCGCAAACTCATGGTTAAATGAAGCGGCGCGGAATAAACCATGCTGCTTAAATCTTGATTTTTTGAAACAAACTCAGCTGTAACCTCAATCTGATCGGGAGTTTTGGAATAACTCAAACGATGAAATCTAAGAGAGGCAACTAAAACTCCTGACGTATTAAGGCTCAGTGGAGAACTATCATTTTGCGTCAAATAGATTTCTCCATCTTCAAGATAAAACACGGTTGGATCCACGCCCGGATCATTAGCGGAAAGGGATAATCTGCCGTTATCGGAATCAAAAATACTGGCATCGGCATTAACACCCGTTGCAATAGTAATTGCATAAAGAAGTCGCTCTCCAAAATAATCTGCATTGCTTTGCACCTCGTTCATACTTGATGTAAGCACGTAATAAACCCCTATTTTTATGGCAAAAGTCATTGCCACAAAAAGTCCAACCGCCAAAATAGTGAAATATAATATCAATTCCACCAATGTAAGCGCCGCTTTATTTTTAAAATTTCTCATAAACATTTTAAGGGTGGTAACCAATTTCAAGATAATCAACGGAGGGCGATGAAACTCCATCATTTGAAGTTAAATAAACTTTAACTTGTATGTAACGCTGCCCGGTTCTGTCCTCATCCAATGTAAGCACAGCCGGAGCAACTTCATAGTAAGTATCGGCTGTGCCATCAAGCCCAACCCAAGTGGCCATACTCAAATTTGCTTCCGTATCAGCAGTCCTAATTTGAAGCTTTGTTGTCCCCCACAAATAACCTGTGACAACCCAATCCATATAATCGAAACGAGTGTCGGCACTTCCCGTATCAAAAACTTGTGAGGTGTAGATCCCACTGTCGGCAGTTACCATCTCGGCCTCACCAACCACCACAAGTCCGTTATTGGCCGTATCCGCCGTCACATATATATATCCATTTTCTGCAAAAACCCCTGTTCCTTTACCTGAGACATCCATTGTATAAGAAAGATGTGGATCATCAGGAGTACTTAACTCGAGCACGCCCAAACCACTATGCACCGTATCAAGTGCCACATAAGCATGGTCATTCATAACCGAGATATCCCGCACCTTAGCTCCAACATCAACAGTCCTTACCAATATTGGATTTGCAGGATTGGAAATGTTTACAATTGCAAAAGAATTCGAACCGCGATCAAGTCCTAAATACGCAAAAGTTCCATTAATAGCTATGGAATTCACGCTGCTCCCAACATCGAGTGATTTTATTTGTCTTGGAATTGCCGGATTGGAGATGTCTATGACTCTAAATCCACCCGTTGTGCTGCTTGTGCCAACATAAGCATAACTTCCACTGATTTTTATAGCCACAGTGTTTGCACTTAAATTAAGATAAGAAACAAAAGATGGATTCGTGGGATCCAACACATTGTAAACACGGAAAGAATTCGTATACATGTTTGCCCCAATATAAAGGTTATTTCCAACCTTAACCGACTGATTACCATAAGCCCCTATATCCTTGGTGCTTTTAACCACCGGGGAATTCGGATTGCTTACATCAACAATCTTAAGACCGCCATTGCTATATTGCACTCCAACATAAACATAATTGCCATCTTTTGATAGATAACGGCCTTTCCCACCAATATCAAGATTCCCCACTATATTAGGATTTTCAACATCGCTAACATCCACTATTTCAAGCCCTGAATGATTCTTTGTTGAGGTGAAATATGCATAATTACCATCTGCAACAACGTCGGAACCATGTTCTCCGGCTTCAGCACTGGCATAAAAAGTGCTCGGCTCTTCAAAAACAGCAAGATTGATTGAGCAATTATCGTCGGGCGGGCCAAGAACCTCAACAGGACTAACATTTTCATATACACCCGCATCAAATTGAGAACATGTTGTTCTGAGCCACTTATCTCCGGCCCAATCAGTTAAATAGGCCGCCAAAGAAACGGTGCGTGGCAAAATTCCTTTATGGATCCAATTTATAGTCGAAGTAACTTTATAAGATGACGGATCCAAATCTCCAGATGTAGAAATATTCCCATCACCATCCCTATACACGGATTCAATAACTACGGTACGAGAATAAAAGTCATCCACATTTTCCGGAGCAGAAACAAGCGACCAAGAACTGCCATCCGAATAAAGACCAAACGATCCTGTCCTCAAAAGTAAAAAATTTGTGTCACGAATGTTGCGAACAGCCTCAAGTCCTTCTTGAGCCAAGTACATTGCTTCAACTTCGCTTTGATTTTTAGAACTAAAATCCATACTGTCCACAGAAACATAAAAGATTCCAACTGAAAACATTGCAAAGATCATAAGTCCAAGCAAGACCTCAATCAGAGAAAATGCCGATTTAGTAATCAACTTTACCAAGGCGATCAATTGTTACGGTTAAAGCCTCCCCCGTTTGAGTGGAGTAAATTTGAAACGTCCCATTTTGTTCCGTTTCTCCAAAAGGAGGTCTGAAATATATATCTTGTCCATCTCCTTGCAGAGAGATATTTTGCACACGGATAACGTCAGGCAAAGAGATTACCGTATTACCCTCAACATTTTCCAAATAAGAATCGCCTTCATACAAAGTATAGGAATCTTCCTCAAGATGTATGGAATATCCAAAATTATTGTCTTTCCCGGCTGCCGACGCATTCCTAAGCTCTCTTGCATAAGAAATGAAAGTGGCGGTTTGCGTACGCAAATCAGTACGAACTTGTGCGGTTTGTGCAAATAAAACCGAGAGACCGAATACCAGCAAAAAAATTGCAAGTACCACTATAACTTCCACCAGTGTAAAGGCCGAAAACGACTTTGTTTTGCACATCATTTGGATATCATGTTTGGTAATTGATATATTGGCAAAATAACCGCAATTGCAACTCCTCCAACAAGAACGCCCATAAACACGAGCAGTATCGGCTCAAGTAAAACCGAAAGATTTTTTGTAAGACTATCCAAATTTTGTTCATACATGTTGGCGAGATGCTCAGTGGTCTCTTCCAGATTACCTGTCTTTTCTCCAACAGTCAGCATTTTGACTACAAGTACCGGAAAGAGTTTTGGATAACCTGAGAGGGCTTCTTCAAGCGAAGCTCCTTGGTCTACACGTTCACGAGCATGTTTGACTATAGCGGCATAAACGCAATCTGTAAACATTTTGCTCACTATTTCCATCGACTTGCTGATAGGAACTCCCGCCTTAAGAAGCGAAAAAAGACTGCGAGAAAATCTTGCCAAATTTAAATATATAAGAATACGACCGAAAACAGGGGTATTCACAACAACGTAATGCCAAAAAGTCTTAGCCTTCTTCCACTTTATCAACCAAATAAAAAGTCCTATTACAAGACCGGATACCCCAAAAAACTGAATCGGTTTTTGAGTAACGAGTTCCGTAAAGCCAATCAGTATTCGAGTCGGCAACGGCAAATCCATATCAAAAGAAGCAAAAATGGTAAGCACCTTCGGCATAATAAAAAATGTAAGTCCGAACACCAACATAAGCGTTATTGAGACTATTACGCCCGGATAGATGAAAGCCGATATCACTTTTTTACGAAGCTCAGCCTCCTTCTCCAATTGAATTTTAAGATAAGTCAAAGCTTCCACAAGACTTCCACTTTTTTCACCTATTGACACCATGTTAATAAATATATCGGAAAACACCTCGGGATACATATTCATACTATCTGAAAGAGTTTGACCCGCAGAAACCATATGCAGCAAATCTTCAAACATAGCTTTTGCCCTTGGAACGGTTGTCTGCTCTATCAAAATTTGCAAAGACTCAGTCAAAGTTATCCCCGCTCCAACAAGAGTGGCCAAATTACTTGCAAAAAATAATTTATCATCAAGAGACAAATGCGGACGGCTGAAATAACCGAAAGAAGTCTCTTTCTTCTCCTCTAAAGTAAGAATCATAAATCCTTTATTCTGCAATTCATTTTTAGCACTCTCCGTGCTACCTGACAGCAACAAGCCTTTTTGTTTTTGACCACTTTGATTGGTGACAACGTATGTAAATTTTTTCATAAATTTATTTTACAAAAAACTATGACCTCATTACCCTAAGCACTTCCTCCAAAGTGGTCATACCCTTTAGAACCTTATCAAGCCCATCCATAAAAATAGTTTTCATACCTTCTTTGCGGGCAATCCCTTCCAAAACTTTTGATGATTCATTGTCCAAAATAGCCTTTTGGATTTGGTCGGAAACTTCCATAACTTCCGAGATACCGGTACGGCCTTTAAAGCCACTGTTGTGACAAAATTCGCAACCGGCACCTTTGTACAAGGTTAAAGTTTCCGGCAATACCCCGCCGGAAACTTCCGCAAGCACAACCTTAAGATCTTCGTTGACCTTAAATTTCTTTGCAAAATCATTTAATTGAGAAGTGGGCAAAGCATAAGAAGTCTTACATTTCTCACAAATTTTACGCACAAGACGTTGAGCCACAACCAACTTCGCCGTAGCAGATAAAAGATATGAAGCCACACCCATTTCAAGCATACGCGGAAGCGTGGTGGCCGCGTCATTTGTGTGAAGTGTGGCAAGAACAAGATGCCCTGTAAGCGCCGCATTAATTGCAATCCCCGCAGTTTCCTCATCACGAATTTCTCCAATCATCACAATGTCCGGATCTTGCCTTAAAAGCGCACGCAAACCGTTTGCAAAAGTAAGATTTGTCTTGGCATTCACCTGAATTTGATTAATTCCTTCAAGTCTATACTCAATAGGATCTTCAATTGTGGAAATATTTACCTCAGGCGAATTTAACAGTTTCAAAACCGTATAAAGCGTTGTTGTTTTACCGGAACCTGTTGGACCGGTCACAAGTATAATCCCAAAAGTTTTCAGTATTCCCGATTGAATGGTGTCCAAATTTTGCTTTGAATATCCCAGCGCCTCCAAGTCGAGCTCTTGATTTACAGAACTCAAAATACGCATGACGACTTTTTCTCCGTCGTAAACCGGTACTATGGAAACACGCAGGGTAATTTCATTACTTTCAAGATCAATCTTTATACGGCCGTCCTGCGCGGCACGGTGTTCATCCGTACGCAACTTTGCAAGCACTTTTATGCGGCTTACAATCAGTTCCGCAATCTCTATTGGAAGCTCTGCTATGGTACTTAAGATTCCATCAATACGGTACCTCACCATCACAAATTCTTTATGCGGTTCAATGTGAATATCGGATGCGTTGTTTTGATAAGCAAATAGAATTACAGTATCCACAATCTTGGAGGAATCTTTTTCCGGCTCACCCGTTTGAGCCTCATTGATTTTTCCCGTCAAAAGCTTGGAAAACTTCTGATTTATATCTCGATTATAAACTTTAAGAGCCTTTGAAAGATCTGATTTGGTTGCATAATAAGGAACTATGGAAAGACCGGTTTTATTTTCCAAAAAATTAATAAGCTCATAGTTTTTCGGATTATTGAAAGCCACATGAAGCTCCCCGTCTTTCTGCTCAAAAGGAACAAGATTTTGGTATTGAGCCAATCTGTAAGGCACTACCGGAAGCAGGGCCTCGGGAATCGTTTTATCTGAAAGTTTGACAAAAGGAACTTGATAAACCTGAGCCAACACCTGACCAAGATCATCAACAGGAATAACATCCAGATCAAACAGTGCGGCCTCAAGAGATATCTCCTGCGCCTCAGCCCTACGTTTTACCGTTTCAAGAGCTTTATCTGTAATAAGTTTCTTGTTGAGCAGGAGCTCCGCCAACTGTTCATCAAAAGTCTGCATTTTTGTTTCCTTTTTTAAATCTGATAATTATACCTTATTTCCGACCGTTTAACAAGATGAGACTTGCGAGATGTCTTGTTTTTGGCTTGCAGGCTCGTATAATTGCGCCGCATTAATTATTTCTCACCTTTTAATATGAACTTAAGTCCAAAACGCATACTCCTTGGGAAAGTCCTTCTCATTCTTATTTTTGCAGGATTGCTCAGCTATTTTGACGCAACAAGCAGTCTCAAGCTGGGCCTTGATCTTAAAGGAGGAACTCAGCTCGACTACTCCATAGACCTAAACAAAGTGGCTGAAGCTGACCAACAACAAATTGTTGATGGTGTAAAAGAAGTAATTAGAAAACGTGTAGACAGTTTGGGAGTTTCAGAACCAAACATTTACACGTCAAATATTGCGAATGAGTATCACATAATCGTAGAACTTGCAGGAGTAACTGATATGGAAGAGGCAAAAGCCTTGGTAGGTAAAACCATTCAACTTGAATTCAAAGAATTGAATCCAAACCCTGACAGCACCGAACAAGTTGCATGGGCAAAAGAATCAGCTGATGCGTTCTTGGAAAAAGTAAATAGTGGCGAAGACTTCAGCGTGCTTGCAGAAACCGAACAGAAAGCAAACCCCAGCAAAATAGTTTTCTCAAAAAATGAGAATCAAGAGCTTTCCTTTTACATGCAATCCGTACAAGATGCCATAAAAGACAAGTCCGAAGGCGAACTAGTGGGACCTGTGGAGCTAACTGATGCCTCGGGAATAGGTGGCACCGGATTTGTACAAATAGTAGATCTTACTAGTGAGAAAGCCACGAATGAGATTCCTGAGAAAGTAAGTGCAAGACACATCCTTATATCTTATAGCGGGGCTGATCGAGCTACGGCCACACGGACAAAAGAAGAAGCCTTGGCCCTTGCAAACGAGATCAAAGGCAAAATTGATTCCGGTGAAAAATTTGAAGACTTGGCCAAGGAATATTCTGATGACGGCTCAAAAGACAATGGTGGCGACTTGGGATCTTTTGAGCGAGGAGTAATGACAAAAAACTTTGAGGAAACGGCTTTCTCTTTAGAAGTTGGTAAAGTCTCAGACGTCATTGAAACGGAATTCGGTTATCACATCATTACGGTTTACGATCATCAAGATGCATCAAGCGAGACTATAAATACTGAAACTGCCGCTCTCAACATAGTTATTTTCAGCTCAGCTCCTGACCCTTGGATGGAAACTGCCGCCCTCACAGGTGAACATTTTAAACACGCCGACGTATCCTTCAATCAGGGCTATCAATCTTATGTCTCAATCACTTTTGACGACGAAGGTGGTAAAATTTTTGAAGAATTAACTGGGAGGAACATTGGCAAGCCTATTGCAATTTTTGTGGGAGGGAATCTGATTTCGGCACCGAACGTACAGTCGAAAATTTCAGGAGGACAAGCTCAAATTACAGGCGATTTTACCATTGAAGAAGCTCAAACTCTTGCTCGTGACCTTAATACAGGGGCCATACCGGCTCCGGTGACATTAAGTGGACAACATAACATTAGCGCTTCACTTGGCGAAGAAGCCCTTAACCAAAGCCTTTTTGCAGGACTTATTGGAGTAATTATTTTGGCTCTGTTCATGATCCTTTACTACAGACTTCCCGGAGTGATAGCTGTCATTGCACTCGCAATTTATTCACTCATGCTCATATTTGTAATCAAAACGGCACTCCCCATAGCAGTGGCGCTTTTGATTGGTCTTGGAATTTTTGGTGCTATTATTTATCTTACTCTTAACAATCGCGATTCCGGTGGGGAAAAATTCGTAGCATTCCTTGTTGGATGTTTTGTACTTTTCTTCCTGACAATGGTGCTCTCCAGCCAAATTACTTTAACACTCGCAGGTATTGCCGGCGTGATTCTCTCAATAGGAATGGCCGTTGATGCAAACATTTTGATATTTGAGCGTATGAAAGAGGAAATGAAAGAGGGCCGCACCCTTCACCAGGCAATCGACGAAGGCTTCAAACGCGCATGGGATTCAATTCGCGACTCTAATTTCTCTTCCCTCATAACTTGTGCAATTCTTTTCTACTTTGGCTCCTCCATTATCCGCGGATTTGCAACAAACTTGGCCCTTGGAATTTTGCTTTCAATGTTCAGTGCAATTATGCTCTCCCGCACACTTCTTGCCGTTGCATCAGATACACGTCTCACAAAAATTTCTTGGCTTTGGACACCTAAAAAGAAAGCCCCCACCCACTTCCCAATCATGAAAATGACAAAGTTCTGGGGGTCGCTTTCAGGTTTACTTGCAGTTATAGCAATAGTCGCAATGATTTCTTTTGGTTTCAATTTGGGTCTCGACTTTACGGGCGGCACAATGATGAAAATTACCCCGCACAATGAGACTCTTTCCTCAGAAGACTTAAAGGTGCAAATTTCTGCGGATCTAACGCAAGTTGGAGAAACGGTTGGGAAAGACTTAAATGGCTCTCAAATTACTGTGTCCGAAGATGGAGTCTACTCTATACGGCTAAAACATATAACGGAGGAAGAGCATCAAGCTCTTCTTGCAAAATTCAAAGAAACCAGCCCAAGTCTTGAAGAAATAAAATTCACCACAGTTGGTCCCACTATTGGAGCTTCCATGGAGAAAAAAGCCATTTATGCTCTTGCTTTAGCTTCCCTCATGATAGTGATTTACATCTCTTTTGCTTTCCGCAAACTTCCTCCTGAAGTAAGCGCTTGGAGATTTGGAGTTTCCGCAATTGTGGCACTCATTCATGATGTCCTCATTGTAACAGGCGTATTCGTAGTTTTGGGCCACTTTGCCGGAGTTGAAATGGATGCTCTCTTTATTACGGCTATCCTGACAATAATGGGATTCTCTGTTCATGACACCATTGTGGTATTCGACCGTATTCGTGAGAACCTTCACTTCCGTCCAGCCGGAGAAACGCTTACTGAAACCGCAAATAAGGCCTTAAACCAAACCATGGCTCGTTCTATCAACACTTCCCTTGCAACTTTGATTACCATTGTTGCTCTTCTAATTTTTGGAGCTGCAAGCATCAAGATGTTTGTCTTGGCTCTTACTGTTGGAATTGTTGCCGGAACTTATTCGTCGATATTCATTGCGAGCCCTCTCATGGTTGTTTGGAACAACTGGGCAACAAAGAGTAAATAGTTTAAAATCGACTCGTCCGTGCACCCATAGCTCAACTGGATAGAGCACTAGTCTTCGGAACTAGGGGTTGAGGGTTCGACTCCCCCTGGGTGCACCATTGATATGAACGGGATGAAATCCAAGTTCAGAGGTTTCCCTTCCCCTAAGATTTTCTTGTACCGCAAGCCATTTAATGCTAGTCTAACCCACTATTTTTCAAATAATGCAAAATGTCTACCCTTGAAACTCCTCTCACAGCTGAAACACCTGACGACTCCGGGAATGAAAACCCGCAAAAAAGAACACCTAAACCTGGCGATTTTGTTCGGTTTAATGCTGGCATAGAAAGACGTATCAACTCTATCGTAGATGACACAGTCATTTTCTCACCTCAAGCTGGAATCAATCCAATTGCCATTTCCAGACTGGTACTGAGAAAAAGCACTTACGGAGAACGCATTGATTATTCCTGGATAATAAGAGAAGACTAATCTGTATGATAGAATCTGCAATTCCAACCCCTAATAATATCATCAGCTAGTTCGCTGACATTATCACCATGAGAACCGTCAGGAATTATTAGACTACCACTAAAGGCGCTGTCAGAACTAGTACCGAGTTCTTCAGGTCTGACTGTGCTGAGATCAGGTTCTGCGGCAGGAGCGGATTTAGGGGACGCGGTACTAGTGTTTCCTAATAAGTACACCCATACAGGGTCAATCTTATTTTCAAGAGAAAATCTTTCCCTACTACGCATTAGTTCCCCAAAATTACTAAAAAAAACATGGTTAGGAGAAAAATGATCAATTACAAACAGAGGAGCAGGAAGTAGAAGAAGTCTTTGATAGAGACGACCATTCACAGATTGCAGATGCTCGGCATTCACTTTTTCTGCTATCGCAGCACCTCTACCTAAAAGAATTCCCAACAAAGACAATCCGAGCAAACTCGGACCAACAGGCCTTGGCACCACCAAAATCGAAGGAGGTGTGCCTTCAAATCTGTCTTTTATTTCCGTAGAATCTCCCATAAAAAAACTTTTAACTAATACAAGAAATAATTAGAGCACTTTATCAATAAAATGTAAAGGCTCAAATAAGAAGCTCCTCTAAAACTGGATCAAGCGATTTGGTTTGAGGAAATAGCGAAAGACAAGCCTTCATATATTTTCCTCTGTCTTTTCTCTGCGGCCTCACTCCTTCCTCCACTTCCTCACCACAATAAGATCAATTGCGTGTGCAATCTTGTGGTGCTCTGCACAAAGCGGAACCAAATAAAGTGGATTGTTTAGGCTTTGCAGACCAAAACGAACCTGATGATGCATTTGTTCGGACGGTCTGCTGCACCCATGATAGGCGCATTTGTTCCCGTATTCCTCGTGGAGGAGATTTTGGGTTTCTTTGATGATGTACCTTCCTTCTTCCTCGGGTAGGCGGTTGGCGGCCTCATGTTTTCTTTTTTGAATGTCTTTTGTCCTAAGCTCCAGTGATCCCAAGAGAACTTTGCTTACGTCTTTGCCTTGAGCGTGCAGTTCATCGAGCTTTTTTAACAGCTCTTCGGAGAGAGTGAACTTGTGCCCGGGCACAGAGGTCTCAAAAAGGGGTTGCTGTGTCTCGGCTTGTGCGCGCGCACAAGCCTTTTCATCTTTTCTCATGGCCTCAAGTGCTTTCTGTGGAAGGACTTGGAGTAATTTTGCAACCTCTACATCATTCTCTTTAGTGATTGCCGGGGCACGAGAGAACTTATTGATACTTACCTTGCCTTCAACAAGGAGAGCTTTACAAAGCGGTTTGTTTTCCAAGGTTTTTTCTGTGTTTATGACTCTATTCACCTGTTCTCTGGAAACTCCACCAAGGACTGCGGCAAAATGATAAATGCTCAAAAAGCCTTCTTGCACATAGAGGCGGCGTCTGTTTATTCCCGGCAAAAGACCAATGAATTTTCTATGAAGGAGAATAGCCACGCGGCCGTACTGTCTTGAGAGCGCCAGCAGGTCTTTGTCCGGCATTTGATCAAAGTTTTCCGCAATAATTGGGGCAAAAGCGGGAACTGTATTTTGCTCGGGCGGAGTAACTTCCAAAGGCATTGAAATTGGCAATGGATTGTCCATAGGATTATGAGGTTAGGAATTGTGTAGAAGAATAATGCCCCAAAAACCATGAAAAATCAACCCAAAACAGGCCGTTTTCGCTGGACGAAACAGCACAATTATTACGTAGTCACCAACCGCGGAAAATGGCTTGTATAAGCCAAAAGATGGGCGCGTAAAAACCCATAAAAACCCGCGAAAAACAGTGGGGAACTGCTGGCCAAATGAAACTTGTGTGCGCGCACAAAGCACGAGGACCACCGCACAACTTGCGCGCGCACAAAACCACGAGAGCTGTTATGCACCCCGTGCGCGCGCACAAACCATTCCTGAGAGAAAACTTTCTCAAACCAAAAATCGCTTGATCCCTCTAAAGCTCCCCCAACCCTACCAAATATCTATACACCTCCTCCGCCACTCCTCCTCGAGTGCTGTAAGCGGAAGGATTGAAATTTATTCCGGGACTCTCTTCCAAAATTCCAAGTTGAGATGCCTTCCAAACATAAATTGCATACCAAGCATTAGTATCCAAATCCGGATACTTTAATGATGCCACAGGATTTTCTTCATAAAGTCCGGCCTCATAGACTTGAAATAAAATTTTCAAAGCCTCAACCTTATTTACAGGCGTACTCGGCCTGAAGGTGCCATCAGAATAACCTTTCACCCAACCCATATTCTTAGCATAACATACATAAGGCGCATACCAGTCGTCCTCAACGTCCAAAAAACAATTGTTGTACTTTTGACTATCCGGTGCAATCCCACGCGCCTCAATTAAAACCTTAAGAAGTTCGGCACGATTTATGTCTTTTGTGGGGCCAAAACTTCCATCTGAATAACCTTTTAGAATACCTGATTCCGTAAGAGCGCTTATTGCACCAAAATGCTCATCCATAAAGGAGACGTCGCTAAAAATCCATTTCCCAGTGGTTACGGCCACCTCTTGACTTGGATCTACAACATCCTCACCTTGAGACCCCAAAGCATGGAGCTCAAAATAGTAAGTCTCACCTTCTTCCAAACCTGTAATTATTGTTGAGGTTAAGTGATTTTGATTGATTTTTTTCTCATCCGAATAATCTCCACTTATTTTCCCATAATGGATCTCATAAGAAGTAATTTCTTGATTGATCAAACTATTCCAGGAAAGGGTCACTGAATCCGCATCATAATCAGATATACTTAGTGTCAAAGAGTCAACGGCGAATTCACCATTGTCTGTCTCTGAAGTTTTATCTGTAATATTGGCATCCACAATTAAATTTTCTTGGCTATCTCCAATCAAAGTACTTTCACTTGAGTAATCGGCTGAATAATAATAAAAATAACCACCATCAAAAACGCCGGTATTTAATTCTGAATCAAAATCTTTATTAAGAGGCGAAACTACTGCATAAACACCATCTATATCAGCAATGCCACTCAATACAAGTTGATCATCCATCTTACTGTTTTTATCTATTATTGTAGTAATTGCCACATCTGAATCCGCCATGCCATTATCATAAGGCACAAGTGAAACTGCAAAACTTACACCTTCGGGCTTAACAATATGAAAATTAAAATCATTTTCTTTGTTAATATTATCAAAATACAAATAATTGGTGGCAAAAAGTTCAGGAGCATAATATTCATCAATCAACATGTAGTAATCCGGCCCTGTCTCCGTACCTTCAATTGAGAATACTTCCGGATAGGAAGCTCCCTCCTCATATTTTGATGGATCCAAATTCCAAAGAGTGAACTTTTGAAAAATATTGGAAAGATCATCGCCCTTGTTCCTAATAACATGAGAAACCGCATAATAAAACTTAAGATTGTTATATGTGTCAAAAGACGAAGAAACGTATTCTTCCCATATATTCCTAACCACACTATCCCCATAATATTCAGCCAAAAATCGCGGCCAAATATTGAGACCATATTTAAACATAAGATCTGGCGTCTCAGACGCGAATACTGAATAATCGGGATAACTGAAGAAAAAAGACAAACTCTCATTACCAATATAAGAATCTATCCAACCAAAAACCAAATCCTCAGACCATACGGCATTTGCCTCGGCCCAATTTATACCTTGATAGGAAGGTTCATTGAACACGCCAATAAAATCTGAATCATAACCAAACTGCATGCAATGAAAAAACTCATGAGCCACAGTACCAAATAGATAATTCCTATCAGACCATGGATTTACAGCAATAAAAGGATCGCCATTGCTTAAAAAACTTGTAATACCAATCTCTCCGGACCCAAGATACTCAAGAGTGTCGTCTAAAATGATCATCAACTCTCTGCTGGAGTCTGCCATAGGATCTTCATAACCAAGTTCATCAATTATGATATCTCGGCTCCTCTCTGCCGCATAACTCACAGTTTCAACAATATCGGGGACCATATCACCATCCGTATCACTCTGTGCTTTTGTAAGATCCGAGTACTCTATTCTAAAATGATCTGTTACAAGCGCATTTTTTTTAATATAACCACTTTCGACTGTGTCAGCACTCACACTTGGCAAAAAACTCAAGAATGCAAAAACTGCTACCGCCGTAAAGAAAAAATATCTTGGTTTCATTTTATGAATTTTAGAGTGGATACGAATAGTTAAACACATGTTCACGACTTTTGTAAAAGGGTTTATACTTTCTTCACAATTTTCCCCACCCATGTACGCAGAAATTCTTTTAAATCACCCTTACGCAAGAAAACAGGAAACTTTCACTTACAGTATTCCTGACACTTTTGACGACTTTGACCCGTCCAAAATAGAAATTGGTTCCGGAGTAATTGTCCCGTTTCAGAAGAAATCCCTCCCCGGCATTGTACTTTCCCTGCACAACAAAAAGCCCACCTTCCCCACAAAAGATATCGCGGGCCTTTTAAGCACATCCCCACTTCTCCAAGATTGGCAAATCAATCTGGCAAATTGGATCTCAGATTACTACTTCTGCTCAAAATTTGATGTTTTCCGCATGTTCGCACCAAAAAACATCTTTAAAATACAGAAAAGAAAACCAAAAGAAAACGCCACCAATGCCACTGACGCCACGAACAAAAAACTTATTCACTCCTCAGGAAAAACTGCGCGCGCAGATGCCTACATTTTAAATGACGACCAAGAAAAAATTGTGAATTCCATTTTGAAAGACAAACCGCCTTTTTCGCTTATACACGGCATAACAGGCTCGGGCAAAACGGAAATTTACAAACAGCTGATCAAAAATTTTGTGCAAGCCGGCAAGCAGTGTCTTTTGCTGGTCCCTGAAATTTCTCTGACCCCACAATTGGTAAATTATTTCAAAAGCGCCTTCCCCACTTTAGCCGTCATAAACAGCCGCATTGGAGACAAAAAACGCGCTGAAATTTGGCATGAAATCCAAAGTGGCGAAGTACCGCTTGTAATTGGCTCCCGCTCCGCGCTTTTCTCGCCATTCAAAGACCTTGGATTGATAATCATGGATGAAGAACACGAATGGAGCTACAAACAAGATCAAAGCCCACGTTACCACGCCAGAGAAATTGCAAAGAAAATGCAGGAATTAACAGGAGCACAGGTGGTTTTTGGATCCGCAACGCCTTCAATCGAGACCATGAAATCCGCGCTGGATGGAACCTACCGCCTTTTCACCATGAAAAACCGCATATCCGGAGTTGCGCTCCCAAAGGTTGAGGTTGTAGACATGCGCGAGGAAATCAAAGGGGGGAACTACTCAATTTGGAGCACTCTCCTTGAACAAAAGATGCGTGAAAAACTCTCCCGCCACGAGCAAATCATACTTTTTTTGAATCGGCGCGGCTCTGCTTCGTCAACAGTTTGCAGAGATTGTGGCTTCACATTAACCTGCCGCGACTGCGAACTCCCCCTCACCTACCACTCCCGCAACTTTGGCTCGCCACTCCTGATTTGCCACCACTGCGGCCTGGTTGCACCTATCCTGGACTCCTGCCCAAAATGCAAGAGTGTCCGCATAAAACACTTGGGCCTTGGCACAGAAAAAGTGGAAACTGAAGCCCAAAAACTTTTCCCGACTGCAAAAATCGCCCGCGCGGACAAGGACACAATGAGCCGCACCGGAAGCTTTGAGAACCTTCACACGGCTCTGCAGAACAAAGAAATTGATGTCTTAATTGGCACCCAAATGATAGGCAAAGGCTTTGACATTCCGGGAGTCACGCTTGTTGGCGTCCTCATGGCTGACATGGGCCTCCACGTTCCAGACTTCCGAACCGGCGAGCACATGTTCCAACTCCTCACGCAAGTCGCCGGCCGCGCCGGCCGCAGAGACCAAGTGGGCGAAGTAATCATTCAAACCTATAATCCCGACCACCCGTCCATACTTTTCAGTCGCACACATGATTACGACGGATTCTACGCGGAAGAAATCTCTGCGCGCGCAGAGCTCTTTTTCCCACCTTTTTCCAGAATGGCCAAATTAACGACTGTAAGTCCGGATGCCAAAACCTGCCAAAAAAACGCCAACACTTTAAAGGACGAAATTAAAAAGTTAAACCCCACTTGCCGCATCTTTGCCGCCCCCGCCCTCTTTGGCCACATTGGCGGCAAGTACGAATGGAATGTCCTCATTCAAGATGAAGACCCGAACCAAATCCTAAAATCCTTACCCGCAGAACTGCTCAAGAACTTCAAAATAGATGTAGATCCCATGGTGTCAATTTGATATGCTTTGTATGTACTTGGGAATAAAACTATGGCAAACAATCCAAACAAAGCCTATGAGCAATAAAATTTCAATTCGCTTTTTTGATGATAGAGAAGTTCGTGCCGTTTGGGACGAAGAAAACAACAAATGGTGGTTTTCAGTACTCGACATCATTGCCGTGCTGACTGACCAAGATAACTACGCTAAAACCAGAAACTATTGGAAGTACCTAAAAGCCAAACTGAAAAAAGAAAAAAGTCAGTTGGTTAGTAATACTACCCAACTGAAACTTTTATCAAGAGATGGAAAAAAGTACCTCACTGATATGCTCGACTACGAAGGTATTATCGCCCTTGGTAAAACATTCCCCGGAACAAAGGCAAACCGATTCATTGATTGGTTTACATATAGTGATGAGACTATTGACGGGAAAAGCAAAGCCAAAGCCTACGCTTTATTTGAAAGCTCGCTCATAGATAGCATTGAAGTTGGCACCACCAAAGGCTTGCAACAAATTCACGCGTATTTGTTTGGCGGTTTGTATGATTTTGCGGGACAAATCAGGCAAAAAAACATTTCAAAAGGCGGGTTTCATTTTGCATTGGTGCAGTATTTGGATAATACGCTCAAGCAGATTGAAAAAATGCCTGAAGATTCCTTTGAACAAATTGCCGATAAATACATAGAAATGAACATTGCCCACCCTTTTATGGAAGGAAACGGAAGAAGTACTCGTATTTGGCTTGATTTGATATTTAAAAAACGCCTGAAAAAATGCGTCGACTGGAGCAAAATTGGCAAAAACGATTACATGAGCGCCATGGCAAAAAGCCCAACAAACAATAGAAAAATAAAAGATCTGCTAAAAAATGCCCTCACGGATGAAATTAATAGCCGAGAAATGTTCATGAAAGGCATAGATTACTCTTACTATTATGAAGAAAACTGAAAATCAAATCATCATATATGAAGGCGACGACGGACAATCTCGATTGGAAGTGCGAGTTGAAGGTGAGACGGTTTGGCTTACACAAGTGGATATTGCCAAATTGTTTGGCGTTCAGCGACCAGCTATCACGAAACATCTACAAAACATCTTTGAAAGCGGTGAATTAGATGAAATTTCAGTTAGTTCCATTTTGGAACATACTGCCAATGATGGAAAAACATACAAAACCAAATTTTATAATCTCGACGCTATTATTTCCATAGGATATCGTGTCAATTCCGTCACCGCCACCCGTTTCCGTCAATGGGCGACTAACCGTCTTCGCGAATACCTTGTTCAAGGATTCACCATGAACGACGAATTTCTCAAAAATAACGGTGGTGGGGTGTACTTTAAAAAACTATTGGCTCGTATTCGTGATATTCGCTCCAGCGAAAAGATGTTGTACAGGCAAGTTCTTGATCTCTATGCCACAAGCATAGACTATGACCCCAAGTCTCTGCACTCGGTCAATTTCTTTAAAATCGTGCAAAATAAATTGCATTATGCTGTGCATAAACAAACCGCCGCGGAAGTTATTTACAACCGCGCTAACAGCAATAAAGAGTTTATGGGCTTGACGGTTTTTTCAGGAAATTTGCCTACCTTGGAAGAGGTGCGTATAGCAAAAAATTATTTAACCGCCGAGGAACTGGAAAAATTGAATCGACTTGTCTCTGCATATTTTGAATTGGCGGAGTTGCGTGCCATAAATCAGCAAACAATGAGCATGGCGGAGCATATTAAGACTCTTGATAAGTTGCTTGGCGATTACGGTGCAGGGGTTTTGGCCGATTCAGGCAAAATAAGCCATGAAAAAGCTATTGAAAAAGCCGAGGAAGAATACCGCAAGTACCAAGTAAAAACTTTATCACCTGCGGAAAAAGATTATTTGGAAGCAATAAAATCCCTAGAGAAAAAAGTCGCAAAATAATCCCATTTAGTACCCCTGCATCTTATACTCCCCACCGCTCTTAACTTGCCTGAGTTCGGTGACATTTAAGGTGTAATTTGCGCCATCAACAAATACGTCGGTGTAAGGGATTTCACGGTTGATGCCACCCTGTAAACTGTCGGAAATCCAAACGCCATTCTCATCAAAAGAGTAAGCAACAATTTGGTGGCCAACATTTTCGCTTCCAACGTAATAAGGTATGTAAAGAATAATAGGCTCGCCGGCGGAGAGCTTTTTGAAGAAATATTCGGCGGGTGCGTAATAACCAAATAGCAGGTCAACGTCATATTCTCTGGCAAAATTTCCGGCTTCCGTGGGATCCCACAAAAAAGAGCCATCCCAGCCAATTCTATCCTGTACCTCTGAGATATTCAGGTTCATTCCGTACTTAAATTCCAGCAAACTTTTCACGGCAAAAGCGTAACATCCGTATGACCACCCGCTTTGGGAATTCGCGGGAAAGTGAGAGCCTGGAGCATAGGCGGGCTGAATTCCGGTTCTAAGCATGTCTTCATACGACTGTTTCTGGTACATCATATTTGCATAAGTCACAATTCTAACCTCCACCGGCGTTCCTGCTTCATAATTCATAGCGCGATACAAAAATTCGGCCATCCACCTGCGGCTTATAAGCTCATTTGGAGAAAGGTATACGTTTAAATCGTCAAAAAGTACTCTTTCCTCAGCCATCAAAAGGTAATCCGTGTACCACGCGCTCTCATCTTGATTGTCCAAATATGTGCTTTGCTCCAAAGTGTCTAAGCGCTCCCACTCATACGCCTCGGCCGTGATTTTCACGGCCTCGGCCCTGGTAATTTCGTCGTCCGGTTTGAACACTCCCCCGCCGTACCCTTCAACCCATCCTTCTTCCTTGGCATAACATATGTAAGGCGCGTACCAGTCGCTCAAAACATCTTGGAAACAGTTGTTAAATTCGCCTGCGTTCGGCTTTTTGCCAAGCACGCCGGAAACAACCATTTTTGTAAATTCCGCCCTATTTATAAGGTTGAGTGGCCTAAAAGTGTAGTCGCTATAACCCTCAACAACCCCTCTGTCTATAAGATAAGTGAGCTCTCCTGTAAGTTCATCCGTTGGATAAACATCTGAAAACTGCGCGGCGGCAAAAACGGGACTGCTTTGGAACGTGCAAAGAAGGAAGAGTGAGAACAAAACGAATTTTTCTACAAAACTTTTCACGGGAAAAGTATAAAACAAGAACGCAAAAATTCACAAGGAAGAATTCTTAACGGGTTTTACCTCGCTATTTTTACTAGGCAGGCCGGTTTAATCCAGCATGGAAAATCCCTCGTATGGATCTCTGCTGCGCGGCGTGGTTTGCTGTGCATTGTGCAAGTGCTCCGCAAATTTAAGGTCAATTGTGTGCGCAATGCGGTGGTGCTCTTTGCAAAGTGGAACCATGAAAGCGGGATCATGTAACGACTGAAGACTGAATGGAACCTTGTGATGTACCTGCTCAGCCGGCCTGTTGCACCCAAGGTGGGCACATTTTTTGCCGTATTTTTCGTGAAGGAGGTTGCGCGTTTCTTTGTTTTTGTATCTTGCTGCAGGAGGATGGGTCTCTCCGCTTAGGCGCTCATGGGTCTCCTGTATCTTTTCCTCTGTCCTTTGATTTCTTTGTTTTAAAAGATCCAGGAGAATTTCATTAACATCCTGTTTCTGTTCGTGGAGGCGGTTTAATTCTTCGATGACTTCTTTTGAAAGAGATGGATTCAGTTTTGGAGGTTCTTCAAAGAGTTTCTCTTGTTTGTTTTGTTCCCGGGAACAAAGTTTTTCATCTCTTGCCATAGTCTCCAATACTTCTCTGGAATGAATCTCAGCAAGGGTTGCAAGCTCGGCTTGATTTTCCTTTGTTGCAATTGATGCAACCTTTGCAAGTTTACTTACACTTACCTTCCCTCCAACAAGTGCCTCTTTAAGATCCGGCTTATCTTCAAACGTTCTAT
>JBAZYV010000008.1:0-57540 GCA_041659165.1 Candidatus Altimarinota bacterium | reverse complement strand
GGTTTGGTTATTTTATTAAGTTTGCACTCAACAAAATACCAGATCCTTTTTTCTATGTGCTACAAAGTGGCACTTTTCAAACATGAACAAGCCCTCTGTTTAAAACTTTCTTGGGACAGTAGTGATTAAATTTTAAGCTCGAATTAAACCACTATTTAAACGGCTTGGCAAGAGCAAAATCGCCGGCCGTGCCAGCGCCACCAATCGCGCCGCCGCGGTCCTCAATAAGCAACAGCCTGTTGTACTTGCAAATTCTATCCGTTCTGCTCATAGATCCGGTTTTAATTTGGCCAGTTTCAAGGGCAAAGGCTAAGTCGGCTATGGTGGTGTCCTCGGTTTCGCCGCTTCTGTGGGAAACAACGGCGGTGTAGCCGGCACTTTTGGCCATCTTAATGGCTTCAATCGACTCTGTTAAAGTGCCAATTTGATTAACTTTTACCAAAATTGAATTCGCGCATTTTTCACGGATGGCGCGGCTCAAAAATTCGGTGTTGGTCACAAGCAAGTCGTCACCAACAAGCTGGACACGGCCGCCAAGGCGCTCGGTGAGAAGCTTCCAACCGTCCCAGTCGTTCTCGGCTAAACCATCTTCAATGGACACAATTGGATATTTTGAGACCCAACTCTCCCAAAGCTGAATCATCTCTTCGCTGGTTTTATTGGCAATTCCGCTTCTCTCAAACTTGTAAACACCGTCCTCATAAAGCTCGCTAACTGCTGGGTCGAGCGCAATTGAAATGTCAACGCCAGGCTTGTAACCGGCTGACTCAATAGCCTTCAGCAAAAGTTCGAGCGGCTCCTCATTACTCTTACAACTCGGTGCAAAACCGCCTTCGTCGCCAACGGAAGTGGCGTAACCGGCCGCCTTCAAAACCTTCTTCAGCGCGTGAAAAACCTCGGCGCCGTAGCGAACCGCCTCGTGGAAACTTGGCGCACCAACCGGCATGATCATAAATTCTTGAAAGTCCACGCTCCCGTCAGCATGTGCGCCCCCATTTATCAGGTTCATCATAGGGAGTGGAAGCGTGCGCGCGGCAGGATTTAATTGCTCCCAAAGCATCTTGCCGTTCTCGTTTGCAGCCGCATGTGCTGCCGCCAAAGACACAGCCAAAATGGCATTTGCCCCAAGCCGACTCTTGTTGGGCGTCCCGTCGAGCGCAATCATTTTTCTGTCTATTGCCTCCTGTTCTTGTGCGTCCATTCCGGTCACAGCGCCGCTAATTTCACCGTTTACATTGCCTACCGCTTTCAGGGTGCCTTTTCCGCCAAATCGGGCGCTGTCCCCATCTCTAAGTTCGCAGGCTTCATGCTCTCCTGTTGATGCACCACTTGGCACAATGGCCCTGCCAAAACCTTTTTCAGTGGTAACTTCGGCCTCCACGGTTGGATTTCCGCGCGAATCCAAAACTTCCCGTGCGTGAATTTTGACGATTTTAGACATGTTTTAGGGGTTAAGTTTACTTTAAATCGGCCATATAATTCATTTTCTTGGCTAAAAGCGCAAGGCGAGTTAGAATACCCGCGCTACTTTTTAACACGACTCAAATGGAAATCTTTTGGCACGGCCACTCATGCTTCACAATTAAATCAAAGGAAGCGACTATTGTTACCGACCCTTTTAAGATGGGCGAGACTCTTCCGCCGCTCAAAGCGGACATTGTGACTCTCTGCGGCGAAGGCGAAATTGCTGAGGTTGCGGGTTCTCCAAGAGTGCTCGACTGGCCCGGTGAATTTGAAGTCGCCGGCGTTTCAATTGAGTCTTTTCATCCAAATGGCGACGAAACTAACGCGTTTTTATTCCAAGTTGAGGGCATACATATCTGTCATTTGGGATATCTTTCACATGAAATTTCCGACGAAGTTTTGGACCGCATTGGAGACGTGGATATTTTATTGATTCCCGTTGGAGGCGGCTTGGTCTTAGACGGCAAAACGGCGCAGAAGGTTGTGGAATCCATTGAGCCCCGCGTGGTTATCCCTATGGTTTATGGAGCCACAAAGACTAAATTACAGATTGGCGGCGCAGAAGAATTTCTGAAAGCGGTTGGAAAATCCGAGCTCGTTCCGGTTGAGAAATACTCTATTAGTGGCCGAGCCTCACTTCCGGAGGGGACTATGGAATTTGTGCTGCTTGAGCCGAAACTGTAATATTAAAATATGAAAACAACACAATTTACTGTTTATATAGAGCAAGATGAAGATGGCAATTTCATTGGCTCGATTCCAACAATTCCAAGTTGCTATGCCGAAGGGCGAACACAAGAGGAAATGTTGGAAAATTTGTCCGAAGTTCTGAAGTTGTGCCTTCGTAATGTCAACAAAAAAGAAGTTGAGAAAAATAGATTTGTGGGCATACAAAACTTAGTGTTCTCCCATGCCTAAACTGATTCCAATCAGGCCTAGGAAATTTATTAAGATTTTATTTGATCTGGGTTTTTGTCAAAGAGACGCGGAAGGTTCGCATGTTTTCTTTAGACATAAAGATGGCAGGACAACAGTAGTCCCAATTCACAATAAAGATTTAAGCCGAGGACTTTTAAGAAAAATCTTGAATGATATCCAGTTATCTGTAGAAGAGTATGACGAATTGAGGAAAGAGGTATAAACGCCACAATGTTTATATCACTCAAGTAAAGTAGTAGTGCCTTGGGCAATAAGGTTTGCAGGAATTCCAGAGAACTAGACTACTGTTACACCGCCGCCAAATATCCTGAGCTCAAGCGGTACACACTTTTGCTTGTATAAGGTCTGAAAAAGCGGATCAATTTGCCCAACCAATTTCTCTTGCCGGCAAGGTAAACTCTTGAGGTGGAGATGTGGAAGGTTTTGCGTCTTTTAGTGATAAACATGGTGGAGTGGGTTATTAAAATGCGGATAAAACTGGAGCTGTCCGGGTAGCTCAACTAATACGTGCGTATGACGGCCGTCACAACGCCCTGAATTTCAAGAGATTCACTCGGATTAATATCTTTATAGTCCGGATTCTCAGCCTGTAGCCATACTTGACCATTCTGAGATCGGTAAGTTTTTACGGTATTTTGTCCATCCACAAGCGCCACCACAATATCTCCATTTTTGGGCTTTATATCTTTGTTGGCAATAACACAGTCGCCCTCCAAAATTCCTACATTTATCATAGACAAACCTGTTACTCTCAGTGCAAAAGATCCCTGTGGGCGCGTTAGCAAGTTGTTGCCAATCTCAAAATAGTCGAGCACATGTTCCTCATTTGTAGTGGGGCCTCCGGCCGGAATAAGCCCGAGCAGTGGGATTCTGCTCACATTTGAAACGGCATCCAATTTCTCTTTAACTGAGCTAAGCAGTCCTATCCCGCGAGGAGTATCATCCTTACTAAGGAAACCTTTCTCCTCAAGCGCCTTTAGGTGCTTCAAAATGCTATTGTCGCTCGAAACTCCAAAATGTTCGCGCATCTCGCGCAGTGTTGGCGATTTGCCAAACTCCATCTGGTAAGCTTCAATGAATTTAAGTACGGCTTCCTGTTTTTCGGTTATCATATTTGCGTGGGTGAGTAGACGCTCACATAGTAGGTGAGCACGCGCTCACCGTCAACAAAGAAGAGTGGACAAGTATGTAAAAATGTTACTTCTTGCATCGTCTCTCTCCTTAAATGGAGCAAAAGAGCTAGACTCAAGTTCGCCAAGATCATTCAATTTCGGTGATTATGTTCACCAAAATCATATGATTTTGGGTAAGAACTCCATTAGAATGAAAACAGCCAAATCTTATTACAATCTTACGTAATCTTATACATCATCTATGTAAGATTTTCTCGCACGGTTTAACAGATTAGTCAGCCGTCACGGGACGGAACTTGAACTTGGAAAGAGATTTGAAAGTGGGGTATGGTTTGGTTAAGCTAAAATTAGAAGTTAAATATGAAGGACATGGACTATAAAATCCTTAAAGCTAAGAAGGGCGACTTGAAAGATATTCTCAATATTTATAATTACTATATTGAGAACAGCACGGCCACCTATTATACACATCGACTTTCTTTAAAAGAGATGGAAGAAAAGGTGTTTTTTAAAAATAAAAAATACGGCACTTTTGTAATCGTAAACAAAGAAAATGATCTTATTGGATATTGCATTTTGGGCCAATACAACAAAAAAGAAGGCTATGACAATACTGCTGAGATTTCAATTTATATTAAGCCAAACTTTACTCAAAAAGGACTCGGCAGCAGGGCCATGAATTTTCTGGAAAAACAAGCGGAAAAACATAGAATCCATGTATTAATAGGGGCGGTAACTCAGAAGAACATGGCAAGTCAAAAATTGTTTCAAAAATGTGGATATAAACAATGTGCCTACTTCCAAGAGATAGGATTCAAATTTGGTGAGATATTGAATGATGTCTATTTTCAAAAAATACTCAAAACTCGTATGCTTTAACAGATTGGTCAGCCGTCACGGGACGGAACTTGAACCTGTAAGGTATACAAGCCGTTTCCCTTGCTTCAACTATCAATTTTTGATAAAATATTGATAGTTAACTATTAATATTCTTAATAAAATTGTATGTGGATTCCCCGTCAAACCTTAAAAATTATTAAAAAAAGCCTAACTGTCAAAAAGAAGATTATCATTCTTTATGGGCCAAGACAGGTTGGAAAGACCAGTTTGCTCGAGCTCCTACTGGAAAAGAAAAAAGTCAAAAACGGCTTTTTTAATTGCGAACTTACCACTGTAAAACGGCAACTGGAAAGCATTAATCCATTTGCTACGAAGTCTTTTTTTGGAGATGCATCAATCATTGTCCTGGATGAAGCTCAAAAAATCACAAATATAGGCTTGGCGCTAAAACAACTGATAGACACATTTCCGGACATGAAAATTATTGCAACGGGATCCTCCAGTTTTGATCTGGCAAATGAAGTAAATGAACCTTTAACCGGTAGGGCATTGGAATACTTTTTATATCCTTTGAGCATCTTGGAATTAGTCGAAAAAAATGGACTTATAGAGACGGAGGAGTCCATAGAAAAAATCCTGATTTATGGCCTTTATCCGGAAATAGTTTTGGCTGGGGACGAACTTAAAGAAAAACTACTCGTCACTTTGGCAAATCAATATCTCTACAAAGATGTTTTAGCTTTTGAGGAATTAAAGAAACCGGAATTACTCTTAAAACTTTTGGAGCTTTTGGCATTGCAGTTGGGGCAAGAAGTTTCCACTCATGAGCTTGCCACAAATCTCCATGTGGGCTGTGCTACCGTGGAGCGTTATCTGGATTTGCTTGAAAAGTCGTTCGTAATTTTCCCTTTGAGGGCCTACTCAAGAAATGCACGGACTGAAATTACAAAGAAAAGGAAGATTTACTTCTGGGATTTGGGTGTGCGCAATGCAATTTTGAACCGTTTCCAGCCACTGAATTTGCGTGATGACATTGGCGCTCTCTGGGAAAACTTTCTCATTGTGGAACGGTGTAAAGCGCTCTCATTTCAAGAAAAAACCGTCAAAACTTATTTTTGGCGCACCTTTGCACAAAAAGAGCTCGACTATTTGGAAGAAAGAAACGGTATAATCAACGCCTACGAATTCAAATGGCAGAAGGGAAAATCAAAAAAACCTGTGGAATTTTTGAACACTTATAAGGAAGCGACTTTTAAAGAGATCAGCAGGGAAAATTTTATGGAGTTTATAAAGGCGTAGGAATTAACAGATTGGCCCGCCGTTCCGGGACGGAAATGTAATCTGGAGAAGTGATTGCAAAGTGGAAGGATATTCAGATAAGATTCAGCATGTAAAGATTTCTTACACACTGCCACTTCCAAACTAACTAAAAACCAATGACCCAATATCTCCCCATTCTCGGCGCCGCGGCATGGATTATTAGCGCTTTTTTCTATGCCAAAGATGCCGTGATAAGCGGGACAACAAAGCCAAATAGGGTCAGTTGGTTAATGTGGGCGATTGCGCCTCTGATTGCGGCGGCGGCTTCTTATGCCACTGGCGTTCGCTGGGCGGCACTGCCGGTTTTTGTGGCCGGATTCGGTTCGTTATTAATATTTCTTGCTTCTTTTGTGAATCCAAAATCCTACTGGAAATTGGAAAATTTCGACTATATTTGCGGAGCATTATCAGGTCTTTCTCTAATTCTCTGGTGGATTACAAAAGAGCCGTTAGTCGCAATTATTCTTGCAATCATAAGCGACGGATTCGCTTCCATCCCAACAGTAATAAAATCATGGAAACACCCAAAAACAGAGTCGGGCACCCTCTACATATCAGCATTATTCAATGTCCTAACCGGGTTTTTTGCCCTAAAAACATTCGGCATTTCGGAACTGGCATTCCCAATATATTTAGTCCTCCTAGATATTATTTTAATTACAGGGATTTATAGGGGACGACTGAAAGTTTGAGTGTGGTGCCCTCGGGAGGAATTGAACCTCCATTTTATCCTTAGGACGGATCTGTTCTATCCGTTGAACTACGAGGACACGCGCAAATTACTCTAAAGCATTTTGTGCGCGCGCACAATTCTATCGACTTTTTGGCTTTCATATGCGTAAAATTGCGCTACAAACAAATGTGGCCAATGTCCGAAATCACACCAATGATGCAACAGTACAGGGAAATTCATAGCTCGTGCCCGGGCGCGATACTGTTTTTCAGGTTGGGCGACTTTTATGAGATGTTTGGACAAGATGCGCTGGAGGCTTCGAAAATTCTGGAT
The DNA here is from genome assembly GCA_041659165.1 of Candidatus Altimarinota bacterium. Classification (GTDB taxonomy): domain Bacteria; phylum Patescibacteriota; class Gracilibacteria; order UBA1369; family 2-02-FULL-48-14; genus JBAZYV01. The sequence continues at coordinate 50,838 of JBAZYV010000008.1, read as the reverse complement.
ATTGCTCTGACCTCCCGCAATAAAAACGATCCAAACCCGCTCCCAATGTGCGGCGTACCTTATCACGCGGCGGAAAATTACATTGCAAAGCTCATAAAGGCTGGCAAGCGCGTAGCAATTTGTGAGCAGATTTCAGATCCGGCGCTCCCCGGAATAGTCAAACGCAAAATTGTGAGGCTGATCACTCCCGGCACAACTTATAACGAGCAAATTTTGGGTGCCAAGGCAAACCGGTTTATTTTGGCGCTTTTCCCGCAGAAAGACTATTTTGGACTGGCTTTTGCAGATTTGAGCACCGGCGAATTCAAGGCGACTGAAATTTCAGGCATTGAGGATCTCAAAACCGAGCTTATTAAGATCAAACCGGCGGAAATTGTGCTCCATGAAGACCATTATTCGGATCCGGCGGTGCGCGCGCTTTTGGCCACACTGACAGATGCGGCGGTTTCGTCGGTTGTTTTTTACGACGAACCCCGCGTGATGCTTTCACGCCATTTTAAGGTTACAACGCTGGATGTTTTTGGGCTTTCAGGGCGTCCGTTTGCGGTGCATGCGGCAGGACTCCTCCTAAAATATCTTTTGGAGACGCAGAAGGAGGAACTTAGGCACATAAACAGGATAGTTTCTTATACCGGCAAAGATATTGTGCCGCTGGACGAGGCCACAATTCGCAATCTGGAAATTTTTGCAACAATTCGTGATAAAGACGAGAAAAACACGCTCTTAAGCATTCTGGACGAGACCGTCACGGCCATGGGAGGGAGGATGCTAAGGAGTTGGGTTTCTGAGCCGCTCACGCGGAGAGATGAGATTGAGGAGCGCCTAAATGCAGTTGGTGAAATAGTTGAAAATGCGGAACTCCGTGGCGACTTAACGGAGCTTTTGAAAAAATTTAACGATTTAGAAAGGCTACTCGGGCGCCTAAGCGGAGGCGCGGGAAATGCTCGCGATTTGCTCGCGCTAGGGGAGTCTTTGGCACTAATTCCACAACTTAAAACGCTTCTTTCAGGGGCAAAAAGTCGACTGCTTGCGGGCTTGCAAAAAGCACTTTTGCCACTCGAAGAACTTGCGGATGAAATAGGACGCGGAATTGCCGATTCACCGCCACTCAAACTCACCGAGGGCGGGATTATAAAAACGGGTTATTCAAGCGACTTGGATGCGCTATTGTCTTTAATGAAAGACGGCAAAAACGCGCTTAGAGACATGGAAAAAGCTGAAATTGAGAGGAGCGGCATAAACTCGCTGAAGGTTGGATTTAACAGGGTTTTTGGCTACTTCATTGAGGTTAGCAAAGTCAATTTGCCGCGCGTGCCGGATCATTACATCAGAAAACAAACTCTTGCCAATGCGGAGAGGTTTGTGACTGAGGAGCTTAAGGAGTACGAGGAAAAAGTTCTCACTGCCGAGGAAAGATCAAAAACCTTGGAATACGAGCTCTTTTTGTGCCTCCGTGACAAGGCGATTTCTTTTGTGCGGGAGATCAAAGACAACGCCATGGCAATTGCAAAGATAGATACTGTGGTGGCCTTGGCGGCCGCCGCGGTTCGCAGACGCTACACACGCCCAACCTTGACTTCAGACAATATTTTGGAGATCCGCGGCGGCCGTCACCCAGTTGTTGAAAGTATGACCGCAGAAGAAGCTTTTATCCCAAATGATGCCCTTTTTATTCATGATCAGGTTGAGATTAAGCTGATTACAGGTCCCAACATGAGCGGAAAGTCTACTTATCTGCGCCAAGTTGCTCTGATTGTGCTCATGGCCCAGATTGGCTCTTTTGTGCCCGCCCGCGAGGCCCGCCTGCGCATTTTTGATCGGATTTTTACCCGTGTTGGCGCCAGTGACAACCTTGTCCGCGGCGAGTCCACTTTTATGGTGGAGATGCAAGAGTCGGCATATATTTTGAACCACGCAACCGAGAAAAGTCTCATAATTTTGGATGAAGTGGGCCGTGGCACCTCAACTTATGACGGTCTCAGTTTGGCTTGGGCCATCTTTGAGCACCTTCACAATAAAACCCGCGCCTTCAGCCTTTTTGCAACCCATTACCACGAACTTATTGAACTCGCTGAGAAGCTCCCCCGCGCCAAAAATTATTCAGTCGACATTGCAGAAACCCCCACAGGTGTACTTTTCTTGCATCAGATCCGTGAAGGCGGAATCGACAAAAGTTACGGAATTGAAGTGGCCCGTCTGGCCGGACTCCCTCATGATCTTGTCACCCGTGCCAAAGAGCTCCTCCACTCTCTTGAAAATAACCAAAAAGTTCCCACTCCCGCCCAAAAAGAAGAAAACCAACTGGACATTTTTGCCGGCTCCAAAGCCTCTCTCGCACCTCTCCATGAGAGATTCACCCACCCCGCCCTCGAACGCCTAAAACAGCTCGACCCAAACACTCTCACGCCCCTCGAAGCCCTTAATGCGTTGAGTGAACTTAAGAAGATCGACTAGAGAGTTTATGATAATTGCAAATCACCCAACATATCTCTAAGCTTGCCCGATAAGGCTAACCGGAAAAGAGAACATGTGTCACAAGTAACTTCCCCTGGTGTAAGTCCTAACATGTCACAAACACCATGCTCTTTTTGAGGTTCCCACGCGGAGCAGCACCCTTCACCGCCACCAAAGGGTGGACATTCACTATTTCCACATGTATCACATTGACTCATAGCAATTTGAAAACAAGCAAATTATATGTTGTATTGTCTAATAAGTAAATAGGGTTCTAAATTTCCGTGCCCGGGCGCAACGTCACTGTACTTTGTGCGCGCGCACAAATCTTTGCCATGTTTTTGCGCATGAGATATGCTCTGCGCATGACCAACGCAAACAATCCCAAGCAAGCCCTCAAAGTCGCTCGTCAAAAAGCCTTCGAAGAAGCCCTCGCGCACTCCTACAAAGCGGTTGCATTCGACGTAGATGGGACGCTGACGCATTTTGCAAGGTTTATAGTGCCGCATTTTATGCGTGAGGCGCTTGTGGCAATTCCCGAGCGCATTCCAAAAGCCTTCTGCACGGGGCGGCCCATAAACCATATTGAGAGCCATTTGGAGCACATTTGTTCCGCCGCCGCGGACCCTCTGAAAGAGAAAAAACTTTGGGTGGCAATTACTGAAAATGGCGGCGCGGGCTATTCATATCACCCCAAAAAGGGCGACTATGAACCCTTTTTCAAAATTCCTTGGCCGGAAAAACTAATTGCGCGCGCGGCACTTGAGGCCTTCATTAAGGACAAATTTGGCGGTCACATTGATGTTGTTATTCGTGATCACTGCCTTGTAACCCGTTATCCAAGCTGGACTTACCTTTTCCCCCGTCTTGTTCAAATTATCTCGCGTCATATTGCATCTCGTCTCCGAACTCTCCTCAAAAAAATGGGTCTTCAGGACGAAATTTTGGTTGAAGATTCCGGAATCGGCAACATTTTGATCTCCAAAGAAAGCGGTAAAGGCAAGGCCATTAAGAGATGGGCCGACTTTCTTGGTATAGACCCAAAAGACATCTTGGTAATTGGGGATAAGCCCCTCTCCGGTGAGAACGACGAAGAATTTCTAAATGGCCGCTACGGCGTGCCTTTTACCGTTGGAAGTCTCACGGAAAATCTCCATCCCCTTCCTGTTCTAGATGCCCGCTTCCGCCGCCTCCGCGGCCCCGAGGCCACCGCATATCTGCTCGGGAAAGTGAAGTGGGCATGAAAAACACTCTTTAAGGACGGAACCCTAAAGGGTGCGTAAGCATTTGCGCTATCGCCGCACGCAAGCATCCATGCGCTCTACTTTTCCCAATGCTCAGTCACTTGAATGTCAATCGAGTGTGCAATCTTGTGGTGCTCAGCGCAGAGCGGCACAAGATACGCCGGATCATTGTTTGCTTGAAGTCCGAAACGGATTTTATGGTGAATTTCTTCAGCCGGTTTTGTGCATCCATGGATGGCGCACTTTGTACCGTATTTTTCGTGCAGAAAATCACGGATAGCTTTTTTGTAGTAGTTCCGTGAAGGGAGATGCGTCTCTTCGCGGGCGCGAGTGGAAAGTTCTTGCTCTTTTTGTTCAATTTCCTTGTTTTTTTGGTCAAAAAATTCTTGAAGAAGTTTACCAACGTCTTTGTCTATTTTGTGGAGGCGGTTTAATTCAGCGATCACCTCGTCAGGGAGTTCAAAATTAAGTTTCGGTTTCTCTTTAAAGAGTTGGTTTTCTTCCCGTGCCCGGGCACGGGCTTCAATTTCATCTTTTGCAATTGTTTCCAAAACTTTTCGTGAGTTTGTTTGCGCTTGGACTGCAAGATAGGCTTGATTCTTCCTTGTAGCTATTTTGGTAATACGGGAAAGCTTACTTATACTTGCAGTTCCCTCAACCAAGACTTTTTTAAGATCAGGTTTGTCTTCAAATGTTTTGTAAAGGCCTAAGACTCTGTCCACTTGGTCTTTGGATACTCCTGCGCTTACTGCGGCAAAATGATAAATGCTTTGAAAGTTTTCTTTTTCATAAAGACGGCGGCGGTTTACCTCCGGAAGAAGGCCAATGAATTTCTTTCTCCAAAGGATTGCCTCTCTTCCGTACTTATTACAAAGAGCCAACAAGTCTTTGTCTGGAATTTGTTCAATGTTTTCAATGAGAATTGGGGCAAAAACAGGAATCAAAGTTTGCTTCTCCGGAGGCAAGGAAATTGGCAATGGATTGTCCATAAGATTATAAGGTTAGAAATTGTGTAGAAGAATAATGCCCGAAAACATCAGAAAAATCAAGGCAAAATAGGCTGCTTCCGCTAGACGGCGCGGGCCAATTATTTCGCAATCACCAACCCTCCAAAACGGCTTGCGCAAGCCAAAAAACGCGCATCGGAAAATCCGCAGAAATCAGCAAAAACCTTGAGGGTCTCCGTGCCCGGGCACTGACTGGCACGAGAAATCAAAAATCGCCTCTAACAAAAGTCGTCCCCAACCACCCGTCCCAACCTTCCCCTCTAAAATTCCCTTGCTTCTCCCCTCATCTACATGCTAATCTCTCCGCGCTTTATCTGTCTTCCGAGCGCCGCGCATAGCGCACAGACCTCGGGGGGCTAACCAAACAGATATGAAATATGAATTAATGGTTATCCTGAGTCCAAAATATACGGACAAGGAGACCGAGAAAATGTTAAAGGAAATTAAGGAGTCCGTAACCGAGCACAAGTTTGAGCTTGTGGACGAGGACATTTGGGGTATTCGTGACTTGGCGTACCGCATGAAAGGACAAGACCGCGGCTACTATGCAATTCTAAATTTCACCGGAGAGGCAAAAGGCATCGGGGTTCTTGAAAAAGACCTAGGTCTTCAACAAGGCGTGCTCCGCCATCTTCTCATCAAAGTCCCTGATTCTTACACCTTACTCCGCTACGAAGGCGAAGTTATGATGGCAAAAACGGCAAACGGTCGCACCGGTACGGCGGGTCCCGCGCTTAGCAATCCTGCGGAAGAATTGGACAAAAAAGTTCGCACTAAAAAGCCAAAAGCTGAAAAGTCGACAGAAAGAGAAGACAACAAGCTCGATGAAAAATTGAAGGCTATCATTGAGGACAAAGACATAATCTAATCCCTATAATTCTTAACTTTTTATTTTATGAGAAGTGTCAATAAAGTGATACTTATCGGAAATCTTACAAGAGATCCGGAGCTCAAGACCACAACAGGTGGACAGTCGATTGTGACTTTTGGTCTTGCCACAAACCGTCAGTGGACCACAAGCGGCGGTGAAAAACGTTCCTCGGCAGAATTTCATGAATGCGTTGCATGGGCAAAACTTGCTGAAATCTGCAAACAGCACATCAGGAAAGGTATGTTGGTTTACGTTGAAGGTTATCTTAAGACCCGCAGCTGGGATCTTGAGGACGGCACACGCCGTTTCCGCACGGAAATTGTGCTTCAAGACATGATTATTTTGGAAAAGCGCAAACCCGGTGAGGAAGTTGAATACATCCCTGATGGCGACGTTGTAGCCGGTGGCGAACCTGAAATCCTTGCCGGAGACGCCCCTGATGCAGCTCCAGCCGGAGATGGCGCACTAGCTGCAAACATTGAGGACGATAACATGTTTTAATCTCAAACCTTATGACAAGAAAAGTTAAATCACAGAAAACACCTCGTCCCGTAGTCCCTGCATTCATAGACTACAAAGACTTGGGAACGCTCAGAGGTTATCTCTCGGTGTTTGGCCGCATTGTACCGCGTTACTACACGGGCGTATCACTGCGCCAGCAAAAAGAGCTTTCCCGCGCCATCAAAGTGGCTCGTGAAATGGCACTTCTGCCTTACACAAGAAAGTACTAAACAGCACAGACGGAATGGACGACTAAGTTTTACAGATTAAAGGCCCCCGCACGCGGGGGCCTTTTTTGTACCACCTTTTGTGCCACCGATCGCTCTTGAGAAAAATCACGTTTTGTGATAAAATAATAAGATTAAAAATAAAAAATCCACGGCATGGCAAAACAAAAACAAAAGTTTGTTTCTGAAGAAGCGTTTGAAAAACCCTTGGCCGCTTGGTCTGCACCAAGCTTTTTGAGGTACGAACGCGGTACTGTTTGGTTTGCCGTAATGGGCACAGCGGACCTGCTCCTTCTCATTTACGCATATTTTACAGGCTCCATCACAATGGCGCTTGTGTTTGTGCTTTTACCGGTGGTCCTAATCTTGGAACACAGAAGAAAACCGGAAATGGTACAAGTGATTATCTCCGAGTATGGAATCAAATTCGGCAATCTGAAATTCCCATATAGCAATATCAAAAAATTCTGGATTCTGCATGACTTACCTAATCTGGACGAGCTCCATCTTCTCACAAATGAACGCCTCCATCCCGAGGTTACAATTCCTCTCATGGGCACAAATCCAGTTTCTCTCAGAAACTATCTCATCACTCAAATTCTTGAGTGGGAAGGCGCCAAGCCAAGCATTATGGACACGCTGGTCCGTTTACTTAGATTAAACTAAAAAATTATGACTTTCAACAATCCAAATTCAGAACAAGGACGAGTTCAAGAAGAAACAAGAAGGAATCGGGACTACTCACTTTCAGCCAAATCTTGGACCATAGCTAACGATTTTGAACAAATGGGAAAAAATGCCATTGAGCAGGCTTTTGAACAAAAAAGACAAGAACTCAGGAAGGAACTTGGGAAATTGAAAATAGAGGACAACGTGGAATTGGCAAAATATGAGCAGGCAATTATGAACAGCCTCCAAGGCCGTTTAAATCTGGCAATAAGTGTGCAAAAAGACAGAAAATCAGGGAAAATTGTTACAGATGCAGCACTGGATGCCATGGAAAAGGACGTGATCTTGAAGCTAAAATCGGCAAATATTCCAGCTTTGCTTTTGGATTTGGACGTTTTGCCAGAACGTCTCAAAGACAAATATAGGAAGGAAATTGTGGGAGAAGTGAAACCTGATACCTACATGGTTTTAGAAAAATTGATCAAAGGAAACGGGATGGAAGGAAAAGATTGGGAGCTGGTGGTTTCTTACGTGCGTAATATGCAAAACCTGAAAGGTAACGACGCAGCGGCTTTTGTGCTTATGCTACAGTCGATAAAACAAAAAGACAGATATGAACTCCTAAAACGCCTAAAGGACGACAAAAATTTCCCGGACCTCATGATGGCAATGGTTGAGAACGGCTATGTGACAGTTAGCCAGTGCCAAGAGATGCTACAAGGAGAAATTAAAAGATTGGGAGATGATAAAGAGCTGAAAAATTTACTTTCACGCATTGGAGATCCGGCAATTGCGGAAAGAGTGGAGAAACAAGAAAAAATAAACGCAGAAAGAATAAAATACAGGTCTGAAAGACGAGTCGGACATTTCCTCTCAGCCCGTAGAATTTTGACGTACAAAGGGATTGCCGGCTTACTTGTGGGGGCAAATGGATGGCTTACTATGGCTGCCAACTTTGCTGTAGATCCTAAGTTGGCCGTGGTAAATCCAATGTTTTGGTTTGGTGCCGCCCAAGCGGTTGCAGGTGGACAATTAAGCGAAGGTCTTGGAGGCACGGTTAAAACACCGGATAGAATGGTAAGAGGAATTTTCAAAGACAAAGATGCGGAAAAAGATGCGGAAAGAGCGGCATTTATTCAAAGTTGGAAAAGCAAGGTGAAAAACAGACCTCAAGTGGCACGAATTTATGTAACTTTTGCCGAGAAAATTTTCTCGGTCTACAACAATAAGGTGAAAACTCTGCTCAGAAAAGACGTGCCTCTTACTCTTGAAGAAATTGGGGTTTCTTACAAGGACCTTCCCGAGGAAATTCGCAGAACACCAAAAAAGAAAATTGAAGAAGATCTATCCGAATGGGCACGCGTTTTTCCTGATGTGGGTGGGGTTGGACCCGCTAGCCAAAGAGAATTTATTCAAACCGGACCAAATGGCGAAACAGGCGTTGGCTACGGACAAGTTGAACCTCTTGATAAGAAATTAGTATCTCTTCCAGAAACGCCTAACAACAAGCCGGGATGATCTACCTTCCTTCACAAACCGCTTTTTCAGATCTGATAGCCCTCAAAATGCGAGGGGGCTCGGCCGTGCTTGACGCGCCGTATGAGGAGCTTTACGGAGAATGTGAAACTCAAAATTCAGCAAACTGGTATATGCTTTCCGCAGAGGAACGCACCGAAAAATTAGTCGACTTTGTAGAAAATGCAAGAAAAACCCAAGTTGACAATTTAATTCAAAAACAAACCTTATCCGGCGCTGAAAAGGACGCGCTTCACAAACTCAACCTGAAAGGACAGGTCCTTTTGGCAAGTACGGACGGGAGAAACTTCAATCAAATTCTTACAAAAAACAATTTGCCGGCAAGTACTTCCGGTCTAACCCTGCTTTCTCCAAGCTTGCGCTCCGCTACAACGGATTATCACGAAGTGATCAATGAACAGGCTTCACTGAACAAAGTTGCGGATTTGGAGTCACAAGGTTATTTGGTGAAAAATCCTCCAAGGATAGAATCGGACAGAATTATAGTCGATGTGATTGACCCAAAGGCCGGAGAAGCTGAAGTTAAATTTGACGTGGATTCATTGGACTTAATCCCATCCGAACCTGTAGAAGCGGGCCATGTCTATGGATCCCAACTTCCTGGAGAATATGGACAGGCCAAAATAGACCCAACGCTTATACCTGTTACGGAAGAAGAAATCTTACGCGCCGCGATTACACAAGACACCAATTCAGGAGAAAAAAACAAAAAAATCGCAATTGCTGCTGCCGGTGCCGCCATGATGGCAAATCTGCTTGGAATAAAAAAAATGGGTGCAGCGCTTGCCGCAGATAGGGCTCTAAGAGATATGAAAAGTGCAAAGGTGGCAATGCAATATCCTCTGGCACCACGTTTGGGAGGGGAAAGTGGACATTTGACTGTAACAAATACAGCCGCAAAGGCCGCAACGGAGGCAAGAGTGGGAAATTATGAGAAGAAAATTAGAGAAAGCCAAGAAAATGATGCCAAAAGGGAAGCGCAGTGCAAAGAAGATCAGAGAAAAAAAGACGACCAAGATAGAAAATTAGCTCTTCAAAGGAAGCAAATGGCTTCAAGTGGCGGGGGCACAAGTTCCGGTGGAATGGGCGGCGCCGCTATCGGCGCCGGAATTGGAGCCGCAGTGGCGGCCGCCGGATTTGCAGGTACAAGTTTATATATAGCACTTCAAAATAATAACATCTTCTTATCATGAAAAAATGGATTTTGCCATTAGTCGCAATTGTACTCACACTGTCTCTCTTGCCTCATACCGCATTTGCAGCAGGTACGCCACAGGACGTAACCCAAACCACGCAGCAAACTTTTGCAACAATGCTAAGCCTGATGATCAACTTTTTGGACATGCTACTCTGGCCATTTCTCCTTATTCTTGGCGACTTACTCGATACGGACATGATTCTTGGCCCCGGTATGCAGGAACGCCTTTTAGTAATTTGGGTGATGGTGCGCAATCTGGTAAACATAGCTTTTGTGCTGGTGCTCCTCTTTGTAGCACTTTACAACGTTCTTGGTTTTGGAGGCGGTGAGGGTGATCTAGCCATCAAAACTATGCTCCCTAGGATTGTAATTGGACTTGTACTTGTAAATTTCACGCTGGTACTTGGGACTCTTGCCATAGATGCCGCTAATATGGGAACCACCGTTGCTTTCTCCCTGCCTGAGGTTGGCGACTATAATTTTTCAGAAGTGAGAGCCGAATTTTATAAGGCTGTATGTGAAGATTCAAAGGGAAACCCTTACCAAGTTACAGGAAGTACGGATGATGAGAAAGAAGCATCCAGAAAGCAAATTCCTATAACAGCGCAGATCCTCTGTGGAGAAGATGAGACCGGCATATATTCGGATCTTGACAGTACAATTTCAGCAGAATATTTCCAGAACATAAATAAAAATAATATGGGGCTTATTATGGCCGTCAATATGGGTAAGTTGGGAGAATTGGGACTCCTCAAGGCGGAAGCAATAACGGATTGGACAAGTCTTACAGTGAACATGGTTTTTTCAGTATTTCTGCATCTGATTTTTGCAATATCTTATGTTGTCCTTGGAATTATATTGTTGACTCGCATCTTGGTTTTATGGCTTGCATTGGCACTTTCACCGTTGGCCGTATTCTTCTATGTGGTCCCGCAAGCCAAAGAATGGCTTGGCGGCGGTGGAGACATTACCAAGAAAGTAATAAAACATTTGATTTCCCCAATTTTAGTGGGTCTTAGCATGAGTATGGGTTATATGTTGCTCGACGCATGGACAGCAATTTCCGTGAACACAAGTCTGAACAGCGCCCAACTTGGGGATGTAATGTCCGTTAAATTCTTGGTCTCCGGAATAGACAACTTGCCTCAATTTATAATCGCAATTGCAGCCGTGGTTGTTATTTGGATGGGCACTTTTGCCGCCGCCTCAGACACCTACGCCCAAGGCCTCACAGACAGTGTCAAAGGCTTTGCCGACAAAATCAAAGACTTTGCAATCAAACTGCCGCTGTATGCAACAACAGTGCCGGTTGCAGTCAAAGGGGGAGACCCAGTACCGGTTTCACCCATGCTTATGTATAACGCACTTGATGCCGGGATGAGAAACTTTGAATCAGGCGGAAGACTGCAAAAAGAAATTGAGACTATAGGAGATAAATTAGGTAAGGACAGCCCAATTTATAAGCTCTTCTCTGTTGGCGGTGGCAAACCGGACTCAAGCAGAATAAGCCCCAAAACGCTCCTGCAAGAAGTAAGAGACATTTTAAATGGAGATACTATCTCAAATGATCAAATTGGTGAACTTGCAAATAAAATAAAAGGAATGGTAAAACAGGGAGAATGGGGAGGGGAGGAGTCCAAACAAACGGCTGCTACGAATAAATTAACGGAAATAGAAAGAGCGTCTTCAAGAGGTGAAAAAGACAAGAGAACAATAGAGAAAATGCTAGATGAAAACAGCGCTGAACGATTCGCCCTCTCAAGCGAGAGTGAGAAAAACGGAATTTATAAGGGGCTTAGGGCTGCAACATTAAGTAAGGAGGAGACAGGGAGTGAAAATAACCCCAAAAGAAATGCTCCGGAAGAATCTGCAAAAGAAGAATTAGCTTTGAAGACAGCAGAGGAGGAAGTAGCAAAAGCTACGACTAAATTAACGGAAACAACTACAGTGCAAAAAACTGCTGATGAAGCGGTAGCAAAGGCAAAAGCAGCAGCAACAGCTGCATCAACAGATTTAGCCCTGCAACAAACAGCTACAGAAGCAGAAGCCGCAGCCACAAAGGCAAAGTCAGATAAAGAAGCCGCAGAAAAGACGCTGGCAGAGGCAAAGAAAGAGGTAGAAAAATTAAAAACACCTAAAAAATAACCTTAAAACACAAACCTTTACAAAAATAAAAATAGATGCTACAATCACACTCCTACGCCTGTAATGGCATCATGGACAGTGATTGTGAGGAGAAAGTCCGCTTAGGCCCCAGCCTACCTGAACCCTAAGCTACTCTCTCCTCCCGCTCCTCGGGAGCAGCATCACAAAAACCATGATAAATAGATACGCCGACCATTACCGCGAAATTCAAAAAAATCTCTTCCTAGGGGAAGTGTTCCAGCTTTTTGCGAACAGTGCACCTGGCAATCCCGGAGCACCGGGTGCGGCGCCGGATCAAGCAGAAAAAGCTTCTGGGAGCGGTCAAGGCCCTAAAGGACAAGATACGGAAAAATTACCAAAGCATATTGATGATGCATTACATAACACACCAGACTCAAGAGGTAAGCAAAATCATCCTTACGGAGGGGAAGGTTCTTATGCAAGCATTGTTGAAGAAGTTAAAAAGCTTATGCCAGGGACACAAACCCCTTACGCAGGAAGCAATATGGACGCAATTGCAGACATGTATACAAGATGGGAAGAGTCAATAAAAGAATTGAATGGTGTACAGAGTTTGATAGATCAGTATGAGAAAATTAAGGAACTGATTATGGGTCCAGCATTTGATCCAAAATCAGAAAGAGGGAAAGCCGCATTAAAAGATATAATTGACAAATATGAGGAATTCAAAAAAGAAATAAAATGGGACACCCTTGACAGTGCAGCCAAGGCAAAGCTGGATGGAGTTTTTGCGAAGGCAATGGGAGAAAAGAAATCCGTGCTTATTGAAAGAGCAAAAGATGCAATGTCAGCTTTAATAATTGTAAGAGGAAAGATCTTAAAAGACATTGAAGCACAGCTCAGGGCGGATTATGACGCTCGTCTTAAATGGTTGAGGGAAGAATGGGAAGAACGCACGCCAAAAGGTTATGAAGGAGTGAAAGACAATTGGATTGAGATGATAGAAGGGACAAGGGCAATGATCTCATCATTGCCGGATCTTATGTCAAAAGATCCTACAATGGTGCTCCCTGAAGAAAGGCTCAAAGAATACAAATTGATTTGGGAAGATATAGACAGGCTTGAGGACTCCTTGAATGTGGCTCGGGAACCGGAAAAAAATCAACCCACAATAGGTTATTTGAAATCAAAGTTGGATCAATTGAAATATATTAAAAAATCTCAAATAGATCCAATAGCAGCAGAATATGCCAAAAGAATAGACGAGACTCTTCCGAGAATTGATGAGCTTTTGGAAAAGGAGGAGGCATATTTGGCGGCAAAGATTGCTGAGAAAAGAAAGAAAGGTGAGGACATTGAAAGAGATGATGAGATAAGAAAAATAAAAGGCGAAATTGAACACACAAGGAAAACAAGATCTTCGCTCGCAAATAGCAGACAAATGTCAGACCTGTTTGAGAGTATGTTGGAAGGAAAAGATACAATGACAAGAAAGGTTAAGAGAAAAATTAAGAAAAGAGACCAACATGGAAAAGAATACGAAGAAGAAGTGGAGGAAGAAATTAAAGCACAAATACAGCTGAGAGGCGGTAAGGTGGTTGATATTCCAAGAGGCTTGGCGGGGCAATTGGAGCTTCTCCGGACAATTCCTGCGGATGAAGAAGAAGCTAAAAGATTAGCCTTGTCATTGGAGCAGGCTATGGATATGTGTCACCGTGAAATGGGAGAGACAAGACCTTTCTTGGAGAAAAATCTTCTCGCACTCAATGAAAAAATTACTGCTCAGATGGCAACCTTGGATCCAACCAAACCTAGAGCAGGAGGAAAATGGGAATATCTGTGGCTTGCTCCAGTAGATGTAACACATATTTGGCACACCGTTACGGAATGGACAACACGCCGTCACGAAAGAGCGGCAAAAGGACGTGCGGCTAAATTTGGTTCAAAGGCATTCAAAACGCTTGACAATGACTTGTTTAGCAAAATACCAAAATTAAGTGAATTAAAACAGCTGCCTAATGAATTTGAAAAAGAAGTGGAACAGGCCGATCATCATGAATGGAGTCATTTCAAGGAGATGTATGGACAATATGAAATGTGGCATGTTGAGCATATTGCTCACACAACAAGCAATAAAGATGAGTTGCGCGGGTGTATGGAATTGCTTGCTGAAAATGGGCGATTAAGATTTGACAAACCTGAACTTTGGGCCCAATTCAACAGATTCCAGAACATGGTGGACATTCCACTTACAACGGAATACAACCTGGCAAATTACATACAACTTGAAAAAAGTCTGCGTACCGCCATGTATGCAATGTGGGGAGATATGGATTACTACACCACAATGAAGAACAAAAGCAGTTCGGCATATGACAGCAAGAAAGCTTCTTTTGAAAAGGACTGTGATGCATGGGCTGAGCAAGAGGATGGCTTAAGTAAAATTTTGAAAGATGCATTAAAGGAGTACAAACGCCCTAAAAAAGAAGGTGAGCATGGAGCAAAAGTCGATCCAATTCTTTATGAAGGAGTGATAGATTTTGCAATCACAAAAGGAAAATTGGATCCGGAAGAGAAGCTCTACTTTTTAATCCAAGGAATGGCATGTGGACTGCTTTCCATGGATCGTGGATCCGCAATAGATGGAAAACATTTAAACCTTTACCCGCCTCTTGAATATTTTGCTTCCGCAACTAAACGCGGTAAAAAACCAACAAGAGAAGACTTGCAAGAAATCGCGGAGCTTGATTACACCACATTTTTGGAATGGTACCATTCGGAATGTATGACTTTGCCTAAAGTCACACAGCGTATAGACAAAACCATTACACAGGGAAATGGGCTGGATCACGATGACATAGTTGGCTATGCAGGTCATATGAGTGAAGCCAGCGTGGAAGCATTGTTTAAGAGATATGGTACCGGATATAAATTACCACTAACAGGAGCGCAAAATATTACAGTTGCAATGCTGTTTTATTTGGATAATTTTGCTGAAAATCCTGGTGCACAATCACCGCAGGATTTACAGAGATTTATAGGATCATTTGTCCGTTTTGATGGAATCATGGGAAGGAAAATGTACACGGAAGACAAAGATCTCTTCAGGATGGATGATGCTACATCTTTGGATGCCAGACCTCGTTCTTTTGAAGCTTATAAAGGGATGTATGGAAGAGGAGGAGAAGGACAGCCTCAAACTTGCCGTGAACATTTGTATAAAGTTCAACAGTACTTAAGAGATTTGGATCCGGTATTTTTTGATCCTTTATTTAACGGCAGTCTCAAGAAAGACGACAAAGCCAAGGTTGGAGAAATAGTGGAACGCATGAAAAGAGACTACGGGAAGGAGGTCTTTGGAGTTTTGTCTGATGGCAAAACACCGGTAAACGAGCCTAAAACACCGGATGAATTATACCAAGTGGCAGGTACTGTTGCCGGTAATATCATTAAAAGATATCCGGACAGATTGCAAAAACTTATAGGGAGAATCAGACAAGATCATCAAAGGCACTTTGAAAAAGTTAAGGCCGAAGGCGGAAAGACATATGAAGAAGTTAGGCGTGAATCACAAGCTAAAGTCCGTGCATTTAGAGCTCAAAAGATGAAGGAGTCACATACAATGAATGTTTATGTGCCGGGACATCATGGACATGATCATAGCGGTCATGGCGGCCATGAAGAGTATGAAGAACATGGAGAGCATGAAGAACATGGAGAGCACGAACCGGAAGCGCCGCACGGTGACGGTGGAGCAGGTGGCGGAGATGATAGTAGTAGCTCGGGTTGGAATTTCAATTTTGGAGGACTCGGCGGTGGTAGTAGTGGCTCTACTCACTAATTTTCCCCTTCGGTAGCTCTCTCCCCTCAATCTCTTTTTTCACGCACTCAACAAATTCCGCAAGCCCCATCACGGTTTGCTCTTTTGTATGATATGAGCGTGCGGCAACGGTGCCATCAGCAACTTCTTTTTCACCAATTACAAGGAGCCAAGGGATTTTTTTCATTTCGGAATTGCGGATTTTTTTGCCAAGACTGAGCTCGTCGGCGTCCAAAATCACGCGAACACCGGCGGCTTTTAAGTCGCCCTCAACTTGCTTGGCGTAATCTGTAAATTTGTCTGAAACGGGCAGGATTGCCACCTGCACGGGTGCGAGCCAAGTTGGGAAAGCACCTGCAAAATGCTCAATCAAAAAGCCAATGAGCCTCTCATGAGTGGAGAGTGGTGCGCGGTGAATGCAAAGCGGCGTTTTCTCGGTTCCGTCCTTGTCCACATAAGTTAAGCCAAAGCGTTTTGGCACTGCAAAGTCGAGCTGATTTGTGGCCAGCGTAAACTCCCGTCCAATTGCCGAGTAAATTTCCACATCAATTTTTGGTCCGTAAAAAGCGGCCTCACCAGCAACTTCAACAAAATTTACCTCGGACTTTTTCATGGCATGACGGACTTTTTCCTCTGTATCAAGCCAAATTTCAGGCTCATTTACATATTTTTTACCAAGCCCTTCTTTGTCATGTAATGACAAACGCATTACATACTTTTCAATGCCAAAAATCCGGAAATAATTCTTGTAAATTTCAATCACTCGCAAAAATTCGTCCTCAAACTGCTCGGGAGTGCAGTAAATGTGAGCGTCGTTCATACACATTGAACGGACACGCATAAGCCCAAACAGAGCGCCGCTATCCTCAAACCTGTAACAATGACCATATTCCGCAAGCCGCACAGGCAAGTCGCGGTAAGATCTGGTCTTATTTCCATAAATCAAATGGTGGTGCGGACAGTTCATTGGCTTCAAGTAATACTCCTCGTTGTCCATCTTCATTGGAGGGAACATGGACTCCGCGTAATAAGGCAAATGGCCCGACTTTAAATAGAGCGAACCTTTTGTAATGTGCGGCGTTCTCACTCGGTCATAACCACCGTCAAACTCGACTTCTTTTGCCAGTTTTTCAATCTCTTCAACCATGACCGCGCCATTGGGCAGCCAAAGCGGGAGGCCCGCTCCAACTTCATCGGAAATCATGAAAATTTCAAGTTCTTTGCCGAGCTTTCTGTGGTCGCGCTTTTCGGCTTCCTTAAGCATCTCAAGGTGATTAAAAAGCTCCTCTTTTGTCTTGAAACAAAGGCCGTAAATTCTCTGCATTTGCGGGCGTTTCTCATCTCCGCGCCAGTACGCCGCCGCAATTTTTTGCAGTTTAAATGCTCCAATCTCACGCGTGCTTTCAGCGTGTCCACCCTCGCAAAGGTCCACAAACCTCACTTTTCCGTCTTTGTCCACATTTTTGTAGAAAGAAATTGTCTCGCCCCTGTCCGCAAATTCGCGGGCCATTTCAGCCTTAAAGGGTTGGTCGGCCTCTTTCAGAAATTCAAAAACATGCTCCGGAGTTTCTTCATGGCGCTCAAATTTCTGCCCCTCTTTTATGATTTTTTTCATCTTATCCTCAAGGATTGGCAAGTCCTCCGGAATTAGTGTGCGCGGAAGGAGAAAGTCGTAATAAAAACCGTTCTCGATTGCCGGCCCAATGCCAAGTTTTGCATCCGGAAACATCTCAAGTACCGCCTGCGCAAGCACATGCGAACAGGAGTGTCTCATGGGGTAAAGAGGATCTTTTGGGTCTGGAGGGTTGTGGTCTGACATAAGCTATGGTTATTTGTGCGCAAACTATACGGGTTCGGGGCGGAAGTGGCAACAGGAATGAGGGGTGCGGTGGGGCGGGCCACTGGTGGGCGGCGGAATTTTTGACGACTTTCTTTGTGCCCGGGCACAAGGGCGGCAGAGGGTGCGTGTTTTTTGGGCGGGTTTTAATGAGGCGATTTTTGGCTTACGCAAGCCATTTTCCGCGGTTGGCGACTACGTAATAATTGTGCTGTTTCGTCCAGTGGAAACGGCCTATTTTGAGTTGATTTTTCATGGTTTTTTAGGCATTATTCTTCTACACAATTCCTAACCTCATAATCCTATGGACAATCCATTGCCAATTTCAGACCAAGATTTGTTGGCGCTCTGCCGAAGATATGGAAAAGAAGCAAGAGAGTGGAGAAATAAATTCATTGGGCTTTTGCCGGAGGTGAATCACAGACGTCTTTATGAGAAGGAAGGCTTCCAAAGTATCTATCATTTTGCAGCAGTCCTTGGCGGAGTGAGTAAAGACCAAGTTAAAAGAGTTTTATCTCTTCATAGAACTTTTGAAGATAAGCCGGATCTTAAAGAGGTACTTGTTGAAGGAAAGGTAAGTGTAAGTAAACTTGCAAAGGTTGCATCAATTGCAACAAAGGAAAATCAAGCCGAGCTTGCAACCCTTGCAGAGATTCATTCCAGAGAAGTCTTAGAAACCATGGCAAGAGATGAAAAACTTTGTTCCCGGGAACAAAACAAACAAGAAGAATTTTTTGAAGAACCTCCAAAACTGAATCCCGCTCTTTCGAAGGAAGTCATTCTGGAACTCAACCGCCTCCACGAACAGAAACAGGATGTTAATGAAATTCTCCTTGATCTTTTAAAACAAAGAGATCAAAGGACAGAGGAAAAGATACAGGAGACCCATGAGCGCTTGAGCGGAGAGACCCACCCTCCTGTAACAAGATACAAAAACAAAGAAACGCGCGACCTCCTTCACGAAAAATACGGAAAAAAGTGCGCCATTCACGGCTGCACCAAACCGGCCGAAGAAATTCACCATAAAATCCGCTTTGGACTGCAGGCAAACAATGATCCGGCATTCATGGTTCCACTTTGCAAGGAACACCACAAGATTGCACATACAATTGACTTGAAGTTTGCAAGTCACTTGCACAGCGCGCAGGAAAAGACGCACCAGACTGCGCCGCGCAGAAGAGATCCATATCAGGGATTTTCTACGCTCGATTGAGCAAATCTTGATCGCAGTCACTCATGGTTGATAGTTGACAGTTGACACTAAACCATCAACTATAAGCACGGCTAAAAATATCTGCCAAGCAGTCGCAAAAAATGATCCTAAAAACCTTAAAACTCGAAGATTTCCGCAATTATAAAAGCTTAGAGCTCAATTTAAGCGCAAAAACCACGGTCTTGCTTGGCCTAAACGCGCAAGGGAAGACCAACCTTCTTGAAAGCATTGCATTTTTGGCGCTGGGGAAGTCTTTTAGGGCTGTCAAAAGTTTGGATACCTTGAAGTGGGACAGTCCGCATGGCCGGATCCGCGGCGTAGTAGAGAAAAACGGCCGTGAAACTAAGCTCGAGGTTTTTTTGCAGAGAAATCCGGAGATGAAAAAGGTGAAAAAAGGGGCAAAAGTTGAGGCTCCAAAATCATTTTTGGGAAATTTTAGAGTGGTTTTGTTTACTCCTGAACATTTAGGTCTCATTGACGGCAGTCCCGCCGAACGCAGAAAATACATGGATCGACTATTACTTCAGTTAAACGATGGCTACGTTGAATCTTTTTCCACGTTTCAGCGCTTGCTTGACCACAGAAATGCACTTTTAAAGCTGGTTTCGCTCGGGCGCGCGCGCCCTCCGGAGTTGGACGTTTGGGACACGCGCCTTGCGGTGGAAGCTGAAAAAATCTGGCATGCGCGCCGCTCTTTCATGGATTTCCTCGGGCAAACCTTAAATGACGACTATCAATTTATGGCAACCCCCGCCCCCAAAACGGCCTCAAAGTCCACGCCCAAAACCCTCACTCTCGAATACCAAATAAACAGCGCTTCTTATCCGGAGCGCTTAGCCGCCTCAAGAGAGAACGACCTCAGAAACGGCGCAACTTCACTCGGTCCCCACAGAGATGATTTTACCCTCCTCCTTGCCGGCCACGACCTCTCAAAAACAGGTTCCCGTGGAGAAAAACGAAGCGCCGTTCTTGCCCTCAAAATTGCAGAACGCAAATTTATTGAAGAAAAAACCGGTGAAAAGCCAGTCCTCCTCCTTGACGACGTATTCTCGGAACTGGACAGCAGCCGTCAAAAACGCCTCGCCGGCCTCCTGACAGGTTACCAAAGTTTAATCGCCACCACCTCACGCGAACACATTAAGGTGCTCACGGACCCACTTGTTTATGAGGTTAAAAATGGAACGCTGAAAGAGGTCTGACAAGAAGACACCTCAACAAATATTACTGCTGGAACTTGATTGTCCTAAAGATCTGAAGAACAATCGCTTCCTGCTCTGCAGTCAAATTCTCACCAAAAAGGAGTAAATGCTGTTCATCAAGGATAAAAGATTCATCACCAACCGGAACAGTTTTTGGAGCAGAACCGGTCGACTCAAAATAAAGTGCCACCACACCATCACCGGACACTTTTGGTGTAACAATAACAGCATTTAGTCCGTCAATAACCTCATTTTGTGCGACTAATTTTTCTCCCAATTCACTGTCATTAATAGGATTCCCTGCATACATGCCATAGTCAAATTGTAGAGTTATACCATCTCCGGAAATAGTTCCAACTTGAGAATCCATTCCTACGCCCTGCTCAAATTTCCATTTGGAAGGAGTAAGAAGAGTAAAATCACCTCCATCTGCCAAATCCGCATTGAGTGTAACCCAGTTTTCTTGAATAACAGGTTGCGACTCAGTCCCACAAGCAGTTAAAAAGAGACAAAGTACAAGACCGATTAAGAGTTTTTTCATAATTCAATGAGTTATTAAACAGTTCAACCTTGTACAGAAACCACATTTGGAAGTCAAATGTGCTTGTGCGCGCGCACAAAACTAAACCGTCGACCTTGTTATTAGGCTTAATTTATGTTACAATATACAGATTAAACCTCAATATGGATTTCACACAAATTCTAGTCTCGGTGATGCTTGCGGCGGTTCCGGCCACAATTTGGGGCTATATTTTCTATAAAAAAGACCCCGTCTACAGGCCAAAAGCCAAAGAAACCTTTCTGCTTGGCGCTGCGGCGGTAATTCCTATTTTGCTTTATAAAAAGTCGTGGGAATACCTGCCTTTTGCCAACATTTTCAACTATACAAACAATTTCCAGACCGACCTTTTTGCCTTTACATCCCATCTTTACCTTCCGCTCGGCACACTTTTTGCCTTCATGTTTGTGGGGGTGATTGAGGAGTACTTAAAACACCTTGTGGTCAAGCATGCTGATCGAGGTTTTTTCAAGAATATTGACGACGCAATTGAGTTCTCAATAATCTCGGCGCTCGGCTTTGCCTTTGTGGAAAACGCCCTTTATTTTTACTATATTTGGGAGTTTCAAGGCACGGACGTAATGATGATTTCATTCATATTTAGAGCCATTTTCTCCACTTTTGCGCACATACTTTTCTCCGGAATTTACGGCTATTATTATGGACTCGCTTACTTTGCTGATCCAATTTGGTCTGAGGAAGTCAGGAAAAGTCGCCATCCGCTTGTAAGCTTTTTCCACACGCTTCTACATATGAAAAGCAATCGCGTTTTTGCCGCGGAAAAGGTTACGGAAGGGCTTTTCTACGCCATTGTCCTTCATGCGGTCTTCAATGTCCTGCTTGAGATGAATCAGACATTTTTCATGGTTCCATTCTTGGTTTTTGGCTACAGCCTTCTAGACTATCTCTTCAAACGCAAAGAAAATCTTCAAAATTACGGTCTCCTTCATGGTGAACCGGCAGAAAATCATCTGCACCAGTTGGTTTGGAAAGGGCTTAAAAAACACCGCACGCTAAAGCACGCTTAAGTCGACTCAGGTTGACTATTTCCGTTTAACTCTTAGAATGGCGCCAAGCTAAAACTTTTTTATATGGCACAATCAATTACGGATCTTCGAGTGGGGTCGGTCCTTGTTATGGACAACGCACCTTTCCAAATTTTATCGACTTCTTTCATGCGCACGGCGCAGAGGAAACCTGTTATGCGCACCAAACTTAAGAACTTGCTCACCGGCGGCGTGATGGAAAAAACCTTCGTTTCAGGTGAAAATTTTGAGTTTGCCGACGTTGCCCGCAAAAACGTTCAATATCTCTACAAAGACGCGGAAGAAGCCTATTTCATGGACAATGAAAATTATGAGCAGTTCAGTTTCAAGCTTGCAGATCTTGGTGACATGGTTAATTATCTTCAAGACGGCAAGGAAATGACTGCGGTTTTGTACAATGAAAAGCCGATTTCCCTTCAGCTCCCACCAAAAGTCGTTCTAAAAGTTGTTGAAACAACTCCCGGAGTTCGTGGAGACCGCGCTCAAAGCGGCACCAAACCTGCCAAAATGGACACAGGCGCAGTAATAAACGTCCCTCTTTTCATTGAAGAAGGCGACCTCATCCGCGTCAACACCGAGACCGGCGAATATGTTGAGAGGGCGAATGGATAGATTTCTTCTTGCCCCCACCCAAAATCAAGATTAAAATACTTAGCACGAATTTAATAAGAATTTAATCTGTTTTTCTATGCCTGCGGATAAAATAGTCGTTAAGGGGGCCAAGATGCACAACCTGAAAAATATCACGGTGGAGATTCCGCGTGAGAAGCTTACCGTGATAACGGGGCTCTCCGGATCCGGAAAATCAACGCTGGCTTTTGATACAATTTATGCGGAGGGACAACGCAGGTATGTGGAGTCGCTATCAACTTATGCTCGGCAATTTTTGGGAGTCATGGAGAAGCCGGATGTGGAGTCGATTGATGGACTTTCACCGGCAATTTCAATCGACCAAAAAACGGCGCCGCGCAATCCGCGTTCAACGGTTGGAACAATCACAGAAATTTACGATCATTTAAGGTTGCTTTTTGCAAAAATAGGGACTCCGCATTGTTACAAATGCGGCAAGCCAATCATGCGCCAAACGGTGTCACAAATTGTGGAACATGTGCTTTCCATGGGTGAGGGCAAACGAGTGATTTTATTGGCACCGGTTGTTGATGGAAAAAAAGGCGAGCATACGCACATTTTTGAAAAGGTTCGCAAAGACGGTTTTGTGCGCGTGCGAGTGGACAAAGAAATTTATTCGGTGGCGGAAATTCCGGCGCTTGATAAAAACAAGTCGCACAGCATTGAAATTGTGGTGGACAGGCTTGTTATAAAAGACCTGAAACAAGAATACAAAACGCTTTCTACGGGTGAAAAAGTGGAAATTCCAAATCCGGAAAGAAGCCGCACCGCAGACTCCGTTGAGACTGCGCTTAAGCACGGCGAAGGCGTAATAATGGTGCTGGATAGTGACACCGGTGAAGTGCAGAAATTCTCGGAAAATTTTTCTTGCGAGGATCATCCGGAAGTTTGCATAACGGAAATTGAGCCGCGCAATTTTTCATTCAACAGCCCGCATGGAGCTTGTGAAGAATGTCACGGACTCGGTACAAAACTTGAAATAGATCCGGATCTTGTCATGCCAAACAAAACGCTCAGTATTTCCGAGGGCGCAATTTTGCCGTGGTCCGCAACAACTTCGCACATGTCTTGGTACAATAAAATTTTGGATGAAGTGGCGGAGAGACACGGATTTTCAATGGACACTCCGGTTGAGGATTTGAGTGAAAAAGAGCTTGCACTCGTGCTTTATGGCACGGGGGATGAAAAGTATAATGTTGAAATTGGTTCGGGCGACGGGCTCTCTCGCGGCGAATTCCAAACTCATTTTGAAGGAGTAATTCCTAATTTGGAAAGACGATTTTTGGAAACCGATTCCGACTATGTTCGTAACAAAATTGAACAATTTATGCGCGTTCTTGAGTGCCCAAAATGCAAAGGGAAACGCTTGAAACCGGAAATGCTTGCGGTAAAAATTTCAGAAATGTCCATCTCGGATGTCACGGAATTTTCAATCACCGCGGCAATTAAATTTTTTGCGGAACTCAAATTAACTGCAGGGCAAAAACCAATCGCGGAACCAATTCAAAAAGAATTAAATTCACGTCTTGAATTCCTGCGGCACGTTGGAGTTTCTTATTTGACGCTGAACCGCAGTGCAAACACACTCTCCGGAGGAGAGGCCCAGCGCATCCGTTTGGCAACGCAAATTGGGTCGCGGTTGGTGGGCGTACTTTATGTTTTGGACGAGCCCTCAATCGGTCTTCATCAAAGCGACAATGCAAAGCTCATCACAACGCTAAAAACCCTTCGTGATCTGGGAAATACGGTGATTGTTGTTGAGCATGACATGGACACAATGCGCAGTGCCGACTACATAATAGACATTGGTCCCGGCGCCGGTAAACACGGCGGAGAAGTTGTTGCGGTTGGAACTCCGCAGGAAATTGAAGAAAATCCGGCATCGCTCACAGGGCAATATTTGTCCGGCAAAAAGTCGATTGCTCTCCCTGAAAAACGCAGAAAAGGCAACGGTCACAGGCTTGAAGTTTTGGGTGCCACAGAACACAATTTGAAAAACATTGACGCATATTTTCCGCTCGGAACTTTTATTTGTATTACGGGCGTTTCCGGCTCCGGAAAATCCACGCTCATTAACGAAATTTTGGTGAAAAGAGTGAGCGCGGAAGTGAACCATACCAAGGCGCTCGCGGGAGCTCACAAAGAAATTCTTGGCATAGACAATTTGGACAAAGTTATAAACATAGACCAGTCGCCAATTGGCCGAACTCCGCGCAGTAATCCGGCTACATATACCGGTGTATTTACAGATATAAGAGAGCTTTTTGCACAGACTCCGGAAGCTCGCGTTCGCGGGTATAAAAGCGGCAGATTTTCATTCAATGTGAAGGGCGGAAGATGTGAAACTTGCGAGGGCGACGGACTCAAAAAAATTGAAATGCATTTTTTGCCGGATGTTTATGTGCCTTGCGAAGCGTGTAAGGGAAGGCGTTATAACCGCGAGGCGCTTGAAATCACTTACCGCGGAAGAAATATTGCCGAAGTTTTGGACATGACGGTTGACGAAGCCGCAGAATTTTTTGAGGCAATTCCATCTGTAAAAGTCAAACTTGAGACTCTTTCAAAAGTGGGACTTGGCTATATTCATTTGGGACAGTCGGCAACAACGCTTTCCGGAGGAGAAGCGCAGAGAATCAAACTTTCCACGGAACTTGCACGCCGCTCAACGGGCAAAACGCTTTACATTTTGGACGAGCCAACAACGGGTCTTCATCTTGAAGATGTGAAAAAGCTTGTGGAGGTCTTGCAGAAATTAGTCGACAATGGGAACACGGTGATTGTAATTGAGCACAATTTGGATCTCATAAAATGTGCCGACTACATAATAGACATGGGTCCCGAAGGTGGCGACGCTGGCGGAGAAATTATAGCAAAAGGCACGCCTGAAGAAATCAGCAAACAGCACAAAACTTCCTTCACGGGCGAGTGGCTGAAGAAGATTGGGATTTAAAACATGTGACAACAAGATTTGTGCGCGCGCACAAACCACTTTTTATGTAAAAAGAGGTTTTTAGGTTAATATCAATTTAACTAAATTAAATAGAGTTTAATCAAATAGCACAAAACGCACTAAAATAGAATAAAACAAGCAAAATTGCACGAATCTCTTGCAAAGTTAAAAAGAAGATAATAAAGTAGTCCTAGCTTAAGCAAAATTAAATGATGAAGCGGCTGCTAACTCCGGAAGAAGTCGCTGAGGTTCTCCGGTTACACCATCTCACGGTTCTTAAACTGATCAGAAACAAGAAACTAAAGAGCATCAAGTTTGGTCGAGTTTACAGGATACGCGAAGATGATCTGGAAGAATTCTTACAAAAACAAACAGAATAAGGCTAAGTCTCAAAAAACTCTCCAACCACTATTTCTCACGCCCCCCGCCCAAAATGTTATTTAATTGCTTCTCCTGCGGCCGTCTAATATCTCTCAAAAAGGATCTTTGTCCTTACTGCATGGTCGACCTCAATGAAGCACGCGCCGCAGTTGACCTTGAAACTCAAGGCAAAAAGTCGGCACAGGTGAGAAGAAAATATACATTTTTCTCATTGTTGTCACGCTAGGCCGTACGGAGACCAAAACTAATTACACTGCTTATCGTAGATCTTTGAAAGGAAGACTGCGATTTTTGGGAAATCCTTGGTATTTGTATCCGCAACCACTCCGTTCAGGGCATTCAAAACTCCTTGCAGATCTGTTGCCATAACGGAACCGCCGTAGCCGTAAAGCATCTTATAGCGAGCCATTCTTTCCGCGCTGGTGTTTGCAGTGTCATAAGAGAGTCCACTTTCACTTAAAGCCTCAAGAGCGGCCTCAAACGTCACGGAAGCTCCGGAATTTGCCACTGTTTCAGGCGTTGCAGCACTCTCCACCTTCATCTTTGCAAATACACTTTCTTTCTTTAAATATTCATAGGCATTCACAAAAGTTTTCCCAAAATCTTGAGCCTCATCTTTTGTAGCTTCCGTATCTAAAAGACCCTCCCAAGAAGTTTTATTGGCATCAACATCAAACTCAATACCTTTCAGAGTATCAACAAAATCCTTCCACGTCTTTGAAAGTTCGGCAGTGACTCCTTCTTCACAGTGTCTATAGTCGGCTATCCTATCATCATATTTTAGCGACCAACTATCAAAATAGCTGTTAAAAGTGTCCTCGGTAACTTTATTGCCCCCGGTAACAAAAAGATCATGCATGGTTACTTTTAAAGCATCTAGAATCGCTTTTTTTTGCGCAGCCAAATTTTCTTCGTCGCTACCGTTTAAGGTATCTGATTTTTGTTCTTGTACATGACGCACAAAATACTGTTCCAACAAAATTTCCTGATATTTCTCCTTGTATGTACTCGTGTCTTTGCATTCAAAAGCCGCATTCCTAAAATCCTCTTTGAGAGCATCCAGCTCTGAATCAAGCTCCAAAATGTCATTCAACTGGCAGTAACCTAAGAAAAACAAGTCATGAAAAATTGCTTGGCGAGTAGCCTCATCACGGACAGTCAAAATAAAAGTATAATAATCATCAAGAGCACAATTGACAGCAGACTCTTTTGCATGAACCGATGGCATCAGAAGAGAGAAGATAAGTATCCCGACTATGAATTTTAGAGTTTTCATTGTCCGCAGTAAGGAGTTTTAGTGGCTAAATTTTGCAACGGAGATCCATCTTCAAGGAAACTTTGCTCAAGATCCTCTTTAAAGTTTTCAAAAGTAAGAAGCATGGCATAAAGTTCAGCGGAAACTTGTTGATAAAGGACACTTTGATCACTGAAACTGGCATCAAAAACAAATTTGTCATAAGCCTCAGATTCCTCTTTCTGAATAAGTTCACTGGCATCTTCACAGCGATCATTGATTTCATTAGTGGTAGGCGTAATTCCAGCTACTTCATACATGCTTATAATAGCATTACATTCGCCGTCAGCCAGCGTCTCATTAGTGATGGTATCTGAGCCTCCGGGGAGCGGAAGCAAACCTTTATTCCAAAGCAGATTCTTAAAGTTTTCCACATCTTTTGCAGGTGCATCTTCAATGTCATCTCCGGGGTCCAAATCAATAGGTCTTTTTACGGTATATACATTTAAATCCAAATCAACAAAATTCCCTGCATTTTTGCACGTTGCGTCTTCGAAATAATTCATTGGGACTTTACTTGGTGCTAAACTATGGCTCAAGGTCTCATCCATTACTTCTTTGATGTACTTAAGATGACAAGCAATGCAGTTATCAGCTTTCTTATAGTCGGCAGCTGTAGCGCTTTCTTCACTCTGAGTGACTATATCGACTGTAATACAAAACACATCTCCACAAGGCAGTGAACGCGTCCAATCTCCCTTTGTTCCGGCAAGGGCATCAAGAGTATCACCAAAATCATCAGTTGCTCCTTTGGAATCCTTTGGGACGACTGTTTTACCGGTTCCACCATCAGCATTATCATCACCATTATCTCCGCTATCACTTGTCACTTCATCTGCACCGGAGTTTCCGCTCGCCGTATTATTTGTACTTGAACCACCACTTTCTTCAAACGCTCCTATTGCATCTGCAAGTGTGGAATCGTTTTGACAAACGTAGGGACTAACGGTGTCTTCTGTAAGCACTACTTCATCCGTCGTAGCGGTACCGCCTTCGTTTTCTTCTTCACTCGCCAAGCTCAGGTCATCTCCATTGCTTCTGTCAGGATAAACAATTGGATCTCTAAACAAAATTTCATGCACCAAATCAAGATCGGAAAGAAGGTCTATATCAGCGGAATCACTTAAATCGTTATTCATAAAAATTTCACTCACAAGAGCTTCGTAACTCAACTTGTAATTTTCTCTTTGCAGATCAAATTCCTTTTGATAGGCCTCCAAAAGGTATAAATATTCATCTTTTGCCGCATCAATGGATAAAAGTGTACTGGCATCGGACTCATTTACGACTGTTGGAGTAACATATTTATTACAATATTCACTTAAAATCGACTTTGAAGTTTCGCTCAAAGACATCTCAGAGAATAAATCAGTACATTCTTTTGTTGCAGCCTCTTTGTCCGCTTCAGCGGCAGCAATTTCTTCTTCAGTACTTTGAGAAGCCGAGTTCATCAACTCTTCTTGGTGATATATAATTGGCTGGATATCCCCGTTGAGCAGAATTTCTTCCAAGTCACCTTGACTGTAAGTTGTCCACTTTGCGAGCTCTTTAATTGCAGCCTTCCGCGGTGCTTCAAGTACATTTTTGTACATGAAAAGGTACAAATTGTTGAAAGGTAATTCATCGGTACCGGCCACCAGTTTGTCGAAATCATTAATCTCATCCGTGTCAGACATTTTCACCTCCGCGGAATTGAATAAAGTCTCCAAAATTTTGTCCTGCGAACCTAGTGCATAAACGGAAACGGTCATTCCCATGGCCGCACTCACAATTATTCCCGCAATGACAAAAAATGTGTGTTTCATTTACATTGAATGGTTGAAGCGCCGTTAAATTTAGATGGATAAAGCTCCACAATGCCGCGAATTTTTGCCAAATTATTATTGTAATCCTGTAGGTTTATAATGAGATCCTCAAGCTCTTTATGCATGGGATAGACTATTTGTATTTGATTGTAGACGGCCAAAGTAAGATCAAGTGCATCCGCCGCTATAGCCATTTGATCTTTAAGAGTATTTGTTTCCGTTCTGGCACTGCTTAAAGCCTCTTCCAAAGCCTGAGAAGAGCTATATTCACCGCCGCTTATATCAAGTTCCGTACTTTTTTGTCCTGCGAATTCCTCAAAATCCGCGAGCTCTTTATTGAGCCTAACAGCCAAGCAGTAAGTTGAAACATTTGTATCACTACATTCCTCGTCTGAGGGTGGCATTGCCACATAACCGGGAGCAGCTGCGTTGTCATCGAGGAGCATTCCCAACATTGCATTTACGGAAGTATTCACAAGCATGTGGTACATAACTATAGCTTCTTCCAGAGAATACTTCTCACTATATTCTGCATAATAATTTTCTGTCAGTGCATCCGCCTTAAAAAGCCCCGAACTTCCGTAGGAATAAGGCACAATAAACCCAAGCGCGAATGCCGCTAAGAAAAATTTGTAATATTTTTTGAGAAAAAATTTCATTTAAACCGCTTTAAATTATTTTACTATGCATTGGCGGGCATAACAGGGAAGAGCGTTGTTCATTTGATCGAACACCGCGGGGAAAACATTATGAAAAACAGTCGAAAGGTCTTCAATATCTTTATTCATAGCCTTGAGTCCGTCCACAATTGTGTAAGTTGACTTTGAGACAGCCGACCCAAGCAAATAGCGCTGAAGGAGCGCACCAACATAAGTCATATATTTATTTTTTATGTCCGTACATGTGGCCGCTTCCGCCACGGCGAACTCCAAACTTTTTCTTCCGCCCAAGTTCAAAGAGTCAATATAAAGACCATTCAAAGAATCTCTTGTTGCACGGTAGAAAACCATTGCAGAATTAATTTGCTGGCTTGAGGGAACATCAATTTTAAAATACTCATCTAACATTTCTTCATAAGCCTCAACAATTTTATATCCCTCATCCTGCATGGCTTTAGCACAGGCATTGTCCTCTTCATCAGTAATTGTTGTATTAGCATAAGATATCATTTTTTTATAAACAAAAGGGCTGGCCGCCACTAAAATTGCCACCAGCAAAAACAGAAGAACAAACAAGATTTTTGGGAGGCTTTTTTTCTTTGGCGTGAACATTTGAATAAGTCTTAAAAAATTATTTTACGGAAACTTTATTGCTCTCTCCCACTATCTCACCCTCTTCGCTTCTAATTATAGCAAAGACCTGGTCTCCCGTCATAAGATCTGCTGAAAAGTCGATATTTGAATTGCAAGGACAGGATAGGCAGGCATCACGTACGGCGTAAATCCCGGCGGCGAGTCCGCCGCCGTCATCAAAGTCATCAGCGCCTTCGAGCGGATCCGTGCCACGCAAAACTTCTTCTCCATCAGAGACTCCACCGGAGTCAGTGTCAGGGTTGTATGCATCTGTGCCATATATGGAATCTTCATCATAATTTATGAGGCCGTCATTATCACTATCCAGATCAAAACAGTTATAAGCCTTAAGTACGCGAGCGGACATTTCCACAAATTCATATCTGGTGACAACATGGGTGGGATCAGAGGCCTCCTCGGCGGTTAAAATATAATTTGCCTCTCCTGCAGTTTCTTCCACAGTCATATAAGGTGAGAGATTCTGCGCTATTTCAATGTAAGGCAGATACCAAGGTTCGCCGGTCAAATTCTCAGGTAAATTTATAATGCCCTCCTTATTAAGAGCCTCAAGCACAATTTTTGAAGCCTCGGCACGTGTGATGGTATTATTGGGCTTGAATGGCGCAACACCATTTGCATCTTTCTCGCCCAAATACCCCGTAATTAGCGACTGAATAAATCCCTCTTTGGTATACGGATAATACCAAACTCCGGCATCCAAAATATCATTAAAGACACTTGGCAAGACGTAAGCGCTGCTTGACGGCACTATACACAAAATTCCGAGAATAATTTTTGTAAATTCCGCGCGGTTTATCTTGTTTTCAGGCTTGAAGTAGTGTAAATTATTCTCTTCATATCCCTCCAAAATACCCCTCTCCACAAGCTCCTCAACGCTGTTCCAAAGCGGATCTGAGGTTTTGAGATCCTCAAAATAAATATGAGTGTCCGCACTAAGAGAGGCATGCTCGTCCACAAGTGGCATAGCCGGCAAATCCAAGTCGTCCGAAGTTGCAATTGTGGTCTCTCCGGTGGTTCCCGGCCAAATTTCCGCCGTAAGTGTATCTCCGTCATAAAGCTCAATCACAAGATAATCATCGAGTGAATCCGCAGGGCGTTTTTTGATGGAATATCTACTGTCAAAAATGGAAATATTCCCGTCCGTTCCAAGCAAAAATTCAGTATTTCCAAGCTCATCTTTGCCATATAGACCACTATCCGCAAACGTAAACCCGTCAGGATTTTCAAGGTAAACGGTGGGCGAATTATGCACGGAAAGATCATAATTTGAGAGCGGCTGAGAGACTTGTTCCACACTGTCTCCGTCCGCAACAAAAATGAAATTACCCATATTAATTCCGGAAGCGATTTCATAAACGGTTAGACGTGCCGGCCAAGTGGCGGACGACTGGAAGGCCTCCACGGCATAAAAAGTGTCATAAACCACAATCTGCTTTGTGACCGGATTAAACTCCGCAATTTTATCTCCATTTGCATCACTTACAGCGATTAAATCAGAGGTATCCATTGGCACTTCAAAATCGCCATTTTCATCAGTGGAATTGGCGTCTCCAAGTTGAGCCAAAGCGCCTTGCCTGTCTCGCACCAAATAGAATGGGAAAGCAGGACTCTGCGGATCAGTGGTGCCGGAAACAGAGGCGGTGGTAGCCGAGCCGACTATAATATCCGGCACAAACATATTAATTTTCACGGTAGCAGCACTTTGATTACCGGCAGCATCAGTTAAATACAAAATAGCTGTTTTCGTATCAAGAGTTTGGTATGGACCTACAGTGGCGGTCAAACCAATAACTTCTTGGTCGTTATCAGGGGCCCCATCACCACTTGCATCAACAGATGAATCAAGATCCCAGTATGCATCAATAATTTCACTTTGACCGTCAAAAGAATTCTCGGCAGAAATCGTAGTTGTGGAATAGAGAGCAAGGGTAATTTCTTGGTCGGAAATAATTGGCATGGGAGCTGTGTCATCTCCACAAACCTGCGGATTTAAGAGAATATTGTCTGAAAGCGTCCCACGATTTCCATCTGCAAAAACCGGACGGGAAACAGTATAGAATGCACCATTTGGTATCTCCGCGGAATAAGAAGGAGAAGCTGCATTATAAAGCTTATCCATTATAAAACTTTCTTCCTTGTCCAGATTAATCAAGACTCCCTCCGTTGTGGCAATTGTCACAGAAGAGGAGGGGTCGCCCGCAAGAGAAATAACCTCACCGGATAGTATCCCCATACCATTCCCAAGTGCTTGGGCTTCGAGAACTTGAGTGTTATCTATAAGATATACACTTCCAGAATCAACCCTTATTGTGCGATCTTTTTCCGGCGCAAATTCAACAGTCATACCCTTTAACAAGCTAAACTCGGTTGTACCTTCAATGGAAGTTACCTTAATAGAAGAATCCTCAGCGGCTTGAAATGTTAGAGCGTCTTCCAGGCTGATTTCTCCACCTTTGCCAACAAAAGTTCTTAAGAAAGCATTTTGTAGAGTGGCGTCACCCTTAACTTCTATTGCCACAACACGACTCATATAAGTACTAAGTTCATTGCCGCCGGAGTCGGTAGTTGGGACAGTCTCGTTTTTAGAATTTTCAAGAAGGAGTAGACGCTTCAAATTTTCAGAAGGATTAGCCTGCATTGCATCGAACGAATCATATAACATGAATTCATAACCGATTGCGTCTGTTGAGGAGTTAAATGCAAAATCAGCCTCTTTGTAGCCATTTTTACCGGTCTTAAGGTTTTTTACGTTGCCGTAAGCGGGAAGGGAATCGGAAAGAGTATAAGTTAAAGGATCGGAGCTTATAAATTTAACGGACGGACTTTCCAAATGATTTTCTTTCATGTATATATCCCCGCCCATAGAGTAGACAATGTCATCATCGCCATCTTTGTCAAAGTCGACAAAAATAATATTGGTTTTCTCATTGGACTCAGCTGTGTAATAGGTGAGACGTGTAGAAATAGATGCACCTGAATCAGGATCAGATCCATATAAATAGAGACCTTCGTTTGTTGTTACGGCAGCTCCGCTATAATCGAGTGAATCCATTGGAGACTCGGAAGAACTGAGGGATACGTCAGGCTCCTCATAATCTACCAAATTTTTAGGATCCCAACCATCTCCCGTTGAGAATTCGTCTTCTCCACCGCTTGCAGCGAGTAAGTATTCTTGCTGTTTGGGGCTCTCTTCGGAAAGGTATACAAAGAAAGAAGAACCTTCCATATATTTGAGTTTGTCTGATCCCAAATCCAAATTCTCCACATAAGACATCATTGAATTTTTAAGTTGTAAAACTTTTGAAAGGGGAGCGTCTTTTATCCTAGCCAGATAATCCGAATCAAGTCCTAAAGAATCTTTAGCAACTTTCTCGTAATTACTAAGCAGAGGATCATCTTTTGCAAGAATACGATTTTTAGCAGTCAAATAAATGTCATCTGGAAGAGTATCACCCCATGCGTTGACTTCTCCTTGCAAAGTTTCAAGAGATTGTCCAAGTGCCACCAAATTTTGCAATACGAAAGGATCCTTCACAAGACCCTCGGCATAAGATTCAAGATTGGATGTATCAAGATCAGCCTCAATTTCAATATCCGTTTCAGTATTGAAACTGGCTGCATTTCCGGTGGCTGTAAAGAATTTCAAAATCGCCTGTTGAAGGTTGAAAAGCGGAGCATTAATGGTGTTTACAATATCCGAACTGATTTCACCGGATTCATCTCCAATATTTTTAACAAAATCAAAGAGGCCGCTAAATTCAGGAGTCCAATTCAAATAAGTGGTAATTTTAACTTCTTTCCATGCATCAAAATTTATCGACGGCCATTCGGATTTCACGGAAAGGTCAAAAGGCATTACGGTATTTGAAGGCCGTTCAGTCATATTCTCGATTTGTGGCTTTAAATCATTTTCTTGAACGGGAATAAAGCCGTTTCTTATTAAACAAATAATTTTGAGTATGCTGCTTACAATGCTGAGGGTGGCTTTCAATGAAGGATCAAATTCCGGAATTTCCGGAGGCGGTGGGAGGGAAGGTAAATCCGGGAGAGAGAGAGATGGAAGTTCAGGTACTTCAAAATCAAAATCAAAGACCGGAAGAGTGGGTATGGTAAGATCAAAGTCAAAATTGATGTCAAAATCACCACTTGGGAAAATAAGCCGTGGCAGAGTGGGCACATCTATGCTCACAGGCACAAAATTGATGTCAGGCCAAATAATATCAACGCCTGCCTGGATGTTAGAAACATCTATTGTGATGTCAGGCAATTTTGGCATGGTAATTACTGGGATCTCAGGTAGGAACACAAACAAATTAAATAGTATCTGCATTCCGCTCCATCTTTGATTGGTGCATTTGTCACAAGAGTCCATAAGGTCAACAGACATTTTTATCAGGATCTTCCATCCGTCGACAATACTTTTCAGATCAACCACAAACTGTGCCCACGCTTCTGCGCGGTTAGCATTTTCCGTAATCCACCCGGCTGTATAGTTAAGGATGGTATCCAAGTAGCAAATAATCGACTTTAAATAATAAGCTTCAAGTTCACGTATCATTAAAATCTTCTCTGGAATTTCTTTATAACTTTCCAAAACCGCAAGATTGGCCTCTATTGCGGAAACCGCTTCATTGACAACACCTTCCAACTCATAAAAGGCATCTTTTTGCGCATTGGTGAGATCTTGGCGTAGTTCAGTGGCGTTTTTAAAATTTTCCCAGCCGATTTTTGTGTCTGCCACCCAAGACTCCCAATCCCTTTGAATAAGCTCAATCTCTTCTCCCGTAAGCCACGGATATTTAATGTAAACAGGTTCGGTTTTTACATCAAGAAGGGGTACGTTGTTTACTGCATTTAGCAGATTCTCCAGGCCAAGTGCATCACTGGTAAGTTTTTCCACCTTTGAAGCCTGATCCGTATCCACAGCCTTTCCCTCACTGTTTTTATTGGAGAACTCGGAAGAAAGGCTCTTTGGATCAGGATAAATAACGGTAATATCCGGGAGATCGAGCATCTTAAAAAACTCATATTTTTGAGCCTTCCACCACTCTGTAAAGAACGAAGGGAAGCCTGGCACTTGGATGTTGGTATTTACGGTAGTCTGAGGTACATAGGCATCAAAAACGGCACTGCCCAAACTTTTATCCCCATTTCCACCGGAAGAAGAACTTGTGCTCATAGCCGAAGTAGAACCACTGGAGGTAAACGCTGATGCTTCGGAAATTGCATCTGTTACAAAACCATTGATGGAATCACAAACACCAAGTGCTTGAAGAATAGGTATTGAGAATGCAAAACACCTACTGAGAGGGGATCCCTTAGAGCCGAAACAAATTGCAAGTCCAAGACCAAGAGTTGTGGTTGGAGATAAGTAAAGACGCATGACTCGAGATTCCTCACAAGAAGGCCCCGTACAAACAAACGGTGAATAGGGGAGAATGCCAAAAACAGGAAAAGTAAAAGGATCTTCAAAAAGTTTTTGTCCTGTGAATGGATTGTGAAATTTTCCGGGGACTAAAAATGCAATACTCCCTGCAAAGGCTAAACAACCTCCATTGCAAGTAAATGTAGAGACAAGAGTCTCAATTTTCTCCGTAATACCTGATACTTCGGAATTCAATACCTCAACGTCAACATCAAGGAGTCCACTCGATGAACTCAGAGAAATATCACTCTCGGAGTTAAGAGAAACGTTAGGATCTATTAAAATATTTCCTCCTGAATTAAATGGATCTATAGTGTCGTGGAGTCCGTCACCATCGGTGTCATCTGTGCCCGCAAACATCTCATTGGCCGAATAAAAATCATCTTCAGGATTATTATCCGCTCCACCCAAAACCTCCTTAACAACATCAAAAGAACCATCTTTGGGTACCGGAATTTCTCCCTTATCATTTGCCTCTGCCATAAAATCAGGAACGCCATCTTGATCAGCGTCAGCAAATGGATTGGTGGCGGAAGTATCATAGTCGTCGGAATAGGCACTGTCTGAAGGCGAATACATCTTTTCCGTGTAACTAACTTTGCGCAAACTGCTTCCAAGGCCAAAAAGAGGGATAGGGGTACCGGACTCATAACCGTCCGAATAATAGAGAAGAAGTTCTCCGGTGGTATTCCCCTCCAAAGAAACAGCAATATCAGGATAATCATCCTGAGTATAGTCGTTGTAAAAATTATTACCCACCATCACGGAAACCAGAGGCAAAGTACTCACAAAGGAAGAATAAGTGAGGGTCTTACTCTCTCCAACTCCCAGATTAAACGGTCCGTAAATAAACGGTCTGCCGGTTGAGTCTCCATCCATAATCACGGCACCACTGCAAGTAGGGCAGATGAGAGTATCTTCATCAAAATTATAAAATCCGCTCACGGAATCGGAAACATATATCCCGGATAAGTTTGCACCGGAGATGTTCTTAAGAGTTATGGTAGCGTCTATCAAATCTCCTACTTCCGCGGAGCCACCACTTGGATCGGAAAGAGTCTTAGTGACCTCAAGATTGGCCGCTATGGAGTCTCCATTCGCATATTCAAAAGGTTGATTGACTTTACGTGTAACGGAACCTGCGGAGACACCATCAACAGTGAAATTCAAGTCGGAATCGCCGGCCATTGAATCCAAGAAACCTTCTGCGTCCACGTTTGTAGAAGAACTCGGAAGTTCACTTGTTGGGAGAGGAAGACTGAGCGAACCGGCTGCAAGATTTTCATAACGAACAGCAGTATCACCAAGCAAATTTTCTGAAGAATTTATATTAAGACCAAAGTCCTTAATGCTCTCCGCTTTTTCAAATAGTCCGCCGTTATTCCAGGCCATATAGAGCACCATGTTTTCATCCACGAGTACTAAGTCGTCAAAACCATCCAGATTCAAATCGGAAACTTCGACTTGTCTTGGCATTGCAGCAAGACCACTCAGCTCGGCATTCGCAGAAACAAAACCACCTCCTATGTTGGTGAAAACGTAAGCACAAATTTCATCCGCATAGCATGAGGTTTTGGTAACTATGAACAGGTCTTCCAAGCCGTCACCATTAAAATCGCCGGTATCTATGGAGCTTATGCCATTTTCGACTGAAAGAATGGTCCCCCTGTTTTTAAGTCGAACGGGACCATTAACATTTTGCAACAAATCAATCCGACCATCTTCATAAACGGCAAATACATCTTTCTGACCATCACCGTTGTAGTCGACTGGAAGCAGTGTAAGCAGTTCATCTTGTCCGGCATAAACTTGAGTTCCAATATCACCGGTGAAACCAAGTTCATTGATCTCACCTTCGGTAGTCAATTTAATGGTG
Source organism: Candidatus Altimarinota bacterium (assembly GCA_041659165.1). Classification (GTDB taxonomy): domain Bacteria; phylum Patescibacteriota; class Gracilibacteria; order UBA1369; family 2-02-FULL-48-14; genus JBAZYV01. The sequence continues at coordinate 13,677 of JBAZYV010000008.1, read as the reverse complement.
GGATCTCCAAGAAGAACCCCAATTTCCGAAGTATAGAAAAGATTAGATTCTCCGGCCGTATTCCCGGCCGCAAAAAGAAGCATATTTTTATTTTCATTTTCCCAACCTATAGTCCCATCTTCTTCAGCTTTTTCAAGACTTGCATAGCCCATGGAAGGGCTTAGTTCTTCAGGCAAATTTTCTTCAGGATTTATCAAAGCGAGCCCCATAGGACTTATGGAACTGTTCCCGGAGGGAAGAACCTCAAATCTATGTGCTGAGAGTGCCGTAGAGCGGATATAAAGACCACTATCAAAAGTATACCAAGTCTCCAAATCAGTATCCGGAGGAAGGAGAGTGACATCTTTATCAACTGGTAAATTATAATCAATTTTCAGAATCTGTGTAGTGTCTTTATACACAATAAAACTGAGTCCGTTTGCGGCGGCGTTTATGGCAAGCGAATAAGTTGGGTCTAACAAAAGAATTTGTCCATCACTTGTTATTTTCACGGCAGCCACATTGTCCTCTCTCAAAAGGATTTCCTCCATTTCATCATCACCCTTATCCGCATCAGACGTATAGGTTGGATCTAAAGTGAGGAGCTCAACAGAGACAAAGTCGGACAAAGATTGAGTGCTGTCATTATGAGGCAGAACAAAGAAAGCTTCGCCCATCAGTTTATTGTCAGGATAAGATCTCCAGGAAATTAAAGTTGGCAAAGTCTTGCTTGCGGAACTGACGCTTTGAGAAATCATAGCCCCGTCAGGAAAGGTAATGGCACCATTTGCATCCAGAGTAACAAGGCGTGCTTTTGGATTAGGCTCGGAGAGAAGACTCATAAGAGCCTGAGTTTTGCCATTAAACGTCATGTAGCCTCCAATGTAATTTTCTTGAGTACTATCACCAAAAGGTCCTCCAAGAAGGGTGCCATAAAGCATTTGAGGGGAAATTTTGCTTATATCATCAGAAGATAAGGTGTAATTAATATCTCCTCCCCAGGTTCCTGCCAAGAGTCCCGTACCGGAGGCAACCAAATTAACTTTTCCGCTTATATAAGCACTATCTACTGAAAAGCTTGCTTGCCCTTGATCCAGAGTGAACTCATTGGTGGACAGTGTGCCATACTCGTAAGTAGCATCTGTAAGGCGGAGAGTCCCTTTTGTGCTTGAATCCGTGGTAACAAGATTCCCATATTTGTCATAAGCTTCTATAACAAAATTGGATCTGGCTCCGGCATTTAAAATATTTGTATCATCCTCTTTTCTCACCCTAAGTTCATAAGTGCTATTTGGTTTAAGAGTAAGAGAGGTGCTACCGGCAGTTATCCCAAGACTCGCAGCGGAAATAAATCCTGTCCCGGCAAGTGTCCCCGAGGTGAATGTGGCTGAAGCAACTCCGTCCATAAGCGAGATAAGGGATTCTTCAAAAATTCCATAATAGGGATCGCTGACAGACAGATATAAGTCGCCTTGAAAATCGTCAATAATTCGCCCTGTCAAATTATCTACAACCGAAAAGGTTATAGTCTCCGTATCGGCACCTCCAGACATCAAATAAGGTTTTTCAGAAACTACTTTGATGCTCATGCTATCCAACATTTCAATGTCAAATGATGCCGAAACGGCAGGATTCTCCGTCAAATATGCAGTAATGGAGCCTGTCCCTGTAGACAATGCAGCGAGTGCCTTAAAATTCACAAAACCATAAGGCGTGGTTACCTGAATGCCGGAAGTATCAAGATCCTCATCGTTTACATCAAGCAAAGTTAATCCGCCTTCCGCTTCTAAAGTTATGGAATAAAATCCATAATTTGCAATGTTCCCAAACATATCACGCATCTCCGCTCTCATGTCAGTCGCGCTCTCGCCCCCCACCGGTAAGGCGGAGGAATCGCTACTGATGGAAATTGATACAGGCTCTCCGGGATAAACTTTAACAAGGGCGTTTGATGATGGTAAAGACCCGTCTTGCAGAGAAGCGTCCACAGCAAGCTCTCCGGCTTTTTGAGAACTTTGGAACATTGTTTCCGCAAGTCCGTTTTCAACTTTTATGCTCTTACGCGCCAAAATACCGTAGTCGTTACTTGAAAGAGAAAACTCAATAATACTGCTATTGTCATCCACATAAATATTCCCGAGTTCGTCACGGATTTCAGCCCTTACATAAAGCGAAGAGATTCCATCTGCCGGGACTTCGGAAGTATATACATTTACGGCTGAAGGATCACCTTCAAGAGCATTTGATATTTTTTCATATCCCGCTAAATCCGAGACCACAAAAAGTCCACTTTCATGATCAAGAGCTCCAAAGTCTGAAAAATCCACAGCACTTTCTGTTTCCACAGGGTCTTGCGTGGAGGGAGGAATGCTAACAATCTCTCCCACTTGAGCGGTAGTCGAATAATCTCTGCAATCCTTAGCATTAAGCAAATTCACAGCCATTTGAACAAACTCACTGCGACTGATTTCCGCTTGCAGCCAACTCTCTTCAAGAGTAGCCCCATCAGGGAAAATTCCATAAACATTTGCAACTGCAACATAAGGATCATACCAATTCTCTGCGGTTGAATTGCTCTCATCAAATTCCTCCCCACCAAGTCCAGCCGTTTCAACCAAAACTTTTGTAGCCTCTGCACGACTAATATTATTTTTAGGAAGGAAATAACCAAAATTTTCTTCACCCATGTAGCCGGAAACAAAACCACTTACTTTTGCATCCGCAACACAAGCAAACAAATCCGGATTAATATCTGTGTCCGGAAATGGTGCAAGAGCATAAGAAGCAAAAAGATCGGTTTCATAATCTTCAGGGTATGCATCACAAGTTTTACAAATGGCACCCAAATCAACTTTCACAAACTCCTCACGACTCATGGGGCTGTCCGGTTTGAAAGAACCATCCGTATATCCTTTAATAACGCCACGCAGATAAAGAATCGCCAGATCATGGTAAGCGGGATTATCCGGTCCTATGTCAGTAAATAATTTTCCACCACTCGGATCAAGAGGATCGTAACCCGAGAAAATTTCCGTTCCATCTAAATAGCCGTCGTCATCCGTATCGGAATTGACAGGATCAGTTCCAATGACTGCTTCCTCTAAATCATCTAAGCCATCTCCGTCAGAATCCGGCACAACGGTTTCAGCATTGGCGGAAGGTGCCGACCAAGAAAAATTCCAATCTAAAAGTGAATCCCAAAAACTTAGTTTGTCATAAGAGCTATACTCATTATCGGGACTTAAGATCAAACCTTCCGTGAATCCCGACTCAATTCGCACGGTAAAAATTGAACTACCAAGAGAATCTAAGACGTGCAGTGGCTCATAAAGATTAATTTCTTCCAAATTGTTGAATTCGAGAGAATAACCATCTGTGAGAGCAATTTGTCCAATCCCATTTACATAACCGATTTCAACACCATCGTATTCCAAAGAGACTCCATTTTCCGCTTCTACGGCAGAAGCATTACTATCGACTATAGAGATGGAGACACCAATGTTGTTGCCTTCTTCATTTATTGCAACAGTTTTATCATTTGGAATCATGAAAATAGTGCCAACCACAATCCCACTTGGATCATAAATGGCAGTACGTGTTGGAAGAGCGGTGGTGGCTTCAAATAACCTTGCACTTGCACCATAAAGCTCAAGGATTCCAGTCTCGGGATCAAGTACGGCAATAGTATCCCCAGTATCATTAAAAAACTCAATTTTTTTCCCGATCTCGCTTGTTGTGGTGGTCTGACCGGACTCATTTTTTAGCAAATAAGTGGTAACTTTGACTGATTTGTCAGAAACGGAACCACTCAAGGTATTTGAATAAGTAAGATCATCACGATTTATGCTTTTGGCTCTCAAAGAAAAATCACCGGGTTGTGCACTCTGAAAAGCAAAATTTGCGACTCCCGATGTGAGCTTTAAAGTTGCATTCCCACTTAAGGAAACGGAATCCTCGCCCTTTAGAATATCCAAACTAATCTCAGTAAAACTGTCTTGGTAATTAATTGATCCGTCAGAGCCTACAGCACTTACGCTCACCACATAATAGTCGGTCCCATTGGATGCCAAAAGATTATTATCTTCACTCGAGAGTTTTAATCCAACAGTGCCGTCGGAACCATCAGGTAAACCATTCTCATCGGCATCCTTATTGGTGTTGCCCATACTTGAAAAACTATAATCCTCTCCACAAGTTTCTCCACCACTGTAAGTATCATGACTTGAGAGTGTATTTGAGAGATCTTTAATCCAGTCCTGTATTGCAGAAAACCATTCAGTAATGATTACAGGATCAACAGGGTCTGAACCCGAACCCGAGCCCGAGCCCGAGCTCACATCCTCGCTTCCGGGATTTTCATCACCATCACCATCACTATCCTCTCCACCCAAGGCGTCTTTTGCCAAATTCAAATCCCTATAAATCCACTCCAAGTCGCCTTCCGTTTCCGGTTTGTCTCCATTGAAAGCAAACCTCATCTCGGTGGCAGATCCGTCTGAGATCATAGCAACCATCTCATATCCGTTTCTTGCTTTTGCAAAGATCGGTTCACCGGTCCCAAGATAGTGCGTAAGGACATATTCATGTTTCTCGTCTATTCCCATGTGATACCACTCCAGAGCGTCTTTCAGTTGGTCTTCATTGATATCTCCCATAAAAGAAGAAACTTTTGAAGCAGCCGTGCTCCCATCTTCAACTTCAGACATAACAACGGACAAATCATCAATTTGAGCTTCCACATCACTAACGGTTTTGGCATCAAACACATTTACATAATTAAGTTCTCGTTCCATATAACCTTTGTCTATAAAAGACACACGTCTTGTCTTATCAATAGGTAAATTGGGAGAGACGGCATTGGCCATTTGTGCATTCAAAACCGCATCGGTAGGTTGAGTATGCGCGTAGAAAGAAGAGATCTTCATAGCCTCATCGATCTTATCCGTAAATTCGGCACCATCTTCATCGCTGGAGCCATCTTTTATATAAATCTTTTTGAAATAGACGCTCACATCAAAAACATCAGATAAATTATCTCCGGAAGATGGATATTTAACCGTAAGCGGCTCGTCATCATCTTGTAGGGCCATAAAAACATCAATGGCATCTTCATCATTTGCCATATCGGGATATCCCAGATCTTTGAGAAACTCGGTTATGGTGTAATCCATGGCATCATCAGAGACCATAATATCCAAAGCCGAAAAATGTTTGCGGATAGGAGTGTCTAAAACATAATCCTCGCTAATATCAGCAATTTGATCCAAGAAGTCCTGATATGACTCAGCCGATAAACTATAATCATCTTGGTTTTTTCTAATCCATTTTGTGAGCTCGTCATTAAAACCACCTATTGCAGAAGAATAATCTGAAAAATTGGTCCATTCTCTGAATTCAAAACAAGCTGCCGGTCCGCGTTCCCAAACACTTGTGTCAAAATCCGCATTAATATCTTCCGGATTTTTGCCACCACTTGCGTCACGAATTTTTTGAGTGGCAAGAGCAGGAGAACAGAGGTTGGGGATATCTTCTATATAGCTCGCAAATTCGGGTACGCAGTTTTTGTACTCTCTGACATCCTCTTCTTCTTTTGCGCTTTGTTCGGAGCTATACATGGTATTTAACTGCACTAACTGACCATCTTCCTCGTCGGTACCTGCAAATACCGTACATTCATTTGCCTCGCCAATATCCCATAAGTGTTGACCGTAAATATAAATGGCTCCGGGGCCAAAAAGATTGACGCCGGAGCTCGCATCTTTTGCATTAATCAGGGCGGAAATAGAGGCCGGATTATATCTGTAAGAATGATTAACAAACTGCCAGCAAGGATCTACAGCAGTTTCAAGCGACTCGGGATTTGATGTGCATATTTCTTTAGGGGCATCTACAACCGCAACTTGGTCTTCTATGTCATAGGTCCTATATTCCCCACTTATCTCCATAGCAGCTATCAGGGGAATGTCTATAGCAAGTCCGGCGTCCTTAATAAGAGAATCCAGTCGACTTTCAAGATGATCATTGAGAGTGCGTAAAAATTGCATTGTGAGTTCATCTTTTTTTGATATCAAAGACACGTCAGAGTCATAGTCGTTAGAGGCGCTATCTCCCGCCACTACAGTGGTTTGATATCTTCCCGTTTCATTCACTATTCTGTTCCAAACACCAAGAGGTCTCTCAAAAAGCCCGGCATAGCGCTTCGTCATTGTATTTACAAATTGTTTTCCTTGGATATCGGGCAGGTTGTCAAAAATCCCCTCCACTGCAATTCCACCCGGATCTTCATCACTCAGATCATCACAATCAGCATCATTGTAAGCACATTTTTGGCTTGTGCGATTCCCGGAAGGGCCTTTCCAAATTTGGAACTCCGTAGACCCATCTTCATTGCAAAATCCGTCTTCATCATCATCCCATTCGGGATGAAAGATTCCACCATCATCCAAGCAGGTGGCATTTTGGTAGTGGGGGAAGACTTCATAAAATTTGTCATCGGTAAACAGGGAAGTGAGATAGGCGGTAGCCTCTTCATTTGTGAAAGAACACTTGGCGAGTACCATGCACGCACTGTCTTTTACGGGCAGAAATGGACTCTGCTCATTTGTCAGATCGGCACCTATAATAATTTCATATCCGTCGGGATAGCCGTCGCCATCACTGTCTTGCGAGTCATTATTATCATCCACCCCGCAAAGACCGGAACAGGAGTCTCCTTCAAGAATTCCATCTCCATTTGTATCCGGTCCGGTTGTGTCCCCGGGGGGGTCTTCGTCAACACCCGAATCCACAGGTGCAATTGAAGTATCTCCCCCATAATAAAGTATGGCGGCCCAGTCAGTATCATTATTATTGTCTTCATAACCATCTTCATCAATCGCCCCATCACCGTCGTTATCTATATTGTAGAACCCGTCGCCCAAATCTTCATCAATGAGTCCGTCATTGTCGTCATCCAGTCCGTTCGCGGCCTCTTCATCAGCAGCACCATCCCCATCATTATCAAGAGAGTCGCCTTCTTTAATGCCGCCTTGCATATCTTCATAAAGGTTTGAAACAAGATCGTTTGTATATTGCGAATAAGCTATCTCCTCCCAAATACCCAAAAACCTCTTATACGCTCCAAATGAAACCGAATTTATAGTCGACTGCTCGCTTACGAAATCAGCTACAAAAGCTTTCTGGTCAAAAGTCGTATACTCGCTATCCCCTGTGTGGAATGCATGATTCTTATCAAAATAACTCGCAAGCATGTCTACTCCCTCTTGTCCACTTACAGGAGGAACAATGAGCCCATGCCAGATGTCAGCCTGCAAATTTGTGGCATCGGGATTTGGCAAAAAATCCTCTGTGGTATCATCTAAAATATAAGAAGGCTCCTCAAAATCGGTATAAGGAAGCATGGAAAGAAACCTGTTACCACCCTTGTTCACAACGGGAAGCGGCACATCTCCAACAATCACAATCCCGGAAAGACGGTTTGCTTCCGTGTCATTTATATCCCCTTCAAAATACAATTTCTCAAGGAGTCTTTGAATTTCCACAGGAGTATCTTCCGGCGCAACAGTAATAATTATCGACTTAGTCCACGGCAGTGCGCTCTGCACATCTCTTGCATAAGTAGTAATCTTCTCGGAAATATCAGTATTCCCTAGAAACGCAAAAGCCCCGCTGCCGCTTGCCCTTGCCACCCACGAGTCCTCGCTTACAAGGATGGCCACAAGTCCATAAATAGTATCATTCCCGGAAACCTCTCTAATGTCAGGAAGTCCTCCACCGGGATTATCAAGCATTACCGAATTTACTTTTCCAACAATGCTCAAAGCTTCCGTCACTTGCGCCATTGGCAAAAACCCTGCAAAAATTGTAACGAGCAGAGTCACAATAACAGATCTGGTGTACCAAGGCGTGGAGTGGCACAAAAACATACAAAAATTCTAGCAAATTCCCGCCCTTTCCGCTCGTCAATTTAACCTGTACAGCCAAATTCGACTTGCAAACCGCAAAACCTATTGTCTAATGGCATTCGACTGAGGGCGGGCAAGAAGCTTTATCTGCCTAATATATAAACTCTTGCATTCTCTGCACATGGAGTTGTAGCACCCCCTGTACAAGCGGTGAGATCTTCAAAATTATCACTAGCTGATAGTGACGGACTCAAACTGCTAAGGCCAGTGCCTGCCAAATAAATCCCACTATTTGCAGTTTCTGTAGTAGTTTCAAGTTTCGCAATCAAAAGATAACCTTCTTTCGTGGCAGTTAGGCTATCGGTGTTAAGAGGATAATACGTATAGCCAGCCGAACAAAATGTAGAACCACCCGTCAAGCCATTTGAACTCGGATCAGAAGGGATTGTGACAAGATAGCTACTAAGAAATGTCTCCGCAACCGTACTGGCACAAGGTTCAGTCCCCGTAGGATACTTCCCCCCATTATCATCCGAATAAAACTGCAGCGCCGTAGCAATCTGTTGTAAGTCGGCTTTTCTTTGGGCATCTCTTGCACGGGCTGTTCCACCTGTAATTCTAGGGATAAGAGCGACTGCTAAAATGCCTATGATTGTAATAACAATCAAAAGCTCAATAAGCGTAAAACCGCGTTTTAAATAAGAAGTTTTCATGGCGTAGAGATTAATAAATCGCAAAAATTCTACACCACGACTTTTTTAAAGTACAGTGGAAAGGTCGGAAAGGGACATGATTGGTTGCATGACGGCAGCTACCACAAATGCAACGGTGAATCCCATAATCACCAGAATCACAGGCTCCATAATTTTAGATAAATTTGCCACGGAATTATTTACTTCACTCTCATAAAAGTCGGCAATTTTCCCGGCTACTTCATTCACTTTGGCGGTTTGTTCACCAACCAAAACCATGGAAGAAACCATTGGAGGAAAGAGAAAGTCGCTCTCAAGGAGATTTTCTCCAAGAGGCATTCCTTGTGCAACGTCCTGAGAAGCAAATTCAATACGTTTTCTGTAAACCTCATTTGGAAGCGCGGCGGCATTTATTTCAAGGGCCTTAACAATCGGAATTCCGGCGTTTGTTAGACTCGCGAGTTGACGGCTAAACCTTGCCACCATCAAATTTCTGACAATTTTCCCAAAAAGAGGCATGCGGAGCAGAGCGTAGTCCAAACTGAACCTTCCGCTTGAACTTTTCCTAACCAAGATGAGTCCCAAAATAAATAAAGCCAAAAGAATCAGACCTGTGTCCCAATAATTTTGTGCAATATTGGAAAGTTTTACAAGTGTGAGAGTTGACCAAGGTAATTCTTGCCCGCCTTGAGTGAATAGATCCATAAGTTTTGGCACCACCATTGTAAGTATGAGGAAAAGACATACCGTCATCACAAGGATAATTGTTGCCGGATAAATCATGGCGCCTTTCACTTTGGAAAGCATGTTAGCACTTTCTTCCGCGTGTTTTGCCATGTCTTTTAAAATTTCATTTAAATTTCCGGAGGTTTCTCCACTTGCCACCATTCCACATTCGGCGGGTGAAAAAACTTTGGGGAAATCACTCATGGAATGCGACAAACTTTTACCGGTTTCCATCCTCTCAGCAAGGGCGCGAATTACCTTGCAAAAACGGGGATTTGGCATTTGCACGGCCAAAATATTAAGCGATCTTATGATTGGCAATCCAGCGTTAATCATCACGGAAAGCATTTGAAAAAAAGAAACTTTATCTCCTAGTGAAATCTTTGTAAGGCCGATTAAATAATTATTGAACTTAATTATAAAGGCCATTGGCCCGCCCTTACTCTGTCCACTACTGCGCAGAGCTTCTATTCTGGCTTGATCTTCTCTGGAAAGTCCAATGTCTATGTGAGTGCTTTGTGTATTTTGATTCATAGTCGTAATTTTTAAGCGTTTTCAGGACGTGCTACGGAGTAAACTTCTTCAAGTGATGTGACGCCATCGAGGGCCTTCAAAACTCCGGCTTGTTCCAAAGTAACCATACCGGTCTTTACGGCGGCTTCTTGGATATCCATAACGGTTGCATTTTTAAGCACCATTTCACGGATTGCATTGTTCATTTTAAGAACCTCAAAAATTCCTACTCGGCCCAAGTAACCCACTCCGTTGCATTGCGGACAAGAAGGGTCTCCGGGACCATAAAATTGCAGCGCCTTAACCTTCTCAGGATCTTGCGGCTCGTCCGAGTGCAGATGTGAAAGAGCTATCTTTACCATCTCCAGAGTTTGAGGGTCTACTTCAATCGGCTTTTTGCATTTATCACAAAGTCTGCGTACAAGACGCTGAGCCATAATTGCATTTATTGTGGCCGTCATAAGGAATGGCGGCACACCCATATTTACAATACGAGTGATTGTTTCCACCGCTGAATTCGTGTGAATTGTGGACAAAACCAAGTGTCCGGTTAGAGACGCTTCAATTGCAGTGTCCACGGTTTCTCTGTCACGTATTTCTCCCACCATTATAATATCCGGATCTTGGCGGAGCGCGGTTCTTAAGCCAAACGCAAACGTGTAGTCAATGTCAGGATGTACTTGCGACTGGTTGAGCCCGTCGAGTTGAATTTCCACAGGATCTTCAATGGTCAAAATGTTTACATCAGGTTTGTTTAGGAGCTGAAGAGCCGCATAAAGAGTTGTGGTTTTTCCGCTTCCGGTAGGTCCAGTGGTTAAGATAATTCCATTTGGAAGCGCGAGCGAAGCGGTGAGGGCCTTAAGTGAATTTCCGGTAATTCCAAGTTTTTCAAAAGTCGGAATTTCTTTGCTTTTGTCTTGTATACGCATAACCATTTTTTCACCGTTCACGGTTGGAAGACTGGAAACACGTAAGTCGAGCTCACGGCCTTCCTCCGTTGTCACTTGTGCGCGGCCATCTTGTGGGATGCGTTGCTCGTCGATTTTAAGATTGGACATGATCTTAATGCGGGAAACCACGGCCGGATGAATGTTTGGCGGATATTCCACAACTCTTCTGAGAGAACCATCCACGCGGAAACGAATTTGCACCGTGTTTTGAAGCGGCTCAATGTGTATATCCGAAGAACGCAAATCTATGGCATACGAGACGGCATTCATAACAAGCTGAGGAATGTTTCCCCCCACAATCGCGTCCTGCAATGCTTGAAGTTTTGCATCCATTTTGCGGATAGTTATTGTGTTACGCTTTGAGCAAAGTAAGCATTTAAGTCGATTTGCACCTCAAATGTTCCACCGTATTCGCTTGGATAAGATACTGTAACTTCTTCGGCGCTCATTAGCCTTACGCCTGCCTCAAGCGAACCGGAAGATTCAACATATTCCAAAAATTTGCTCAGATTTTTAGCGGACGTGGTGATCTCCAGTGAGATGGGAAGAACTCTGTAATTTGCCCCTTCCGGAGTTTCAGCGCTTCCGTAACGGATACTGCTTATAAAGAAAGGATTGTTTTCAAAATTGGTTTTTACTGCAAAGTCGTCAAGAAGACGAGTTAAATTTGTGATGTCCTCATTTGGCGGGAAAACTCTCAAAAGATCTTGGGCGAGGGTTTCATTACTCTCTGCCGTATCAGTTTTAACAGCTTGATATTCCTCTGCAAAGGCATCTTTTTGAGTTGTAAGATCGGACACCTCCGTCCCAAGCACTGAGACCATACTTTTATTTGCGGAAAGCACATCCCACTGCCAGTAAGCGAATCCCGCTGTCAGCAGGAGAACAAAGAGTCCGACTAAAATTTTTGTATGATCTTTCATGGCTTATTTATTAGATTGTATTTGTATTGAAATGCGGAAATCTCCTGTGAAAACTTCTTCTTCTCCGGATTTGTTATAGGTCCTGTCCTCCACGTTCATAAACATTCCCGAATCTTCAAGTGTGTCTATAAGGTTGGAAACAAGCGTAAAATTCTTGGTGTCACTGGTGGAAGTTTCTCCGGAAATCGTAATTTCGCCATCACTGGCAAGTTGTATGTTGTTTAAGATAATGCTCGGTGGAAATTCGGTGTTGAAAAGGGGATCAATCTCCTTTATTACGCCGGTTAACTCTTTAAGCACGCGTGACCAAGGCATTCTTTTGCTCTCAATGGTATTCACAAGAGCAATCGAGCTTTGGTTGATTTGGTTGAAAGAGTCGTAAATTCCTTCAATTTGGGCATCTGTAATGGCGGTTAAATCAAGACCGGCAATCACACCTTTAAAATCTTCACTTTGCAGAAGAATTTTAGCCGTTTGTAAAACTTCAAGTTCAGAAAGAGCGGTTTTGTCGGCATTTACTCCGGCAGTTGTATTTAATTCTGACATCGATTTGTCCAAAATTGCAATCGACAAGGCGGTTTCTTCATTTGTCATTGGAACGCCGGTATAAGCCTGAACCACTGAAAGAATGGATAAAATTTCAGGTTTTTTTGCCTCCGCTTCATTGGCAAATTCCTCCTTTTTATTTTGCGACGTGTATTCGGAAGATGCAGCCTGTACGCTGAAGAGATACGCATCTGCAATACCGGAATATTTTTGAAGGAGCAAAGCGGATGTCAAATATCTTTCCACATTAACATTTGCCATAAGTTCGGCTTTTTGTCCTGTTAGCATTTGTACTTTGGCGGCGGGATTTGCTCCAAAAAATGAAAATTTAAGTGAATTTTGTGAAAGAAAGAAAATCCCTGTAAGTACAAACATAAGGAAAGCGCCTTTAAGGACGGCCCCGCCGAAGCTGATAGAACTTCTTGTGGGAAATTTTTTAAGTAGTACCGGCGACTCCAATTTTGGTTTTTCCCAAGCCTTCCCGCTGGACGCGCTTGCCATACCGGCATTTGCCGAGCCGGCGCTTTTTGCCTCTTGTTTTTTCTCCACGCTGTCCATCACAGAGCTTTTTTGGGATTTATCACTCCCAAAGAGTTCGGAAAATACATTTTTTGACTCTTCTTGAGGAGCGGCTGGCATCACCGGCGCCTTGTTTTTGGCGTCCGTTTGTGCCACTTGTACCGCCGAAGCAGGTGGTAGAGCGCCCCCTGGCGTTAGATTCGCTGTTTGACCGTCTTCCTGTGCCATACGTTTTTGTTTTAATTTTTATCTAGATAGTATACAGGAAAAGAGGAGAAAATGCAATTCCTGTGGTTAAGATTGGACGACTTCGGGGGTGGTTCTGGATCAAGCGATTTTTGGTTTGAGAAAGTTTTCTCTCAGGAATGGTTTGTGCGCGCGCACAAGTTGTGCGGTGGTCCTCGTGCTTTGTGCGCGCGCACAAACTTCATTTGGCCCGCAGTTGTCCCACTGTTTTTGCGGATTTTTGTGGGTTTTTGCGCGCCCGTTTTTTGGCTTGAGCAAGCCATTTCCCGCGGTTAGCGACTACGTAATAATTGGCCCGCACCGTCCAGTGAAAACGGCCTATTTTGGGTTGATTTTTCTTACGATTTCCGCTATTTTTCTTTTACATACTTTTTAACCTTATAACCTTATGGACAATCCATTGCCAATTTCAATGCCTCGTTCGGAGTTTCCAGTTGAGCAAAATCCGGTCCCAGTTTTTGCCCCAATTTCCACGGAAAACATTGATCAAATGCCGGACAAAGACCTTTTGGCGCTCTCAAGACAGTACGGCCGTGATGCAGTTCTTCTTCATAGAAAATTTATTGGCCTTTTGCCGGAAATAAATAGACGCCGTCTTTATGCGCAAGAAGGCTTTTTGAGCATTTATCATTTTGCTGCAGTTCTTGGTGGAGTTTCCAGAGAACAGGTGAATAGAGTC
>JBAZYV010000007.1:0-57555 GCA_041659165.1 Candidatus Altimarinota bacterium | reverse complement strand
GCGCACAAACGGAAAACCAAAAACCTCTCTTTGAAGTTTCCGTGCCCGGGCACAAGTTTACACTCTCCGAAGAGCTACTAAAAAAGCTCGATGAACTGCACGCTCAAGGCAAAGACGTAAGCAAAGTTCTCTTGGAATCACTGGAGCTCAGGGCAAAAGACATTCAAAAAAGAAAACATGAGGCCGCCAGCCGCCTACCCGAGGAAGAAGGAAGGTACATCATCAAAGAAACCCAAAACCTTCTTAATGAGGAATACGGAGACAAATGCGCCTATCATGGATGCAGCAGACTGGCCGAGCAAGTGCATCATCAGGTTAGATTTGGTTTGCAAAGCCTCAATAATCCGCTCTACATGGTTCCGCTTTGTGCAGAGCACCACAAGATTGCACATGCAATTGACCTTATTGTTGTGAGGAAGTGGCGGAGAGTGTGAGATCTCACAAAAAAATCACAATTCTATTTCAGGTTTTATTCAGGACCTGCGCAAGAAAAAGTGCTATATGTAAAGCGACTTTTAAAAAGTCAGGCTTGACGGTGAGTGCGCACTCACCTACACTGGGAGCAAGCTTCCTTACCAATTAACCCCACATTTTATGACGGAAGATAAGTCTAAAGCGGCACGTACAAGCGAGGCACGTACCACTGATTCGGTAACTCGCACATTAGATGCTCGCTCAGTTGAGAGTCCTTCTCAAAACGTTCGTACCACACAAAGTGAACGCGCAGCGCAAGTGGCGCAAGCATCATTAAATGACAACCGCAAAAAAGCGCTCGAACTTGCAGTTTCTCAAATTGAGAAAAGTTTTGGCTCAGGTTCAATTATGAAACTCGGTGAGTCCAGGCATATGGATGTTGCAACTATTTCCACAGGTTCCCTTTCTCTCGACTTAGCTCTCGGGGGCGGAATCCCAAAGGGCCGTGTAATTGAAATCTACGGTCCTGAAAGTTCCGGAAAGACCACCCTCGCGCTTCACATAATTTCTGAAATGCAAAAAGCGGGTGGCCAAGCGGCATTTATAGATGCCGAGCATGCCCTCGATCCGGCTTATGCAAAAAGAATAGGAGTTAATATTGACGATTTGCTTCTTTCTCAGCCTGATAATGGCGAACAAGCCCTTGAGATAACGGAAACTCTTGTTCGTTCAAATGCTATAGATATTATAGTAATAGATTCCGTTGCGGCTTTAACTCCACGTGCGGAAATAGAAGGAGAAATGGGAGATGCTCAAATGGGTCTTCAAGCTCGCCTCATGAGCCAGGCACTTCGCAAGCTTACAGCGGCAATCGGCAAATCAAATTGTATAGTGATTTTCTTAAATCAGCTCCGTATGAAAATTGGAGTTATGTTCGGGAATCCGGAAACTACAACCGGTGGCCAAGCTCTCAAATTTTATGCTTCCGTAAGGCTTGAAATTCGCCGAATAGGCCAATTGGAAAGTGCTGAGGGCGCAAATGGCGAAGGGAAAGAATTTGTTGGAAATCGCGTTAAAGTTAAGGTTGTAAAGAATAAAATCGCACCTCCATTCAAAGTGGCCGAGTTCGACATCCTCTACAACCGCGGAATTTCCCGTGAAGGAGACATTCTTGACCTTGCTGCAAAATACGAATTTGTTCGCAAGGCCGGTGCTTTCTATAGCTATGGTGAAACCAAGCTCGGACAAGGTAGAGAAAATTCTAAGACTTTCCTTGAAGCCAACAATAAAATAACTCGTGAACTTGAAGCCTTAATTCGTGAAAAAGTTATAGCACAAAATGCAGTCCCTGTAGCCGTTGAATAGGAGCAATTACCAAACCCTAACTCTAAGATGGAATCTAACTTATACAAGGTCTTGTTAAACTACAGTATGCGCGCGCTTACTCGGCGCGCGCATACGGAGTTTGAAATGCGTCAAAAGCTGCAGAAATATATGCAAAAGTACTTCAAAGACAATTCTACCAAAGACCTCGAAGACACCGTAATAGCTCGCCTCAAAGACTTCAAATTCTTAGATGATGCCGCTCTCATAGAGAGTCAAATCCATTCCGCCGCAGAGCATAGATTTGAAGGGAAGATTAAGTTGGCAGCACGTTTACGTAAGAAAGGTATTTCTTTCTCGGAAACCAGTCTGGCATGGAAAGAATCTGATCTTTCCGAGAGAGAAATAGCCATTAAAGCCCTCAAACATGCACAAAAACGCTTTGCCCGCCTCCCCGGAGAAAAACTCTACCAAAGAAAAGCACAATTCCTAGCCTCTCGCGGATTTTCACCTGAAATTATTTTTGAACTTGCCAGAACGGATGAAATCGCTTAAAATGACATTTGTCAGGATCAAATTACTTAGGTGGGATTTTCATCCTGCCGCCTTTCCTAACGCATTTTCTAAACCAAATCTCTATGCATCAACAGTTTATGGCCGCCGTCAGACAACTCTGCAGTGAAAAAAATCTGCCCGAGGATATTATTATGGATATTGTGAAAGCCGCTCTCCGCACCGCTTACCGCAAGGATTACGGGAACAAGGAGCAAAATATAGACATTCAAATCGACCCAAAAACTGAGATTGTTACAGTCTACATTGTCAAAAAAGTAGTAGACAAGGTGGAAGATGCAGACTCTGAAATTTCCTTGGACGACGCCAAAAAGATGAATCGCAATATCAAGCTTGATGAAGAAGTGCGCATGGACGTTACGCCCGCTTCTTATGGTCGTATTGCGGCACAAGCGGCAAAACAAGTGATTATTCAGCGTATTCAAGAGGCCGAGCGCGACTTCATGTACGAGACCTTCAAAGATCGTGAGAATGAACTTATTAATGCCCTCATCCACCGCGTGGACGGCAATATGGTTTACGTGGAACTTGGCGGAGTTACCGCTCTTCTTCCAGCCCGCGAACAGATTCCAAGCGAACAATATTACGGTGGTCAGCGCATCAAACTGTATCTGGACAGAGTGGTGAAAACCACAAAAGGCCCTCAACTTCTCATCTCTCGCACACATCCAAAGCTTGTTGAGAAATTGATGGAGCTTGAAATCCCTGAAGTTAAGGCCGGAACGGTTATTGTCAAAGGTGTTGCAAGAGAGCCGGGTGTTCGCTGTAAGGTTGCAGTCGCGTCAAAAGACCCTCAAGTGGACCCAATTGGCGCTTGTGTGGGACAAAATGGAGTGCGCGTGCAGAATGTGACTCATGAACTTGGCGGAGAACGAATAGACATTATTCCTTGGAGCGAAGATCCCAAAAAATTCATCATGGAATCGCTCAAGCCGGCCAAAATTTCTCATGCCGAGCTCGATACCGCCGCTCACCTTGCCAAAGTTTATGTGGTGCAAGATCAGCGCGCCCTTGCCATTGGTAAGAGTGGACAAAATGTCCGCCTTGCTTCCAACTTAACAGGTTGGGAAATAGACATACTGGACACTGAAGGCTCTTCTGCCCCAGTCTCTTCTCAGCCGGTTGTAGCCCAAATTGTGATGATTGCCGATTTGGCCATCCCAGACGAAGTTAAGCAAAAGCTTGCCGCCGCCGGTCTTGAACAAGCCACCCAGCTTGCCGGCCTCACCGCCAAAGACCTCATGCAAGTTGAAGGCATCAGCAAAGATGAAGCCGCCCTAGTTGTTGCCGAAGTTGCGAAGGGGAAGTAGCAACCGGACAAGCGGCCTATTAAGTTCATGCCCGGGCACGGACGGAGCATGAACTTGTGCGCGCTTGCCCCGCTTTCGCGGTGGCGCACAAGTTTGCACGTGCAAACTTGTGCGGCGGTGAAGGTTACCTGTCAGTTCTGCCCCTTCCCCCGCCCTCCTTTTCATGTTATAATCATACGATTACCTCTTGTTAAGCGCACAGCACTCACACGCCTTACCCCATGCTCCTCGCCACATCCGCCATATTCTTTGGATTCACTCAAGGTCTCATCATAGGGCCGCTGAGCCTGTATGCAATCCGCGAAGGACTGAATCCGTGCCGCGGGATTAAATGCGAAGCGGAAGTTTTTACGGGCGCGCTCCTTGTAGACATCACCTACTCACTCCTTGCAATGTATGGCGCCGCCTCGTTCATAAATTACGGCCCCGTGCAGACAGTTTTGTGGACACTCGCTGCGTACATGCTAATCACAATGGGTATAAACAGCTTTCATTCAAGGCAAAAGAAAATGTCGTTCCACCACCTTCATAGGCATAAATTGGCCTTTTATGATAACGACTTTTTCCGCGGCCTCATGATCAACATGGTAAACCCCATGGCGATAGTTTTTTGGGTGGTGGTGGGAGGAAGTATGTACGCTGACTATTCGAGCGTTATGCCGCCTTTCATTTTTGCGCTCAACATAATTGCAGGCACAATTCCGGCATATTTTGTGACTATTTTGGTAACATTTTTCATTCGCAGAATTTTCCACCAATGGATGTTAAAACGGCTTATACAAGCGGGTTCGTTGGTGCTCACCGGTTACGGACTTTGGTTTACTTGGCGTGCGGCGGTCGGTCTGCCGGAATTATTTACAGGGGTTGTCAGCCTGTTTTAATTGCCACTCCATCCTGTTTAGGTCTGGTAAAAAGTCGTCAAATCTGGTAAAATATATAGATTTAGTTGTGAGTGCTGTTTAATGACCAATTAATGAGCGACCAAAGTTTCCTAACTTCACAGGTTCAAACAAACGCAGGCAGAGCTATGGCTGATGCCACAGGCAAAAGCGCCTTAAGTTCAATTAATCGCGATTTTGAAGAGCGTGCCATTTCAGACCGTGCCCGTCAAATGGGCATGAATTATGTGGATATTGCTCAAATCCACATCAATCCGGATTCACTACGCCTAATTACTTCACGCGAGGCTTTTGAAAACCTCGTCATTCCATTTTTTAAGATTGGAAAAAAGCTCAGAGTGGCTCTTGCGCACCCAACAAGTCCGGGAGTCATAGAGGTGATTCGCAAGTTGAAAGAGCAGGGGTATGGAATTAATGTGAATTTGGCTTCAGAGTCAGGTATAAGAGCGGCTCTTGAGGCTTATAAGTCAATCGACGAAGCCGCGCAAAACGAAGAACTTGCGCAGGCAAAAGCAGCCGGATCTTACCAAGAGGAAATTGAAAATATTGCGGCGCTCAAGGATAAATTAAGCACGGTTACGTCTGAAGAAGCACTTAACTTTTTGAGTATCGGCGCCCTAAAGTCGGGCGCCTCGGACATCCACTTCCAACCGGAAGAATCCGCAGTCACGGTAAGATTCCGCATAGACGGCGTTCTCCAAAAAGTTTTGGAGCTTGATAGCGGCACTTACGGCTACTTAAGCAATCAGCTCAAATACAAATGCGGCATGCGCATAAATGTTGCGAACATTCCGCAAGATGGCAGATACTTCTTTGAGTTTGGCGGCGCCCCCTCTGTAGCCGGCGCAAGTCCCGCAAATGCCGCCCGCAAAATAGACGTTCGTGTCTCTTCAATCCCCACGGAATACGGCGAAAGTTTTGTGTGCAGGCTCCTTGATTCCACAAAGCGGAATATGTCTTTTGAGGAGCTCGGATTTGAGGGCAGGAATTTGGAAATTCTCAAACATTCTTTAGATTTTTCCTCGGGCATGATTCTTGTTACGGGACCCACCGGAAGTGGAAAAACTACAACGCTTTATTCCATGCTCAAAGACTTCAATCAGCCCGACTCAAAAATCATCACGCTCGAAGATCCAATTGAATATCACTTAAGCGGTGTCACACAAAGTCAGATAAATGAAAAACGCGGATATGGGTTTGGCAGCGGCCTGCGCGCCATCCTCCGTCAAGATCCGGACATTGTGATGATTGGAGAAATTCGTGACTTAGACACGGCTGAGACGGCCGCGCAGGCCGCTTTAACCGGCCACATCCTTCTCTCAACCCTTCACTCAAACAGCGCTATTGAAACGGTCCCGCGCCTGTTAAATATTGGTCTTAAACCTTACATGATTGCCCCGTCGCTCGGTGTGGTAATTGCACAAAGACTTGTCAGGCGCGTTTGTCCTTATTGCGTAATTCAAAAGCCCGTGGACGAAAGCGAAAGAAAAGTTCTCGCGGAAGCAATCGCGGGTTTGTCCTCCTCGCGCGCTGCCGCGGCCTCCTCGGTTCCCTCGTCGGCCACACCCGCCCTCACCGTCCCCGCCACTCTTCCTTCTCCGCAGGGCTGTGAAAAATGCAACCACACGGGTTATTTGGGCCAGATTACAATTGCAGAAATGTTTGAAAATACTGATGAGCTTAAAGAGGCAATCCTCGCTGAAAAATCCACATCGGAACTCACAAAAATAGTCCGCGCTCAAGGCATGCTTACCACTGCCGAGGACGGCATCCTAAAAGTTCTCCGCGGAATCACAACGCTAAGTGAGGTGGAACGCGTTACGTACGTTCCTATTTCCGAGTCCGCCCCCGAGAGTCCTCCAGAAAATACCTCTCCCCAAGCCCCTGCCGAACCAGTCCGACAATCTCCAACTCAACAAGAGCCCCAGAAACCTCCGCAGGAGTAGCCGCTCCTTCCGCAATCGCCGTAAGCTCAGAGCACAGTTCATTTGCCGTTTTTGGTCCGCCACTCAAAAGTAGGTAGACAGCTTTTTTAATG
Source organism: Candidatus Altimarinota bacterium (assembly GCA_041659165.1). Lineage (GTDB taxonomy): Bacteria > Patescibacteriota > Gracilibacteria > UBA1369 > 2-02-FULL-48-14 > JBAZYV01. The sequence continues at coordinate 50,998 of JBAZYV010000007.1, read as the reverse complement.
CCGCTGAGCCCCAAGTCGTCAGCGCTCACATTGTTCCACCGCACCCCAAGCATATCCGCAATATCTCGTGCCTCCGTAACCATTGTGGCCCCATTTAGAATCAATTTCAGCGTTCCTGCACTTTGCTCGTCGCAAATTCTCCCTGGAACCGCTCCAACAGCCCTGTTTTCTCGCCCCGCGTGATCCGCGGTATTGAGCGCCCCACTCCTCTCCCCTGCCTCAACAACAATCGTAACCCCGCAGAGCCCCGCAATTATCCTATTTCTCACCAAAAAGTCGCTTTTATAGTGCGCATCGTTACCGCAAAGTCCACCGCTTTGTGCGCGCGCACAAGCATTTGCAAAACTTAAACAATTCTCCGAAAACACCAACCCGCCCTCTTTCAGAATCTTCTCTGCAAGCCACGCATTTGAAACCGGACTCACTCTGGGAAGTCCCGAAGCCAGCACCGCAATTGTCCCCCCGCTCCCGCAAAGCGCGCCTCTATGTGCCGCCGCATCAATTCCAAACGCCAGCCCACTCACAATAGCAATTCCACGCGCACTTAGCTCCTTTGCCAAAGTGTAAGCAGTATTTTCCCCATAAGCCGTGCACCTTCTTGTTCCCACAATAGACACTAGCGGCCTCTTCAAAATCTCCAAATTCCCCATGTAATATAGCGGACTTGGCGGATCAAAAATCCGCCCCAGCAAATCCGGATACCCATTTTGCTTGGGCAATAGTGACCCCACCACACCTGTTAATATTGTTTCCATGCGTCCACTCTAGCACCCCAACCTTACAAAAACCTGAATTTTTCCTGAAAAATTCCTGAATCAGAATTTACACCCCGCTTACTTTCACCTGAAAGAAATCAGCCACTGCCTTATCCGTCCCAAAACTCACATTCTCTCCTTTGCATTCGGGACAAATGTATTCGTATTTTCCAGGCTTTTTTTCCGGATCCTTTACAACTTTTTTACAAGTTCTGCAGTAGAAAACTATCATCGCATCAAGAATTAAAAAATAACGACTAATAATCCGTGGGCTCATTCATGCCATTCATTCCCCCGTCGCCACCCTCAGGACTTCCAAAAGCACTTCCTTTTCCGCTCCCCCACATGTTTGTTTTTGCGGAAGAACTGTACCTCATCTGCGACTGCATCATCTTGTATCTGGTTTTTGCATCCAAAGTAAGCGGATCCACGCCACTGCCCGCGCCACTCGCTTCACCCATTGTATCCATCAAACTCGACTGCACTCTTCTCTCCGGAATTGCATAGCCACTCTGAACACTCGCCGGAGGACTTGGCACTTCTTCCTCCACAAAAAACTCAGTCTCTTCGCCGTGCGTTGCCTCATATTTTCTTGCAAAATATCCACTTATAATCATTAAACCCGCGGACAAAAACGCCATCATCATGCCAAAACGTGTGGTTTTATTACTGAGCGCAAGTCCAAAATTAGGATGATAAAAAGTGGTGTTTGCAACCAGTAAAAGCAGTAAAGATTGCGCCCCCAAAATCATAGAAGTCGCCCCGCCCTTTCTCTTTAAATTGAAAAAACTCTTCCCCGCAAGCGGCAAAAACAAATTCAAAAATGATACTGCACCAAAGCCGAGGACAAGCATTCCCACAACAAAAAGCGGTCCCTGAACGCCAAGATAAGTATTGCCAATCCCAACACTGTTACGCATGTCATACCAAGGCATAAGCGTACTCACGGTAGTAGCTGCGCCCGCAACCATCACAGCTTTCTTCACAAAAGGCAGGCGCAGAAAACCTTGTTTCATTCTTTGAGTCAAAGACATATAATTGGGGAGAAATCGCAGACAATCTAGCACTTTCACCAACAAATGACAACAAAAACAATAGGTATAGATGCGCGCGCCGCTCTTCATCCGCAAGCCGGAAAGGGACGTTACACCTTGGAAGTAGTCAAAGCCGCGCTCAATCAAGGAAAGAATGTCGACTTTGTCTTGTTTACAGATAGCGCGCCACTTTTTCCGGACAGCACAGACCCTCACCTCCGCCAAGTGATCCTCCGCGGCAAAAGCATTTTTTGGCACATAAATTTGTATTTTTATCTCCGCAAAAACCCTGTCACATTTTTCCTCGCGCCTACAAGTTATATTTATCCCGCCCTCGCCCCCGCCTCGCAAAAAGTGGCAATCATAATTCACGATTTAATCACCTTTCTCCACCCAAAACGCCACCCATTTTTCCCCACATTGGTTGAGCGTCTCACGTTGCCGCGCGCCATTAAAAAAGCGGCGCAAATTTTCTGTGTTTCGGAAAATACAAAAAAAGATTTATTACACCTTTTCTCCGCCGCCACTCACTCTGCCGCAAAGAAAAAAATCGCAATTGCCTACCCTGCGGTTTCTGAGGAATTCCACTCAGTCACCACTCATAAAATGTCCCTTCCGGATGATTTCATTTTGGCCGTTGGCACGCTCCCAAGGAAGAATGTAGACACTTTGATCAAGGCATTTTTGTCTACTCATGTGTCCACTTTACACCTTTGCGTGGTTGGACAAATGCCACCGCGCACTGTGCCCGGGCACGAGAAAATTCACTTTCTCGGCCAAGTCAATTCCGCCGAGCTTCGCGAACTTTATTCGCGCGCACGGATGCTGGTTTTCCCGTCGCTTTATGAAGGTTTTGGCATGCCGCCTTTGGAAGCCATGGCCTGCGGCTGTCCGGTAATTGTAAGTAATATAAGCTCTTTGCCGGAAGTGGTGGGGGAGGCCGCCATCAAAGTGGATCCGCGCAGTCCCGCGCAGATTGCGGAGGCCATAAAAAAGCTCTTAAACCTCGCCGCCCGCAAGTCATACCAATCTGAAGGCATTCTCCAAGTCAAGAAATTCTCTTGGGAAAAGACAGCGAAAACTATTTTGGAAACTTTACAGGTTACAATCCTAGGACGAAAATCAAACCTGTAAAACGCTCTGATTTTTTTGCCATCAGTCTAATCCTTAGGCTCTTGAGGCATGATTTTTCCAATTTCAATCTAAGTTAAGTAATCAAAATGATACTTAACTTGTGTTAACTAAAAAATCGATAAGTTAACTTAGGTCAAAACTGGATTTAGCACGCATAGACTCTTGTAAAACTTTTGTCTTGTTGATAGGCGGAATTTACATTAAAATCACCATGCTTTAATCAATAAAATTTTAAAAATGAAAAGGACAAAAATTCTCATAGGCTTCTTATCTTTAGCTGTTATTGCAGGCGCTTCGGGGGCTTATATTGATCCTAAAGGAGCTGTCTCCATTGCTTCAAATTTTGATGGTGGATCAGGACTAATTAAAATAGATGAAGATGGTCAAACCTTGACTCTGAACGGTGGTATTAGGACTGTATTAAAAACGGTTGCTGATTAGCTTTATTTTTGGCTTAGGAAAGCGATTTAAACGGAACCAAGTAGGATGATTAAGCTCATAATCATCTTTACTATGTTAAAAAAACTGTTGTGCCCACATTGTAATAGCCTCCGTACCAAACGCAATGGATCACGGAAAAATAAGCATGGAAAAACTAAACGGTTTCTGTGCTTGAATTGTAAAGGGAGTTTTTCTGGAGAAAACAGCGGAGACAATTTTGGAGAGTTTGAAATAGCCGTACTTTCAAAATCACTTGCATTTTTTGAAAGTATAGTTGCAATTATTAGCACGGAATATAGAAACAGAGGAATTACCGATAGCATCAATTCCAATTCGCCAAATTTTTCATCTTTCCAAGCAAGTGAGATTACATTAAAAGCACCATGCTTTAATCAATAAAATTTTAAAAATGAAAAGGACAAAAATTCTCATAGGCTTCTTATCTTTAGCTGTTATTGCAGGTGCCGTCTTAGTAGCTCCGAGCTTAATTCAAGGAAAGTTCCCACATCCAATCAAAATGTTGTCAAAACCTGACCTGACAATCGCTGACATCTCCGTGGATGACGACTACAAACTCAATATCAATCAAGCCAACATTGGAGAAAAAGATGCAAGTGGTACGGGGTATACCCATGTTTATATTGATGGAACATTGATTTGGACATATAGCTGGAGCGCCTTGAGCGACACAAACTTTTTAGTCGCTGGTGGAAGTTCAATTTTACAGCCTCAAGCTATTGAAGGAGTAAGTACAATCAAAGCCTGCATTGATGCAAAAGAGAATATCGTAGAGAAAGATGAAACGAATAATTGCTTGGAAGTGGAAGTGGGTCCCGAAGTGAGTATCCAATATCTCTCTATGGACCCTGATCCTGCAAAAGTTGGAGAAGCCGTAGAAATAAGGTTTAGTGTACAAAATCAAGAAAGTGCTCCTGCACCAGCCGGTCAAGTGACGCTTGGTTTTGAAATCAATGGGGTGGCATTTGCCGAACAAACTTTTGAAATAGGTGAAATCAGCTCACCAGGTGCATATAGTAGTATAGTCTTAGATGTAGACAGCCTTCCATCCGCAGGAAGCTACATTTCCCCTACTGGAACCGAATACACTCACATGCTAGATTGGACAAAAGTTGAGTTTAGTTACGGGACTACAGCACTATCGTCAGACTACGGAGTGTATTTCAACGCGGAATAGAGTCGCTATCCAATCACTTCCCAAAACCTCTTCACCATTTCCTCAAGGCGGTACTTTTTCCGTGCCAACGCTTGTCCGCGCGCGGCCATCGCCTGCATTTCCGCGGGGTGTCTCCGTAAGAACTTAATAGACTTATCAATTCCAGCCACCGTGGGGGCGCAAATCACGGCCGCGTCAGCACCCACCAAATCAAAAGCAATTCCACACTTGTCCGTTACAACAACCGGCGTGCCGTTCCACATTGCCTCGGCCGCGGCCATGCCAAAAGGGTCGAACTCCCGCGCTGGCAAAACAAACAAATTAATTGCTGAATAAAATGCCATCATTTCACCGCGTGTTTTCAAAGTCGTGATGAAAATTCTATTGTCAAATTTGCCTGCCCGAGCCCTTGCCAAAAGTGAACTCTTAAGTGGCCCTTGTCCCACCAAAACAAGCTTGGTATCAGGTTTAGAGTGGACAAGATGGACAAGCATGTCTACTCCCTTGTCTATAGACAATCTTGCCACAGAGCCAATAACAAAACCGCCTTGCATAAACTCACGCAAATCGGTTGGCAAAGTGGACGCGCTCGCCTGCACAACTCCGCAAGAAATTGCCACAACGCGCCTCGCATATTTCGCCATCACTGGCTTCATTGCATTCGAAGTTACAACCACCGTGACCCACTTGGATAAAAACGTATAAACTCTTCGCCATGGATTCGCCGTAAACCATCTTCCAATTCTTGCATGCTCCAGCCACAGAACCTTTATGCCAAAAACCAAGGCCCACGGAGTCATCAAAAGTTTCTCGGAAAACCCTAGCATGTAGACAGTGTCCACTTGCCATGCCGCTCGTGCGCGCCACAAATAAAAACCGCTGAGCAAAAAAAGTAGCGGGCTCATCAAAGTAAAAAGAAAAAGTCGCGCCTTAGTTACCGGTGGCCGCGAAAGCCACGCGTGCTTACTGTCAAAATGTCTCTCACGCATGGCCCGTAACAAAACCGGACAGCTTCCTAAAAATGCACAAAAAACACCGCGTTCGTAAAGCCCTTCGCAAACCGCAAGAGTGTGCAATTCCTCTCCTCCAAATTGACTCTCAAAAGGAAAGCGAGTGACAAGAACCCTTCTATTTGGTATTTTGATCATGCATTATTTTTTTATCGCCACGTGCGCTGCCTATGAAAGCAAAAAAACCGGTAAAGTTCCAGAGAATCGGCTTGCTTGGAAGAAGTAATATGGAGGAACACGGCGACTTTTTAAAAGAAATCAAACGCTATTTTGAAAAACGCCATTGTGAAATTTATTGGGACAAGTACCTCTCGCCCACATACGGCCAAAAACACGAACTCACTCGCCATGAAATTTTAAAGCGATGCAGCCTTGTTCTCACTCTGGGCGGTGACGGCACAATTCTCAAAGTGGTGCGTGACCTTCCAAAACGCTCGGACTTGTACATTCTAGGCGTTAATTTGGGCAATGTGGGATTCCACACGGAAATTCAAAATAGAGGCCGCTTAACGCAAACTCTGGACGAATTTTTCAGCGGCAAATATCACATAGATGAACGTCTCATGCTCCGCGTCACTGTTTACCGCGGCGGAAAGAAAATAGAAACGCATCTTGCCCTCAATGAAATGGTAATCAACCAAGGAAATTTTGCCCGTTTGATTTCTCTCTACGCTGAAATTGACAAACGCAAAATGATTGCATTCAAGGCGGACGGCGTGATTGTTGCAACGCCAAGCGGCTCCACCGGTCATTCGCTTTCTGCGGGCGGCCCCATTATTCATCCGCGAATAGACGCATTTATTTTTACACCGATTTGCCCGGCCGAGCTCTCCGTGCGCCCAATCGTAATTCCGTATAATCGCCAACTTACAATTTCAATAAACACCGAGCGCCGTTATGACGACAACAAGATCGGTCTCACAATAGACGGCCAAATAGTCATTCCCGTTGAATATGGCGACCAAATAAAAATCCGCGCCTCCGGCCGCCGCTTACGCTTCATCCGCCGCGCTCGCGCAGGAGGAAATTACTATCACATTCTCCGAGAAAAATTATCTTGGGGAAAGAGTATGTAGCGCGCTAGCGCACTTCTTTCAGCACCGCTTGAGCCGCGGCAAGTCTTGCCAGTGGCACGCGGTAAGGGCTGCAAGAAACATAGTTGAGACCTATTTCATGGCAGAACATTACCGACTTTGGTTCGCCGCCATGCTCTCCGCAAATACCAATGTCCAAGTCTTTTTTGGTGTCTCTGCCAAGCTTGATTGCCATGCGCATAAGTTGCCCAACGCCTTCTTGGTCGATTGTTTCCGTTGGATTCTCAGCCCAAAGATTATGCTCAAGATAGTAGGGGAGGAATGAACCTGCATCGTCACGGGAAAGACCAAAAGTCATCTGCGTTAAATCGTTGGTTCCAAAGGAGAAAAAGTCGGCATGCTCGGCAATTTTATCTGCGCAAATACAAGCTCTTGGAAGCTCAATCATTGTTCCAACTTTCCATTCGAACGCAAGCGGCTTCATTTCGTCGGCAATCTTATAAATCAGATCTTTCATGGTCCTAAATTCCGCGGTATTTCCAACAAGCGGAACCTCAATTTCCACAATCGGCTTCACTCCGTCCATCACAACTTGTTTTGCGGCGGCAAAAATTGCCCTGATCTGCATTTCCGAGATTTCCGGCATTGTAATTCCAAGCCTGCAACCCCTGTTCCCAAGCATGGGATTAAATTCATGGAGTGAGTCGACTTTTTTCCTGAGCACCTCAAAGGAAACTCCCATATCTTCTGCAACTGCACGGATCTTATTGTCAGTATTTGGCAAAAATTCATGAAGTGGCGGATCCAACAAACGGATTGTCACCGGAAAACCGTTCATAACTCTGAAAATTCCCTCAAAATCTTCCCTTTGAACAGGCAAAAGCTTCTCAAGCGGCACCCTACGCGCCTCGGCATTTTCTGCCAGGATCATCTGCCTCACATCCATGATTCTGTCTTCATCAAAGAACATGTGCTCCGTTCTGCAAAGCCCAATGCCTTCGGCGCCAAATTTTCTTGCAACTTCCGCATCATGCGGAGTATCCGCATTTGCCCGAACTCGCATAGTGCGAACCTCATCAGTCCAAGTCATAAGTTCTTCAAATTCGCCACTCAAAGTTGGATCAACGGTTGGAATTGCGCCCATCAAAACCTCTCCGGTTCCTCCATCCAAGGTGATCACCTCGCCCTCTTTCAAAGTAACGCCGCCAACCACCAAAGTGCGAGTTTTCTCATCCACATGCGCATCTTTACAGCCTGCCACACACGGCTTGCCCATTCCGCGAGCCACAACCGCCGCATGGCTTGTCATACCTCCCGTAGAAGTCAAAATTCCCTGTGCCGCGTGCATTCCGTGAATGTCCTCGGGACTTGTTTCTTTGCGCACCAAAATAACTTTTTCACCATCTTCAGCGAGAGCAAAGGCATCATCCGCGGTAAAGGTAATCTTTCCGCAAGCCGCACCGGGGGAGGCGGGCAAACCTTTTGCAAGCACCTCTTTGACAGCTTTTGGATCCAGTGAAGGATGTAGCAAAACATTCAACTGATTCGGCTCCACTCTCATAAGCGCCTCATTTTTTGTAATGAGCCCCTCATGCGCCATGTCTACTGCAATCTTAATTGCAGCCTTTGCAGTCCTTTTTCCATTGCGCGTTTGCAACATAAACAACTTGCCGTTTTCAATGGTAAATTCCATGTCCTGCATGTCTCTGTAATGATTTTCAAGTAGCAATCTCACCTCACTTAACTCATCAAAAATCTTAGGCATTTTCTCCTGCATGGCTGTTAATTTTTCCGGAGTTCTAATCCCCGCAACCACATCTTCGCCCTGCGCATTATACAAAAATTCTCCAAAAAATTCATTCTCTCCGGTGGACGGATTTCTGGTAAACGCAACTCCCGTTCCACTGTCGTCCCCCATATTCCCAAACACCATCGACTGTACATTCACGGCGGTCCCCATATTGTGCGGAAGCCCATGCAGATTTCTATAAGTTATTGCTCGTTTGCAATTCCATGATTTGAACACGGCTGTAATCGCCATTTCCAATTGTTCTCGTGGAGACTCGGGGAAGGGCTTACCTGTTTTTGCAAGCACTATCTCCTTGAAAGTAGACACCAATTTTTTCCAGTCGTTTTTGTCCATTTCAGTGTCTAGTTCCACGCCTTTTTCCCTCTTTGCAGCCTCTAAGGCTTCCTCAAAATGGTCGTGACCAATACCAAGCACAACATTACCGAACATACAAACAAAACGCCTATAAGAATCATATGAAAAACGTGGGTTATCGGTCTTTTCAATGAGGCCTTGAACGGTCTCATCATTAAGTCCCAAATTAAGAATTGTATCCATCATTCCGGGCATTGAAAACTTGGCTCCGCTGCGCACAGAAACAAGCAATGGATTCTTGGAATCTCCAAATGCCTTCTTCATTTTGTGTTCAAGTTCCTCCAGTTTTTCATCAAGTTCTTGGTAGAAACCGGTGGGGAAGTCGCCCTTCTCAAGGTAATAATTACAGACTTCGGTTGTGATTGTGAAACCAAACGGAACCGGCAGACCGAGCGTTGTCATCTCAGCAAGATTTGCCCCTTTCCCTCCAAGTAAAGCACGCATTTCTTTATTGCCTTCGGAGAATGAATAGATGTTTTTCATGACGGAAACAAACTTAAGAATTAAAAATTTTGACGACTAAAGGTCGCCCCTTCGAGCACGGATGGCAGCTTCAATTCTGGCAATAGCCGTGATAAATGCAGCTTCCCTGTATGTGCAGTTGTACTTCTTTGCATTTCCTTCAACAGCTTGCCATGCGTCGATCATAATTGGTTTAAGTCTTTCCTGTACTTCTTCAGCGGACCAGTAGAAGTTTGCCTTGTTTTGTACAAGCTCAAAGTAACTCACCGTAACGCCTCCGGCATTGGATAAAATATCCGGAATAATCGGCACACCTTTCCTTGCCAAAATTTCATCAGCCTCCGGCGTAATTGGCCCGTTTGCAAGTTCCAAAATCACCTTGGCTTTTACGCTGTCCGCATTCTCGGCATGCACTTGATTTTCAAGCGCTCCCAAGATAAGAATGTCACACTCGGTGGCAAGAAGATCTGCATTTGTAATAACTTCGCAGCCAACTCCACAAGAAGTGCACTCTCCAATTGAACCTTTCTCGCCCTTACAAGCAAGCGCCTGTACAGGATCAAGTCCACTTAGGCAACGCAGTCCACTCTTAGAATCGGAAACAGCAACAATTTTATGTCCAGCCTTCCAAAGTAATTCAGCCATATTTGCCCCCGCATTTCCAAATCCCTGAATGGCAATTGTCATGCCTTCATGAGCACCCGCATACCCCTTCAAAAACTCTTGAAGCACATAAACACCTCCTTGACTCGTAGCAGTGTCGCGGCCCTTGGAACCCCCCAAAGCCAGCGACTTTCCCGTGACTACCCCAAGCACATCTTTACCCTGTAATTTTGAGTATTCATCGGCTATCCAACCCATTATTTGAGAATTGGTGTAGACATCCGGTGCAGGAATGTCCATTTCAGGGCCAATATGAGGTGCAATCGCTCTTGTGTATTGTCTGGTTACAGCTTCAAGTTCGCGAAGAGAAAGTTCTTTTGGATCCATAACAATTCCACCTTTACCGCCTCCCAAAGGAATGCCCACAACTGCACATTTCATACTCATCCAAGCAGAAAGCGCCTTAACCTCTCCCATGTCTACTTGCGGGTGGTAGCGGATACCGCCTTTATATGGTCCGCGAGCATTATTGTGTTGAACTCTGAACCCTTGGAAAATTCTTATTTTGCCATTGTCCATTTTAACCGGCAAACTCACCTCAACAATCTTGTCATGGTGACTGATAATTTCCTGAATATTAGGATCAAGGCCCATTAACTTGGCCGCCTTATCAATCTGTTTTAAAGTGTTTTCGAATAACGACATATTCCGCAGGGATTAAAAAATAAATAAAAAACGAGGGGAAATCGCAAAGAGTTTATGTCCACTTTTCCCGCCTCGCAAGACAAAATTTGTCCACTTACGCCCCAATGCCTAAAAATGTCATAATTCGCCCAAAGAGCGATTTAGGTTGGCTTCTCTCCGCCATAAGTTCAGCCTGCGTGGCACTAAGTTCGGCTTGCAGTTCTTCCAAAATGTGAAACAACATCATTTTTTCTTTATGGTGCATGTCTACAAGTGGAAGCAACTCGTGCCCGGCTTGCCCCGCTGTGGCGTGGGGCACGTTGCCACCATCCTGCGTGCGCAGACCCTCCACCGGCAAATTTTCCAAAACATAATAGTCATTTTCCAAATATTCTTCGCTTGCCGTGTTTGCCGTCCGGCTTACCGCCGTACTCGCCTCATTCGCCGTTTGTCCAACAACCATTTCATTTTGACTTGTCACCACCGGCTCATTAGCCAGCGCCTCACCACTAGCCCCGCCATTTGCCCCCAAATTTTGCGTATAAACAACGTAATTGAAGCCCTGCGGTGTCCGCATCCTCTGCGCCTTGAGTAGGCCTTTTTTAATCATCCTACGCACCGTTTGCGCAGATTTCCCCAGCGCCTCAGCGGTTTCCGAAAGTGTCATGTAGTCTTTTTGCAACATATTTTGGCTTATCATGTCAACTGTACAGCCCATGTATAGGCGATTTTTGGCTTATTGTAAAGGAAAAACACACTTCGACTAGTCATCTGCCTATACACCGCCTACCCATTTGACTAGTCAGAATCATAGAATGTATAGGCGAATAATACAACATTTGTATAGGCGGATTCCGACTAGTCAAAATGGACAAGTTGACTAGTCAAAAATTTTCACGAACCTGAAATTGTGCACAATTCCGACTAGTCAAACTTCAAAATCTGTATAGTTGACATGCGCCGCCTATCCATTCGCCTATACACCGCCTACTCACCCGCGCAAACCGGACAACCACGCCAAAATAGTCAAAGTAGACAGCGTTGACGCGCTTGTCTACTATGATTCCATTGCAAGCTAATAAAACCTGACAAAAACCTGAAATAGAATTCTAACCACCAAAACGACTTGATTCCTCTCGCACAAAGCTTTTATAATGATAACGAAGAAGGCTTTCGGCCCGTGGTTTATATACCACACCTAGCGGGAAGTCTTTTTTCGTTATTCTTCCGGAAATACCGAGATAAAATCTTTTCTGCCGGATCTCTTGTCTTCTTTTATTTGCACGTAAAAAACAAAATTCTCTTTACTTATTCCTGCAAATCGATGCAGTATCTCATCTGATTTATTAGGATTTTCTTTTGAACTTGGTGCAAATTTAGTATCTGAAATCAGCTCCAAAGCTGCGGGATAAAACTTTAATCGTCTCATCCTGTCTTGCCATTTAATTTTGTCCCAAATGTGTTGCCAAAACAACGGAAGGAATATTTTGTCCTTTTTAAAATATGCAGACCTTAAGTATGGCCTTCTTTTACTTTTGCTTTTAATTTTTAAGTAGATGGAAAAAGCCTTTTTCCGTACTTCGCAAAAATCAGTACCGGACAAAGTTGAAGATTTGGTTTTATAAGCTTGCATAAAAAGACCATAGCACTGCCGCACCTTACAAATCCCTGAATAAAACCTGAAATAGAATTTACTTGCAAAAACTCGCCAGAATCTACGCTCGCAATTCCATTTTGCACGTGCAAAAAATTCTGCTAGAATTCCGCCGTTAGCCAGTCGTTAGCCAGCCATCGGCCGGCACAGCCGCCAAAGCCGCGGCCACTCACCACGCCACACATGGAAAATCTTCGCCTTTCTTGGGACCTCTTCGTAATAGTGTTCTTTGGCGTGATAATTGCATATAGCTTCATAATCGGTCGCAATCAAACGCTGAAAATTATCATTGCAACTTACATGGCAATACTTACCGCGGATGGTCTTGGCAACCTTTTCCAAACTTACCTTTTGCCAACAGCTCCATCTTTGCAGGGAACCGCAGGTCTTCATGCCCTTGCACTGGTAAAAATTTTTACTTTTGTGATTGTAATAGTCCTTCTTGCAGTCAAAGGTGGCTTCCAGGTAAGCATTTTAGAAGAAAAGTCGGCAATGACTCATGTTGTAGCCAATCTTACCTTCGGCTTCTTGAACGCCGGACTTATGATCAGTGTTCTTCTTGTTTACATGACAGGTGGCTCATTTGTGCTTGGGACAACGCAAGACGCTCTTCAGGGGAGTCTTTATCAAGAGTCGCGCTTCATACAGGCCATGATAGACAATTACAATCTTTGGTTCTCGCTTCCCGCAATTGCAATAGTAATAGTGAGCTTCCTTCAGCCTCACGAACATTAAGCTGCACGTACTAAACAGTTCAGCAAAGAATTAGCCCTTGCATTTACGCGTCCAAATCCATAAAATGCGCAAGCAAAATCAGGGGTCAGTAGCTCAGTCGGTAGAGCAACAGCCTTTTAAGCTGATGGTCCCGAGTTCGATTCTCGGCTGACCCACCACTATGCAAACTTCGCAATTTCCCGCGTGGCCTTTTTGATGGTTTCAGTGGTGTCCACTTTAGAAAAGCCCTCCAGTACATCAAGAGGCACAAGCAAAACCTTGTCTACTGCAGACAACGCTACCATCCAGCTTATAGGATCACTGTTTGGAGAAAGCTCCTGCCACCAAGAATTCCACGAACGCACATCAGTAACAGAGGAAAGACAGGCCAAATCAAAGTAATCTTTGTACTCGTCTCTCATACAAATGGCCGCCAATTTCATAGCAGTAATATCTTTCAACGAAGCCAATCTAAAGTTTTCTTGGTCAATTACGGCTTCAATCAAAGGAACGCGCCGTGCAATGAAAGACACTTTTACTCCGCCAATATTGACCCACAAAGTATCTTTTTCTTGAAAAACAACCTCAAAAGCACCAAAAATTTCACCTAATTGCGACTTTAACCGCTCGGTATCAATCGAATCATTAATAAAATAATCCAAGTCAATACTTTTTCTGTGTCCAATCAGGAGTGCAAGTGCCGTACCTCCAGCCAAATAATAGCGACTGTCGAGCTTTTCATAAACACTCTTGGCAATCAGCGCCATGGAGTCCGAGATGGTTTCAGCATGCAATTTCATACCAAAAGAAAATTCTTAAAAAAATTATATTTTTTCGGAGAAATCTCGGTTGGCTTCATGGAATCAAAAATGGCTTTTACTCTCTCAATTCCTAGTGATTTAATCAGATCTTTAATCAGGAAAATCCCACCAAAGGAGAGGACCCGTTTAACAACAAAACTTTCATCTAAATCAGTTGTGCCCTCCGGCACATCCCAGAGCACCAGAGAATATTTTTTGGTATCCATAGCTATATTTTATCATATTGCGCTCCAATTTGGGAGCACACTTTTCCACAAACCTCGCCATAAACCCTCTTTCCACATGGACAAGCCGTTTTTGTCGACTTTCAACCTGTAAAAGCCGATTCTCCGGCACAAAAAAGCCATAAAAACTTTTCAACAGACATCACAAAAACATACAACAAACTGTGCAAAACCTATGCCACACTTAAAAGAAAAATCCCCCTTTATTTACTTCTACGCTCGCCTCTCCGGCCAGACCCTCATAAAGCTCGCGCTCGCGCCGCGTCAATTTTTCAGGCACGCGAACAAAAACAGTCACTTTGTGGTCTCCCAGCATCTCGGACCGGAGTGACGGTGCACCCTTCCCCTTGAGCATAAATTCCGCCCCATTTTGCGTCCCTGCGGGGATTTTTAAAGAAACTTTCCCATACACGGTGTCCACTTTAACCTCAGCTCCAAGTACGGCCTGAACCAAGGGCACGCTCTCCACGGAAAAAATTGTTTTCCCTTCTCTTGAAAACTTTGGATGTGGGCTTACCGTGATGTGCAGGAATAAGTCGCCATGTTCTCCACCATGTGTACCTGCCGCCCCCTTTCCTTTCAGCCTCAAGGTGGTTCCATCCTCAATCCCCTTTGGAATTGTCACGGAAACCTCCTGTTTTTGCTTAATGCGCGTCTGCCCTTTACATTCGGTACAAAGTTTTTCCGGGATCTCCCCATGTCCATTACAGCGACTGCAGATCTGTACGCTACTCATTTGTCCCAAAATTGTCTGTCTTGTCACGCGTACTTGTCCATGCCCTCCACACTCCTCGCATTTTCTCACTCCCGTTCCGGGTTCATTTCCTTTGCCTTTACAATGCTCGCAAACTTCCGGCTTTGTAATCTCAAGGTGTTTTACCGTCCCAAATACTGCCTCCTCAAATTTTATAGTTAGCTCCGCCTCAATATCTTTCCCGCGCGCACTGCCGCCGGCTCCACCACGCGAACCCCGCCCTTGACGAGCCTCTCCACCCATCCCCCCTCCAAAAAAGCTCTCAAAGATGTCCGCAAACCCTGAAAACGCCTCCGGATTAAAGCCCGCGCCACCGTAACCACCGCCCATTCCCCCATAGCCACCACCGTAATTGCCATAACCCGCACCTCCTCCCGAGCCTCCCCATCCGCCACCAGCCGGATCAGCACTCCCAAATTGGTCATAGCGCGCCCGCTTCTGTTTGTCAGACAAAACCTCATAAGCTTCCTGCACCTGTTTAAACTTGGCCTCAGCCTCCTTATTGCCGGGATTCTTGTCCGGATGGTGCTCCTGAGCCTTTTTGCGGTACGCCTTCTTTATATCTTCATCACCGGCGCCTTTGGCCACCCCTAGAACGGAATAATAGTCAGACATATCTATAAAAAACAAAATACCTCCATACTTTAATGAAAATCCCACATTTAGCAATAAGTAAAAGAACATAAATTAGCAAAACCGCAACCTAACTTGTGTCCACTTTGTCTACAATTACCTTGAAAGTAGACATGTCTATAAGTAAACTGCCTCCGTATGGTTTTTTTGAGGTCCCATCGTCTAGGGGTTAGGACACTGGATTCTCATTCCGGAAACAGGGGTTCAATTCCCCTTGGGACTACCAATAACCCCACGGACCTGTCGATATTGTCTACTCTGAATAAATTCACACCCTTGTCAACAGATAATCTGAAACAATTTGTCTACTCCGTGCGTTTGAATAGACAGCGCCAACA
Organism: Candidatus Altimarinota bacterium; assembly: GCA_041659165.1. Classification (GTDB taxonomy): domain Bacteria; phylum Patescibacteriota; class Gracilibacteria; order UBA1369; family 2-02-FULL-48-14; genus JBAZYV01. The sequence goes on along the minus strand of JBAZYV010000007.1, from coordinate 35,365 downwards.
AATTTAAAAATCAAAATAAATCCATCTCGTTACCTGCGAACATTCTTTCTCTTATGTTCCTTGAAAACTCGGAAAACCAACAAAAATAAACCGCTTATACTCTTTATATATGACTCGTCACTTTTTAGGTCGAAGTGACGACCAACCCAAAAAAAACAAATTTAAAACAAATTATGCTTATTCTGACACTCGATTTTCGTTGCTTATTCTAATTTTTATTTCTTTTTATTCCTATTTCTATGGAAAACTTTGTAAAAAAGTTCCAACGTTCCATAGCCGGAATTGGTCTCATTGCACTTCTTGCATCTTTTGTAAGTTTTGCAAGCGTTGCCTCAGCATCTACATTCTCGGATGTAGACTCTGATCACTACGCATTTGACGCAATTGACGCCCTTTCAGACATGGGTGTTATGACCGGTTATGCTGACGGAACATTCGGTGCTGAAGACAGCATCACACGCGAACAAGTCGCAAAAATTCTTGTTGAGGCTTTCGTAGGTGGTGTTGACTCATCAGCAGTTCGCACTTGTACCGGAGAGGTTTCCTCTTGGGCTGAAGGCTACATGGCTACAGCTAACATGTACGGAATCCTTGAAGGAGCAGGTTCTGAACTTCTATGTAACTCTTCTCTGAGTCCAAATCGTGCTGAAATGGCTAAGATGACGGTTGAGGCCGCCGGTCTTACGGGCACAACTCTTGGATCAGACATCTTCCCGGACGTTTCAACAAGCGACTGGTTTGATGCTTACGTAGGCGTTGCTTACGAGAAGAGTGTTGTTAACGGTTATTCTAACGGTAACTATGGCCCTGCAGACTATGTTCTCCGTGGTCAATCCGCTTTGATGACATACAACGCTATGTACCCTGTATCTAGAGTTGATGAAGAAGAGCCAACAGGTGAAGATGCCACCGTTCAAGTTTCCTTGAGCGATGACAGCCCAGAGGCTGACACCATCCCATCCAACGCTACATCAGTAGCTATGGCTTCCTTTGACTTCACAGCTGAAGGAGACGATGCAGTTATTGACAGCTTGGTAGTTCACCAATATGGAATTTCCAATGTATCGACCTCTACAGTTTACCTTTACGAAGGTTCAGAGCGTCTTACATCCGGAACTTCTGTAAATTCTTCAACTCATGAAGCTACTTTCAATCACTTGGATGTTGCAGTTGATGAAGGCGACACTGTAACTCTTACAGTTCGCATGGACGTGCAAGACATGGGCACATCAACAGGTGAGGTTGGATTCGAACTTGAATCCGCTGATGCTGTAGATGCCAACGAAGCTGCAGTGGAAGGAGACTTCCCTGTAACAGCTGACAAATTCAGCCTTTCAACAACCGATGCAGGAACAGTAACCGTTCTCAAGAACGGGACTATTGATGACGCTCAGGTTGGTGAGGATGATGCTATTGTTTCCAAATTCCAACTTTCATTGAGTTCAACGGAAGGAGGTCTTGTCAAAGAGGTAGGACTCTATCTTGCAGGAACAATTTCTACTGCGGATGTTGAGAATCTTCGCTTGTACGTGTCTGGTGATGATGAAGAGGCTCTCGCTACAGCTGAGACAACAGATGATCTAGATGTTGTCCGTTTTGACCTTGGTGACGGTTATGCTATGGAAAAAGGAGCTACAAAGAGCTTCTACGTGCTAGGTGACTTCAATACCGGCCGCACTGGGGACACAGTTACTTTCTACGTTGATCAAGACACAGACGTAGTTGTAGAAGGTGATCTCTATGGATATGGACTTTCCGTAAACCGTAGAGGTTATGACGGAGGTACGGATTCCTCTGCAGAAACTGCAGGCACATGTACGGGAGCTTCTAGCGACTGTGCGTACCAAACTCTCGAAGGTGGTGATATCACCATTACTTCAAGTGGTCCTGCCGCAACAGATATTGCCGTTAATGGCAAGGATGTTACTCTTATGGACTTCACCGTTACTTCTGTAGCGGATGTCACATTTGATAACTTCCCAGTTGCTCTAACAGCTTCAGAGGACACATCAGATGATACTGAAGGACTTTTAAATGGAACCACATCAAACTTCACAGATATAAAGGTTGTAGACTCAGATACGGGAGATCTTGTTGAATTCTCAAGTTCTGTTGATGCAAGTTCATTTACTACTGCCGCTATTGGCGGAACGGTAATTGATGATACTTCAACTGATACAGATGACACAATTTCCTACTATCTTTGGACTGACAACTGGGAAGTGTCAGCAGGTGCAGAATACAATCTTGCTCTTAAAGTAGATGTTGCAAACACATCAACTCTTAATAACATGACACTTGTGGGTTCCTTGCCTCTTGATACAACTTACCCAACAATGAAAGATGTCAATAACAAGACTCTCACAAACAGTAGTGTTCTTGTCCCAACATCAACAATTGCTGGTAGAACAATGACTATCAAGTCTCCTTCACTTACATTGTCTTTGGCTTCCACTCCAAGTGGAGCAAACACATATGTGAAAGGATCTCAAGATGTAAGTTTTGTTGGATTGGTATTCGCTTGTGGAAAAGCTTCAGATTGTGAGGTCACAGACGTAACTCTTCAAGGTTACTTGGATGATAACAGTACTCCTTCAACATGGAAGACTGTTGCCGCAGGTGACGATAACGATACTGCTCTTAGCACATACGTTGGAAGTGTTTCTCTAGTGGATATAGATGAAAATGTAATTGCTACAGCAGGTATCACATCAACATTCACGGCAGTCTTTGACAACATTTCCGATTGGACCATTGATGCAGGGGATACTGAAATCATTTACGTTAAAGGGGATATATCAACAAATGCATTTGCAAACTCAGAGACGGAATCCATTGGATTTGGTATTTCATCCGCAACTAATGTAACGGCGTACGATGAAGATGGAAACAGCTTCTCGCCAACAGGTACTCCAAATGCAACATCACCATCCGTTTATGTGGTTACGGCACAAGGAGGGACGTTAACATTCTCAGTAAATTCCAGCACTCCAAAACAAGACATTTTGGTAGCAGGAACAACTGATGTTGAAATTTCCAAATTCACAGTTACTGGTACAAGAGAGGCATTCTTGATTGACAGCCTTTCAGTGAACAACAGACAGAGTGATTACACAAATGCCGCACTCAAAGATTACGATGATAACATTGTGAACTTATACCTTGAGTACGAAGACGAAGATGGAGTAACTCAGACAACAGACCCAACACCACTAGTAGATGGCACGGCTCAATTCTCAGGTCTTACAATGTGGGTACCAAAAGATGATTCGGCAGACGTTACTGTTTATGCAGACATGAACACTGTAACGGATGGTGCTGATGTAGGTACTTATGTTGAATTGACTCTTGCATTCAATAATTTAAATGCAACTTCTCAAGGAAGTTCAGATACTTATAATGCAAGCAAGCTCGATGCAACTAGCGCATTGTTAAGCATTGGTACCATCACTTGGACACAAGTAGGTGGTGGAGTAAACGGGTATGAATTATCGGCCGCATTAGATAGATCTACAGTAGCGGCTGGCGGTTCTACAACACTTACTGTTGACACGGTTGGTGTAGACACCTATGACGTTCCGGTTGGAACTCTTCTATGTGTGGATGATAATAATGGAGGCACATGTTCAGCTGAGGATATTTATGTGGTCACAGCTTCAACAGACAGTGGTGACTATGACACATTAACTGTTATGAAAGTTGATGATGCCGGAAGCGGAGCAGGAACATATGATGATGGCGATGATGTTCTCATCTCTATCCCTGCCCAAGGCGGCTATTTGACAGCCACAAATCGTATGTTTGTGTATGAAACAAAGCCAACTTTGGCACTTGCTTCGGGAAGTCCATCCGGAACTCGCACTCCATCTGCTACAGATAATGCATTCGCATTCACTGTAACGGCAGACTCAAGAGAGAAGATCCAAATAAACACTTCTGTAGACTTTGCAACTTGTGTGGCTGGTACAGGTGCTACTGTTACCTCTGCCACTCAAACAACAGCAACAGTTGACGGATCTTCTTGTGAATTAACTGCCGTTGACACAAATACAGACTCTGTATTATATGCTAACACGGCTGACCTCTCCACTTACGGTTATGTAAGTTTCTGGTTCAGATGGCATGATGATTCCGCATCCGGCGCTTTGCCAATGGCAGCTCTCTCAGTAGCAGTTGCTGATGCAAACGATGGGACGGAAGATCACACTACTGCTGTTGCCGCTACAAATGTACCAGGCTCCCCAACAGTCTTCGATGAAGATACTTGGTATTTTGTCAAGGATGTGGCAATGCCAACAGGTACTACCAGTGCAGATGTATTTATTGGTTTGCAATTCACTGATGTCACAAATATTCTTGATGATGCGGCCGATGATGTATTCTTGGATCAGGTCCGTGTATACAACCAAAAGATTGAAATAGATCTAACGTCTGATGGTGACTTTGATCGCACATACAACCAAGGTTCAAGCTGTGCAACAGCAGGAAGCTCAGGTTGTCCGGTAGTTGCATACTTGCAAGATAATGGTAGTACTGTAGCTACGGGTTATGTTGACACAGTTGCAGTAGATCTAACTAGCGACGGAGCTGAAGACGCTACTAATGGCACTAGTGCCACAGTAACCTTTGTTCCAACAACAACTGAAGGTCTGATAGAAATTGCAAAGGGCGCTACCAAGACTTACACAGTTGTTCTTTCAACTCTAGATCTTCTACATGAGGATACTGGAGAAAATGATCCTTTAACATTCTCAATAAATGCAGGATCAGTAAGTGAGACAACAGTCACCGCCGGAGACTTCTGGTGGCACGACACGAATGCTACTGTTCGATGGATTGGTAAAGTAGCCAATACAACTTTGAACAGTAACACAGTTACGTACTAATCCTTTCTGGCTTAGTTCTAACTCTGAGCGTAAAGTCGCTTAAAGAGAGCCCCCGCGTAAAAAACGGGGGCTTTTTTTGTGCTTTTTGTATACTTTGTGCCTTTCGTGCCTTTCCTTGCGCACGGGAATCCGCTATACTGCATGCACTTTCGTGCTTACGCTCGCAAAGTCGACAATTTAACCCTCACCTTATGTCTAAAACACTATTCAAGTTCTCCACACTCATACTCCTTATTCTTGCACTCACTGTCCTTACCGCATGCACTTCCAAATGGGATCATAGTGACCCAAATATGCCGGAGGGACTTAGAACAAAGCATGAAACCGAACTCCAAACCGCCTTGGACACGCTTGCAGCAACCCCTGATGATGCAGGAGCCATGTTTGATGCGGCCTTCCGTTACCAAATGCTCGGCGACTACAAAAATGCCGTTAAATATTATGACCAAATCCTTGCCAAGAGCGAAAATGATACAGTCGTCCTCAACAATATAGCAGACATCTATGAAGAAATGGGAGATTACAATCACGCCGCCCAGTACATCCGCAGACTTTACGTTCTTGACCCAACGGGAATTGAAACCATTAAAGACACGGTTCGCATACTCCTTGAGGCGGGGGATGCGGCAAATGCTCAGGAAGCACTTGACAATTTTTCATCGTTAGTCGATCAAACGGATGCAGGGATGAAGCAATTGGTGAGCGAATTACAGGTTAAAATTACGGAGACAGGGAAGTAATCAGCCAACGGATTAATAGTTCCCCGTACATATAAAAAATCTTTTGCATTTCTCATAAAGATGTGGGAAAATCACATCCGACTATATCTTAACGATTTATTCCATGCCAAAGAATTCTCTTTTCTTTGTCCAAAAGCCTCTAAGGTGGCTCTTTGTGACATTTTTATTCGGAACCTTATCAGTTATAAGCGCTCAAGCGGCTTTTGCAGCCAGCACCTATACGGCAACACCTTCGGCGGCTACTGTTGGATCCGCTGAGGCAAGTACCGTCCTGCAGTATGTTGTGGATTCAGGTACTGATGCAAGCCAGCAAACATGGGCGGATGCAGACACTTTAACATTCACTTTGCCGGACAATTATCCGGGATGGGCCAGCTTGACTTATGCGGTAGAATGGGATGAAGATTCAACTGATAACGGAGGTGCGGCTGAGCTGCCACCACTGATTGCAGGCGTTGGGAATGGAGAATATCAAGTAACCGCTGCAAGAGTGCTAACTGTAAAATGGAATGAAACGGTTTGGACAACGGAAGACGGAGACACCCTCCGTGTTGTAATAACAGGTGGTGCAACTCCTCAATATGCAGGTGCGGCTTCAGCTTTTGCTTTTGGAGGTACAACCGTTAATGCAGATGATGACAGTCCATCCGGCTCTCCTACAGTAAATGTTTCGGCTGCGGGTGCCGCCGCCAGCATAGCACTTGGAGGGAACTCCGTGGTTGGGATAGCCGGCAATACGGTTTTAACTTTGACAATTCCAATAGCACTTGAAACAAATGATACGGTGGTGTTTACAATGCCTGCCAATTTGGATGTAGCAATTGCAGCAGATGCGGAAGGTGCAGTTGGAGGACAGTTTGGAGGATCCCACTTTCACTGCAATGATGCAGATCAGGAGATAACATGTATAGCTCAAGGAGCCATTACAGTTGGGACAGGAATTGGGACTATAACTATAGCAGGGATATCATCTAAATATGCAGCAACAACGCAGACACTGACAGGCCTTGCAGTAAATGATGTGAGTGTTGCCGGAGCAGACATAAGTTCAGACAGCAGTGGAGCTGTAACTGATACAACAGCCGGAGAAGCGTTGGCAAGCTTAGCCTTGGGAGATAATTCAGTGGTTAGAGCAATAGGAAATGCAACTCTAACATTTACATTGGGATATGCCATGGCTGCTGATGATACGGTGACATTTTTTGCTCCAGGGAGTCTGGATGTCTCTGCCTTAGCATATGGTTCCGATACGTTTGGAGGGGCTGGAGTGTTTGTTTGCACAGGTGATGAAATGGGAGTAGTCACTTGTACAGCAAGTGGTGTAATTAACGCCGGAACAGGAACAATAGTAATGTCAGGCGTAATATCTCTGTATTCAGCTACAGACAAAACCATAACAAGCCTTGCAGTAAATGATGTGAGTGTTGCCGGAGCAGACATAAGTTCAGATAGCAGTGGAGCTGTAACAGATGTAACAGCCGCAGCTACATTGGCATCAACAAATGTGGCACCAGCACAGATGACAATCTCATCATATGTTGTGAATACAATCAGTTTAACAACAACTCAGACCATTCCAAGTAATGGAATAATAGAGATAACTTATCCGTCCGGATTTAATGTGGCTACATTGAGTGGGAAGACGGCAGGTAGTATTACAGGTGATTTGGATGGAACGTGGACGGCAAGTGTCTCAGGTCAAGTTGTAACTTTAACACAGTCAGGAGGAACATCATCCGGTACGGGTGCAAAGACATTTACGCTTGATCCTGTCAAAAACCCATCTTCAACGGGAAGTACGGGTACATACACATTAAAGACAAAGTACTCTTCAAGTCTTGGATATATTGAGACGGCTACAGTAACGGCAGACACAGTGGTTGGAGGAACTGCATCCTCTTCATCTTTCAATGACATCACCAATGTGGCAGTTGTAAGCAATTCGGACGGTGGAGCAAGAATAACATGGGATGATCCTGCAAGTGATGATACTTCATATATACAAATTCTACGTGGAGTTTCTCCATATCCGGTTAGCGGAACGGTTTATGCAATGGTTGCAAAAGGTACAGAGTATTATGTGGACACAGATCTTGAAGTTGGAGATACGGTAACTTATCAACTCCGTCCAACAGATGGAAGTGACACAGGAGATCTCACTGACGGCGTTACGTTTACAGTAACCGTTGCAAGTGATGACACTTCTGATGAAACCGATGATACAAGTGATACGGCGGACAGTGCGGGAACGGATGATTCCGAAGACCCAAGTCCAACAGATACGGACACAGATACTGATGAAGGAACGGACGCAGCAGAATCTGTGGAAGAAATAATTGCCACCTTTGCAGATGGTGCAGACATCCCTGAATGGGCTTCAAACGCCATAGCAACTCTAGTGGAGGCAGGCGTTTTAGAAGGCAATGTGGATGGTACATTTGCACCTGCATCATCATTAAACCGTGCTGAGGCGGCAGCAATGCTTTGGAGAATACTTCTTGCAGGAGGAATGGATGACATAACGGTAGATGGCACAAGCGATTCATTCTCAGATGTTCCCGGTGCGGAATGGTATGCACATTACGTTGAAGGTCTAAAATTCCTTGGACTTGTTACAGGCAATCCTGATGGCACTTACCAGCCGGCCGAATATATGAATCGTGCAGAATTTGTGGTACTTGCTCTAAGAGTTTATGTTTATCTAAATCCATCACAAGAGGCAACAGTTGAGGCACTTCAAGCCGGTGCTGTTACAACGGCATACACAGACCTTGATACAACTGCTTGGTATGCAGATGAGGTAACAGCTGCCACGGGGATGGGATTTGTTTCAGGAAGTGCTTGCGGAGACAGTATGTGCTTCAATGCAGAGGATGAGATTAACAGAGCTGAAGCAGCTAAAGTTTTGGACGGAATGTTCTAAGCTCAAAGAACAGTAATTTGTAAATAAAAAGAGCAGAGTCGTGAGATTCTGCTCTTTAAGTTTCAATGGAGTTTCAATGAAGTTCCAATTAAGTCCCGCTTTCCCAAGAGGATAGATACTTCTTCTGTGCCGGGGTTAAACTGTCAATCTTGATACCGTTTGCCGCAAGCTGCAAGCCCGCTATATAAGTATCAATTTCCTCAGGCAAGGTATAAACGCGCTTCTCAAGCTTGCCGGCATTCTTAACCAAGTATTCACAGGCAAGAGCCTGTCCACAGAAACTCAAGGACATTACCTCACTTGGATGACCTTCCGCAGCCGCCAAATTAATCAGCCTGCCTTCACCAAGTAAATAAACGCGCTTTGCCGCGTCACCTTTGCCCTGCCCGCCCACCAAAAACTCCTCCATTTGAGGCCGTATACGCGTTATGCGGCGCGAAGCTGTGCGGAGCGCCGCAGCATCAATCTCACAGTCGAAATGACCGCTATTACATAGAATTGCCCCATCTTTCATAAGGCGTATGTGCTTCATGGTGATAACGTCTCTGTCTCCGGTCACGGTAATAAACAAGTCGCCAAGAGGGGCGGCGGAAATCATTGGCATAACACGGAAGCCATCCATAATGGCCTGAAGTGCGCGGAAAGGATCAACTTCAGTCACAATTACCTGAGCCCCATGCCCGCGGAGGCGCATTGAAACGCCCTTCCCGCAAGAACCATAACCCGCAACCACAGCGGTTTTTCCTGCAATCATTGTATTTGTTGCGCGCAAAATTCCATCCAGCGTGGACTGACCGGTCCCATATAAATTGTCCATTAAGTGCTTAGTCTTGTTGTCATTCACTGCAATCATGGGGAAGGGGAGCTCTCCAGCTTTCTCCATTGCTTTTAACCTCAAAATGCCGGTTGTGGTTTCCTCGCAGCCGCCAATAATGCGAGTGTGGCCGTATTTTTTTAGTAACATTGTGAGATCACACCCGTCGTCAATTACAATATCAGGGTTACAGGACGCAACGCGTTCCAAATATTCATAATATTCTTTAGTGCTCTCTCCCTTGTGTCCAAAAACGGCCATGTTTTTTTCCGCGGAAAGTGCCACGCTCACATCATCTTGAGTGGACAAGGGATTGCAGGAAGCCAGCCAAATTTTTGCACCACCGTCTCTGAGTGTGCGGGCCAAAATACCCGTCTCTTTTGTGATATGAAGCGCCATTCCAATCTTAAGTCCGCGGAAGGGTTTTTCTTTGCGGAATCTCTCGCGGATTACAGCGAGAGCGCCCATATTTTGCTCTGCCAAAGAGAGATTTCTGAGGCCTTGTGCGCGCAGAGATGTACCGGCAGAACTGGCGGATTTAGATTTTTTTGGCATATTTTTTAAGTTCGGAAATTTTATCAGTTTTTTCCCAAGTGAACTCGGGTAGAGCACGTCCAAAATGTCCGTAAGCAGCCGTTTTTTTATAAATTGGTCTGCGCAAATCCAAAGTTTTTATAATGCCTCGGGGCGTTAAGTCGAAACAATCCGAGACCAGTTTTGCCAACTTCTCATCTGAAATTTTGCCGGTTCCAAAGCTGTTCACAAACACGGAAACAGGTTCACGGATTCCTATGGCATAGGCAATTTGAACCTCGCACCTGTCCGCAAGATGCGCGGCCACAATATTCTTGGCAACGTAACGCATCATGTAAGCGCCACTTCTATCAACTTTACTTGGATCCTTCCCTGAAAAACACCCGCCGCCGTGATGGCCCATTCCACCATATGTATCTACAATAATTTTGCGTCCCGTAAGTCCGCTGTCTCCCGGCGGCCCGCCAATAATGAATCTACCCGTAGGGTTGATGTGGACACAAGTTTTAGTGGTGAAATATTGTCCACAAACAGGTTTAATTGCAAGTTTAAGCAGGTCTTTTTTAATGCGCGCTTGAGTGACTTTGGGCCCATGTTGAGTAGACAATACAATTGTGTCCACTTTGACGGGCTTGCCGGTGTCATCATACAAAACGGTAACCTGACTTTTTCCGTCCGGCCTCAAATATTTAAGAATGCCTTTTTTGCGTAACTCGGCGAGCCTCATGGTAAGTTTGTGCGCGAGCATAATGGGAAGAGGCATAAGTTCAGGAGTCTCATTTGAGGCATATCCAAACATCATTCCTTGATCGCCGGCACCACCGGTATCCACCCCAAGAGCAATATCAGGACTTTGCTCGTCAATGGCGGTCAAAACCGCGCAAGCTTTTGAATCAAAACCGTAGGAAGCGTCATCATAACCAATCTCCTCAAGAGTGCGCCTTACAAGATGGGGGATATCCACATAAGTTTTTGTGCTGATTTCACCTGCAACAAGCACAAGTCCGGTGGTCACCATAACTTCACAAGCCACGCGGCCCGCGGGATCTGCAGCCAAAATGGCATCTAAAACCGCATCTGAAATTTGGTCGGCAATCTTATCAGGATGACCTTCGGTAACGGACTCGGAAGTAAATAAAAACATGATCAGAGTCTACACTGTTCTTCAAGGCTTCTCAAGGTAAGAAAACTTGCATTCATTTCCGTGCGAAGTACCGCCAATTTTTTAGAAAGTTCCGTAAAGGTTTCACCGTTTTCAAAGTCCTTGCTCGAGCACTCAAAAATCAAAAACGGTCGCAAGCCTTTTTGCCTTTGGTAAGACCTTAAACGGTTTACGGACTTGAGCAGCGCCTCATCGGTCATCTCTAAAACAGTCGTCAAATTCATACGGATTATTCTCCCAAACGGCACGCCAAATTTCCATACAATTTGGACATCCGGATCTTCGCTGGCAATAGCGCGACCAAAATTAATTTCATGTCCGCCGTCTGTGAGTGCGGTGAGTTCTTCTTCATAGGCCGGTGCCAATTCTTGCTTTATAAAAAACGTTGCGGGCATTTCAAGTCCGCTGCAAAACTCGCTGATTTTCTCCAAAAACGCGTCAAAAGTTTCGCCACCCTCGCTGTCAGAGGAAGCTCCTTCAGGCGGTTCCAAATTCACCGCGAAGCAAAACTGTAAGGAATTTTCTCCGCGGTAGGGCTTGCGCGCCGCTTTGTTTTTCCAAAGCAGTAGCGGCATTTCCCAAGGAGTAATTAACTCTTTTCGGCTTGTCTCCACCTGCTTTTTCTCAGCTTTTTCTGTGACATTTTCATAAACTCTCACAAGTTTTTTTACGGTATTTTCCCATGTATATTCCTGCGTCACCAAGTCGTAACTGGCATCTCCCATGCGGCTTAAGTGCGGATTTCCGGCAAATTGTTCAAGATAATAAGCCAACTCATCCACGTCGTCAGGCTCCACCAAATGTCCATTTACATTTTCAATCACAAGTTTTTTTAGATCCCCAACATTGGTGGCCAAAATTGGAAGTCTTGCACTCGCCGCTTCAAGAACCGCAAAAGGGAGTGCCTCCGTGCGGGATGGCAAAACAAAAAGGTCACACCGTTTATAAAGGTCAATTAAATTTTCACCCGTGACAAGACCATGAAATTTCACAAAATTTTGGATTTCAAGTTTTTCCGCAAGCCTCATTAAAGCACCCCTATCCGGTCCGGCACCAACAAGATGCAGCAAAAAATCCTTATGCGACTGAATAAATCCATTCGATTCAATCACTTTTTTTGCGGCTTTCAAAAGGACATCAAGCCCCTTCATATAATCTAGCCTGCCAACAAAAAGCACGTTAAATTGACCTTCCACCCTTTGTTCTTTCACTTTTTCAAATTCTTGGCTGTCCACTCCGTAAGGTATAACAAGCACCGGATCGTTCAGATTCTGCGCACGCAAAAAATATTCACTCGTACTGATTTCTTGGCTGTAAACGGTTTCCAAAAACATGATTCGATGAATGATTTTCCTTAACGTCCAAGCTCTATCAAAAACATTATTTCCATGCACGGTCAAAACCGTTGGCACGTTTGTAAACCATGAAGCCATTTTCATTGGAACGGCGGAAGTTGCACTGTGCGAGTGGTAAACGCTGTAACCTTTTCCTGCCAATAAAAGATGGAAAAAAGTGGCAACTACAAACCACACTTGCATAAAAATATTCCACGGATGACTCTTCATCCCAAACCTTTTAATCTTTATATTCGGCGTTTCTTCGGTGGCCCTTTGCTCAGCTGTTAATTTTCCGGCAATCGCCCGCGTAAAAATGTCCACTTTATAATTACGTTCGCGCGCAAGCGCTTCCGCAATCCGTGCCACATAAACCTGTTCACCCGTATTTACGGGAAACCAAGTATCCATAATTATTGCGACTTTTTTCATAGGGGATTTTTATAAGGGGTTTTGCGGTCCAGCGGAATTCTAGCCTATGTACTACAGAATATAAAGGCAAGTATAAGGTTCAAATTCCATTGAAAATACTTATGTATAGTACGCTATACATAAGTATTTGTATACGTATGGAATCGGAAAATTAAACGACTTAATTTGTGCGCACAAATTGTATGCCGGCGGTTGAGACGCTTGTGCGCGCGCACAAGTTTCATTTGGCCTGCAGTCGCTAAATAATCCGCTCTACATGGTTCCGCTGTGTCCGCAGCATCACAAGATTGCACATGCGAAAAACAGGAAAAATGCGCTATTGAAAATCTCTCAAATTCAAAATTCCGCACTTAAACTCTCCTCTGACTCAAGTGACTTTTTCAGAGAATTCAGCGCCACTTCAATTTGGTCGTCCTTGGGCTCGCGGGTGGTTAGCCTTTGGAGCATGAGTCCGGGCCAAATCAGCGCCCTCACAACAAGCGAACTCTGGAACTTGGCACTCAATTTCAAGAGCTCATAACTCAAGCCCGCAATCAGCGGAAGCGCCAAAATCCTCTGGCCTAAATTGGGCCAAAAGCCATCCACGGAAGGAAGAAGCGTATACACCAAAACGCTCATCAAAATAACTATAAAAATAAAACTGGTTCCGCACCGCGGATGAAATCTGCTTTGCTTGCGTGCGTTTGCAACCGTCAACGCCAAACCCTTCTCATAAGTGAAGACAACTTTATGCTCCGCTCCATGATATTCAAACACGCGTTTTATGTCCGGAAGTAAGGAAATTAAAAATAAATATCCCAAAAAAAGTATGATTTTTGTAAGCCCATCTATGGCATTAAAAACAATGTAATAATTTGCCGCAACGCTCCAAATTTCCGCAACTTTTTCCGCCACAAAAAGCGGTAAAAATTTGAGCAAAAAAATAGTAAATGCAAATGTAAAAATCACATAAAGACCTGTTCCCACGGCATATAAAACAGATAAAAATCGTCCTCGCGGAACTTTTTTCTCCTCTTCACCTAAAAAAACATCACTCGAATATGAAAGCGCTCTAAAGCCAATCATCATGGATTCCGCCAAATGGATAAGTCCACGTAAAATCGGCAAACTTAGAATTGCGACTTTTTTTGTGATGCTCCTAAATTTTTTTTGCGTGCAACAGATCTTCCCGTCAGGATTCCTAACGCTAACGGTGTAAAAATTCGGAGACCTCATCATCACTCCTTCAAGAACGGCCTGTCCGCCGATTGCAAAGTCGATCACCCCAACTTTTTCAGTTTTTTTCATGCAACAAGTGTACAGAAAAAACCTTTTTTGCAAAACCCTCATTTTTTGCTAGAATGCCGATGTATTTTATAAAAACACTTCGCTATGGGATACCTCATTGTTCTGCCACTCGTTATTCTTTTGATTAGCATCCGCCAAGTTGAGCAATATGAGCGCGGAGTCAGATTCACTCTTGGAAAATTTACAAAAATGGTGAATCCAGGATGGAGGCTTGTTTTCCCCATTTTTCAGAGCATGAGAAAAGTCGATCTGCGTCTTCGCGCCGTTGAAGTTCCAACTCAAGAATGTCTCACAAAAGACAATATTTCCGTGGGTGTTACGGCTGTGCTTTTCTTCAAGGTAAATGATGCCAGCAAAGCGGTTTTGAATATTGAGAATTTTTACTACGCAACAAGCCAACTTGCGCAAACAACAATGCGTAATGTTGTGGGTCAGGTGCCGCTTGACGACTTGCTTTCCAAGCGCGAACAGATCTCTGACAAGATTCGTGAAATTGTGGATTCAACAATCAAAGAATGGGGAGTCACTGTTGAGAATGTTGAACTTAAAGACATTTTGATTCCGGACGACATGAAGCGCACCATAGGCAAGCAGGCCGAGGCCGAGCGTGAAAAGAGGGCTGTTATTATTAAGTCTGAAGGAGAAGTTATTGCCGCAGAAAATATCAAAAAAGCTGCCGACTTTCTTGCCGGCGCACCCGGAGCTCTTCATCTCCGCACACTTGAATCTATTAACGACATGTCCTCCGACCAATCAAACACGGTTGTTTGGATGCTACCAATTGAGGTTTTGAAAGCGGTTGAGGGGCTCAAAGATCTTATGTCAAAGCACACTAAATGACCCCCTGTAATTGCATGGCCAACATGACTAAGCAGTACAAAGTCCTCGGACACCCTCTTAAATTTTGCCTTACAACTCCCGTGATGAATGGCGCATTTAAGGAGCTCAATATTGATGCCAATTTTGAGACGCTGGATCTCCCGCCCGAGGATTTGCCGGCCATGATGGAGCGTCTGAAGAGCGGAGAACTTGCAGGCCTCATTACAACCATGCCTTTCAAAACACCTTCACTGGATTTTTTGGACGGATCTACTGCCGAGGTTAAAACAATTAATGCGGTAAATTTAACGCTCGCCGTGCCTGCGCGCGCAGGCGGCACTACCGGCATCGATGACGGCAAGCTTTTTGGCTACAACACAGATTATCTTGGTGCGATTGGAGCAATGAAAGTAGGCTTTCCGGACTTGGCCAGCTCACCCGCTCAAACGACCTCACAATGTTTAAAAGGCCTTAAAATTTTGGTTTTAGGATGCGGCGGCGCGGCCCGCGCCGCCGCGTACGGCTTCCATCTTGAAGGCGCTGAAGTTTTCCTCTGGAACCGCACTCCTGAAAAAGCCGCCGCCTACGCAGAAAAAATTGGCATAAATTTTGTGCCGGATTTTAAGGATTGGCCCGTTCGTCCGGACGCAATTGTGAACGCTACCGCACTCAGCAATCAAGACCGCCAGAGCACAATTGTCCCTTACGTACTTTGGGAAAAAGCACAGGTTGCAATGGACGCCGTTTACGGCAAAACCAGTCTGTTTTTAGAGGAAGCCCGCGCCGCCAAAATACCACATATTTTCTCCGGCGAACTCTGGTTTTTAAAACAAATCTTCCCCATTTTTGAACTCATCACCGGTCAAAAAGCCCCCGAAGAATTCATGACCCGCCTTACCGCGGAATCGAAAAACATTGCGTGCTAAAAAAGGAAACGCCACCTATCACATTTCACATTTTCCTTTTTTTGCACGTGCAAAAATAATCTGGCCAACCAGTTTGCACGTGCAAAGATGGCGGGGGATTTGCGGATTTGAAACGCCCAATTCGCAGATTTTTTGCGGGCGACTTTTTGGCTTCTGCAAGCCATTTTCCGCGGCTAGTGAATGCAAAATAATTGGTCCGTGCTGTCCAGTGAAAGCGCTCTGTTTCGTCTTGATTCTTTACTCATTTTCAGGCATCATTCTTTTCCAAGTTCTTAACTCATAATACTATGGATAAACTTATGCAAATTCCGGATGGGGAGCTCCTCTCACTTTGCCGGCAGTACGGCAGAAATGCCCTTCTTTGGAGGAAGAAGTTTGAAGGGCTACTCCCAGAGGTCTTTAGAAGAAGACTCTATGAGAAAGAGAATTGTTTAAGCGTTTATGAATTTGCTGCAAAGTTTGCAGGATTTTCTGAGGCACAGGTTAATACGGCACTAAGAGTTGAAAGGAAACTGCAAGGAAAATCAATTCTTCTTGATTCATTTCATAGTGGAGAGATAAGTGCCGGAAAATTAGATAGGGCGGCAGATATGGCTACCCCGGAAAATGAAAAAGAAATTGATAAGATGGCCAGAGTACTTCCGGCAAGGACTTTTGAAATTTATGTGAGGGATCAAAAGAGAGCGGTAGCTGCAGTAACAGCGGAAGCGGAAAACCTGCCAACACTATTTTCCGTTCCCACTTTGCACGTGCAAAGATTCAAGCTTGAGGATGATGTTGTTGAGGAACTCAACCGCCTTCAAGACATGAGGAAAGACATCAATGAACTTTTAAGAGAATTTTTAAAACAGAAAAACCAAGAAACAGAGCAAAAGGAACAAGAACTTTCCCAAAGATCCCGCAAAGAGACCCATTCTCCCTCACGGACCTACATCAACAAACCAATCCGCAATTTCCTCAGCGAAAAATACGGAAACAAGTGCGCCATTCATGGATGCACCAAACCTGCCGAAGAAATCCACCATAAAATCCGCTTTGGACTTCAGGCAAACCATGATCCGGCCTATCTGGTGCCGCTATGCTCTGAGCATCACAAAATTGCACATGCAATTGACCTATCAGTGGTGAAGCACTGGAGAAAATGAGTACCTAATCTCCGACTTAAACCACGCGATCTGGCTCTCTTTCAAAGTCAGTCAGACGCCCTCTAAGACTTCCTTGAAGACTTTTTAAAGATTTGCTTGGCGCCCCTGCTGATTTAGCGCGCTTGTCATTTCGAGAAGACCGAGATTTTAAGGATAAAACAGCCATATTTATATGATTTTTACAAATCTGAAAACGCCTCTTCGTTAGTCAGGATTTCCAGTGCAAAAATTCCCACGGCAACCACAATGAAAACATCAGCCAAATTGAAGGTTGGCCACCAATAGACTTTTACAAAATCAATCACAGCTCCAATGCGTACACGGTCCACAAAATTCCCCACTGCGCCCGCCAAGAGTAGTCCAAGCGCAAAAAGATTTTTGCGGCTCTGCATAGTGGCACTTTTAAGTGCCAAATATAGCCCTGCACAAAGCACCAAAATTGTCAGCGCATAAACGCCCCAAGCCGGCATATCTATCCCAAAAACTATGCCGTTGTTATAGGCCAGAGAGAGCCCCACGGTTCCCGTTTCTCCGCTATCCAAGTATTTGAGGGCAAGCTCTTTGGACACTTGGTCGACTGCTAAAAACATCAGCAAAGTTGGCAAAAAAACTTTGATTACCCGATTCAAATTTTTGGCTTGTAATTGCCTCATAAGACAAATTTATTCCGCTTCGCCGCTCTTTGCAAACTTTCCTTCTCAACTACGGATTGCAAACCAGTCGATTTTTTGGTATAATAACCAGATAAATATAAAAATAAACGTATGGCAAATACGAAGAATATCCAAAATGCTAACAAGGTAAGTCTTGGGGTTGATGAGAACAGTTTGCCTTTGTCTCCAGATGAAACTCCAAAGACAAGCGCATCAGATTTAATCAGTCAGAAAATTCGCAGGGCAGTGGAGAGCGTAGTCGGTTCAGACTCATCAGGGTCAACGTTGTCCTCAGCGTCAACGCAAGTCACAACTCCAGAGGTAAGTAGTGAAGGGGAAGATGTGCCAGACTTCAGTTTTAATCAAATTACAGTTGATGATGGACGTGTAAATGCAAAGGGAACAATTTACTTAAGAGCAATTGGAGGCGATACAAGTATGGGCCGCACAGCTGGGTGGGGTTTTACCATCAGAGATGGTCAGATAATTCTTGTAGGTGATCTTAACCACTCTATAAGAGAATTAGACGCAGACATTCTAAGATGTCTCCAGAGAGAACTTGGGGATGCTTATAATTGCACACTTGCTGAAGGAGGAAGAATCTCAGTAAAAGGAAGAATTTCAGTACAAGGAAGGCATAAACCCAGCCCATCAAAATCACTGAATGGACAAAGACCTGCGCCCACTAGCGGAAACGTAGAAAATGAAAGAAGTATCCGTATAGGCAATATGAGGGTAAACGAATATGGACAGGTAAATGCGGAGGGAACTTTTGATGGATTGCGTGGACAAACTGCATTTAGAATTGAAGCCGGAATCATTAAGGCGATTGATGCAAGAGGTAGACAGATCCCACTTGGATCAAGGCAAAGGAATGAGATAATAACTGCATTAGAAGGTCGATTTGAAAATGCTTACAGGTTTAGATATGTACAAGGAAGGTTATTGGCGAATGAAGCAGTAAGGAAATTAGACCTTGATGAAAAAACTGTAGATACTGAGACAGTAGTCGCAGAAGAAATCTCACCACCGTTATCACCGGAAGGAACTGCAGACCTAGTTAGAGGTGCTATACAAGACACTTTACGTGGAGAATTAGATCAAGTGTTAAGTCTTGATCCGGCAGATTTTCATCCAGACGTGTTTGTACATGCGTTTATGATACAACTATCCAGAGATTATGAAGGTCTTGTTGAAGAAGCAAATGAATTAACAGCGGGGGTTAACGCACGAGCAGACGAACTAAACAGAGAAATTAATGCAGCAAGAGCAAGCCATTCAATAAGAAGATTAGAAAGAATGAATTTAACAAACAGACTTACGCGTGAAACTTTAGGCTTGAGAACTGACGAACTCGGGGCTCAACTGACTGATGCAGCTTTAGCGCTTGCAAACCCAGCAAATCTCCGGATGAGGATAGCCGGATATGTTGGGGAGGAAATAGCCAGAGAAACACGAAATAGTGGGGCTGGTGGGAATAGGCTTAGAAATTTAAGTAGGGTTAATGAATTTTTGTTTGGCCACAATGATTTGCCAGTTTTTGATACAGGCGCAAATTTGCCAGGTAGAATTGCAGAAGCGGCTCATTGTTTAATAGACGCGCCAAGAAGATTTAATCCGGAGGATGGAGAAATAATAGGCAATTACAGAGAAGCAATGGAAGAAATAATAAATTACAGAAGATTAGGTCAAAGGCTCGGCAGGGCAAGAGATGCCGTAACTGAAGGAAGCCGTAATACATGGGATAGGACAAGGAATGGAGCAGATAGAGTTCGCACATGGAACAGAGAACGTAGAGAAAGAAAACAAGCCGCATATGATGCGCTTCCACAGGCGGAAAAAGACAGGCTTGCAGCCAGAAAAGACACGGCATGGAAATGGGTCAAAGGAGGAAGTGTGGCAGTAGCCGGACTTGGACTTGGAGCAGTTGCGGGCACGGGAATATTGGCTGGAGGAGCACTTGTACTTGGAGCGAAAACAATAAGATCCGGCTGGAGAGGGCTTAAGGAAAACAAATGGTTCTTGCCAAAATTGGGTAGAACTGTAGCAACTCCAGCAACAATGGCAATAAGGGGACTATCCGCAGTTGCTTCACGCACTGCGCAAGGATTTATATGGGGAACTGCAGGAACAAAACCAAAAGGATTTTTCAAAAATGTTTGGTATAGAGGAAAGCAGGCGGTACTTGGAGCTACCGGAGCATTTGCCGGATTTGCAGGCGGTATGGTGGAAGGTGGAGCGGATATGGGACTGGACTTCTTAGGTGTAAATAAGGGTAGCGTGGAACTTATCAAGGACGGATGGGCCCTTGCAAGATCCTTAAGACCGGGAGCTCCAAAGCATGAATTTGAAGGTTATGGGAAATATGGAGAAGGAGCAATAGGCGGTGGAGTTCTTGGACTTGCCGCAGGTCTAGTTGGCATTGGAAAAGGCCTTGTTTATGACGGCCCGCGTGATTTTTTTGGGATAGAAAGTCTTGCTCCTAAAGCCGCAGAAGGTGCGGAAGCAAATCCTGAAAAAGCAAATGCTTGGACAAAGTTTAGAGATTTCTTCTTCCCCGGCGCAAGAGAAAACGGAGAATTTTTTGGAGATGGCAAGCGCTTAATGAAGGCAATTGAGAATTTAAGGAAAGACGGTCAATTTAGTGCTGAAGGATTTGAAGAATTGACAGACTCTTTAGTCGACTTTTTCAACTTGGAAAAGAAAGGTAAACTTTTTGGAGTGGCCGGTTACGCGGCAAAATTTCTGGCCAAGAAACTTTTGCCGCATGCTTCTCCCGAGGTGGAACTTGCTTATGATGCACTTTGGGGCAACATGAAGAAACTTAAGACTCCTGCGGGCAGAAATAGCTTCTTTGGCTCTCTCAGCATGGACTCCGTGAGAAGCGCAACAAGATATTTGCGTGAACCGGCTTTGTTTGAGGCTGGGCTTAAGTCGGATGCAAATAAGACCGCAATTCAAGGACAAATAGAAGCATTTTTTGGCGATAAGGGCCCGTTAACCGCAACTGAATTAGCGGGCAAAATAAGTGCGGTAAGAGGTAAAATAGGTGCACGCGCAGATCTTAAAGCGGTAAATCATGGAAGATATGATGACTTTGAAGGAGTCTTGGTCAGAATTGGTGAAACGCTCACAGACGCAAGACTGCAAGAGTTGTATTTTGGGATAACAAAAGCCCAAACAGTTCTCGACTACGACACCTTTGGAGACAAAGTAATGGAACTCTGTGCGGATCCAAATCATGGGCCTGCTGCAGTGCTTGGTAGGCTTCAGATGGTACCTGCTTTTGAAAGTAAATTTAGGGCACTTTTAAATCCACAATTACTTGAAAGGAGGCTTGAGTCGGTTTCAGGTATAACAGTAATAAGAGGTTTACTAAGAAACCTTTTTGATCTTGAAGAAGGAGAAGTGTTAAATGAGGCAGATTTGGGTCAAAGAAGGACTGATATCATGGGGGCATTCGGAGACGTAAGCGGTTTAGCTGAGCCTTTACGCAATAAATTTACTGCGCTTGGTGCTCGCTTGGGGGAAATAGTCGCAAATGTAATCCCTCACTTGGATACGGTCTACGGCGAAACATTAGATATTGCTTACGACCACTTTGCTGACACTATGGAATCTGTCACGGGTTCAGCCAGAGCAAGGTTATTTGCTCTTACATATAATCGACGTAAATTTAGAAATACATTTAATTTAGCAACAAACCCCGCAGATTTGGCGGAAGCCATTGAGCATGGTGGAGACGAATTGAAGGCGGCGCAAGCTGAGATCAGGGAATTTGTAGGGACACGCGATGGCAAAGTTAGTTTAGCAAGACTAACTGAAACTTTAACTCATTACAGAGCTCATTTTGAACCATTACGTGGAGATGCAAGAGTTGGAGTAGCCTGCACAACATTCCTAGAAGATTTACAAGCTGTGCAAGACACTCTAACGCAGGACAATAATCTGGGTAGGCTTTTCAGGGCGGGCGGTGTACATTACGAAGAATTTGGCAGACAGCTTATGGGGCTTGATGACGATCAAGGAAGGCTCGCATTCCTGAATTCATTTAGAAATGGAAGATTTATCTCTGAATTTGGTCTTTTGCTAGACACAGAAACAATGACGCCTCCAATCAACATATCAGTTTTAAGCGCAGTGCAAAGCCAAGTATCACGTCTGACAGGGCTTAGTTTAACAAATATAACGGCACCAGCAGTAAGGACTATATTTGCGGAAATGATTCGAATTATGGAAGAGGTAATAACAAATCGTAGGATGCCAGCTGAAATTCGTGGAAAGGCAAGTGATTTGGTACAAAATCTCACAGAAATAAATAATCATCTTTTAGCGCAAGGCACAATTGATAAAATCAAAGTGGGTAGACAAGCCGCCTAGCATCTCTGCCCGCTTTGCGCTAAACTTCGCCTGCCATGGTGAAGAATAAATCATATGATACGGTTCTGCTTTTAGCAACGCTCGCGCTGGTTATAGTGGGCGTTATAATGATTACGTCGATTGGAGTGCCAAAATCCATTCGTGTTTCGGCGCCGGCGGATCTCCAATATGCCGACTGTGCGGATGCGGCGGTGGACTGCTACCTTATCCTGAAAAAACATATTGTCCGTGTGGGAATAGGGCTTCTTGCAATGCTGATAGGATGGAAATTGCCTGCCAAAGTTTGGAAGTCGTTCGCACCTCTTTTTTACATGTTGGGAGTGGGCCTGCTTATCTATGTTCTTTTTGCAGGGGACAGCAATAACACCTTTGCAAAAAGCTGGATCAACCTTCCCGCGCTTCCATTTGTGGATTCAATTCAACCGTCGGAAATTGCAAAACTCAGCCTGATTTTTTTCTTAAGTTACTTTTTTTCCGAGAAAGTTTCTTATGAAAAATTGCAAGTTTTGGGCGACGGGGTGCTAAAATTTACTATCATAGCGGGAGTAATGGTTGGACTTATTGTTGGTCAGCCGGACTATGGATCTGCAATGGTGCTGGCAATAATTGCAGTGGCGCTTTATATCTTGGCGGGCGCAAACTGGAAACATATAGTGCTTGGGATTGTGGTAATTGGGATCTTAAGTTTCATAGCACTTGCGGTTTCTCCAACTCAGCGTGATCGCGTGCTGAATTTTGTTTTTCCTGTGGAAGATTGTGTGAATGACAGCGCTTGTTGGCAAACGCGTCAGGCAAACATAGCAATAGGCAGTGGTGGCTTCTGGGGGAAAGGCTTAACTCAAGGAATTCAGAAACAATTCTACCTTCCGCAAGCCGTTGACGACTTTGTTTTTGCAGCCTCGGCGGAGGAGCTTGGTTTTGCGCGAATGGCACTTATTGTGCTTCTTTATGCCACTATTTCATATAGGGGTTTTCAAATTGCCAGACATGCCCCAAACAAGTTTTTCATGCTTATGGCTGGCGGGATAAGTACATGGATTTTCATCCAATCTTTTGTTAATATTGGAGTGAACACTGGACTCTTTCCAATCACGGGCATCACACTGCCGTTCATGAGTTACGGAGGATCGTCCATGGTGATGACACTGTTTGGGATAGGAATACTGCTTAACATTTCACGCGTAGCCACAAATTATGAATATTCTTCTGACAGGAGGAGGGACAGCAGGTCACGTTATACCCAATCTCGCTATAGCGGACGCTATCAGCGCATTTAACGCACATGCGCGCTTTCACTATATTGGATCTTATAAAGGTATAGAAAAACTGCTCGCGGAGAAGGCTGAAATTCCTTATACGGGCATAAGCACGGGCAAGTTCCGCCGCTATTTTGACGTGCAGAATTTTATCGACTTATTCCGCATCCCACTCGGAATTGCGCAGGCGTTTTTTGCTCTCGGGCGCATCAAACCGTCGGTCATTTTCAGCAAGGGCGGCTATGTTGCATTGCCTGTTGTTTTTGCGGGCTGGTTCAGGAGAATCCCAATTGTGATTCATGATTCCGACTCAATTCCGGGGCTTGCCACGCGTCTTTCCGCGCCATTTGCAAAGAAGATAATTTTGGCTTTTGAATCTGCACGTGCGGATCTTTGCCGCTATGACAAAAAAACCGAAGTGCTCGGGAATCCGGTAAGGCTTTCCCTCTTTGACGGGAATAAAGAACAAGGTTTAAGTTTGACCGGTTTTGATGGCTCGCGGCCGATTTTACTTGCCATGGGCGGAAGTACGGGAGCCAAACAAATTAATGACATGGTAAGAAAAGAAAAAGAAAATTTAAGCACTGTTTTTGATGTTGTTTTACTAAGTGGCGAAGGGAAAGGCTCTGCCAAAAAAGAGGCACATTATTGCGAATTTCCTTATGTGGAGGAAGGAATGAAGGATATCTACGCGGCTTGTTCGCTGGCAGTTACCCGTGCCGGTGCGGGCGCTACTTCTGAACTAAACGCACTTCAAATTCCGGCGCTTTTTTATCCGCTGGGACGTACGCAAAGCCATGGCGATCAACTTTCAAATGCACGAATGATGGCTGAAGAAAGCTCTCTTTTTGCGGTGGCGGATGAAAAAGCGCCCCTCTTGCCACAATTAATGGCACTTCCGGATCGCCCGCAAAAAACCGTCAATGATGGGGCCACTCAAAAAATCGCTTTAACAATTTTGTCCGCTGTATGAAAAACACTCCGCGCGCAAAAAATCACGCTTTAAAAATAGGATTTCAAGGTTGGTTTTTCTCGGAACAATATACCGGAATAGGACAGCACTCGCTTGGTCTTGCGCATGCCCTTGCAAAAAAAGCCGAACTTGTAATTCCGGTCCCCACAAGCAAGCTTCCGCCTGAAAGCAAAGCGATTCCACGTAAATTTTTTCATGTATTAAAGCCAAAATGGTGGCTCG
Source organism: Candidatus Altimarinota bacterium (assembly GCA_041659165.1). Taxonomy (GTDB): domain Bacteria; phylum Patescibacteriota; class Gracilibacteria; order UBA1369; family 2-02-FULL-48-14; genus JBAZYV01. The sequence continues at coordinate 10,879 of JBAZYV010000007.1, read as the reverse complement.
TTTTCTCGCCACTAAAAAAATGGTATTGGGAGCGTGTTCAGGTCCCCACTTTTTTTGCACGGCAGAACTTGGATGCGGAATATTTTCCTTATCCATCTCCACTCCCACGTACGTCAGTGCGCCCACGTTTTGTCACAGTCCATGATCTGATTTTATGGCAAGATCCGCGCTATAAAGACTTAAAAACTCTGAGAGGAAAACTAAAAAATTATTATCACAAGTTGGCACTGCGCAGCCTCATAAATGCCGATCACATTTTTACGGTTTCCGAGACAACAAAGAAGCGCTTGGGAATTCCAGCGGCAACCGTTTTGCCTAATGCAATTCCGCCACTTCCAAAAATCATAACACTAAAAAAATATGCCAATTCGCTCGTTTATTTGGGCGGCTTCGATGCAAGAAAAAATATTGCTCTTCTTGTGCGTGCGCACAAAGCCGCGCAGAAAAAATTCCCAAATTTGCAAATTGTACTTATTGGGGCGCCACTTCATAAGTCGAAATTTTATGCTCCTCTTCCCACGGGCAATGGCATTGAAACAACAGGATTTATTCCTGATAAAACCGTCTATCAAATACTCGCATCATCACTCGCTTTTGTGAATTTCTCGGACGAAGAAGGCTTCAACATTCCACTGCTTCAAGCTATGAGTGTTGGCACGCCGGCAATAGTGGCAGACATTCCGGTAAACCATGAAATTTCCACAGAATCCGCATTATTTTTTAATCCTTCACAGAAGGATCCGCTTTCTGATAAAATCGCTTTGCTTAAAGACACAAAATTCCGTAAAGAAATAATCACTGCGGAACTAGCAGCCGCCCGCCGCTTTACTTGGGAAAGAACCGCAAAAATATTTTTCTCAGCATTGGAATTAACCTTAAAACACGCTAAAAAATGACGGACGTACAAACCAATTCAATCATAGGGCTTTCACAAGACAGAAAAAAATTTCCCGGACAAAAAGCCGGTGAGATTGTGAACCTTCTTGTAAGAAAACACTGGATAATGGACGTAAAAGTGGCCGGCATATTATTTCTCATAGGATTTTTACCTCTTGTCCTTGGTATAATTATAGGCGATGTAATTTGGGTCGAAACAGGGAGCAGAACATTTTGGGGCTTTATGATTTTCTTTTCTTTGTATCTCCTTTTTATGCTGCTCATAGCATACGTAAAATGGCTTAATGAAGAGCTCGACATCATTATTGCAACGGATCAACGCATCATTTCTCACGAACAAATAGATCTTTTCCACAGGCAAATTTCCGAGACTTCAATTCAACAATTGCAGGATGTAAAAGGTACTGAAAACGGACTTTTCGCAAGTCTTTTCCACTATGGGACACTTGAAATTCAGACCGCTTCTTCAGATGTATTTTTTAGAATGAAACACGTGGATCATCCGTATGAAAATGCCAGAAAATTGCTCGATATCAGAGCTGCATCAATCATTTAAAATTTATCAAATGCCATCAAATTTAATTCTAATTTTAATCACAGCGGTTGTCCTGCTTTTTGTGGGACTCATTTGGCTCAGACAAGTACTCTTGAGCGAAATGCGAAGTGCGAATCATCTGCTCAAAATTCTAAAAATAGACATGCAAAAACAGCGAGATACGGTGCCATATCTTTTGGAGAGCATAAAAGCGCTCCAAGAACCCAATGACACGTGGCGCCACTTAGTAGAGAATCGTGCGTTTTTTCATTCGGATTTTTCATTGCAAAAGGCCGAGGAATTTGAAAAAGAATTAATTGCATATATTGTGCCGCTGGACTTTAAAGAGTTGAATTTTCTTGAGGCAAAAAAAGATATTTTGGATTTGAGTGAAATCATCAAAAAAGACAAATCTGCGTTGGGATCCGCCTATGGAAAATGGAACGCGCGCATAGGCTCATTTCCATTTCTTGTAGCCGGAAAAATATTTGGATTTCAAGAAGTGAAAATATGAAATATTTTGTGCGAACTTTCGGTTGTCAGATGAATTATTCCGACTCGGAGCGTATCTCAAGCGTGCTTGAATATCTTGATTTCACCCCTGCCACAAGCCAAAAAGATGCCGACTTGCTGATTTTTAACACATGCAGTGTGCGGCAAAAATCGGAAGATCGCGTGTTTGGCTTGAGAAAAACTTTAGCCGCACTCAAAAAGAAAAATAAGAACCTAAAAATTGCAATTACAGGCTGTATGGTGCGCAAAACTTCCACTCGCGCCGCTGCACAAAATAAAAAAATTGACCCCGTTTTACATATAATGCCTGAAATAGACATTGCTTTTAAAATTGACAATTTACTGCTTTTGCCGGATTTGCTTGGGCAAAAAAACACTCTTGCGCATACGCCTGAAGACAACAATTATTTCCGCATAAATCCCAAAAAAGAAACCATGTTTTCCGTCTTTGTTCCCATCATGACCGGTTGCGACAAATTCTGTACTTACTGCATAGTGCCTTACGCTCGCGGCAGGGAGAAAAGTCGTGATTTTGATGAGGTAATTGCGGAATGCAAAAAACATGTGGAGGAAGGTGCACTTGAAATTACTCTCGTTGGACAGACGGTAAATTCTTATGGACTTAGTTTCATAGACAAACAAAGTAAAAAATTTGAATGCTTTGGGGAAAGCCCTTTTGCAGCACTTTTAACGGAAGTGGATAAGCTATCAGCACTCGGCTTAAAACGCTTGAAATTCACCTCCCCGCATCCACGCGATTTCAATGAAACGCTCATAAAAACTCTGCCAAAATTAAAAACTCTGTGTCCGCATATTCACATGCCGGTTCAGTCAGGGGACAATGATGTGCTCCGCAGAATGAACAGAAATTACACGGTAGATGAATACAAAAAAATCATGCAAGGCATCAAAAAAGCCATTCCAAATATTGCAATGAGCACGGACATTATTGTTGGTTTTTGCGGAGAAACGGACAAGGAATTTGAAAACACTTTGCGCATGTACAAAGATATGGAATGGGACATGTGTTATTTAGCCCAATACTCCCCGCGCAAGGGGACTTATTCATACGCAAACCTTAAAAATGATGTTCCTGCCAAGACAAAACTTGCTCGTTGGCACCGCTTGAACGAACTCCTCACTAAAACCGCATGCAAAAAACACAAGCCGTTTTTGGGCAAGACTGTGGAAGTTTTAGTATCTTCGCAGAAAAGAAAAACTTGCACGGGCAGGACGCCGGAGGAAAAAGAAATCCATTTTGAATCGGCAAAAAATTTGGTTGGCAAAATAGTTTCTGTTAAAGTAACTAAAGTAAGCAATTTTTATTTAACCGGAGAACTAATATGACAGAACAGCAACCGCAAACACCGGAACCACTTATTCCCAATAGGCCCTTTGTAATGCCATGGAAGCCATTTTCGATTTTGGTTTTTGTTATTGCCGCACTTATACTTTTACTTGGCCTTTCACAATTTGTTTTTGCCTACAATTACAGAAACAGCGCTGATACTTACATGTCTCAAGTGAGCGCCTACACCACTTCCGGCGAAGTACAAAAAGCCAGCTCCGCAATGATGTGGGCCGAGCAGAACCAAACACTCGCCATCTCTGCAAATAAAAATGGAATTTTTCACGTAATACTTTCAATTCCAATTTTCTGGGGCGCATTTTACTCACGCAAAAAAGCGAAAATTCAAGCCGCTAGTCAAGAGTCAATTTCTAGTCAAGAACCGCTTTAATCCTCCTCACCCCGCTACTTGAAGCTTCCTCCTTCACAATCTTAAAGTGATGTAATTCGCCAGTACTTTCAGCATGAGGACCGCCACAAATCTCAGTGGAATAGTCACCAATAAAATAGACCTTCACTTTGCCGCCAAGTTCGCATTCATATTTGTCTGCAAAAATACCGGTTGCATTTAATTTCCGCGCATCTTCCACGCTCATTTCTTCAAAGTGAATTTTGTAATTGGCCTCTATTGCATCATTTACAATTTTCTCAACTTCGGCAAGCTGCGCGTTCGTTAATTTATTGGGATAATTAAAATCGAACCTAAGTCTTTCACTCGTGATATTTGAACCTTTTTGACTCACCTCTTTTCCAAGCACGCGGTGAAGCGCCTCAAGCATTAAATGAGTGGCCGTATGCAAATTTCTAACCTGCTCGCTATGGTCTGCAAGTCCTCCGGCAAACTTTGCATTTGATCCTTCTCGCGACTTTTCCTGATGTGCACTAAACGCTTTTTCAAAACTTTTTTCATCTACATTTACGCCTTTTTCTTTCATTATTTCGGTAGTCATTTCAAGCGGAAAACCAAAACTTTCAAAATAGTAAAAAGCTCTGTCTCCGGAAATTGTAAATCCGCTACCGGCAAGTTCTTCAACAAGTTTTCTCGCCTCAGTAATAGCCCCACCATCAACCGACTTATCCGCCGCATCCGCCTTAAACTCCGCTCGCAATTTACCTGTGAGAGGCCGCAAAATCCCATTTAATTTAGACAAAATTTCTCCACCAAAAATGACCGCATTAAGAGCATTTAAAGCCACTTCAATTTTGCAAACCTTGTCTTCATTCCTCAATAGCGCAACAGCCTCATTTACCCTATCAACATCTTTTTGTATCTCAATTTCCCCATTTTCCAGTGACTCTGCAAATTGCTTTTCCTCTTTTTTAAGTTCATCCAAAATTTTCCTGCGCCTCACTTCAAGTTCGCGGTAAGGATCTTTGTAAATTTCTATAAATTTCTCCGCAAGTCCTGTACAAAAATCCCCACGAATTCCAAGCTTCCGCCCGTAACGTACAGCCCTTCTAATCAGCCTCCGCAAAATATAACCCTGCCCGTTATTTGATGGAGTGACCCCATTTTGGTCGCCTAAAATGAAGATAGCGGTTCTTAAATGATCTGCAACTATTCGTGCACTTTTTTCATCATAATCGCTCGCCGCTACGCGAATTTCCTCCATCACAGGCGCAAAAAGCTCCGTTTCATAATGGCTCTTTTTACCCTGTAAAATACATGTAACGCGTTCAAGCCCCATGCCTGTATCAACATTTTTTTGTGCAAGCGGTTCAAATTTCCCTTCCTCGGTTTTTCTATATTCCATAAACACATTATTCCAAATTTCCGTGTAGTGGCCGCAGTCGCAATTTGGGTGACAATCACCACCAAAACCGCTCCCGGGTTTGTGTTCACTAGATTTCAATTCAGGGCACGTATCAAAAAATATTTCCGTATCAGGTCCGCAAGGTCCGGTTTGTCCAGCCGGTCCCCACCAATTCTTCTTTTTTTTATAGAAGAAAATCAGTTGTTTTTCACCCAAATTTTCCGCGCTCTCCCGCCTAAATCCATATCTTTCCCACGCGCTTGCGGCCGCTTCGTCACGCGGAGCATCCGAGTCGCCCAAAAAACAAGTTACCATCAGCCTGTCCGGCCGGATCCCCAATTCCTCGGTCAAAAATTTATAAGACATTTCAATTGCCTCTTCCTTAAAATAATCTCCCAGCGACCAATTCCCGAGCATCTCAAAAAAAGTGCAGTGAGTGGCGTCGCCAACCTCCTCAATGTCGTCCGTACGGATGCATTTTTGCACATCCACAAGCCTTTTCCCCTCCGGATGCGATTCGCCGAGTAGATACGGCACAAGCGGATGCATTCCCGCGGTTGTAAAAAGCACGGTTGGGTCATTTTCAGGTATAAGGCTGGAGCTTGGAATGGCCTTGTGGGCGTATTTTTCCGTGAAAAACCTTATGTAAGCGGTCCGTAAATCTTTTGCAAGCATAAAAATAACCTTAAAACAGGGCAAATTCTATCACACATTAAGTTTTGCGCCAGTGCGTCTTGCCATTAGCTCAAAACAACCTGTTTTATAGCTCACAATGAGCTATATTGCCTTGAAATCCCCACAATTTTCAGGTATAATTAACGGATCTAAACAAAAACTAATGTCCGGCAGGCCTCTTACAACCATATTTCTGGCTTCTCTCACGTTCGCATTTACCCTGCTTGTGGGAATCTTATCACATGAGGCTATAAAAACATCGATTTTAAGTGCACCGGAGGCTCCACTTACAGGAATGAAACTGCAACTTGCCAAAACTGAAGATGAAACGGATGGCAAATATGGCGAGTGGACTTATTGCTCTTATGCTTTGCCTGAAACAGCGCAATATAACGCGGAATTTCAGTCGGCAAAGGTGGATGAAAATATTGCTCCCGGGGGAATTTTTACAGTCGACATGACTCTTAAAAATACGGGAAATACAAGACTCTATTCGGCGGATAGTGGCTGCCCAAACGCACCTGTTTTAAACATTGGGACTCAGAAAAGTCAGGATAGGGCCTCAGTTTTTGGATCCGGAGAAAAGGCAATGGCGGGATGGAAAGGCCCAACAAGAATCAAAATGAGCGAAACCTTTGTTGAAAGCGGTGAAGATTTCCATGTAATTTTCCAGAGTTTGGCACCTGAAGGAGATAATGTCTATCGTGAATTTTTTCAGCCGGTTGTGGAAGGAGAGGCTTGGGTTGGAAGCATTTTTAATGTGGACATCCCAGTTGGCTCTCCAAGCACTCAAATGCAGAGCAATATCACCTATGTAAAAGAGGAAACCATGGACGCAATGCAGCTTGAAGGCCTTGAAAAAAAGGTAGAAATCAATCTTGCCGAGCAAGAAATGTACGTAAAATTTGGCGATAAAATCATATGGAAATTACAGGTTTCTACAGGCGCATGGGACACTCCAACTCCACGCGGAAGTTATAAAATTCTCTCCAAACAAGATTTAAGAATAGGTGGTAAAGCCCCGCATTACAGAATGCCTTATTTCCAAATGTGGGACTCAAGGGGATATGGCCTCCATGCTCTTCCCTATCTTGCCAACGATGGCGGCACATTCTGGACCGAAGCCCTAACGCACATAGGAGTTCCCGTAAGTCACGGCTGTATTCGCATGTTGCCTGAAGATGCCATTCTCCTCTACAGCTTCACGGATATTGGCACGCCGGTTACTATTTATTAAAGGTTGGCATCAAAGGCCGTCTAGCTTAAATTTTTTTCTTCTGCTATAAATTACGCATGAAGGTTTTTTCCACGGAACTCAAAGCGATGTTTTTGGAGGCTGCGCTCAAGGCGTTTCCTGAGTTAAGTGAGAGCGAACTCACGCCTTTAGTCACAGTTGAAGAACCGCGTGATTCGCATCACGGAGAAATGGCATGTGCGGCACCATTAAGGCTTGCAAAAAAACTGAAACTCGGCCCTGAAAAATGTGCCCAAAAAATCATAAAATCTTTCCCGCACGATTACCGCATTAACGCTTTGGAATTTGCAGCCCCCGGTTACTTAAACGTCAAATTCAGCGAGGAATTTTTGCGTGAAGGGCTTAAGTCGCTATCAGGCGGTTTTTCAATTGAGGGTGAGAACGCGGACACGCGGCCAATTGTCATCGATTACAGCAGTACAAACGCCGCAAAACACATGGGCGCGCACCATATTTTAACAACAATTATCGGTGATTCACTGGCCAATTTGTTCGACTTTTTTGGCTGTGAAACGGTCCGTATAAACCATCTTGGCGACTGGGGTACGCAATTTGGAAAAATCATTTACGCGCTCCGCGAATGGGGTGATATGAAAGAAGTGGAAAAACACCCGAACGACGAATTTACTCGTCTCTATGTAAAGTTTTGCAACGAGGAAGAAAAAAAACCGGAGCTCACCGAAGAAGCACGCAAAATTTTCAAATCTATGGAGGATGGCCACGAAGAAACTTTAGCTCTTTGGAAATGGATCACGGAAGAAAGCCTCAAAGATTTAAACAAGATTTTTAAGCGGCTCGGCGTTGAATTTGATTATATAACCGGTGAAAGTTTTTACCTTAAAATGGCGGAAGAAGTTGTGAAAGACGGACTTAAAAGAAAAATTCTCAAAAAGGGGGAAGGCGGTGCAATTATTTTCCCAATGAAAGGCGATGAAACTCCGGCTCTTCTCAAAAAAAGTGATGGCGCAACTCTCTATTTGACGCGTGATGTTGCTACAATAAAATACCGCGTGGAAACTTGGCATCCGGCCGCAATTTTGTACGTTGTAGACAGAGCGCAGGCGTTACATTTTATGCAAAATTTTGCAGTGGCACGTGCGCTTGGATATGCTCCGGAAGATACGGCGCTTGAACATACGGCTTTCGGTCGCATGAATTTTGCAGATTCGGCAATGAGCACAAGAAAAGGCAATGTAATTAAACTAAATGACATGCTGGATGAAGCCGCCACTCGGGCAGGCAGTATGGCTGCGGGAAAAGGCACGGAATTACCGCGTGAAGAGCTTTATAAAATGGCGGAAATCATAGGGGTTGCCAGTATAAAATATGCCGTACTTTCTCAGGACAGAAACAAGGATATTATTTTCGACTGGGATAAAATTATCACGCTTGAAGGAAACTCTGCACCGTATTTACTTTACTCATATGCAAGAGCAAAAAGTATTATGAATAAAGCTTTAGGAGCGGGCAAAAGTGCCGGTGACCCTGCAAGCGGAATGATGAGCGGTATGCCTGAATTTTCCGAAGAAGCTGAGAGGGCTATGGTGCGCAAAATGTTGAAATTTCCGGAAGCCATGCATAAGGCGCTCATAGAGAGGAAACCACATATTATTGCCACCGCACTTTATGAACTTTGTCAGGAATTCAATCGTTTTTACGGAGTGGTTCCGGTACTTACCGCGGGAGATGAATCCGCAAAAAGAACCCGACTTGGAATTTTGCAGGCATTCATGCACCAGATCAAAAGCGGCCTCAATATTTTGGGGATTCCTGTTTTGGAGAGGATGTAGTAGAATACGCTCCGTATCCACCGCTTTACATCCATTCACCCACGCTTTATGCAAACAAACATGCACCTTCCGGCATTTCTATCTTTTGAAAAACTTAAAGCCTTACTCTTAAGATTTCCTTTTTCAGTCTTATCAAGTGCCGCCGCAACGGGACTTATAATTTGGCAAATTCAAACAATTTATCCTAACGAATTGCCTCGTTACATAGAAAAATTAATTGCTTGTGGCATCATTGGAGTAATACTTTTTGCGGCACTTACAGTTATTGCGGAAAGCTACAAACTTAGGAAATGGTTAATGCCTCTTTTTGGCTTACCAATCCTTTACGGATTCCTTTATATATTCTCAACGGACTTTGAAATCCCTTTTGCAATTCATATTTTTGCAACGGCTTTTGCAAGTGGATGTCTGCTTTTTTCCGCCCCATATTTTATATCAAAAAACGACAAACACTTTTGGTATTTTGTGGCACAAATAGTTGAGGCTTTTGCTCTTGCTTGGATATCCGCAATGATACTCATGGGTGGTTTTAGTTTGGCACTTTTCTCGATTGAAAAACTTTTCACAGTCACAATTGCCGGTGAAACTTATGCAACAATGAACGCCGTACTCGGCCTGTTTTTGGGTAGCCTAATCCTACTTTCCGGCATACCAACGGACTTCAAAGCGACTGCAAAAAAAGAACTCGTTACAAAACTGCTCAAATTCTTCACATACTATTTAAGCTTTCCGCTACTCGCCACATATTTTGGAATTCTGGGCGTCTACCTTGCAAAAATTTTAATTACATGGAATTGGCCAAACGGTTTTGTGGCCACTCCGATTTTGATTTTTGCAGCAATTGGCATGGTAACATTTTTCCTAATAACACCACTGAAAGAACAAGCGGAATTTAAAGCCGTGAGATTTTTTACCAAAGTCTTTTTCTGGATTTTGCTCGCATTTCTTGTTATGTATTTCATGGGATTTTGGCAAAGAATTTCAGAGTACGGTATCACGGAAATGAGATATTTTGGAATTGTTTTAGGGGCGTGGTTAACAGGTCTGTCTCTCTATTTTGCGGTCTACAAAAATGCATCACTTAATTTAATCCCAATAACATTTTTCATTCTCGCACTTCTTTCAACGGTAGGTCCTTGGGGTGCATTTTCAGTCTCTGAAGGGAGTCAAATTGATCGACTGGAATACATTCTGACAGAAGACGGACTCCTTGTTGATGGCACTATTCATAAAAGTTCGGACCAAGCAATAAGTGCATACGATCGTGTCAACATAAGCTCAATTCTGACATATCTGGAAGGCAACCACGGCTTTAAAAAACTCATGCCAATAATTGGAAAAACCATAGAACCGGACATGACAACGGACAATCTGCTCAAAGAAATGGGCATCACATACGCCTACTCTTTTCACGACGAAAACGGGATGATGTACGTAAACGGGGACTATTACAGGAATTATTTTGTAGACAATACAAAAGCCATTACAGCGAGTGGTTACATGGAATACTTTGAATTTCCAAGTAGCGTTTGGAATGAAGCCACTTGCATAGAGAATGGCAGTGTAAAAGAAGGGCCTATAAATGGACTTTTCACACTTTCAAACGGAGAGACTGTCACTGCATGTGCAACAATGAATAATTTAAATCTGCAAATTTCCGGAAAAACTTATAAATTTACAGTTCCGTTTGCCACCATGTTAAATGAACTTGGTTCAAAATACGGTGAAAACAGTATGCTCCAACCTGAGGCGCTTACGCTAATTACAGCCGATTCAGGCAAGGAGATAAGAATACTTTTCAAAAACTTGGGTGGAAATTACCAAAACGGTGAACTCACCAACATAGACTTTACCGCAGACGTGTTTTTGAAGTAGCCCTTGCTCTTCCGCTTTCTCCTGCTAAACTATCTGAGTTACGGAGAGGTGGCCGAGTGGCTGAAGGCGGCGGTTTGCTAAACCGTTATACGGAGTTTTACTCCGTATCGAGGGTTCGAACCCCTCCCTCTCCGCCAATGATCTGTACCCCAAAAAGTGGACACAGATCTGTTTTCTTTTGTTAGAATGAATCTAAAAATTAACAAAAGAATCTATGAGAACAACTTATTCAATTGG
>JBAZYV010000006.1:0-75702 GCA_041659165.1 Candidatus Altimarinota bacterium | reverse complement strand
GGGTTTGGTTATTTTATTAAGTTTGCACTCAACAAAATACCAGATCCTTTTTTCTATGTGCTACAAAGTGGCACTTTTCAAACATGAACAAGCCCTCTGTTTAAAACTTTCTTGGGACAGTAGTGATAGATTAATAATCCTCTTATTATACAGGAAAAACCACTATGCTTCCAGTCCTTTTAAGAGCGCTACGTGAGCACCAAATTGAACAGATAGCCGATCAGAATTATCCCAATGCCAACCGTGCCAAAGAAGACGGCGAGGAGGCGGAATTTCATGACTCGTTTCAAAATAATGGCTTCGGGAAGGGAAAGTCCGGCAACGGCCATCATGAACGCGAGTGAAGTTCCAAGCGGCACGCCACCTGCTGAAATCGAAAAAATTATTGGGACGACTGTAGAACAGCCGGCATAAATGGGAATCCCAATTAAAACTGCGATTGGGACTTGCCAAAGACTATCCGCGCGAAGGTGCTCTTCCAGAAATTCTTTTGGGACGTAGCCGTGCATGAGTGCACCGAGCGCGACCCCCAAAATGATGTAAGGAAAAAGTTTTATTACGGTTTTTGAGCCTTCTTGAACTGCGTAGCGCAAGCGAGAGTCGAAAGTTTTTGGCATTGGGGCTTCTTTGCCGGTATGGGAAGACGAGTCCAAAATGATGTTGTTTTCCATCTTAAAAGTGCCCAAAATTATGCCGGCAATTACCCCGAGCGCAATTCCGGAAAGCGCGTAAAGCGCGGCCAAACGCCAACCAAACATTCCGCCCATAATCACAAACGCAACCTCATTCACCAGTGGAGATGTAATTAGAAAAGAAAATGCAATTCCGAGCGGAATTCGCGCCTTTAGAAAACCGATAAAAATTGGGATTGAAGAACAAGAACAAAATGGCGTAACTGCGCCAAAAATTGCGGCGGCAAGATTGCCGAGGCCGAATCGTGGCTTAGTCATGAGGTTTTTGAGTCGACTCGTTGCCAAGAAGGTTTTTACGAAAGCAATCAGTGAAACCACGCCGAAGATCAGGAAAAATATTTTCACTGTATCACGGAGGAAAAAGTCGAGGGCCATTTGGAGTTCAGGAGTCATGGTGTGGGGTTAAGGTTGTGGCGTGAGGATTTTACTGAGCAACAATTTGTATTTACGGACGACTTTTTTATTGATTGAGTAATGCTTCCATTGGCCGTCTTTTTTGCAATTTATCAGGTTGCAATTGCGGAGAACTTTCAGGTGATGAGATGTCAAATTTTGGCTGAGGCGGAGAGCTTTGTGGATTTCACAGACGCAGTGCGTGCGCACGGAAAGCATGCAGAGAATTTTTAGACGATTTGGTTCGGCAATCACCTTGAGAATTTGTGCAAGCGCGGTGATTTGCGTAGTGGTTTTAGGGTTTTTGCAACAGGTTCGCATGGCGATTTGAGTGGTGAGATTTGGTTGTGTTGTTTGGCGGCAAAATATATCAATGAGTGTTGATATGTTATTGCTGTGTGCGCGGGAAGTCAAGGGTAATGGTTTTGCACGTGCAAAGCCGCCAAGAATTCGCGAATTTTTAACGGCCGACTTTTTGGCTTGTGTAAGCCATTTTTTGAAGTAGGCGATTGCGTAATAATTAGCCCGCACTGTCCAGCGGAAGCCCTCCATTTTTGCTTGAATTTTCCTATAATTTTGTTTACCATTCTTCTACATACTATTAATCTATTTACTCTATGGATAATCTAAAACAAATACCAGACGGAGAACTCCTCTCACTTTGCCGGCAGTATGGCAGAAATGCCATTCTCTGGCGTAGAAAATTTGAAAGCTTACTCCCTGAGGTCTTGAGACGTAGACTCTATGAAAAAGAGAATTGCTCAAGTGTTTATGAATTCGCCGCAAAGTTTGCGGGACTCTCTGAAGCACAAGTGGACACAGCTTTCCGAGTTCACCGAAAACTTCAAAATAAACCAATACTCCTTGAGTCATTCCATAGTGGAGAGATAAGTGCCGGAAAATTGGATAGAGCGGCAGACATAGCAACTCCTGAAAACGAAAAGGAAGTTCATAAGATGGCCAAAGTACTTACAGCAAGGTCTTTTGAAACTTATGCCAAGGATATGAAGAGGGCACAAGAAGAAGTAAAGACTTCCAAAGTGGAAGACTTGCCAACTTTATTTTCTGTTTCAAAATCTTTGCACGTGCAAAAGTTCACTTTAGCGGATGATATTGTAACAGAATTAAACTGCCTTGCCGAGCAGGAAAAAGACATCAATGAACTCTTGAGAGAATTTTTAAAACAGAAAAACCAAGAAACAGAGCAAAAGGAGCAAGAATTATCCGAGCGCGCCCGCGAAGAGACCCATCTTCCCTCACGGACCTACTACAAAAAGGCGATTCGTGATTTCCTCCATGAAAAGTACGGAACCAAGTGCGCCATCCATGGATGCAGCAAACCGGCGGAGGAAATTCATCATAAAATCCGCTTTGGACTTCAGGCAAACAATGATCCGGCTTATCTTGTGCCGCTATGTAGGGAACATCATCAAATTGCGCATGCAATTGACCTTGCCGTGGTGGGGCATTGGAGGAAGTGAGGCGCGCTTGGACGGTTGCATGCTTCCTCGCATCGCGCGCACTGTGCTATAATGCGCGCATGAATCTTTTGGAAAATCATCTTTTGGCGCCTTATACAAGCCTGCAAATTGGGGGGCCGGCCGACTACTACCTTGAGGCAAAAAATACCGATGAACTTTTGGAGGGGCTGGCGTGGGCCGGCGAGCGCAAAATGGAAGTTTTTGTATTTGGTGGAGGTACCAACCTTATTTTTGACGATAACGGGTTCCGCGGACTTGTGATCCGAGTGAAGTCGGATGGTGTGGAGGTTAAAGGCGAGACTGTTACAGCCGATGCCGGAGTTTCCATGGCACGACTCGTTGCCGTTGCAGCGGAACATGAGCTAACGGGGATAGAGGCGTGGAACGGACTCCCCGGAACTGTGGGCGGGGCGGTGCGCGGGAATGCGGGGTGCTTTGGAGTGGAAGTTAAAGATGTACTAAAAGAAGCCACTGTCTACGTGCCCGAGCAAGGAGTGGCGCGGATGAGTGCCGCTGAGATGAAATTTGGATATAGGTCTTCACTTATAAAATTGCATCCGGAGATGGTGATATTGCAGGCGGTTTTTGTGCTGCGCAAGGGGCAGGCTGCGGAAATTAAGGTCAAAATGAATGAAATTGCACGTGCAAGAATTCAAAAACAGCCGGCGGGGATGTCCAGCGGTTCGTTCTTTAAGAATCCCGCCCCGCCCGAGCGGAGCGCTGGCAAACTCATTGAAGAGTGCGGGCTTAAGGGTTTCAAAATTGGCAAGGCGCAAGTTTCGCCTATGCATGGAAATTTTCTGATTAACACCGGTGGCGCTACAGCGGAGGAGATGGTCCGGCTGGCTGAGGCAGTCAAAAAAACAGTCGCAGAAAAGACGGGAGTGGAACTTGTGGAGGAAGTTTTAATTGTGCGTCACCGCGAACGCGGGGCAGGCGCGCACAAATAGCGCGATTAATCTTGCGGGAGGGCCCCTCTTTAGAGTATAATTATTTTGTAAATTTGTAACCCCACGCTATGAAAACATTTTTTTCTTCACCGCTCTTCCGAGAGTTTTTGATTTTTGCAGGGATTCTTGGAGTGGCTTTAACAGTTTCAACAATGATGGCTGAGCCTTCTTTGGCTACTTCCATGATTGATACCAGCGATAACGTTGGTGCCGTTTCCGCCGCAACGGGTGGAGAAGGTTCTCTTAAGGATTTGGTTAAAACCATCCTTGACTACGCTCTGACTTTTCTTGGGTTTGTCTGTGTGGTCATGGTAATTTACGGAGGTATTTTGTATGTAACTTCAGCCGGAAATGACGACAACGCCGGCAAAGCAAAGAAAATTCTTCTTTACTGCGCAATTGGTATTATTCTCATTTTAGTTTCCTACGCACTTGTAAACACAATCCTTGGCGCAGGGCTTGGAGGAGCTTCAACTTCAGGGACAACTACCGGTACCGCCATCTGATGACGGCTTGCAAAATGTGCGACTAAGCTATTTTTGAACTCACAAAGGAGCTCTGCAAATTGGGCTCCTTTTTTTGTGTCGCTCTTGGAAGCAGGGCGGGCTTGCCCATTTTTGGGTCCACGGAAAGGACTATGGCTTTTGCGGTGATCTCAGAGATGTCGCTATAGGGGAAAATGCGATCCGCCCATTCAAAAGGCCAGAATTTTTTGGAAGTTTCTATGGTGAGAAGATGGCAGCCCAAAGAGTCGAAAGAAAAATCTCTCACGCGGCCCAAGTACGTGCCCGAGCGCGACACCACTTTTTTGCCATTTAGAAAGGTCCGCTTGAGCCCATATTCTTCTATGCGGAGAATGTCCCATGGGGAGGCGATTGATTCGGCGTCCGCAACTTCTATGCCGGTGCGGCCCCACTTTTGTATGTCCGTGGGCGCGAGTACGCCCGAATACCCAACCAAAAACCCGATTATTTGCCCCGTTTCAGGATGAATAAAGGCGCCATTAATGTGCCCGAGGGTCTTTTTTTCCTCTTTGTCTCTTGCGGCCTCTGAGGCGCCGGCCACTGTGACAGTCACGGTGACGGGAAGGGCGGAAATTTGAGAGAAGGAGTGGTGCATTTAAATCCAGGTGATGCACTTTAAATCATCTATACCCTTGAAGTCTTTTTTGTTTCTCGTCATAAGCGGCATTTTCATCATCATTGCCACTGCTGCGATTGCCGCATCCGGCAATTTAATTTTTTTCACCCTCCTTAAAGATGCCGTTTTCCTTGCAAGTGATCTGTCCATTGAAATAAAAATAAAATTTTCTTCCAAGAACTTTTCAATTTTTCTGCATTCCGGCTCTGATAGTCTTTGAAAAGACAAAATCTCTGCCTCAACAATTGACGGTAAATATAAAAATCCTCCTCGGGCTCTCCATTCAGCTAACGCATGGACAACAGCTTCTTCCCCTGCAAGATATGCGACTATGATATTTGTATCTATAATCATTTTATCGAGTATTCCATTCCCCACGTACTTTTTTTACATGTGCTTCCAATGCTTTTTTCTTACTGCGAAGCAGACCCGCAGCTTCAGTCCAACTTTTTGGAATTAAAGGTTGACCTAAAGACCATTGTCTAATCTGAATTTTCTGAATTGTGGCTTCCTTTTCACTCATGCTGGCATTATAAGCCTCGGGCGCTTGAAAAACAAGGGAGGGTGTGATATAATGGACAGATTTAATAAATAACAAAAAGAAAAATGGGATTTCAAGAAGTCCTTACGGGAGTGGCCACAGGGGCAGCAGTAAAGACTGCCGGAAAGATCTTAAAAACTGGCGTTGACCTTGGGTACAATGCAGCAAAAAGCGTCGACGTACATCTTAATGTTGGAGATCTGACAAGAGCTTTGAATGCGGCTGGTGAAAATACTGCTAATGAATATACAGGGGAGAAACTTTTGTTTTTTAAATATACAAACTCCGTAGGATATGCTCGCTTACTTTCATTGCTTTCTACTGGTGGAGGAGCACAAGTTGAACAGATTAATTCCGCAATGAATGCTTTGAACGATGCTTGTGCTGAATATGGGAAGATTGAATTGCGCAAACAGGTTGAAAAGACTGGTCTTGTTAGACTTCCGCTTGCCTTAAATGTAATTAAACCAAATGAATTTATTGTAACTAATGGATTTCTTCCCGGACGCTGTGGAACTTTTAGAGTTTTTGAAACGCCGCAGGGACAGCCAGGCTCTTGGTCTATTGCAAATCTTAGAGGGAATTTCCCTGTGAGATTTTCCAGCATGCAAGATGCTTTGAAAACAGTTAGTGATCTTGAGGATGGGTTGGCAATGTTCCACAGGAAGGCTTTTGTCTTAGGCGCCGACTTCCAAAACACTCCTTTTGTCACTAGCCGTGAGAATCCCGCTTTAGTAACAAATGTTGTTGAGGGGGGACTTGTTTCTACAAAAAATATTACCGGTCTTCGAACGTTAGACGGAGAAACGTTAGCTCAACTAGCTAACCAACAATTCCGCTTGTTAAGCGCCGAAATTCCTACAACAGTTACGAAACCTAAAGCACCCCCTGAAGATGAAGCTCCCGCCATTGCCAGCAATGATGTGCCGACTGACAGTGAAACTGTTGGTGCCGCCGGAGCAAGTGCGCCCGAAGAAACTCCTACAGATGATGAGCCTACCGGAACTAGCGCGAGTGGCGCTCCAACTGAAAAAGCTGTTGACCCTGATGCTATAAGTAGCGAGGACGGATTTAAGGAGAAATTGGCCCAAAAATTTGACAACTATTGTAAAGTTGAGGACGTGACTGGTGGCAGAAGGGTGACTATCTCTCTTTCCAGATCTGATGACATTAAATATAGCCGCATACATGATTTTGTGAATGGCAGTGCCAACTCGCCGATTAAACTTGGTGAAGGAGCTGATGCTGATCCAAGCAAATGGATGTTAAAAGTTGGCGATACTGATTATACTTGGGGGAAAGATGGGAATGGCACTGATACTTGGGTTGATGGCGCCGGCGCAAGGTTGCTTGTTAATAGAGGTGAAACAACTTTCACTATTGCAAAAAAGCCTGCTGAAGACCCCCCTCCTACGAAGGCTGAAGTTATTAGGGCGGCTGGGACAATTGAAGTAACAGATATTAGGAAGAATCTTGATGATTTCTTTAAGAGTGAAGATTACCAAAGTTGGGAGGCCAAATTTAATGAGTTGGCAAGTAAACGCGGTGAGCTTGTGAGATTGAATGACGAAAAAATAACTCTCAAAGATTCCGTCTCCAGGTTTGATTCCTTAAGAGGAAAACCTCTTCAGAATTTAGTTCTTAGAAAACAGCATGAAGACAATCTTAAACGTCTTGCTGTTTTGGACAAATTAATCCCAGGCGTTCAAGCTCAAATGAAAGTTCTAAGTAGAGAAGCTACCAAATTGGAGACTAAAATTGAGCCAAAGGCAAAAGAGCTTGTTGCTCAGGTTAGTGACAAGGAAGCTTTCAAAGACGATATGTCAAAGTTGTTGAAAATTACCAAAACCAAGCCTGCTCCCGTTAAGGCAGTTGTGAAAGTTGGTGCACCGGGCCGGGTTGAGAGTGGGGCAGCAGCGAATGTAAAAACAAAGGTTAAGATCGGTCTTGTGCCACCAGCCTAATTAGCTGTTAGTGCCTGATTCGTAATTTACTCTAAACCCACCTTCTTTGGTATACCAGAATTGTTCTGTGTAGGTTGTGGCATTCGAGTCGGTTACAAAAAGAACTCGTAGGGCTGTGGGGTCATAATTGGCCCAATCTTGTGGTAAAAATTCTTGCACTGTTCCTCTAACATGAGATGGTGTTGCCGATTCAGGTGTAGGAGGCTGTGATGTTGTTATTACTACAAATCTCTCTCTTGTAGGCTCTAAATCAGGCCCAATTGATTCATATACAGCGCCGCCATCCATTAACCGAGCTGTTTCATATCTAGCGGCCCCTTTGGGATGAAATGTGCCCTCAAGCGAACCCACATATGGCGTGACTTGGCCTTTCTCCACAATGTAACGACCATTTTTATCAGTATAAGAACAGATAGTGTGGCCTTTTTCTGTGCTTTGTTCGGGTTTTACAACTAGAATTTTAGTCGCAATTTCTTCCGTTCTGTTCGCGTTTTTGGCGTAAGCGTCTATGCCGGCACAGGCGATTATGGCTTTCTCATTACAGTCGCCAAAACCTCTTTCAATTGAGACGGCCGATGAAGCAGGGATTAAAGTACCAAGATCTTTATCTAAGACCAGCCCTCCTTTATTGCTTGCAACAAGTGCCGCATCCTCTGGGCTGTCCACATGTGCTTTCAAAAAGTTCCAGTACTTTTCAGGGGTAGTGTTACAGCCAAATCCACCTTTGGACTTTTGGCCTACCACAACCGAGTAAGGAGCTATAATGGTGCTGTCCTCTGCATCGCCGATGGTTTTGTTGTAAGTGTCACTGTGAGTAGCATTTAGGCAGTTTTGAAGGGTTTGAAATTCGCTTGGTTCTGTGGGTTCTGCACGTGCAGGGGTGACTGCTGGGACTGGGGTGACTGTGGGGACTCTGCGTGCAGAAGAGTCTGCATATGGAGAAGTTTCCGCGCTGGAATCTCGGGATTGCGGTTCGCATGCGCTCAAGACGGCGGCGCCAATTAAGCCGGCGGTGGCGAGGGCAATGCGCCAAACTGCCGGATGATGCAGTATGCCTCCCTGAGTTGGAACGGTGTCCAGAGTTGTTGTGACTGGTGATATTTGGCTTATTGGGCTCATTTGCAATTTTTAGATTTTGGACGGTCCATTCCTTAATTATACCATAAAATAGGGCTTGAGGGAAACTTTTTAGAGCTTTACATTGACCTATGAGACGGTGCACCTTATACTCGGGCGTGCTGACTATCGGGGTATAGCAAAGTTGGCTATTGCGCTCGGTTTGGGACCGAGAGGCCGCAGGTTCGAGTCCTGCTACCCCGACCATCTGAATGTTTCTCCGCGTTTGTATAGACAATGTGCGCATGGTCTGATATAATTAGTTTGTAACCTAATCTTATTTTTATGACCACTATCAATATTCGTGCAGATGAAAGGTTGAAAATTGCTTCCGGCAGAATCCTTGAAAGGATGGGGCTCGATATGAGCACTGCCATCAAGCTTTTTTTACAGCAAGTTGTGGTCACAAGAAGCATTCCTTTCCCTATTAGGACGGGGAATGGGTTCACGCCAAAGGAGGAACAAGCCATGCTCAAAGATGTTGCCGAATTGGAATCTCAAATCAAAACCGGAACGGCAAAACTTTACAACTCTGCCGAGGAAATGATGGAAGATATATTAAATGAACCTGATGTATAAAGTTGTTTCCACCAAAACATTCAGAAAGAACTATAAAAAACTTTGTAAATCAGGCCGTTTTGATGTGTCGGTTTTAAATAAAGTAATCAATGCTTTGTCTGTGGGGAAGACACTTGAAGAGAAATATAAGGATCATCCTTTGAGTGGCCGTATGTATGGGTTTCGTGAATGCCATGTCAAACCTGATTTACTTTTGGTTTATAAGATTTATCAAGACCGGCTTATTCTGGAATTGGTACGGCTTGGAAGTCATAGTGAGTTATTTGATTGAAGCATGTGCTGATTTTTGGAATTGCTTTTTCCAAAAAAGGTCCAATAATGGAAACACTGATTCCAAAATGCACTCGTGGCGGAATGGTAGACGCGCATGCTTCAGGAGCATGTCTCGCTTGCGGGATGGAGGTTCAAGTCCTCTCGAGTGCACCAATGAATTCCAAATAATTTTCCTTGTTTATACATTTAAACTCGGCTTTAGGGTAAGTTGCCATGAAGCCTGCAGGTGCCATTTTCCGGTTTTTTTGCCATTTAAATTCGTAAGCGGAAAGTTTGCCGTCGCCCTCCTCCAGATAGTCGAGTTCCGCACCCGTATAGACCCTCCAAAAGTATGAGCTCCGCGCGCGGCGCGAATAAGCAAGGTGCTTTTTACGCTCAACAATTAAGAAATTTTCCCATAATTTTCCAGCGTCATCCCTATCCGCCAATGGTTTAAAATTATCGATTGCGGCATTCCTTACCCCTAAGTCGTAAAAATAAATTTTATCCATTTTGCTGACTTCTTTTCTCAGATTCCTTGAGAATCCGCCAAGTCTGAAAACCACAAAAGCCTTCTCCAAGATATCAATGTAACTTTCGACTGTGTTTTTGCTTATATCAAGAATGGAAGCAAGCTCATTTGTGGAAACTTCACTGCCAATTTGAAAAGCCAGTAATCTGAGGAGATTGCGAATCTTCGACAAATGATGCATGCCTTTTAATTCAAAAACATCTCTAAATAAATATGCTTCGTATATGTTATTCATATACTCCTGTTTTAAAGACAAAGACGGCAGAGAAAAAATTTCCGGATAAGAGCCAAAAATCAATGCATTCTCCATCATTTCATTAAGCTCAAACTTATTTTTATTTGCGGCGATTTCAGCATAGGAAATTGGGAAAAGAGTATAGGACCATGCCCTGCCCGTAAGCGGTTCGGTTACCTTGTTTTGCAGATCAAAAGAGGAAGATCCCGTAGCAATTATTTTGAGTTTTGGCATGGAGTCGTGAAGGATTTTCAAATTAATGCCAATGTCCGGAATTTTTTGCGCCTCATCAATAAACAAAAGTTCATAACCTGCAACCAAGGATTCCATTTTTTCAAAATCTTTACTTGAAAATACGTCTATATATTTGCTTTGGTCGGCATTTATTGAGAGAGTTTTGAGGCCGAGTTCACTTATGATGGAATTTATCAGCACCGTTTTTCCAACCTGTCTTGCCCCATATAAAAGTATGATTTTGTTGCCGATTTTTCCGCCGGTTTTGAGTTTATCAATAATCTGTGTTTTTAAGAGCCTTTTTATCATTGTGGAGTGGTTAAATTCAGCGTCTTAAGTATAGCTTTTTAGCATAAAAAAGTCAATTTTCACGTGAATTTGGTCAGACAGGTGACTCAATTAGCGTGAATTTGGTCAGTTGTTGAGGGTTTTGGACGTTTCCGATTGTGGTTTTCTCCCCAGCAACTCATATACCTTCCCCAGCATCACTTCCTCTTCCGCGGGCGTTTTATGGTCAAAGCCGGAAATGTGCATGAGGCCGTGGGCAAAAAGGAAACGGAGTTCTTCATGGAGGGATTGGCCAATTTCTTTGGCTTGTTCGCGAGCGCGTTCAACGGAAATTACAATTTGTGCGGGCGCTATACCGCTTGGCATTTGAGTCGACTCAAAAGAAAGTACGTCAGTTGGCTTGTCTATGCCGCGGTACTGCTTGTTGAGCGCGTGAATTTCCGCGTTATTTGTGAGGAGGAGTTCGACTTCGCTTAGCGTGGAAGCGAGCAGGACAAGCGGAAGCCTTTTTAATAAATTTGAAAATAGCGACTTTGGTATGCCGTAGACAAAAGGGTCGGAGAAAATAAGTTTCATGGAAAGTTATTTGAACATGAGTGCATTATAAAGCAAAGCCAAATTATGAGCAATTTTTGCAAATTGATGTAGTCAAAGTAGACAGCCAATGATAGGATTCAAAGTAGACAGATTTCCTATTATCCAACGCTATTTATGACCACCCTTTCCCCCAGATTTACGCTTTCCCGTGAGGAAGCCGCAAAGCTACTTGACGTTTCCATGCGCACAATTGACCGCTACATTCGGGCAAAAAAACTTAACGCTCGCAAAAAGGGCGGAAACATTTTGCTTTCGGACGAGGAAGTTCAAAATTTGAATGTTGCACATTTCCAAAATATGCACGGCGCTTCACCGGAAACTACGGACAGAGCACATAGACATATAGACAGCACCGCCCCAAAAAATGCACAGATTTTTGATACCGAGACCGGAGAAATTGAAGAAAATCCGGTTGCGGTTGTACACGGGGCTAAGGCGGCCGAGAGCACAAGAGAACAAGTTTTTGAAGAACTTTACGACTTGTCACGCAGGGAAATCCGCGAGTATCACAATAAGCTCGAGGCCGCGAACTACAAGCTTGGGCAGATTGAAACTCAGTTAAAACATTCCGTACCGCTTCTTGAATACCAAGAAAAAGAGGAGTCGATCCGTGAGCAGGAGGTGGTTATTACGAGCAAGGTTAGAAAACAAGAAGAGTCGCTACAAATTCTTGAGAGCGAATTAAAAGGCGAAAGGTTAAACAAAAATATATACATTGGTTTGCTGTTTGGTCTGCTTGCACTGCAACCACTTTTGTGGCTCTTTCTGCAAAGTTAGAGGCGCATAGCCGGTAGTCAAGGCTGGCGGATCCCAACCAGAAAAAAAGAGGGGCGATGGAGTGGTCGCTCCTTTTTTTAAAGCTTTTTTATATGGAAACTGAATTGATTTTCTCGAATGGTTTTAGGTCTTCATATGAGAGCAGTCGTTTGCATTTGCATTCTCTAAGCATGGCAATAGAAGAGCTATTTGAGAAACCTATATACTCAACTTCTTTCCCTTCAGTTTGTGCCATTCGGATTGCCGGCAAAAGATCCGAATCCGAACTCACCACGATCGCACGGTCGTAAAAATTTTGGTTTGCAAATTTATAAATATCAAGTGCCAATCTTACATCCACGCCTTTTTCTTTATAAATACCATTGTAGTTTTGGATGTGACCTCTGACAATTTCAACATTCGGAATTTGTGTGACGAGGTGATGGAAAAATTTTTGTTGGTTTGAATAAAGCTCTTCGCTGCGTGGATTATTTTTCTCTACATGAACTTGTCCTACATAGTAGCCCACATAAATAATTTTGCTGTCTTTAACCAAGTAATTGGCAAATCTAAAGTAGTAAAACTCGCTCGTAGCTTTTATTCCCAAACCTTTGAGCTTACTGTAAAGATTGCTCCCGTCGATGAATATGGCAACTTTCATAGAACGATTTAGAAAACCCGCCATTACCTTACGATAAGGGCGGGGAGGTTAGCAAGATCAATACTTATCACTGAGTTGAGTTTATCTCTTGTTTGACCTGTTAGTCAATAGACACTTGAAATTTAAAGCTTTTTCCGCATCTTTCCCATAAAGACGCCGAGCATGACAAAGCCGAAAAACTGTTTATTATTACAATTGTAAACATTTTATACCTATGGACAAAATGTCCAAACGGTTTCTCCCCACAAGGTTGCTCTATTTGTAGATTGGAATGTGAATGATAAAGTATGGCAAGGGAGGAGCAAACTCTAGATTTAATAGAAAAGCGTGTTGCCATATAAGCGTGTGCCGCTCACATTCCCGAGCCATTGGACTGAGGCATTCCCGTCGGACCACTGCATTCCTCCAGCTGTTACAACTCCATTGGAAGAGCTTCCGTAGTCGATTGAGAAAAGGAGCGGATCGTCCACCCCAGTATCTGGATTTAAAGCAAGTCCTGTATCCAACATCACTGTGTATGTTTTCATTGAACCTGCCGCTATCTCCACGTCCGGAGTATCAAAATGTATTTCAGCATGAGAAGCATCAATGAATGTGATAGGGGCAGAAGCTACAATGACTCCCCCGTCTTTGAGGTAAGCAGTAACTGATGCCGTTGTAACAAAATCGCCGTCTAATGATATAAGGTCGCCCGATAGCATGTCTACTATGAGTTCCTCCAATTCTACATCCTCGTGAGAATCCGCCGTGATATTAAAGAAAAAAGCTTCGTCCGTTTTAGACAGTGAGTGATTACCTGAGGGGGACTTGCTACTGAGGCTCAGAGTAGGCTTTGTTTCATAAACCCACATGAGATTTGTCTCTGTAAGATAGCCACTTCCGGGAAGCGCATATAAAAGAGGAACATTATCACCATAGATACCGTCACCGGAGTCACCGAGCATGGTAACGCTCACTGTATCTTCGCTTCCAGCAGTAGATGAAGGCCAAGCTGTAACCATATAAATATCTTCTGAAAGACAGCTCCCGTCCTCATCTGCATCCATACAAAGGATGCTTCCCAGAGGCAATTTATGGGTGTTGTCATCTGTCCCATTGTTAATGGTGAGATTTACCAAATCACCTAAATTTGCTGAAACCGTTTGAGCTCCATCCAGTTTAAAGCTGGCACTTTCTTCCGCATAAGTGAGAGTTCCAAAATTCAATTCATGTCCCAAAAGGATGTTTCCGCTGTCCAAGCCGATGGCTTCGAAGTTATTAAAAGCAAGGTTCAGATTGATGAATTCTCCAGCAGTTGCGGACGAACCGGAACTCATGATTGAATCCAAATCCGCATAAACAGTAAAATTGGCCGTACCATCTTTTGGAACATAAAGTTCAAGCCCTGAAAATTGAGCCGTTCCTTCCACAAGATATCCACTCGCTGTTTCCATGGCTCCGGATTCATCTTCATAAGAAAGTGTTACCTTACTTATGTTGTTGTCATATTCTCCAAGGTCTGAGGCTAATATGCCATCCTGTAGGTAGTTGACTGATAGATCTGTAATTAGAAAAGCTTCCCCTGTAGCTTCAAAAGTAAAAACTGATACCTCCACATCAGAAGTACCGGCAATTACAATATCTTCAGGAGGCGTACTTGAGTCCACTGAAACAGCCAAAGTACCTTCTTGCAAAGTGCTTTCCTGGTCCCATACGAAAGTGGTGGAGGCGCAATTGTTAGTTTCACTTGTTTCAGCGGCAATAACGTTTTTTGTATCGGTACATACTTTGACAGTATTTGTCCCTTCTTGGAAAAGAGTAGACTCAGGGAAAGTATATGTTTTTTGTTCAATTCCTCCAGCCTTTAAATAGTTTGCGCCTTCCCCTGCAACCCATGCTTGAGTGAAGTAAGGGTTGCCATTCAAAGAAATTTGATAATTTTCATAATTTTCCCAGATGTTGACCTCACCGTTATTTCCCAAAGTAAAATTCAAGATGCCTAAAGTGGGATCAAAAGAATCAACAACAGAATAAACATCCGGTAGTTCTCCATTATAAACAAATTCTTGAGAAGCGCAGTTATTTGTTTCATCAGTTTCAGCAACTACATTTGTTGGATCAATGCAAACCGAAACAGTATGAGTACCTGCTTCTAAATCAAGAAAGGCCGTATAGCCATAAAGGGGTAACAGACGGCTATGATAGCCACCTGCCATTGTATAGCGATCCGAACTCCATCTATGCCAAGCCCACCTGGCTTGCGACAAAAGAGTTGTGTTGATCCCGTCGATGTAAAAATAATTGGTTCCCATGTTTGTATTGAGGATAGCTGTATCAACACTCACATTTCCTTCATTTCCTAAGCGATAATTGAAGACTAGGTTTTCCACAGACTGAGCTGTAGCATAAAGATCGGTCCCTGAAGGATTTATAACTTTGGTGGTAACATAAGTTATAGGAGTGCCCACATTCACAGAACCTGTGGTGCTTCCTCCCGCTTTTGCGCCAAAAGAGTTACCGTGTTCATCCTGCACTTTTGCATAATTTGCATGGGAGAGTCCAAAGGCAATATTTTCCGCATCATTATTTGAGTAGGCTATGGGGCTTAAATCTCCTTTCAAATAAACTACTTCCGTATCTCCGGCCGAGATGGTCCAGTTGACCCCAAAGGCGACTTTTTGAGTGGAGGCATTTAGATTGACTTCCATACTGAGAGGCACATTGTCATAGTCAACTAAATAAAAATTAGAAACCAGGTTGCTGAGGCGTGTGAGATGATCGGAAGAGTCATAAATGGAGTCGAAGTCATTGAAATCTCCTTCGTCGTCATAATAACCTTGAAGAGTTAAATTTGTCACCGTGCAATCTGAAACTGCGCCGCAAGTGAATACAAGTCCCACGAATGGGACATCTTTACTGCCGCCGGCATAGATGTTGGCTCCTATTGGGGTGGAGGATAGGGAAATATTCAATGAAGGACTTTTTACCGTCATGGTTTTAGAGACAATATTCAAGACTGGCACCAAAGCGTCTGAATTATTCAAAATATTCCCAAGTCCATCTTCAATTTCCGGGTAAATATTTCCCAGGGCTAATGAACCGAAAAGCGTCATTCCATTGAGAGCACTACCGTTTCGCACATCCACTCTTAACGAAAGATGAAGTACTTCTCTAGCACTCATGGATATATCATCTGTGAAAATGTGGTAGGCCACATCGGAGTCATTTGCTTCAGAGATTAAAGTGGATCCCCCAAGGGTTGTAGTAAAAGCATTTGCATCCACAGGACCCCAAACCACATCACCCGTATCCGTATTCACAATTTTGACATCTGTTATGTTAGCAATTCCGGAGGGAGTTAAAAGTCCACCGTAGCGATTGGAGGAATCTAAGGAGGTATCTAAACTGATTGGAAAGTTATTGAATGTGATATCCGCCGTAGAAGCAATAGTAAAGTTGATTAATGTTACATCGTTGCTATTCGTTGCAATGTCAGTTGCAGCGGGACCGGAAATTGAAATGGTTACATCAGGATAATCGGAGGTGATTCCGCTGTCTGCAGCTAAACTCAAAGGGATGTTTCCCGCAAGATTTACCAGAATACTCAGAACAAGCAGTCGCATGATCAATGTTTTCATAGAATATTGGTTAATAAGGCCTCAGTGTGTAAAGATTACATCTGATTGCCCTCTTGTCAATGTGCCTAAAGCTTTTTCTGCATCATTCCCATGAAGACGCCTAGCATGATGAAGCCAAAAAAGGCTTCGCCGGCCACCATCATTTTGCCTTCAATGCTCATGGGAACTATGTCTCCAAGACCTACGGTTGTGAGGATTATGATTGAGAAGTAGAAATAGTCGAACCAGTGTGCTCCTTCAGGGATCATGCGCTGAGACGAGGCTACAAAAAAGGCATCTATTAACATGTATGAAATTGCGGCAAAAGTCATGAAGGCAAGAACTGTGAGAGCCCACCTTGTAATGCTGGTGCCATAGCGGCAAGTGATTTCCAAAAATTCGTATTCGGCGTAGGAAGCATACTCGCCATTGAAGAGAAATGTGCTTTTGCGGAAGCGCATTTTCCTATCGTAAGCAAGCGCGCGGCGAGCCTTAAAATCGTGCCTCTGATAGAGAAATTCGAGCGAGTTATAACAGCGTTCCATGAGCCGGTAAAAGTCGCGAATTTCACCTTTTGTGAACTTTTGTTTGTGCGCGGTATAAAACTTTGCCTGCTCCAAAAATTCCTTGTCCATTTGCTCAAAATATTCAATGGACTCCTCGGTTTCATGCACAAGTTGTGCCTTCAAATAGCTTACCAAAAGATAATAATAACAGAGGCCGCGCTCGGTGTGGTCATTTGGTTTCAGGGTTTTGAGCTGCTCCTCAAAAGCGGGCTTAACTTCCGCGTAGCGGTTAAAGTCGCCCCGTTCCTCAATTTTCCGAATTGCTTCCTGAAAGTCCATTTTCCTTAGCCTTTAGTATTTAGTTGACCTTTACATTATACCTGATTTCAGGTTAAATCGCAATCATGATAGGTGTTTTCGACTCCGGATTCGGCGGGCTTTCAATTCTCAAAGCGTTTTTGTCTACTTTACCCGAGGAAAGTTATGTCTACTTTGGCGACTCCGCCCGTGCCCCATACGGCAATCACAGCCCCGAAAAAATCTTGGAATTTACACGTGAGGGTGTGAATTTTTTGTTCTCGCGAGGGTGCAGCCTGGTGATTTTGGCCTGCAACACCGCTTCCGCCAATGCTTTAAGGGCTTTGCAGGAGGAGATGATAAGGGGGCCGCGGGAGGCAGGTTCCAGCAGGAACGGTTCCGCCGTGGCCAAGGACCGCAATATTTTAGGAGTTGTTGTGCCGATTGCTGAGGCGGTTTCTGCGCGCGCAGGCGCGGGTGGCGCGAGCGTGGGAATTATTGGGACGCGCGCCACGGTTGAAAGCAATGTTTATGAGATTGAAATTAAGCGAAGAGCGGGTGGTGCGGCGGTGTTCCAAAAAGCATGTCCACTGCTTGTGCCGCTCATTGAAGAAGGCTATGCGTTCAAAATGGAAACTAAGCGGATTTTGAAGGGTTATTTGAGGGAAATGAAGAGCCGGAATTTGGATGTGCTGGTGCCGGCGTGTACGCATTACCCAATTTTGCAGGGCGCGATTCAGAGGATAATGGGTAAGCGGGTTTGCGTCCTAGACACCGGAAAAATTGTTGCTGAGAGTTTGAAAAAGTATTTGGAGAAGCATCCGGAGATGAGCTCTGCCCGGGCACAAGGTGGCCGTGCGCGCGCACAAGGCACGCGCGAGTTTTTTACAAGTGGCGATCCGGAAAGATTCAGTGAAATGGGAAGTGTGTTTTTAGGAAAGAAATTTAAGGCGGAGAAGGTTTAGACAGAATAAGTTTCCGACTGGCATTTTCGGTATATTTTGTGTGTGAAAAAGACTTATATTTTAGTCTTTTGACTATATGAAATATTCTGTGGCGTGGAAAATTTTTTCTTTATTTGAGAATTTATGGTACACTGAGCTATATAAAACATAAATATGCCCCTTAGATTCTTTAAAGACCGCATTATAGCCTATAAGAATGGTGATTCCTATCTTGCCGTGTCTTTGGAGTTTGACCTTTTGGCAAGTGGCGACTCAATTAAAGAGGCTCTGGACAGGCTTTATGATGCTACTACCGGCTATCTAAAAACTTGCTGTTTGGAGAGTGAGTCGGATAGAGAAATATATAGAAAAGCACCCAAAAAATATCAGGATCTCTACGAATTATTTGTTGATTTGGGCGAGAAAAAAAGGATGAAAGAAGGCGAGAAGAAACAGGAAGAGAAGCTGTTAAGACAAGAGACCCACACAGCTCAATTTACATTTTCTTCCGAGCAACTCTGTTATGCCTAAAGTGAGACCTGTAAAGCCGCGAGAATGTGAAAAGGTGGCTTTGTTTTTGGGATTCGAATATAAAAATACCATTGGTGACCATAAGCATTTCAAAAAAGAAGGTTTTGGAAAAGTTACGATTCCGCAATATTCGGAAATCAGTGGCGACTTGTTTATGTGGATTTGCAGACAACTTGGTATCTCTAAAAATAAGTTTTTTGAGATTTTGAAGGGCTTTTAAAGCCTAAAAAAGAAAAACTGTGGATCAAGAAAGATACTGCCGACTGTAAGTTTTCATATAGGAAAAGGGTGTACAAGCGGAAAAGTTGAAGCTTTGGATTCTTTATCTGGAATTTTCCTGAGAAAAATGATATAATGAGAGGAATAAAACATATAAAATGAATACAAAAGATATAGAGACAATAGCACTTGCAACCACTAGGAGGGGGGGGGGAGAAGTAGAAGTCCATGACGCAATGGTGAGAGTTGAGGCTCCTCTTGCTCATGCAGAAGAAACTCGTGGACCAACAATAGAGATTTTCGCGGCAGAAGCGCTTAGAAAGTATCATGCGGCAGTCGAAGCACAAAAGGCTGCCAGAGAAGAGCTTAGGCGGCGAACGCTCGCGATTATGGATGAGGCATATGGTCTAAATACCGAGGGCGATCTCCGTACAATCTTTTCCGGATATGAATTTGGTGGCATCACTGATGTTTTGATGTCTGACAATATGCGTCAGGCTATACGAGAAACCATAGACACACTTCCGGATGATGAGAGGACTATTTTCAAGGTACTTCGTGGAGCTATATTAAAACCTGGAATTCTTGAAGCCTTATTGGGCGCTATTAATTTCAATTCGGACGGACATACGGAAGTGGCGAAGGACTTATTTACAAGGATTTTAAGGGACAATTTTCTAGAAACTTGGGATGTAAACTATAGTGGAAAAGATCCTGGAATATTGGTCTGCGGTTATTACCGTGTCAATATTGAAGCACACAAATCTCAGAGTCTTTTGGATTGGTTTTTCTCTGTTAATATGATGCTTCCAAAAGGTGATCTTAAAGGGATGCCACTAACTGTAAGAATGGTTCCAAAGATAATAACAGCTTTGACTGAATTCTTGTTGCATGGGGATGTACATTTTGACCTGAGGGTGAATTCACTGGAAGAAGTTTGTGCCGCATTGGTTAAGGTCAAAAAGTTAAAGGATTTGAAAGCCGCAAAAGGAGAAGAGGTTGCTAAAGACATAACTCCTTTAAACTCCCCTGAATTGGCATTGGTTTATCCTGACCTCGGCAGGCTTGGTGAGCTTGCTAAGGCGCTCCGGGAATGTATGGGAATTTTGGCTGAGGTGGAAGAGATAAAACAAGAGGGAACCGGTGGAAATTATTTGATTGAGGAATTGCAAACAATAGATACCGTGGTCGTGGGATATAACTTAGTTAATACCAAAAAAGTGGTGGGCCCGGTTTCTCTTGGAGGAAAAGACAGGACAGTCATGCTAAAAGTTCTTGAGGGTGAACCTCTTGGGTTTTTTGAGGGTATATGGAGGCAGGTAGATATAGCGGCGGCACGCAAGCTCAAAGAGGCAGCTAAAGGGTTGAATCCAAATGTGGTGGCGTTTTTGAGAAGTTATGTGGGAGCAAGATTCTACCGTTCTATTGGAGAAAGTTTGGTATCAGTCGATCCTGCAGAAGGATTGAAATATCTTGCCTGTGCTCGAGGAATTTCTCAAGCAACGGCAGATCAAGCTCCAATGCTTAAAGTATCACTGGACCTGCAAAAAATAGGACGAGAATTTCCAATAGATGCCCTCATGGAAATATCGAAGGCAGTCGTTGAACTGAGCGGAGACCCAGCAGGGCAACAAGTTAAATTAATTCTTAGGGACATTTCTTCAAGAGCCGCTGCTGCAATAGAGGTGGAGAGCCTCAGCTCAAAAGCTCAATGAATTCCGAGCTAAAATAAATTTTTTGCTTTTTGGGCAGATTGGGAAGTTTAGATGTGTGCATTTTTTAGTGTTTTTTGCTCACATTTAAAATTATATGTGCATTGTATAGATTCTACTCCCACTCAATCGTAGCCGGTGGTTTGTTGGTGATGTCATAAAAGACGGCAGAAATAGTTGGGTCTTCCATGATGCGGGCGGCTAATTCGGCGACTTTTTCCATTGGGAGGCGGGCAAAGCTCGCTGTCATTGCTTCCTCTGAAACTATTGGGCGCAGGACTATGGATTCTGCGGCGGCGTCTGCGGGTGCGTTCACGGCCACGGGGATCAGGACGGTGGGCATTTGCCAGACTTCCCTTTCAGCGCCGATTTCTTTGAGCCAGATGCGAGCGAGTTTGTCCGCTTGGCGAAGGCGGGCGGTGCGGGCGGGATTTAAGTCTCCCGGAGTTACCGAAAGAGAGGTAATTTGCACCGGGTTTAAGAGATAAAGGACGCGGTTTAACTCTTCAAAACGGTTCGTGATTTGGGGGGCTAGAGTGGCGAGTTCGTCCCAGTCGGTGGGCCGAGCGGAAGCGAGGCCCGCGGGGCTAATGAGGACGAGCGGATGACGGTAAGTACGGTAGTCGCCCTGAACGCCAACCGACTTAATTGGGAGGGTGCGAGCGATTAAATTGGAGCCCTTTTCTTTAAGAAATTCTGCAATTTTTTGTTCGAGGCTGGCGTTGTCCGGAGCCCAATCTTCTTTGTCTGCGCAAAGGATGCGGACGGCAAGCCCCGGGCCCGGAAAAGGGTGACGCCAAACCAAATTTTTGGGAAGGCCGAGTTTTTCTCCAACAGCACGGACTTCATCCTTGTAGAGATCCTTGAGAGGCTCAATTACAAGGCCTTTTTTGATAAGCTCTTCAACCTCCGGCACGCGGTTATGATGAGTCTTAATTTTGTCCGCGTGACGCGTGCCGCCGGACTCAATTGTGTCCGGATAAATTGTACCTTGGCCGAGCATCCATTCGTCCGGATTTAGCTTGAGGTCTGAGCTGACTTTTTTCTGAATTTCAAGAAAAGTATTGCCAATTATTTCACGCTTTTTTTCAGGCTCAAGGACACCTTTTAGAGCCGCGGCAAACTCCGCGCCGGCGTCAATGGTGTGAAAACCTGTGATGCCTTCATCATGTAAAGCTCTCTCAACGTCTTCGCGTTCGCCGGCGCGCATAAAACCCGTATCAACAAAGAGGCCGTAAACGCGTTCTTGCCCGAGCGCGCGCACGAGGAGGGTGTATGCAACCGTGCTGTCCACGCCGCCGCTTACGAGCATGAAAACGTTTCTTTTGCCCGCGTGCGCGCGCAGATCTTCGCAAGTTTTTTCAATAAATGAGCCGAGATCCCAGTCACGCGCAACGCCGGTGAGACGCAAAAAGTTTGAGAGAATTTCTGTGCCTTTTACCGTGTGAACAACCTCCGGATGAAACTGCACGCCGTAAAAATTGCGGGCCAAATTTCCAACTGCGGAATATTCGTCATCAGAGCTTCCGGCCAAAATTTCAAAGCCCTCGGGGAGGCGCGTAACACGGTCGCCATGGCTCATCCAAACTTGGCTTTTTTCGCCTTCTGCAAAACCGCTCAAGATGCCCGCCGGAATGCGAACCGTAATCTCATTTTTCCCAAATTCGGAGCCGTGCCCCTTCCCCGCCTCAACTTTTCCGCCAAGCAAATGCGTGATTAATTGGTGGCCGTAACAAATACCCAAAATAGGTTTCCCCAGATCAAAAATGGCCTTATCCACGGTGGGCGAACCCTCTTCATAAACCGCGGAAGGACCGCCTGACAAAATTATACCCGCGTAGTCTTTAAGTTCCGTAGCGGGAGTGGCCGGATCGAGTATTTCACTGTAGATCCCAAGCCTGCGAATGCGCGTTGCTATGAGGTGTGCGTATTGGCTGCCGAAGTCGAGTACTGCAATTTTATTCATTTGTTTCAGAAGGTTGTGAGGCTGTATCTGCGAGCGCTGCTACCACGGTGACTACTCGCGGATTCTCTTTTATGAGATTGCCGGTGGTGTCTGTGATGCCTTTAAAGCTGACGCTGTAGCGTTCGCTCGGCTGATCAGTCATTCCGGAGAGTAGCAAAATTACTGCGCTTCCGTCCACCTTTACGCTTTTTACTGTGATTTCATCTGTAAATGTGGCATCTTTGAAATTGGTGTCCACCACGGAATAATTTCCGGGATTTCCGGCGTGCTCAGTATTTAGCTGCTCGTTAAATGCAATTGTAATTTCATTGTCACCGGTGATTTCATGAGACACAACGCGAGGCGGATTTTCATCAGACGTCAAAGAAAATTGAAGATTTTGATCTGTGTCCAAGAAAGTATCATAAGTTCCTAAATTTTCATGCACTGTAAAGAGCGGGGCCACTAAGCCCATGCCGTCCGGCGCGTGAACAATTACGCGGTATCTGTCTGCATTCGTTCCCGGCTGTTTATGAAGATGCAGATAATAAGTGCTATCATTCCACACATATTCCGGAAGCTCGTAAGAATATGAATAAGTGACCGACTCGCCGGGATTTAATTCCACAAGTTCACCGAGCACATAAACGTCTTCTCTTTCTTCCGTCACCGTGGCGCCCTCCACTATGTCCGAACCAATCGGAATCATCACCCTCAAATAACCTGTGTAAGGCCCGCTCATTGGCACATTATAATTGCCCTCGTGTGTGAGAGTGATTGTAACAACCGCATTTACAACCGGATTCCCGAGCACATCACGCCGGTTTGTAACGTTGAGCTCATACTCTACATCACGCGTCAAATATCTATCGCTCTTCATGCCGCCGTAATTGCCTTCGTTAACCGCTAGTGCGTCGCCCATATCAGATTGTGGGAGCGCGCCGTCCCACCCCCTCATGTGAAACGAACTTTGAATGCCGCTGCGCTCAAATGCCGCAAGCACGTGTTTCTCCTTAAAACCTTGTGCCAGAGTGTCCAGCGCCGTGCCAATTCTCCAAGGCAAAATCAGCGTTTTTTTGATGATCGACTTAACCAGCGGCGTGGTAATGTTTTTCCTATTTTGAAGTGCGTCTTCGTTGTGGCGGTCTATGTCAGAAGCAACCGTGGTCAGTGTTTCAAAAAGATTGTCTTTTGTGAGCGAATAACCATCTACCTCCATTGGCTCATAAAGCGCTACTAAATTCTCCAAAAAAGTAAAGTCGGCAGCAATCACTCCGTCGATTTTTTCATCCGGTTTTGTCATCCCGTAAAACTTGATAAGTTCGTCTGCGGAGAGGCGGAAATCCGGATCATAATTGGCGTCGCGGAAGGTGTGGCCTTTGTAATCTTCGTTCTCAAGAAGTGTGCTTAAAACAAGCGGCGGTTCAACGTAAGGGTGGGCGTCAACGCCGCCGTAAACGTCGTAAAAATCAAGTCCGCTGTAAACGCCATGACTGAATTTGAGAACGCCGTAAGTTGAGATGAATCCGCCGGTTGGTCGAAGTTCGTTGTTGTTTTGAAAAAGCACAAGATATTCACGCGTACCAAAAGGAAAGCCCGTAAACGACGAATAACGCCAAAACATGAAGCGGAATTGACCTAAAAAAAGCCAAATCAGAAATAGGACGACTGCCGCAAGCGCGGCAAGAAAATACATGGCGCGGCGAAGGCGGGGGCTATGGTGCGCGGCCGGCGTTGTGCGTGACGATTTGTAATAATTCCGCTCGTACATGCGGGAATAATAGCGCGCCAGAGGCTTATTTGTCTATTGGCTTTAGGAGTGGGAAAAGCACCGTGTCTTTTAAGTTGTCTTGGCCTGTTAAAAGGGCCACAAGGCGGTCGATGCCCATGCCAAAACCGGAGATGGGGGGCATGCCGTGTTCCATGCAAAGTAAGTAGTCGTTATCTGTTTCCATGGCGTCTTGGTCACCGCCGGCGCGCGCGAGCGACTGCTCAGCAAAGCGAGCGCGCTGGTCTATTGGATCAACGATTTCACTGTACGCGTTCACTATTTCCCAAGTGTTTACAAGGAGTTGGAAGGTCTCACAAACCTCGGGATTTTCGTCGCTTTTGCGGGCGAGAGGTTTGGTACTTGCGGGATGGTGCGTGACAAAACATGGGTTCACAAGATGAGGGCGACTAACCTTCTTGTATAATGCGTCACAGAGATTGCCAAAACCAAGTTTTTCAGAGTCTTCAAGGACAATTTTTGCCTTTTTGATTGCGGCGCGGAGTGAGGCGGCGGGATCACTTGCAGCGCCGTGGGCGTAAATGTCTATGCCTGAGTCTTTTTTGATAAGATCGCCAAATTTGAAGCGGGGCCAAGGAGAGGAAAAGTCGACTGTAATTTCTTTGCCGTCGCGGGCTTTAACGGAAATTTCAAGTGTGCCAAAAAATTCCTTGATTGCCGCTGTGAGCATTTTTTCCGTGAAGTCCATGTTGTCCTCAAAGTTCCAATAAGCACTGTACCATTCGAGCATTGTGAACTCCTGTAAGTGCGAAGGATCCATGCCCTCATTTCTAAAACATTTTGCAAATTCGTAGACGCGTTCAAGTCCGCCCGCCACGCAGCGTTTCAAGTAAAGTTCGGGGGCAATGCGGAGATAGACATCAAGATCAAGCGCTTGGTGATGCGTAGCAAAGGGGCGGGCGGTGGCGCCGGAAGCCTTTACTGCAAGGATTGGTGTTTCAACCTCAAGAAAATTGCTCTTGTTCAAAAATGCACGGAGAAATTCAATGAAGCGGCTCCGGAAAATGAAGCGTTTTTGACTGTCCGGATTCATCACAAGGTCTAGGTAGCGTTGGCGGTAAATTGTCTCCTCGTCCGCAAGGCCATGCCATTTTTCAGGGAGCGGACGGAGCGTTTTTCCAAGTAGCGTCCACTCTTTGATAAGCACTGTGAGCTGGCCGTGTTTTGTGAGAAAAAGTTCGCCGGAGAGACCAACAAAGTCGCCCATATCAAGGAGCTTCAAGAGTTGGTAGTTGTCCGCGCCGAGCACGTCCTCCATAAAACATATCTGAATTTGCCCGCTTTGGTCTTTGAGATTTGCAAATGCAAGATGACCATGTTCGCGGAGCGTCATCATTCTACCTCTGATTGTGACCTGTGCGGCCGGCCCCCTTTTCACAATCTCCTCAGTTTCGGCAATTTTTGCGGTTTCTGCAAGTGCGGTGGCGGCGGCAATGCTGTGCGTACTCTCAAAGCGCGCGGGATACGGATTGATTCCCTTTTCTCTGAGCGCTCCAGCCTTTATCAGGCGATCTTGAAATTCATTTTGAGGCATATTTTGTTGGGTTGGCAAGATTGCGCGGAATTTGCGCATTTCTGCGTGCGCATTATACAAAGTCTCCTTGAGATTGGCGAGGGGTTTTTAGAGTGACTTTTTGAGGCGACTGGGGTTGGCCGATGCCTTGTAAAAAAGTTGGATTGTTTTGTGGCACGCCCCACTAGCGTCCGGTGCATTCAGCCCTCAAGGGTGTGAGCGGAAACAATTTCATAATTGCGCAAGTCTTGTGCAAATTTGATTTTGATGCCTAATCAGCCGCTGGCGGTTGTTTCTGCAACAATTTTTTAGGTGTCAAGATGCTCTAGACAAAAAGTGGGATTGATGTAGAATGTTGGCAATTTAAGATTAACGTATGGCAAAAGCTTATGAATTAGCTGAAGAGGTTGAGAATGAAATTGCGGCGGAGAGAAAAGCCCGAAAAGCTGCTCCCATCCCACCAGCCTCTCAACACACTATTCTTTTCCCCATTAGACAAGCTCAAGAAGGAAGCGCCGGTTCAATTGAGGATGTTGTGGGACGGAGTTTCGATACGCCGAAGATTCAAGAAATCACATTGTCCGCTGACAAAGATAGCACTTTTGAACTACAAAATGGTGCATTTTTTAGCGTTATCAATCCAAACACTAGAAAGGCGGTTACTGTAATGGTTTATACAGATAGAGTAAGTATAACTAGTGTAACTGCTCTTGTTCGAGTAATTCCTGGACAAAGCCGTACGATTCAAGGCATTACTTTTAGTATAGACGAGGACAATAAAACCTTAACAATGAGCTTGTCTACAAGGAAGGTTACAGGGGAGACTGCAAAGAAAACACCACCAGCCCCCACTCCTCCTGAACAACCCGTGCATAGAGCAGACAGGAATCGCCGTCCTGAAAAAAGAGATGTTTTGCGTTTGGTTTTAAGTTGGCTTGTGGGCTAGGCACCCTTCTACCCCCCCACCGCTTCGGGCATAAAGGCGCCTTCAAGGGAGTGTTTGCGGTCGATGTCAAAGAAGCGGAGTTGCTCTTTTTTAAACATGAGTTCGGCGCGGCCAATCATGCCGTGACGGTGCTTTCTAATATAAATTTCCGTTATGCCCGGGCGGTCCGTGTCCTCCTCATAATAGTCCTCGCGGTACATCATCATAACAACATCCGCGTCCTGCTCAATTGCGCCGGATTCACGCAGATCCGAGAGTTGCGGGATTTTGACGGGACGCTGTTCAACGGCACGGGAAAGCTGTGAAAGAGCCATGATGGGGATGTGAAGTTCGCGCGCGAGCTGTTTCAGCGAGCGCGAAATTTCCGAGATTTCCTGTACGCGATTTGTGACGGAAAATCCGCTGTGGCCAATAGACATAAGCTGCAAATAGTCGACAATAAGAATGTCCAGCCCATGCTCCATCTGAAGTCTGCGAGCCTTGGCACGGAGCTCGGAAATGCCGGCACCCGGAGAGTCGTCAATAAAAATTTTACAACTGTTAAGTTGGTCCATCACCTGCCCCATTCGCATAAAATCCTCCTGCGTCAGCATGCCGTTTTTCATCTTCCAACTATCCACTGCAAGCATGGACACAAAGAGGCGCTCCACAAGCTGTTCCTTGGACATTTCCAGAGAAATCACACCGACTGTTTTTCCCTTCATGGCCATGTTTAGGCCCATATTAAGCGCAAAAGCGGTTTTTCCCATGGATGGGCGGGCCGCAAGAATAACCAAATCTGACGGTTGAAGTCCGGTCAAAATATAATCCACGCTCTTGAAACCTGTTGAAAGACCTTTGTATTTTTCCGCGGCTTCTGGGTCATGGAGGTCTGAAATCTTCTCATAAGTGCCCGCTAGAATGTCCTTAATTGGCACAAATTTGTTGCGCATGAAAGTTTGAGAAACCTTGAAAAGTTCCTGTTCCGCTTGGTCCACTAAGTCGTCCACGTCTTCTTCCTCCTTAAATCCAAGTGCGGCAATTCCGCCACCCGCCGAGATGAGTTTGCGGAGAGTCGACTTTTGTTTGACTATGAGCGCGTACTCGTGGACATGCGAGGCCGTGAGAACCTCGTTGCAAAGCTCCTCAAGATATGCGCGGCCTCCGACCTCTTCCAGTTTGCCGTTGTCAGTCAGCCAGTTGCTCACTGTTAGGATGTCAATTGGCGACCTTTTTGCAAAAAGCTCAAGAATTCCGGTGTAAATTATGTTGTGCGTCTCGTAGTAAAAGTCCTCAGGAAAAAGAAAATCCGCGATTTTTAAGATTGCATTTTTTTCCACCATTACTGAGCCGAGCACGGATTTCTCCGCCTCTGCGCTGTGTGGTGGTATGTGTGAGTCTTGGGGCATACGCGCTTGTTACTGGGCTCGCTAGTCTAAAGCATGTTTTTGACTGTATCAAGCGGATGCGCGTAAAATGCGCGGTGCCGCGAGTGGACGGCGTTAAGGTGATTTTTATGCTTTTATCTCAAACAGGACAACTAGGCAAAGAATTGGCAAGCCAATATATGGAAAGCGTGCTTGGCTGGCGTGTAATTGCAAGGTGCGCCCGTTTCCGCGTTGGTGAGATTGATATTGTGGCCACGGGCGGCGAGCCGGTTCTTCACTTTATTGAGGTTAAATTCCGAAACACTTCGACTTTTGGAGATGTTTCCGAGAGCATCACCTACCAAAAAGTCCAACGCCTGAAACGCGCCATCTCCGAGTGGCGCCGCGAGAAAGGCGACTACCGAAGCGGCGAAATGGTGTTTATTGGGATTCAGCGCGCCGGCCCGGATGGCGGCAGTTGCGGTTGTGCGCGCGCACAAGGACAAAGCTGTGACAGCTTCGGAGATGGGTTTGAGGTGAGGGTGGAGAG
Organism: Candidatus Altimarinota bacterium; assembly: GCA_041659165.1. Lineage (GTDB taxonomy): Bacteria > Patescibacteriota > Gracilibacteria > UBA1369 > 2-02-FULL-48-14 > JBAZYV01. The sequence goes on along the minus strand of JBAZYV010000006.1, from coordinate 47,397 downwards.
GATTGAGTAGTTTTACAGATTAGGTTTCCGTCCCGGGACGGGAGTTTAACCTGTAAAGTATAAAGTCCCTTTCCCCTTGCCGATCTTCTTGATTACTCTTTTTTTGCATAGCCTTTTTAAGTCAAATTTTAGAGTAGGGCGGGGAATTTGCAAAAGGCGCGCGTGAATTTGTGAAATGCGCAATTTTTCTTTGCCCAAAATGCCTTTTATCAGATCTTCGCGTTCTGCTTGATTTAAGGATCTGCCATCTAAAACAGCTGTGTCTTCGCCCTTCAAAACCGAAAGAATTGTCTCGAGCGTTTCAAGAAGTTCTTCGCCAACAAATTGGACAAAATCGGCGAAATTTTTCTTTTTGTCGACTGTTTCCAATGCCTCCAAATATTTCTTCCTGTGCGCTGTTTTAATAATGCATGGCAGGTATCCCGACTTCATCAAAATCAGGTTCATGAGCAACCGTGCCATCCTTCCATTGCCGTCGTCAAAAGGGTGAATGCTGACAAATTTGTAATGAAAAATCGCCGCTCGTTCCACAGGATGCAATTCCTTCTTTGAGTGATACCATTTTAGAAGTTCCTCCATCTTGTCCTTCACATGAAGAGGGTCGGCATAATGATGGATTTTGCCAGATAAAGTGAGTACATGGTTCGGCTGAATTTTATATTGGCCAATGTGTATTTCCTTCCGGATAATTTGTCCGCCCGCGCCACGCGCCAGACTAAATTCCATGCCTCGCATAAGCACGCCATGAAGTTCTTTGATGAGTCCTTCCGTTAGGGGGCGTTTGTTTTGGATAATGTCCTCGAGTCCATCTATGGCTTCCACATGATTTTTTGCTTCAAGATAATCCTTGAGTGGCCTTCCTTCCGAAGTTAAACCCTCGCGCAGGAAAAAAAGTGTTTCGCCAAATGTGAGAGTGTTCCCTTCTATGGCATTGGAATTGTAAGTCCATTCGGCTCTCAATCTTTCCTGAATTGCCGACTCTTGTTCTTTACTAAAAGGCCTGAATTGTTCGACTTTTTTTCTGACAGCTGTGATTTTTTGGATAATTTTGGACATATGTGGACTGCGTGTTGCCGGCGGTTATGGATATAGTTTATCCAAAAATGTCCAAAAAGTCAACATGGGCCGTTCGTTGGAGGGTCCGCTGGAAGAACCCTATAGGTGATTTTTGCAGAATCAAGCTAAGTTAAGTAATTGAAATCATACTTAACTTGTGTTAAGCTCGAAAACGATTACTTAACTTAGGTCAAAATGGATTTTATTGCACGGGCAAAGGAGAAATTCAAGGATAGGGACGCAGTTCCCGGAATGATTACAACAAAAAATGCGGCTAAATTGCTTGGCATCAGCAGGGTGGCGGTTTTTCAAAAAATCAAGTCGGGAGAGATACCGGCTGGAAAACTTTGCGGGAATTATGTTATCAAATCCTCGAATTTGCCGAATATATATGCTCCGCTTATGCTCAATGAAAAGGCGCACATTAACGGGTTTGTGAATAGGGTTATCAAGGAATACGGAGAAACTTTAAAACTTTTAAAAAATTCCTAAAAATGGCCGGTCAAACAGTAAAAATTTTGACGATTGCGGAAGTGGAATGGACTTTCCGCAGGCTGAAATGTGGGACTACGCACGAAGTGGAGGACTGTCTCAGAGTGGCGTTTCAGACTTTTGGTCGTAAAAATGTGTATAAGGGTTTGGCTCAAAAAGGTGCGATACTTTTTTATTTGCTGGTGAAAAGTCGTCCATTTAAAGGTGGAAATGCGCAAATGGCGGCTGCAACTTTGCTGGTTTTTTTGGGCAAAAATGGCAAATGGCTAAAGGTTGATGCTGAGGAGCTACGGAATTTTGTGGCGTGGGTTGAAGCGAGTCCCGAGTGCGTAAAGGACGAGACGGTTTTGGGTGCTGAGAAATTTATAAAAAAATATCTTGTTAATTTTTAATAATGCTAATTATGAGCAAAATTGCGCCGTTCTCAAAAAAACTTCTTACAAATTTGAAAGCGAACGGGTTTGAAGTGCGGGTTGCCAAAAACAAAGCGGCGGCGCTCAAAGTGGCGCAGAAGATTGTTGAGGGGGCGGGGAGCGTGGGAATTGGAGGGTCGAATTCGGTGAGGGAAATTGGGCTTTACGATTTTTTGTGCGAGTGGGGCAAGCGAGGTGGGCGAGGCGAGCGGTTTATCAACCCCTATGAGGAGGGAATTTCACGGGAGGAAAATGAAAGTCGCAGGAAGGCGGGAGGGCAAGCGGAAGTGTTTGTGGCGAGTTCGAATGCGGTTTCAGAAGATGGGTTTTTGATCAATGTGGATGGGAGCGGTAACCGCGTGGCGGCACAAATTTATGGGCCGGAGCGGGTGCTGCTCATTGTTGGAAAAAATAAAATTGTGAAAAATGTGGAGGAGGGATTTAAAAGAATTGAGAAAATTGCGGCGCCAAAAAATGTAGAGCGAATAAACGCACGGGCGAAGACGTTTTCAAAGCCGGCGGCGTACACTTTGAAAACAATCCAAAATGCTTTTTGTGTAATTAAACGCTGCGCTGTGCCCGGCAGAATTGTGATTGTTTTGGTGGAGGAGGAGTTGGGGTTTTAGGGGGGGTGTTGTCGGAGCTCCAACATACCAAAATTTAAGGTTTGGAGGCTGAGTGGGATTTGGCGCGGAGCGCGGGGTGGCGGAGAATGTGTGCATGGCAATAATTTTAAAGTCGTATACGCTGAGGGGAATAAAGGCGGAGCCTGTGCAGGTTGAGGTGGAGGCGGGGAACGGGATGCCGATTTTTTCGATAGTTGGAATGGCGGGGACAAGCGTGCAAGAGGCAAAAGACAGGATTCGCGGGGCGATTTCATATAGCGGATTTAGGTTTCCTTTGACGCGAAAAATTGTGAATTTGGCGCCGGCGGAAACTCCAAAAAGCGGCGGGCATTTTGATCTTGCGATTGCTTTGGGGCTACTTTTGGCGACTGGGCAGGTGGAGGCGGGTGGCTTTGACGGCGCGGGATTTGCGGGTGGTGAGGCGGGCTTTGCGGACTTGATGGTGATTGGGGAGCTTGGGCTGAATGGAGAGGTGCGGCCGGCGCGCGGCGCGCTGCCGGCCGCAATCTATGCCCGCGAAGCGGGCATTAAAAAGATAATCCTTCCGCTGGAAAATTTTGCGGAAGCTTCGCTTGTTTCCGAACTTACGCTTGTGCCGGTTACGTCACTCAGAGAGGCGGTGGAATGCTTGGGCGGAGGGAGCGGAAGTGCAAGCAATGCGAGCGAAGAAACTGTACGTGCGCGCGCACAAGATTGTGCCCGGGCACAAGTGGAACAAAAATATCCAATCGACTTTGCGGATATTTCAGGACACAGCATGATCAAACGAGCGCTTACGGTTGCGGCGGCGGGGGCACATCACATTCTAATGTGCGGGCCTCCGGGAAGTGGGAAAAGTTTGCTGGCACAGGCATTTCCGTCGATATTGCCGGAGCTTTTGCCAAACGAATTGCTTGAGGTTTTACAGGTTTATTCCGTGTTTGGCGGGGCGGGCGGAGGCACGGCGGATGTGCTAAACGGACAGCGGCCCTTCCGCGCGGTGCACCATCGCGCAACGCCATTCCAAGTCTTTGGCGGAGGACAAAATTTGTCTCCGGGAGAGGTGAGTTTGGCGCATCGCGGAGTACTTTTTTTGGACGAGTTTCCGGAGTTTGCACGCGCTGTAATGGAAGGCCTCCGCGAGCCACTCGAACTTGGAAATTTGCGACTGAAATTCGGTCGTCATATTTGCGCGTATCCTTGCCGATTCCAGCTTCTTGCGGCGCAGAATCCCTGCCCTTGCGGGTATGCGAATGATGCCGATAAAGCCTGCATTTGCTCCGCCGCGGACATTGCCAGATATACGCGCAAAATTTCAGGACCAATTTTGGACAGAATAGACATTCAAATTGAAGTCCCGCGAATTTCTTACGAGGAGTTCCGCGGTGCGCGCGCACAAAGTGGCGCGCGCGGGGAAAGTTCTGCGGAGATGCGCGCCGCGGTGACCGCGGCGCGCGCCCTCTCAGCCGCCCGCTTCAAAACTGAAGGCATTTTAACAAACCAAGAAATGGGGCCGGCACAGATTAAGTCGGAAAGGCTTTGTGAAAAGTCCGAGGAAATTCTTAGTGCCGCAGAAAAACATTATTCGCTTTCAGGGCGTGCCATTTCAAAAGTGATAAAAGTGGCCCGCACAATCGCCGACTTAGCCGGCTCCGAGCACATCCGCACGGAGCATTTGCTTGAAGCCCTTCAGTACCGCGTAAAACGATGAGGCCATGCGTGAAAAGAAATTTACAGAGTGGATTAGTTTTGGAGAAAATGTTGGCCGTGAAATTAACGGGAAAAGTCGACTGTTCACACGTCCAGCGATAATTTTAAAAAAGTTGGTTCATGGTTTTTATTTTGTCATTCCCACAAGTACTCAAATACAGACTGGCAGTTGGTATGTAAATTTCAAGCAAAATAACGTTGAGATGGTAGCGTGTTTGCACCAAGCAAGATCAATTGATCATAGGCGATTTTTCTCACGACTTGGAGAACTTGATGAGAAAGATTTCCTAAGAGTTAAAGAAGGAATAAGAAAACTTTACCTATAGGTTATACGATTACAAAAAAATTCCCTGCCATTGCTGGCAGGGTCGCGGGAGAATCCCCGAAAAGTAATTTTAGTTTACGCCCACGGATGTCTCTTCGTCAAATAAAAAATTCCCCCGCCTGGGCGGGGGCCGCAGGAGAATCCCTGAAAAGCGAATCGAGTTTACACCAGCACCTTCTAAATATCAACTTCTCTTCTGCCATTGTCCAACTATATGCAATTGTATGGGATTATATGGATTTCTGCGAATCCACGGCATTTTTAGTCACAGATCTCTCCTTTGCCCATGTCATAAAATCAATTTCGACCTAAGTTAACTTATCATTTCCCAAGTTAACACAAGTTAAGCAATATTTTCATTACTTAACATAGGTTGATTTTGCAAAAATCATGTTTAGAGCACCTGCAGTCTTCCTCCCTCAAAATAGTAAATGTCTTCGTGCTTGAAACCGTATTTGCCATTTTTCTTCCTTATGTGTGGCTCAAAAGTAAGCAGGTCAACCGAGCCGAGCAGGGTAGCATTTCCGGCTTTTATGTAAACGCGATCGTCTTTTTGTTTCACAATTGAGTGGCCAAGATTTTTGTTGAAATCAAGATTTTCAAACCCAAGTTCGTCAATCAAAGTGTTGATTTTTGTATAAATTTCTTCAAAGCTCATGTCCGCTTGGGCAAGGAGCCGGAACTCTCTGTGAAGGGTTTTTTCCGCTTTTATTCCTTCCACAATTTCCGGAAATTTCGACTGTTCTCCGTCAATCACTTTTCCATTTTCTACAACAAAAGTTCTGGCAAAGTCGCCCCAAAAATTGTCGATTTCAGGGCTTAAATCTACACTGATTAAGTCGTTATTTTGTACTTTTGTATCTGTTGCAAGGTATTCCCTGCCGGAGATTGAAATTGTTGTGCGTTCGCCCACCAGCACAAACGCGCCGAGCCCGTAATACCAGAACGACTTCACATCTTTCTCATGCAAAAAATTTTCCGCCGCCTCGCGAATTTCTTTTTCAGTTACGCCCTCGCATATAAAACTTTTAAGGAAATCTATTGTCTCTTTTGCGAGCGACTGAACATGCTTGTATTTTTGGAGGTCTGCAGAGGTCATGAGAAATTTTTTATCCAATTTTTATCTCTTTTTCTTCCGTAATCTCTCCGCAAATCTTAGCCTCAATGCCGTGGGCGGCGGCTACGCTAAGGGCTTTTTGTTCTTCGCCTTGGGGGACAATTACGAGCATACCGTTGCCCATGTTCCAAGAGCGATAGGCTTCGTCCTTGTCTACTTTGCCGATTTCAATAGCGTGGGCCATGAGGTCACAAGGAGGGAAAAGTGCGTTTAAATTTGCACCAAGGTTGGCACGTCTGAGGACACGGCCGAGCTTGCCGGGTATGCCGCCGCCGGTGATGTGGGCAACGCCATGAACGGTTAGCTTAGGTTCGCCTGCAAAGCCGCCAAACATATCGCAAACGGCGGCGGCATAAATTGTTGAAGGAACGAGGGCTAAGTCACCAAGGAGGTGGCTACCGCCGGAGCCATCTGTGATGGCGGAGGCGGGGAGCTCTTTTGTGTGCCAGTCGTCCCCATAATTGTCTTTCATTATTTTGCGAAGGAGAGAGAGGCCGTTAGAGCGGAAACCTTTCTCACGGAGAGAGATCACGGAGTCACCCGGACGGATTTCTGCGCCGGTGAAAAGTCGATCTTTTCTTGCAAACCAAATGACGGCGGCACCCCAGTTGTAATTGAAGTCGCCGTAGCCGGAAATGCGTGCGCCGAGCTCGGCAATTTCGCCGTTAATCACGGCAACGCGAGCGGCGGCCGCGGCGGAAATATAACCTTCGGCGAGTTGGCGCATGAAGTCCAAGTGGCCTTCGCCGGAAGTGCCGAGCGATTTCACATCCAAAATTGAACCCACCAAGACCGGTTCGCCACCACAAACAACGGCGTCGTCACAGACCATGGCAAAGAGGTCGAAAGCGGCTGTGCTGTGATTTTGCATGCGTTCGGCGAGCTCGACTTTTGTGCCCACGCCATCAAAACCCATACACATCACGGAGCCTTCCGGAAGGCCGGAAACATCTATTACGCGAACTCCGGAAAAGTCGTCCTTGGGAGACACAACCTCACCCAACAATCCTTTGCGGTTTGCCCAAGTTGCTTTGGCGGCCTCGTACATTATGCGCGAAGAAGCGTCGCCAAGTTCAATATTTACTCCTGAAGATGCATAAGTGGTCATGAAATGGGGGTTAATTTGCGACTTATTTTGCGGTGAAATATGAAACTGCATTTTCAAATAATTTCATTCCCGGACCTTTTTCAGGATGCTCTTTGCCTTCGCGGATGGCGGCTTCTTTGAGGAGGGTCCAGTCGTTTTCATGGTGGAATTTTGAGTTGCGTTCGGAGTGGGGCATGATGGCAAGTATGCGACCGGTTTCGTCGCAAATTGCGGCGCTGTCCAAGATGGCGCCATTGGGATTAAATGGAAACTGCCCGTCAGCGGGAGAGCCGTCCGGCTTAACATATTTGAAGGCAATTTGGTCGCCGGCAATAAGAGCATCTGCCACGTCTTTTTCCGCATAAAATCGGCCTTCACCGTGAGAAACGGGGCAGTGCAAAATGTCTATTCCTCGGGTCCAAACACATTTTTTACTGGTGTTTTTGATGTCCACCCAGCGGCACTCGTAACGAGCGGAAGTGTTGTGCATCATTGCAAGCTTTCTATCTCCGTACGCGCCCTTTAATCCCGGTACAAGTCCCAAGTTCACCAAAATTTGACAGCCGTTGCAAATACCAATCACAAGCTTGTCCCCCTGCACAAATTCAAGTACCGCGGGCCACAAATTGTTGCGCATTTTGTTGGCGTAAGCGTTGCCGGAACCGGTGTCGTCGCCATAGGAAAAACCGCCGGGGAAAGCCATAATTTGATAGTCCAACAGAGTTTTTTTGCCGTCGATTAAATCGTTAATGTGAACAATGTCAGTGTCCGCGCCGGCCTGATGAAAAAAGTATGCGGTTTCTTCTTCGCAGTTGATTCCGTAGCCATAGAGGAGAATTACTTTTGGGTTCATGGGAGTGGGGTAAGGGGTGAGGCCGAGGCCGACTAAAAGCCTTTAAAAGTGCACCTGTATGCGTTGTCCAGTGTTGCAATGTCCGTGTCTACCAAAGTTTCATCATTTGCGCCGCGGATAAGGAGGCGCGGAGTAGCTGTCACAGTTCCAATTTTGACGACTGGAAGGCCCGCGAATGCGGCTTCAAATTCAGCTTGGCGCGCCGGATTCACAGTGACTAAAAAGCGACTTTGGGACTCAGAGAAAAGGAGGGAATCGGGGCGGAGTGGCGCGGCTCCGGAGAGTGGCGCAAGTGAAATTTCCAGCCCGAGCCCGCCCGCGATAGCGGTGCGGGCGAGTGAAGCTCCAAGACCTCCCGCCGCAATACTTTCCGCGGAAGCCATAAGTCCTTTTTGAGCCGCGGCTTCAAAAGCTTTATAAAGTTTCATGGCGTTTTCCACGGAAACTTTTGGTACTTTATTTCCAATAAAATTCATTGATGCAAAGTACTCGCTTCCCCCAAGTTCTTCATGCGTTTCTCCGAGAATATAGACAAGATCGCCGGCAAATTTTGGATCAAGAGTGAGGCATTTTTTATAGTCGTCAATAACGCCGAATGAAGAAATCAGCAAGGTTGGCAAAACGGAAATTTTGATCTTATTGCCTTCACTATCATAACCTTTAAAATCGTTAAACATGCTGTCCTTTCCGGAGATAAACGGCGTCAAATACGCGGTAGCCGATTCATAACAAGCGCGGGCGGCTTCCTTAAGCTGGCCAAGGCGCTCGGGCTCGTCCGAGCTGCACCAACAGAAATTGTCGAGTAAAGCCAAAGTGTCCAAACTTCCGCCCACGGAAAGTGCGTTTCTAATTGCTGTATCAATGGAACAAGCGGCCATATCATAAGTATCAATTTCGCTGTACGCGGGATAAAGTCCCTGAGAAAGCACCACGCCTTTTTTCGACGAAAGCACCGGCGCAATCACACTTGCACGGCCATTTACGCGGCCCTTCCCATGCAGTGGGCCTATTATTGTTTCCCCCTGCACTAAGTGATCGAATTGATGAGAAACAAAGTCGAAACTGCAAAGATTTGGACGCGCCATCATACCAAGAAGTGTGTCCGTGAGGTTTGCGGAGCATGTAGCGGTGGGCTCCTCATGAGTGGCTTTTGTATATGTTGAAGTGAGAGTTTTGTGCGGCAATCCGTCATGCAAAAAATCGAGATCAATATCCATAATTGTTTCGCCGTGATATGTCACTTGGCATCTGCCGGAATCAGTAAATTCGCCAATCACCGTTGTTTCAACTCCGCGGCGTTTCATAAGATCAATAAATGCGTCCAAATGCTCGGGGGGCACCGCAAGCGTCATGCGTTCTTGCGACTCGCTGATCCAAATTTGCCAAGGATCCAGGCCGTGATATTTGGTAGGCACATCATCCAAAACCACGCTGCATCCGCCGGATTCCTTAGCCATTTCCGCAACACTGCAAGAAAGTCCGCCGGCTCCGTTGTCCGTAATACTCGAGTAAAGTTCCATGTCACGCGCTTCTTTCACAATTGCGTCGCTCATTTTTTTCTGCGTGATTGGGTCGCCAATTTGGACTGCAGTCGACGGGCTTCCGCTGTCCATTGCTTCCGAGGAAAATGTGGCCCCGTGAATTCCGTCCATGCCCACTCTCCCGCCCGCAACAACAATTTTATCTCCCGGCCGAGCGCACTTTTCATGGCTTGGTTTTCCGTTTATTTCACGCGGAATTAAGCCCACGGTTCCCACAAAAACGAGTGGTTTTCCTTTGTAACTTTTGTCGAAAAACATGAACCCTTGCGGCGTTGGAATTCCGGAGCAGTTTCCGCCCGAATTTACTCCGTCAATAACGCCGTCCATTATCCTGCGAGCGGACAGCATTTTTTGCGACTTATTTGGGCCGCGATACAGCGGCTTTTCATCACGCGGATCCGCAAAGCAAAATCCATACCTGTTTGCGACCGGTTTTGCGCCAAGCCCAAAGCCCATTGCATCACGGTTCACACCAACAATTCCCGTAATTGCTCCTCCAAAAGGGTCGAGCGCGGAAGGGCTGTTATGCGTTTCCACTTTGTCTGTGACAAGCCAAGCATCATCAAAAATTATGCCTCCGGAATTGTCTTTAAACACGGAAACGCAGAAGTCTTTTCCCTCTTTTGCACGCGTGGCGCGTATTTCATTTGTGGCGCGCTTAATGTAATATTGATAAATTCCATCTTTAATTTCATCAAGCGTGGCGGCAAAAATTGTGTGTTTGCAGTGCTCGGACCAAGTCTGCGCCAACGACTCAATTTCAACATCCGTTGGTGTGCGGCCGGCACGCGCAAAATATTCTTGAATAGCTTTTAGTGATGTTAGATCCAGCGCCAGTGGCCCCCTGCGCGTGCCGTCCGCATTGGGTACGCCCTCTTTTCCAAGTTTTGTAAGCTCTTCATCCGGCAAATTTATGTCCACTTTGTCTACTTTTGGCTCGTGTTTTAAGAGTACTTTTGGAACGCGAGTCCCCGTTTGATTGACCATGATTCTTTGGATGAGCGGATTTGCAAGGCTTTCACCAACGGCTTGGCCAATCTCCGCAGTGACCGTGCCGTCCGCGCCGGTTAAAAGTGTGACTTGCGAAGTGTAAACTTTTTCGTCGTCTGCAAATTTGACCTTGAGAAGATCCTCAATAATTTCTTTAGCCGTGGCGCCAATGTTGTCCGTTACTCCCGGTTGAAATCCAACCTCAACCACGCAAGAAAACGATGTTGCCGGAGCCGGTTTGTCCACTGCAAAGCCTTGAACCACGGGATTTGCGAGTGCGGAGCCAATTTTTGCCAGCTCTTCAGCGGAAAAATCTTTGTCTATTGTATAAGTGTCCACAATTTCTACCCTGTCCACCGGGAAACCAAGCCTTTTCAACTTTTTTTGTCTAACTGCTGCGCGTGTATCTTCAGCGAGCGCGAAAACCTCAATGCGGTGAGCCACTTTTGAAATTGTTAAGGGTAAGCGCTGCTATTTGAGCACAAAGGAGTGCGGATTTCAATGGTTTGGCGCGGGTTTGTGGCTTGTTTGGCTCGCGACGATTTGTGAATTCCTCCTCCGCCTGTGTCATAAAATCCATTTTGACCTAAGTTAAGTTATCATTTTCCAAGTTAACACAAGTTAAGTAAGATTTTCATTACTTAACATAGCTTGATTTTGCAAAAATCAGCCATGGCACTCAATGAAATCAGGTTTGGGTTGCCGCCCACAGGAACTTTTACATATACCCAAATTTCTCATAAACAGGATCATTTCCATCCCAGCCAGTTATCCGCAAAAGGCCGCTTTTGCTTGCGGCAAAGGCCGCGAATTTTCCGTCGCCCGAGAAAAGACCATTGCCGGCTGCGGAGAATTTACCCTCCAAATTAAACCTCAATTTTTCCAGAGTTTGTTCGGATGTAATTGTATTCAGCGTGACGACTGTCTGAGTAATCCCTGCCGGACCCGTGCTCCCCGGCGTAAATGCAATAAAAGTTTGCCTGTCCGGAGAAATGTCCGTCACAAAACCAGTCGAATCATTTACGCGTCTAAAATTGTCGACTTTTCCACTTGTAAAATCATATTTGTAAAGCTCATCCGCCCCGTGGTAGAGGAGGGTGTAATCATCACTCCATGAAACTGCTATAAAAGCCGCATCTTCCGTGTGCTCCAAAAGATATATGTCAAAAGTGTCACATAAACGGTTAATGGTGATTTCTTTGGTTCTCTGTTCATTCACCAAAATTGTAATGGCACAGCTTTCACTTTGATCTTGAATTTTTTCAAAAGAAAATCGCGGTTCGCCTTTTCCTTCGTCAAGAGTGTGGCCTTCCTCGATGGTACAGGCGCTCAGGAGTAGAAATGCCGTAAACAGGACAACAAAAGGTTTTTTTATATAAATGTTGGACATAAGACGGTTAATGTTGTAGGGTTATCATCTTTATTTTATAAATATTAACGCAATGAGCAGATACAGAGAAACTATTTTACCAGAGACATGGGAAGAAATCGCACAAGTTCTTATGCCAAAACCTGATTTTGTGAAAAGATGGAACGAACAATATACTACTTCTGATCCAACTTATAAATTAACTCTTGCGGGAATGGGCGTTGGAGTTGTTGTTTGTAAAGCACGAATTGTAGGCGCTGCAGAACAAAGAGTTGCACGGCTAGTAACAAGCGTAGCGTGGAGATTTAGTACACCTCCAGATGATTTTCCTAAAAATAAATTTTTCATATGTGAAGGAGACAATCTCATGGATGGACAATTGAAAAGAGGATCAATGGGGAAAGCTCGAATAGGCCGAACAAGGGTTTTAGCAAGAAATGCAGTAAGACTAGCATTAGAGCCTCATAAAGAAGATGCTGGCCCCAAAGAAGATACTGACCTTAGGACGCTTTTTGTGGAGGATATGTTATGGACCATAGCAGGAGAAACACAAATGCCAATAGGCTTACCAGATAGGATTTTAAATGGAGGAATAGGCTCACCAGCCTTGGGGCATGTCATATTTAGAGATCTCCATGTGACGACAAATGATACAGATGTGACTAAAATTATTAACGCAAGCGGAGCGATTTTCTTTTATCGCCTGTCTGGAGGAGATACAAGTCAAGGATTATGGGCACAACTTCCAGATGGGCGAGTTTTACAGGTAGAGCCTCAAACAAAAAAACGAAGAGGACTAGAATTACCAAAAAACATAAGATTAGCATCCACCCCTTCTGGCGGGATAGAACCATATCCAAGCGGCATACTTTTTAGGTATATAGGACGGAGTGAGCCAATGCTTGTGGTACCCGAAAAAAACTTTCAAAACTTCTCTCCAGACGCAATGAGGGGGGCATGGGAGGCTCAAGAACATTGCGTTGCCAGAGTAAAAGATGGAGATAAACGGTATACAAGATAACTTTAAATGTTAAAACCGTGTCGCTTAAAGTGACGTTTATTTGTCGCTTACACTACACGTTTTTATAAATTCCCCAGCACCTTCCTTCCGTTCACGGTGGCAATTTTTACGAGTTCGTCAACATTGTAGTACCTGCAGGTTTCAATCAAGAATAAAAGTTCTTCAAAAAGATTGCCGTTGATGAAGGGGCAGAAATAGTCGTAAACATTGTCTACTCCAAGGCAGACATTTACGCCCGCGTCAAGAAGTTGGGGGACGGGACCGATTGAATTGTGGACGGGAGACATTTTTTCACGCATTTGGACCCCGTCGATCATTGCGCGGGGGCAAATAATTACGCTCATATCAGCCTCTTTAATGAGTTTTATAACCTCAAGCATGTAGTCGTCTTTTTGAGCGGCCAATGAGCAACAGTGGACAGCGTTTACGCGGCCTTGGAGGCCATGTTCAATCACTTTGCGGGCAAGAAGTTCGGTGTCTTTTTCATCAGGGTCGTTATTCTGGTCTATGTGGACATCCACGGTTTTGCCATATTTTTTGGCGACTCCAAAGATGTAGTCAAGATGCTCGCCCTGACGCGGACGCTCACGGGACGGAAGTCCGCCAAGCACATCCACAAGCGGTGCGGCCTTTTCAATCCACTCCTGCGCACCCGGAGTTAGTGCGCCTTCCAAAACCTGCGAGCAAAGTTGAATGTCTATTTTGTCCTTATATTTTGCCTTCACCTCAAGCGCGGCCTCAACACACATGAGTCCAACGGTGCTGTCCACATCAACATTTGTTCGAGTCATTTTACAGCCTTGCGCAATCATATTTTCAGCGGAAAGACTCATGCGCTCTACAAGATTTTCATGCGTGTAGCCCTGCTTAACTTTTTTCCAAAGATCCCATTTCACCTCCATTGAGTCGACTGTCATTTGGAGCGTTTCCGGCGTAATTACGTACGCCTTGTCAAAATGCGCGTGACAAGAAACGGGTCCGCCCGCAGCGGCGATTTTTTCTTTGAGTAAAGTGTGTAAGTCCCAAGATTGCATAAAGTTTTGGTTAAAAAAGGTTTGGTTGAAAATGTTTAGGCTTTATTGATGAGTTCCTTGATTTCTTTTTCGACTTTTTTAAGGCCGAGATTTCCGGTTCCACCCTGATGAGTAGACATTTTTAGCCACCTCTTGACGTCATTTTCAGTCACGCGAATTCCTGCAATGTTGCTACCAACTTCGCGGTAAGCGTCACGGAAAGTCATGCCTTCTTTAACCTTATCAAAGGCCTTATGTGCGGCAAAAAGTCCCGGACAGCCGAGCATGGATTTCATCAAAATTTCTTCGTTCGGTTCAATGTTATCCAAAATTACGCCCATTGCGGCAATAGACATTTCCGTATATTTAAGTCCCAAGAAAAGCGGTCTTTTAATTTCTTGTCCGTCTCTGTGATAGCCGGAAATTTTGTTCAAAATATTCATGTTCATTTCACTCCTGCACGCGAGCACGGTTGCAGTGCGGCCACGAATTAATTCCGCAACATCCAAGTTCTTTTTTTGCGGCATTATTGACGAGCCCGTGGAGATACAGTCGTCCATGCGGAAGAATTGAAATTCTTGCGTTGTGAAGAAAAGCAAGTCGCAAGCAAGACGGTTTAAGGAGAGCATAATTTGGGAGCACGCCTCAAGCACAAGTCCCTCAAATTTTCCGCGGGAATTGTGACAATAAATCACATTATTTTGCGTTTTTGCAAAACCGATTTCGCGGGAAAGCCAGTCGCGATCAAAGTCAAACGGGGAACCGTAACCGGCGCCACTGCCGAGCGGATTTTGGTCGACTATTTGGTCTACAATTGAGATTAAAAGCCGCGCGTCATCAGTCAAACTTTCCGCAAAGGCGGCCATCCAACTTCCCACGGTGGTTGGCATTGCTTTTTGCATGTGAGTATAGCCCGGCATCGGCATCATTTCGTACTTTTTTGCAAAGGCCACGCACTTCAAAGCAAGGTCCAAAACCTCCGTGCGAATCACCTTGGCTTTGCGTTTCAAAAACCACCTCATCATCACAAGAACTTGATCATTTCTTGAGCGGCCCGTATGAATTTTTTTGCCCGTATCCCCATAGCGACTAATCAGATAATCCTCAATTTTTGTGTGACAATCTTCGTCCTCAAGCTTCAAGATAAATTCGCCCTTTTTGTAGAGCGCAAGGATTTCGTCGAGGCCCTTTTCAAGTTGCTTGAGTTCGTCCGCGTTGATAAGACCGTGTTTTTTGATGAGCCGCGCGTAACAGCGGCTACACCAAACGTCGTCCGGAATCATTTCTTGATCATAATGAATATCCTCGCCCGCGTTAAATTCCTCCACAATTCTGTTCATTGTGATGTCCTTATTTTTGAACCAAATCTTTTTTTTGATGGGAGCGGCGGTGGGCTTTTTAGCGACTTTGGGCATAAGGTGTGGGTTAGGTGCTTTGCCTGCGGTTAGGCAAATTGTCGACATTTTAATGAAGGCCGCGCGGGAAAGCAAGCCTGCGCGCGCACAAAATTATAAGATTTGTTTTTAAGCAAATATAGTATGGTATATTTAGCTAAATATAGTTGACTATATTTCCGTCTTGCATGGTGGCGGAGGCTACTTTAAACTTCCTATTCAGAATGATCAAAAAAGTTCTCATCATTGGTTCGGGGGCGCTTAAGATAGGAGAAGCGGGGGAGTTCGACTATTCCGGTACTCAGGCAATTAAGGCGCTCAAGGAGGAGAAAGTGAAAGTGGTTTTGATTAATCCCAATATTGCAACAAATCAGACAAGTAGTGGACTTGCGGATAGCGTCTACTTTTTGCCGATCACTCCTTATTTTGTTGAAAAAGTGATTGCAAAAGAAAAACCGGATGGAGTCCTACTTAGTTTTGGGGGGCAGACGGCCTTAAACTGCGGGGTTGCGCTGAAAAACAGCGGGGTTTTTGAAAAATATGGAGTTCGCGTTTTGGGAACGCCTGTAGATGTGATTGAAAAAACCGAGGACAGGGAACTCTTTAATTTGGAACTTACAAAAATAGGCGTAAAAATGCCGCGAAGTATTGCGTGCACAACCCCCGGAGCGGCGCTAAAGGCGGCGGAGAAAATTGGGTATCCGGTGCTGGTGCGCGCGGCTTACGCGCTGGGAGGAAAAGGGAGTGGATTTGCAGTCGACGAGCATGAACTTGCAGATATAGTAAGCCGCGCGCTGGCGTATTCCCCGCAAGTTTTAGTCGAGGAAAATTTGAAAGGGTGGAAAGAGATTGAATATGAGGTTGTGCGTGACGCCAAAGACAATTGCATCACGGTTTGCAATATGGAAAATTTGGATCCGCTGGGGATTCATACGGGGGAAAGTATTGTGGTGGCGCCGTCGCAAACTTTAAACAGCCGCGAATATCATTTTCTGCGCGAGCTTGCCATAAAAGTTATCAGGCATCTGGGAATTATTGGTGAATGTAACATCCAATATGCGCTGGATCCGGCGAGCGAGGAGTACCGTGTGATTGAGGTGAATGCAAGACTTTCAAGATCTTCTGCGCTTGCGTCCAAGGCAACCGGTTATCCGCTTGCATATATTGCGGCAAAGTTGGCGCTGGGGCACAGTCTTCCGGAGCTTCGCAACAAAGTTACAGGAGTAACAACGGCATGTTTTGAGCCTGCGCTCGACTATATTGCACTCAAGATTCCACGATGGGACTTGGACAAATTTAGAAAAGTTTCACACCAAATTTCCAGCGAAATGAAGTCGGTTGGAGAAATTATGGCGCTGGGGCGAAGCTTTGAAGAAGTCCTGCAAAAGGGTCTCCGCATGCTACAAATTGGAATGATTGGACTCACCGGAAATGAGCGGCTAAACATTGACACGGAAAATCTCAAACAAGCAATTTCACATCCAACGCCGAAACGCATTTTTGCGCTTGCAGAAGCACTTTCCAAGGGCATGAGCATGGATGAAATTTATAAACTTTGCGGAGTAGATGAATGGTTTTTGAGCAAACTGAAAAATATTGTGGAAATGGATGAAAGGCTTGTTGCGGGGGCCGCGGAGGAACTCACGGAGGAGGTGATGCGGGAGGCAAAACGGCTGGGTTTTTCTGACAAACAAATTGCACTTGCGCGCGGAGGCGCTAATGGAGAAACTGAAAGCGCGGTGAGGAGGCTCAGGAAAAAACTGGGCGTTTTGCCGGTGGTCAAACAAATAGACACAATGGGGGCCGAGTATCCTGCAAAAACAAATTATTTGTACCTCACCTACCATGGGGATAAACACGATATTCCGTTTGTGCGCCACCGCGAAGGCGGGGCAGGCGCGCACAAAAGTCGCAAAAAGAAAAAAGTGATGGTGCTGGGAAGTGGCGCTTACTGCATTGGGTCGTCCGTGGAGTTCGACTGGTGCGGAGTTAATGCGGCGCGGGCTTTTGCGAGCAAAAAATATGAAACAATAATGGTGAATTACAATCCGGAAACTGTGTCCACGGACTATGACACTTGTGACAAACTTTATTTTGATGAACTCTCACAGGAGCGCGTGATGGACATTTACGAACTTGAAAATCCGGAAGGAATGCTTGTTTCAACGGGCGGGCAAATTCCAAATAATTTGGTGATGAAACTTGCGAATGAAAAAGTGAAAATTTTTGGCACGAGTGCGGAAAATATAGACCGTGCTGAGAACCGGCATAAATTTTCAAAACTTCTGGACACGCTCGGTGTGGATCAACCAAAATGGAAGGATTTTGCGGATACGGCGGAGGCGTTTAAATTTGCGGACACCGTTGGGTATCCGGTTTTGGTGAGGCCGTCTTATGTGCTTTCCGGCGCGGCAATGGCGGTTGCGGAAAATTCCGAGTCGCTCAAAATGTACTTGGATAAAGCCGCAAGAATTTCCGTGGATGCGCCCGTGCTCATCACAAAATTTGAGCTTGGCGCAAAGGAAATAGACGTAGACGCGGTTGCGCAAAATGGCGATTTGCTCATCTACGCAATTGGCGAACACGTGGAAAATGCGGGCGTGCACAGCGGAGACGCAACAATAGTTTTACCGCCACAAAGACTTTATTTGGAGACTCTCCGCAGGGTGAAAAAAATCACAAAAGAAATTGCGCGCGGACTTAACATAAGCGGGCCTTTTAACCTGCAACTGCTCGCTGTGAGTAATGAAATAAAAGTTATTGAATGTAATTTAAGGGCAAGCCGAAGTTTTCCATTTAGCTCAAAAGTGACGGGCTATAATTTCATTGAAATTGCCGTGGAGGCCATGCTTGGAACCGCAGAAAAGCGTGACTACAAAACTTTGGATTTGGACCATGTTGGCGTGAAAGCTCCGCAATTTTCCTTCTCGCGTCTTAAGGGCGCAGATCCCGTGCTTGGCGTGGAAATGGCTTCCACAGGCGAAGTGGGCTGTTTTGGCGACGACTTGCACGAGGCGTTTTTTAAGGCCATGCTTTCCGTGGGCTTTGAAGTTCCGCACAAAAATATTTTGATTTCCATTGGGAAAATTGAAGATAAAGTCGACTTTTTGCCTGCGGCGCGGAAACTTGTGGAAATGGGCTTCACGCTTTTTGCAACGGAGGGTACCGCCGCCGTATTTAAAGAAAATGGAATTCCATCAACCGTTGCTCACAAAATGAGCAGTGACAAAAGTCCCAATGTTTCCGAGATTATCCGCAAAGATAAGGTGGATTGGGTAATCAACATGCCACGCAATTATTCACATGAAGAAATGACGCTTGGATATGAAATCCGCAGGCTTACAATCGACGCGAATATTCCGCTCACAACAGATTTAAAAGTTGCAAAATTAATGGTGGACACGCTTGAGCGCTACAAATTGGAGGACCTCAAAATTGAGCCGTGGGGAAAATATTTGGAGTAGATTTAATAAGCACTGAAATTTACATAAGCCGCATCAACGTTCTGATTTTCATCCACAACGCAGGGTTGGCTTAAGATTTCACTAACTGATGTGGACATGCCCACAGAGCAATCAAATTTATATTCCAAATTTTGACTTGAAAAGTCCCAGTAAATGTCCCAATCCTGTATCACCGAGTCGACTTCAACATAGAAAAACCTATCGTAACCTGTGCCAAAATATCCCGGACCCGAATATCCTCCTTCCTCAGACGGATAAATAAAATGCAAATAGCTTGTGTAGCCGTTTTCAAAACCGGAGGGATTCGCCGGATATACAAGTACCTCTTCTCCATTGAGGTTTTTCAAAGGAAGGTTTTCAAATCGATATCCAAAATGCGGATCTGCCACACTCAAAAATCCGTCCTTTTCTTCCACCGTGGCACCATAAGTTTCAGCATATTCATCGAGCGTCAAAATGGGATTAAAAATTTCATCCGAATCCAAATTGGAAATGCTTTTTATGCGGTATAAAAGTTCCGCTATATCAGCGCGAAGAGTTTTAGATTCAGTTGTGCTGTCAAAACCAACAGATGCAGTTGAATCATGCAAACCGCTGTAGGTATATCTGTAATAAATTTCACCACTCGTGGAAGGAACTAAAATTATTTTATGATCTGAGAGAAAATTGACGTATGGCATGTACCACTGCTCTCCCGAGACAAGATATTTGCCGGAAGGCGTACCATATTGAGATTCAACAACCATTTTAAAAGTTTCTCCCAAAAGCACGGGATCTCCAGGACGAACTGTGTCTTTGCCACCATCACCATTTACCCAACCTTTAGCCTGAGCGCAATAAATGTAGTCCGTATACCAAGCGCCTTCTTCCATATCACTGAAAGTTTTTGTGGCATTGTCTGCACAAGAGGCAACCGTATCCTCGGTTATACCGGAAGCTAAAACCAAAACCTTTGCAAGTTCTGCACGGTTAATTTCAATTTGGCCTCGAAAAGTTCCGTCAGGATAGCCGCTAAAAACTCCGGCTTCTTTCATTTGATAAATAGCTTCAAAATGGCTATTGAATTGGTCGTCATCCGTGTATGGAGACTCTCCGGCCGAGGCCAAATACGGAAAAAGAATGGAAAAAAGTGCGAAGAGTGTAGCGGTAAAGGTAAAAAGTTTTTTGGGGTTCATAAAATATAATTATGTCTTTTGTAGCATACATGGACAAATTTCCTTTGGACAAGTAGACTTGCGTGGCATTAGAGAGCCTTTTAAAAAATATCAAAATGGCAAAAGTCGACCAAAAAAAAGATAGGCAAAAACTCATCAAGGAACTTCTAAAAACCATTGAGCCGAATCCGGACAGGGAGGGCTTAAGCGAAACTCCACGCAGGGTGGACGAGGCGTTTAAAAAACTGTTTTCCGGCTATAAAGAAAATCCAAAAAAACTGCTCAAGACTTTTGACGGGGAAAATTACGACGAAATGATAGTCCTCAAAGATATTGAATTTTACTCAATGTGCGAACATCACATGTTGCCGTTTTTTGGCAAAGTGCATATTGGTTACATACCAAATAAAAAAATTATAGGGCTTTCAAAAATCCCGAGACTTGTGGAAATTTTTGCACGCAGATTACAAAATCAAGAGAGGCTAACCACACAAATTGCAGATGCTTTAAATGACATGCTGAAGCCAAAAGGCGTGGCTGTAATTATTACCGCAAAACATCTTTGTATGGCAATGCGCGGCGTTGAAAAACAGTCGAGCACTGTCACAACTTCTGCGCTAAAAGGGCTGTTTAAAAAGAATGATTCCACTCGCGGGGAATTTTTGAGGTTGATTGAAAAAGACTAGCGGAAAAGCTTGCTAAGAAGTTAAAAACTTCCGCTTACTTCCTTTTTGGTTCCGTCTGTTAAATACATTGTTACGGTGATTTCAGTTTCACTTGTCCATGTTGATGAGCTCAAATAACCCCAGACTGGAAGTATTGTGCCATCAACTTCAAAATAGTTTTTTGGATCGGAAGAATAATGACTTTGATCTCCATAAGCCGCTTCTTCGGTAGTAATGGTTTTAACCGTGTCAGTGGCTAAATCATAACCCCTAATTGGACTGATTCCGCAGCCGGCACCTCCACATGTTGTAGTAGCGGCTAAGGCTTTTGTCCCTGTGGAATTCCAGACCAACCTTGTTTCATTTGATGTTGGTATATTTTCCAAAATTCTTGAACTTCTGTCTGAAAGTTTAATTGCAAATTCGCGGAAAGGGCTGTAGCCAACGCCACAATTGCCTATTGTGAAGCAATCATTACTTCCATAGCTTACAAGAACTATGCCCTCTTCATTACTCGGAATAAGATATGCACTCTCCATAAAAGGGGCGTCTGCATCTGTGGAGATGTCAGATGTATCAATTACTGTTATCTGTCCATTTTGGTCGCTTAATTGAAGGCGATTATTGCCCATGCAATAGGTTGCATTATCATATCCCGTATTTTTTTCTTGCGAAATTTTTACCGTACCGGCACACATATGTTCCAAGGTAAAAATTTGTCCGTTCCATGAAAGTGTTTTTGCGGCAATTAATTGGCCTTGTCTTGCATTTGTCTGTTCTTGGAATGAAGCGGTTTCGTTTTTGAGGTTATTTATAGTCAAATATTGATTGTAGCTAAAAACTCCGAGCGGGCCGCCTACAATTATCGCAGTGAGCAAAATGGTTAAAAAAGTTTTCATGATGTGTTTGGGTTAATGCCGGCTGATTTTAACCTTTCCCTTTGCCAAAATCAAACAAACATTTAGAATGGCCGCGGTTACAAAATCCTATGGATGCACTACCTGAGTCGATAATGAAATTAATTGAAGAGCTAACGCGCTTGCCCGGCATTGGCGAGAGGAGTGCGCAGAGACTTGCATTTCACATTTTAAGAGATTCGGACAGCGGAATTTTGGCGCTTTCAGAGGCTGTGAGGGACGTCAAAAAAGGGGTGATGGAATGTGAAAAATGTTGTACGCTAACGTCTAAGCCGGTGTGCGGAATTTGTTTGAGTCCTGCGCGGAATGCAGAACTGCTTTGCGTGGTTGAAAGTCCGCTAGATCTTCTTGCAATTGAAAAAACCGGAGAATATAAGGGGCTTTATCACGTTCTTCATGGTCGTCTTTCGCCACTTGATGGAGTGCAAAGTGAGGATATTCGTTTGAAAGAATTATTTAGTCGACTAAGTGAAGACGGGGGCGTGCGTGAGGTGATTTTGGCGCTGAATTCGGATCTTGAAAGTGACTCGACTGCGCTTTATATTCATCAAAAATTGGCTGAATTTCCGAGCTTGCACGTTTCAAGAATCGCTCGGGGAATTCCGTCAGGCGGGCACCTTGAATATACGGATGATGCAACACTGGTAAGGGCGCTGCAAGGTAGACAGTCGTTCTAGGCAATGCTAAGATGCACATATGGGATTCGCGCCTGAATTCAAGACGTATCAAAGCTTGGCAGAGAAACTTAAAAAAAAGCTTCCGCGTGTTTCG
This sequence comes from Candidatus Altimarinota bacterium, assembly GCA_041659165.1. GTDB lineage: Bacteria > Patescibacteriota > Gracilibacteria > UBA1369 > 2-02-FULL-48-14 > JBAZYV01. The sequence continues at coordinate 25,440 of JBAZYV010000006.1, read as the reverse complement.
CTTGTAAAAATTCGTGAGGCTTACGACTTTGCGGATATTGCACATCATGGTCAGTTTAGAATGTCCGGCGAACCCTATGTGTGCCACCCGCTTGAAGTGGCAAAGATTTTAGTCGACCTAAATGCGGATACTGAAACTCTGATTGCAGCCATACTTCACGACGTGCCTGAAGACACGCGTTTTACTTTGGAGAATGTTGAAGAAAAGTTTGGGAAAACCGTTGCGCGAATGGTTGGGGCTGTGACAAAACTTGCAAAAGTGCATTATAGACATTCAATGGACGAGAGAGAAGTGGACACGCTTAGGAAGCTCTTTTTTGAGACCGCAAAAGATGTCCGAGTGGTAATGATTAAGCTCGCGGACAGACTCCATAATATGTCTACAATTCAATATTTGCGGCCTGACAAACAGGAGCGCATTGCAAAAGAAACCATGGAAATTTTTGCACCGCTGGCAAATTTGTATGGCGTTTTTCAGATCAGAAGAGGACTTGAAGATTATTGTTTTGCCGTTTTGCAACCGGAAGAATTTAAGCGTATTGCTGAGTTTGTTGCGGAGCATGAAAAAAAACGAGCACGATTTATAAGAGATACCATTGCAATTTTGAGGAAGGCTTTGGCGAAGGCGCGAATTTCGGCACGGTTTGAAGGACGGCCAAAACATATTTATTCCATTTATCAAAAAATGGTTGCGCGCCACAAAGAGCTTACCGATATTTACGATTATTTTGCCGTGCGAATTATTGTGAAAAATAAAGAAGATTGTTATAGAGTGCTTGGGGTTACTCACGAACTTTTTCATCCAAAACCCGGTAGATTTAAAGATTATATTGCGTTCCCAAAACCGAATGGCTATCAGTCGTTACATACAACCGTGATTGGACTGCAAGGGAAGATGGCTGAGGTGCAAATTCGTTCCGAAGAAATGAATGAAACTGCGGAAATGGGGGCGGCGGCGCACAACGTTTACAAGGGTGGAGGAAAGACAATACTTTCAGAAAACATAAGTCGACTTAGGGCTTACGCGCATCCCGGAGCGTTCATAAAAAGTTTGCAAGAAGATATTTTGCAAAAACGTATTTATGTTTTTTCCGCGGGGGGAGAAATTGTGAATTTGCCGGTGGGTGCCAGCTGTTTGGATTTTATTTATGCAACCGATTATGTGTTTGGAAAATTTTTGCCAAAACCGCTGGTAAATGACAAAATTTATTCGCTTTTTGGAGAGCTTAGGAGTGGAGATCATGTGCAAATTTTGGAGGGACACAAGGAGCAGTTTGGTCCTGACAGGTCTTGGCTCGAACATACAAAAACCGCAAAAGCTCGCGAGAAAATACAGGCATTTTTTAAAAAACAAAGCCGTGGTACGCGGCTTGGACTTGGCATCCAACTTTTGCAAAAACAGCTCGACCATGAGAATCAAGTGCTTGTTGAGAATCTGAGTGAGAAAAAAATGGAGGATGCTGTTAAGAGATTCCGCAGTAAAAATTTTGATGAGGTTTTGATTTTAGTCGGTGATGGATCGCTTGAGGCGAATGAAGTTTATAAAGTTTTGTTTCCTGACTTGCAGCTTGGATATTTTGTACGATTAAAAAAGAAATTTCGCACGCTTGAAAAAGATTGGAATTTTGGCGAACAAGACAATAAATATAAAATCAGAATAATTATTGAAGCTTATGACAGACGCGGCATTTTAAAGGAAATTGTTCAGCCTTTTTATGAGCTTAAAATCCCTATTTTGCATATTGAAGGAAGCGGACACGATGTAAGGAGCGACTATCCTTTTTCACCTGACGGGAAACCTCTTAATATGGATCATGTTTCCCACTTCAAAGTGGACGTGCTTGTGGAGAATCATGAGGAGCTAATCGCCCTTTTTGACAGGCTTGAAAAGCTTACTGGAATTTTGCATATTAACAGGACTTTCCGTCAAAGCGCTATCTCCTTTTTCATTTTAAGCATGGTGATTGCCGTGTATTTTTTGTGGCATCCGATTGTACTGAAATTTCTTCTTTCCATGAATTTAGAACATGAGCACATATGGTTACATGTTGTAATTTGTTTGGGACTTACGGCTCTCTTCTTGTTGCTCATTTGGCTGAGAACCATGGGAAACAAAACTTTCCCTCATTTTGAAGAAACAAAAATGTGTTGGCCTCTTTCTTTTGGGCTTTCTTTTTTGGCTGTTGGAATGGTATTTATGGATAATACTTTATACAATTTGCATTTAAATTTGGCATTTCCTCTGGTTTTCTCTCTTTTCATTCTAGTATTTTTGATTTCTTCTTTTTTCCAACATAAAAAACGCCGTAGGATCCACCTGAACCGGCTGGAAGCGGCACATGTACGGAAGCGTAATGTTTAATTGATTTGGGGTTTGCCGGCGGATATGGCAGGTAAATTTTGGCAAAGTCATTATGAAGAGAGTGGAGAATTTTTGGGGAGCTTTGTTTTCTTAATGCGGAAAGAAGGTTCTTTAATTTTTGCATTTGTGACTTTGCTTCCCCTGAACTATTTTGCCCGTGCAAACAGTCCAGCTTTCTGTAGGCTGCGCGAGTGGAAAGTTTTTTTGCATGAAGGAAAATTTTGATTTTCATATCTTTTGGAAGAGGGGGAAGCGGTTTTATTTTTTCACCAAAATGAGTGGCAAAAGCGCAGGCGTGACCTGATATAAAAAAGGGTACGTCCATACCGACTTTTTCTCCGATGCGCATTAGATCTTTTTGTGTGAGATTGAGCTTTTCCGCTTTGTTTAAATAAAGCAGAATGGCGGCGGCGTTACTTGCGCCGCCGCCAAGACCACTTAAGAGCGGAATATTCTTTTCAAGCCGAATTTCATATGTGAATTTTTTGCCGGTTTTTTTCTCAAGTAATTTTATTGCTTTTAGTATGGAATTTTTTTGTGTGGAGACGGGAACGGAAGGATTATTGCAGAAAAATGACAAGCGTTTTGCGGGTTGTACGTGCAGAAAATCGCAAGGAGCGTCCAAGCGAATTAACACTGTTTTTATTTGGTGATATTCGTTAGTTTTTTTAGCGGAATTGTCCGTTTTCTTTGGAAAAACTTGCAAAAAAAGATTGAATTTTGCGGGCGAAGAAATGGTGGTCATAAATAATGAATGAGACATTTGCAATAAATCCCCTCACCGCGGCCGAACGAAGTGAGGCCTTCCCCACTCATTGCGGAAATGTGAATTTTGTCCTCGGAAATGCCCAAAATTTCAGATAAGGAACGGGCAAGTGGAAGATCATCAATATGTGGTTTTTGCGCTTCAATATGAATTGCTACGCACTCAATTTTTATCCCCTCAAGAAACGGTTTGATAATTTCTTTGCTGTCACGGATTCCACGCTCCACAAATTTATCGGCCACTGTGGAAAAATTCTGTCCTTTGATTTGCGCAAGCGCTCTACAAAGCGCGTGAAGAATTGTGTCGCCATCCGAGTTCGCCTCCATTGCCGGCAGCGACTCAATTTTGAGACCGCCTAGCACAAGGCATCCGGCATGGGCTGAGAGTGTGGAATCGCTCGGTACGGTAGCGGAAAACTTATGTGAGTCTTCTCCAAAAGCGGTTTTTTGCATAAAAAAATCAAGGTCTTCTTTGAATGTAATTTTGCGATTTTGCGGACTCGCTTCAATGAGTTTTACGGGAGTAAACGGGAGGAGCGCTGTACTTAAGTCGGTACCTTCAAAAGTTTGTGCGAGCGCCAAATACAAAATATCTCCGCGGACCCCTTGCGGAGTTTGCATAAGACGCAAAAAAGAACGCTCAAGTTGGCGGAAATAAAATTCTTCGTGCGCCTCCATTACCGTGTCTACACATGGCATTGAAACCGCGGCGGCTCCGTAAGTTTTTGCAGCTGCAATTACTTCCGTTATTTCTTGATTTGTAACATTTGGATTTGCCGCGTTGTGATCAAGAATTATGTGGCTTTCAGAAATTTCCGAGCTTTTACGCAGAGCGGAAATTCCCGCTTTAAAAGAGTCCATTCGCGCAGAGCCGCCTGTAATAATTTCCGTTTTAAAGTCGGAAAAAGCATTTAAAACTTCACGGAAACGATTTTCTTCACCGCTGCGAACAACGAGAATAATTTTATCAATTTGTGGGTGCGAGCGGAAAGTATGATATGAAAGCGTCCACAGCGGACGGCCCCAAAAGTCGACCCAAAGTTTATCTGTTTTTGCCCTTTTTGAGAGACCCGCCGCGAGTAGGATGACAGTATTCATAAATTTCATCGGTTATTTTGCAATGAAATTCTACCATTTCTTTGAAAGAAGCGGGAGGGGGCAACCACAAAAACTTTTCAAGAGCTTTTTCAATGAGATCATAAATACCTAAAAATGGGAGACGGCCTGCCAAAAATTCCGAGACCGCAACGTCATTTGCAGCGTTCAAAATTATTGGAAAATTCGGGTTTTCTTTGTGAAGGCGGAGCCAGCTAATTGGGCGGAAAGTTGTGGTGTCCGGCTTCAAAAATTTTAAATCACTTTTGCGGCATCTTTTGATTTTCCACGGAGAAATCGGTTGCTGTGGATAGTTTAGTGCGTATGAAATAAAAAGACGCATATCAGGCTGAAATGCATGCACGCGCCGTGCGCCACTATGCAAATGCACAATTCCGTGGGCAAGACTTTCACGGTGAATTAAAATATTTATTTTTGTGAGCGGAATGCCAAAAAGATTATGCACTTCATAAACTTCAAGAAGTTTATTTATAAGCGTTGCGCTGTCTACGGAAACTTTTGGGCCCATTTTCCACGTGGGGTGGGCAAGCGCGTCTTCCACCGTGATGTGAGCCAAATCCGCCGCGGTTTTTCCAAAAAAAGGACCGCCGCTACAGGTTAAGTCTACACTGTCTACATTGTCTACTCCGTGCTCATCTATGAGCTGCCAAACGGCTGAAGCTTCTGAGTCGAGCGGGTAAATTCGGCCCCCGTTTGCACGTGCAATTTCTTTGAGCCACCTGCCGCCAATGGCCAGAGATTCCTTGTTGGCGGGAAGCAAAGTTTTGCCCATGTGGAGCGTTTCTGAGGAAATTTCAAGACCCGCAAATCCCGGAATTGCATTGATTATATAATCCGCACCGGAAATTATTTCACGCATTTTTGAAAGCCCCATGTAAGCTTTTGCGTGGTGTCTTTTGGCCTGTTCTTTTAGCAAAAATTCGTTTGTAAGTCCTGTGAGCGCGGTCACTTTAAAGCGCCCCGGAAACGCCTCAATCACCTCGAGCGACTGCCGCCCGATTGAGCCTGTTGCGCCGAATATTGCAACTGGTTTTCTTTGTAATTTGTCCTTCATAATTTCATTTTACTGCGTTTTTTGGAGTTAGCGAGGACAAAAATATGAAATTGATTTTGTCCAAATTTAATATTGAAAATTAAATTTGGACGGTCTATACTGTATGTGGGTAATTATTTATCATTGCACTTATGTTTACGAGACTTATTCAAAAATCGTTCCTGCAGGCCGTAAAAACTTTCCCCGTTGTCATTTTAACGGGTGCAAGGCAAACCGGAAAAAGTACACTTTGCAAAAGTCTTCTTAAAAAAACGCATGCTTACGTTTCTTTGGAAGACCCCGATTTGCGCAGACAGGCCATAGAAGACCCGCGGACTTTTCTTAAAAATTTTCCGCCTCCCGTAATTTTTGACGAGATTCAATATGCGCCGGAGTTGCCAAGTTACATCCAAGGAATAGTCGACGAAAACAGGACCCGATATGGGCAATATATTTTGACCGGCTCGCAAAATTTCCTTTTAATGAAACAAGTCTCGCAATCTTTGGCGGGACGTGCGGCGCTACTCACGCTTCACACTTGCTCAACTGTGGAGATTTATCCCAAAAAAACGCTGTCCGAACCCAAAGACGTTGCCGACTGGATTCTTAGAGGCGCTTATCCGGAAATGCGTGCCAGAAAAAATCTCAACAGAGAAACTTGGTGCTCTTCATACATTCAGCTCTATTTGGACCGAGACGTGAGACAGCTTTCACAGATTGGCGACTTGCGAACTTTTGAGCGATTTGTTCGCCTCACTGCAATTAGAACCGGACAGATTTTGAATGTTAGCGATCTTGCGCGGGACGCTGGAGTTTCTACAGTTACCGCAAATAGATGGCTTTCCGTCTTAGAAGCAAGTTATCAGATCTTCCTGCTTCAGCCTTTCCACGCAAATTTGTCAAAAAGACTGATCAAAGCTCCAAAACTTTATTTTAGAGATACCGCCCTAGCCACTTATTTGATGGGGATTCATGATTCTGAAACTCTTATGAAAGGGCTCTCTTTTGGACCGCTTTTTGAAACTGCGGTTGTCCTTGAACACATCAAAAGAAATAGTTTTACAACAAATCCTCTGGTTTTAAATTATTTTAGAACTAAGGACGGAACTGAGGCAGACCTCCTTGTCCAAGATGGAAATGATTTAACCGCCAAAGAAATAAAAACTTCGCGTACACTTAATCCTTCTCTTGCTGACAACCTCATAAAAGTGGAAAAAATATTGGGCCGACCAATTAAAAAGGAGCTACTTGCCCCCGTGCCAAAGTCGACAATTCTTTCCAAGGGCGTGGTGGTTAAACCTTGGAATCAAGCCTAACTGTTCTCCTCAAGCATCTTCTTAAATTCCTTCAAAAGTTCTTTCTCCGGCACGGCGGATTTATAAAGTTTGCCGTTCATGAACAGAGCGCCGCATTTTTTGCCACCTGCGACTGCAAAATGGGCCTCGCGCGCTTCCCCGAGCGCATTCACCGCGCAACCCATCACGGCAATGCGAAGTGGCTTATTTATACCACAAATGACTTTTTGAACTTCCTTGGCCAGCTTGTTAATGTCCACTTCCGCTCGCCCGCATCCCGGACACGCAATGAGGTCAGGCTCGAGAGAATAAAGCCCGAGCGACTTTAGAATTTCTTTGCCTACACGAATTTCCTCCAGAATTGTGCCCGATGTGGACACGCGAATTGTGTCACCAATTCCAAGAGAAAGAAGCGCTCCAATACCCACCGCGCACTTCACCGCGCCTGAAATCCCCGGACCCGCCTCCGTAACCCCAAGATGGAGCGGCACATGCGGACACAGGGCGGCAAACTTTTTATACGCCTCAATCATTACCGGCACTTGCGAACTTTTCAGCGAAACCACAAAGTTTTTGAAGCCAAGTTTTTCTATTTTGTTAGTCCATCTTTTTGCCGACTCAGAAAGCGCTTCCGCATTAGGTGCGCCATACTTTTCCCACAGATCTTTTTCAAGCGAACCTGCATTTACACCAATTCTGATGGCCGCTCCGCTTCGCTCCGCGGCCGCAACTACTTTCTCCAGCATTTTTTCATCCAAAAAATTCCCCGGATTTATGCGTATTTTGTCCGCACCGTTTTCAAGCGCCGCAAGCGCAAGCAAGGGGTCAAAATGTATGTCCGCAACAAGCGGCACACAGACTTTTTCTTTTAGTCGACTAATTATTTTGGCCGCCTCCGCGTCCGGCACCGCAAGCCGCACCAACTCCGCCCCACACTTTTCCGCGCTGCGAATTTCTTTTAAAAGCCCCTCAAAAGTTTTTTGCTTTGCCATTGTCTGCAAAACAACGTGGTTCCCGCCGCCAATTTTGACTTGCTTTGTTACGCCGTGTGCGCGCGCACTTTGCCGAGCACCAACGGTGCAGATGCGAGTTTTGTTTCTAGAGATAGACATGAGCGCATGTTAAACGCATGCAAGGTATACAAAGTTTGGAGTTAAGACAAGAAGAAGACTTGGATGACTATATCTCATCATCAAGAGGCACCGAAAGCTTACCAACAAGGACTACCGAACGCCGTCCGCGATTCTTCTCTCCTTCTGCGACAAATCCATTTTGATCCAATAAGTAGGGCCTGAGTCCACTCTCAGTCAATATGTATACTGTTTGACTATAGCTTATCGCAATATTGTTCATTTGTTCAGCTTCCTCCATTCGCCCTAAATCCTTCAGGGTGAGAGGTTCTAATCCTAGATCTGTGAGATGATCTGAATATTCTGATCCTTCCTCTTCAATATTCTTACGTTGACTGCCGATCAACATTCGTAAAGGATGTGCTTTACGGTCTTCTCTTGCGTTTATTACTATCAAATGTCTCCTGCCTCCTTTCATATCTACCCATACCGGAGTGGGACGACCCAGTGTGTTCGATTGTCTTTCCGCTTCAAGTCGAATCTCCTCATCTGCGATGTCATCTAAGTCATCCTCTACTTCTCTTTCTATCCCACTCGTGCCTTCTACTCCACGCCACATTGCAAGAAGCGCTTCCACTTTTTCAGGTTGTGATCTTAGAGCTTTATCAACTTCAAATTGTGTAACTCCTCTCAAACCAGTCTTTGTTAAAGTGCTAGGCCTATTTGCCAAGTTTAATATCTGTGCTCTTAATACGTCCTTAACAAGATCTACAACATAAACTCCCCTTGGCCCAAGCTTGGTCTGAGCTTCAGGCGCATGAAAACCGCGGGCGACACTGACATCAGGGAATTTTAATTCCACTGCAAAGCATGGAATTATACAACGCCCACTGATCCCACTGATATCACTTGCTCTTGTAACCTGGACAAAATCATCCGCTCGAACAAATCCGTTTCCTCTTTCTTCTAATGTTGCGGCTAAAATCCAACTACCCTCCACAGGCTTGATTTTGGATGTTAAGAGGCGCTGGATGTCGGGTACACCTAAAACTCGTGCTCCAATGCCTGTAGCTAGGTCTGCAACTTCGGAAAAAGCTCTTTCTGGAGCTACCTCCTCTTTAAGACAGGTACGGAAAGGTGCTTCATATGGCTTTTTTGGAAGGTTTATAATAACTAATCTTTTATTACCGTCTCTAAAATAGACATAAACAGGAGTCGGTTTCCCTACCGCTCCGCGCATTCCAACAGCGTTCCCCTTACCTCTATACATAGCATCAACTGCTTCAAGCGCTTCCCTATTTCTAGGATCTTCTAGAATTCTTCTGAGCTCGTCTTCGTTCTCTATTAGGTATAAACTTGAGTCCGTGCCTTCCCCTTGGAGGTTTAATGCGAGCCTTCTTTCTTGTTCCTCTCTGTATGCGGCTACTACAAGTTGAATCGTTTGTGCAAGTTCCGCTTCTCTCCTTGGATCTATTTCTCCGCTTGCTGCCGGTAGAGGTTCCATAATTTTGAGGGTAAAATTTTTTAAGTTAAAAATCACCTTTCTTTTACGCGGGTTTGTCAAGAAATGCAAGGGTTTTTGCCTCCCGTAAGCCAAAAAGTCGTGCTTATTTTTTTACTTGTGCGCCACCGCCACGGCGGGGCAAGCGCGCACAAATGTCAATGTTGACTTCTTATTCCAATCCGTTAAAATCACAGTCGTCCTGATGGATTTTAATTCTAATCAAATTTTATAGCAAAAACTCTTAGAAAAAATGAAGAAATTAGGGCGCAAACAGTGCGTCTTATAGCCGAAGACGGCGAAGATTTTCAAGGCGGAATAATGGGTTTGCAGAAGGCTTTAACGCTGGCTCATGAGATGGGACTGGACCTCTTGGAAGTTTCGCCAAATGTGTTTCCGCCGGTGTGCCGCATAATGGACTACGGGAAATATTTGTATAAGCTCAGAAAGAGTGAACAAAAGCATAATACTGCGCAGAAGGGCCGTGAAATTAAAGGAATACGCCTCAGCATTCGCACGGACAAGCATGACATTGATGTGAAGATGGAGCAGTCGAAAAAGTTCCTAAAAGACGGGTGTCCGCTAAAATTCGCCTTGATTTTTCGCGGAAGAGAGGCTACACATATGGAACTTGGCTACGAAAAATTGAATTATGTGAAGGAGCAACTCAAGGATTTGACTAAAGTCGACCAAGAGCCAAAACGTCAAGGATACTCACTTACAATGATTCTTTCACCCAAATAATTTATGGCAGGCAAACCAAAAGTCGGCAAACAGTGCACCCACTCGGGGGCAAAAAAGCGTTCAAATGTCACAGGGACGGGTAAAGTGCGCATGCAAAAAGCGGCTCACAGCCACCGTCTCAACCAGAAAGCCACAAGGCAAAAGGCTATGGGTGGGCACACAAGCGTGATTCATTCAACAGATGTGAAGAGGATGAAAACGCTACTTTGGAATTAATCCGCCGAAAGCGGCATAAATTAACTTTTAACTTCTTTTTATGGCACGAGTAAAACGCGGCACAAACCAACGCCGTAGACACAATAAGGTTCTAAAAATGGCCAAGGGCTATCGCGGACTTTCAAGCAGTCTTTATACGCTTGCAAAGAGGCGCGTAATGAAGGCCGGCATGCATTCTTATGCGCACCGCCGAACTAAAAAGCGCAATTTCAGAAGACTTTGGATCACACGTTTAAGTGCAGCTTTGAAACTTTACGGGCTTTCATACAGCAAATTCATTTTTTTGGCTTCCAAGAAAATGGTTGTCCTGAACCGCAAAATGCTTTCCGAGCTTGCAATTCACGAACCTGAAGTCCTTGCAAAGGTTGTGGAGGCGGTGAAATAGACTCGATTACGCGAATGAAGTTCCAAAATGTGTACTGGACGGCCGTTGATTGCGAAAATTTGGTCCGGCATGGTTGTTCCTCCTTGTGTGGTGTTTTTTAAGGTGTTCATTATTGTGAGCGGAATGTTATCTCCATCTTCTTCAGAAACATCGAAAACATGCCAAAAAGTAAAGTGCTTGTCTGTTGAGTCCTGGCAGAGAGCAATATAAAAATATCTTTGAGCTTCAGCGCCTTGCATTTGTTGCCAATCCCGTAGGCTTGACGGAATAGATGACACTTCCGGTTTTTGAGGTTCCCATCCTGTGGGTCCGCCATCTTCAAGTCGTGCCATGGCTAAAAAACATATATAATTAATGCGGGTTGAAGTTTAATCGCCGGTGCGCTATAATGCAAATCTTAAACAAACCGCATATGAAAGCCATTTTTAGAAAGTGGGTACTGGAAATTTTGAGACGGCTTGCACAAAGAAAGCTTAAGCGCGTGAGGCCGCAAATAATTGGCGTTACGGGAAGCGCGGGAAAAACCAGCTGCAAAGAGGCGATTTTTGAAGTGCTGAGCCGCCGCTATAAGGTTAAAAAGAGCGAGAAAAATTTAAATTCGGAATTTGGGACGGTGCTCACTATACTTGGACTTAGTAGCGGCTATTCTTCAGTTTGGGGATGGGCGAGCGTGCTTGCGCGGGCGCTACTTGATGCACTGAAAGACACTTTAAAGGGAGCGGAGCCGTATGACATGCTCATCCTTGAAATGGGAGTAGACAAACCCGGAGATATGGATGAGATTTTGAAGGTTTTTGCGCCGGATATCATGGTGTTTTTGAATGTGAAGGCGGTGCATCTTGGCGAAAAACAATTTGCAAACAGGCAGGCGGTTTTTGAGGAGAAATCAAAGGCCGCGCTTGCCGTACCGAAAGGGGGCTGGGTTATCCTCAATAAGGACGACAACTTTGTGCGCGGCCTTGCCGGCCACACGCCTGCAAATGCACTCACAATTGGGATTGAAGAAGAGGCGGATTTACGCGCCACGAATGTTGAAATGAGTGTGGCCGGCCTCAAATTTAATCTTGAATATGAAGGCAAGAGTGTGGAAGTGGTTTGCCCGGAAGTACTGGGTCGTTCTCATGTGGCGTTGATTTTGTCTGCAATTGCCGTTGGATTTATTGAAGGAGTTCCGCTGAAAACAATCGCGGCTGCTTTGAATGAGTTCCGGCTGCCGCCAGGGAGAATGAATAAAATTGAAGGGAAAGGCGGATCACTCATTTTGGACAGCACTTATAACGCTTCGCCGGACACAACGGAAGCCGCACTTGAAATTTTGGGAATGTTTTCCGGAAGAAAAATTGCGGCGCTCGGCACCATGAATGAACTCGGAGAACTTTCAGAAAGTGAGCATCTTAAGATTGGGAAAATGGCCACGGAATATGCTGACATGCTGATTGCGGTGGGAGAGCGCGCAAAGGAGCTTGCGGAGGGCGCGCAGAGGGGTGGAATGTCATCTTCAATGATCCATACTTTCCGCACTTCCAAGGAGGCGGGGGCGTTTTTGGCAAACATTTTGGACAAGCATGACACGGTGCTGGCAAAGGGGTCGCAAAACGGAGTGCGGATGGAGCACCTTGTGAAACTTTGCATGAAAAATCCGGAAGATGCGCGTAAACTTTTGGTGAGGCAGGAGCCTTATTGGTTACGTTTATCATAGTCGCACATAGTTGCAATGATTGGACATAAGCACATTTGGGACAGATTAAAAAACGACTTGGAGCTCGGGCGTTTAGCTCACGCTCATCTTTTTGTTGGGCCGGCGCATACAGGCAAAACTCATCTGGCAAAGACGTTTTCTGTGATAGCGCAGGGCGGAGACAGCGATGTGCTTCTGAAAAAGAGCATTTTGGAGGGAACAGAGGCGGACACGGTGATGTTTTTGGACAACGGCGAGCCTTTGACCATTGAAGAAGTGAGGACAATTTCCGCGCGGGCGGGACAGTCGCACACGCGCCCGTATCTTATTTTTGTGGTGGAAGATTTGGGTAGAATGAAGCCTGAGGCGGCGAACAGTCTCCTTAAAACTTTGGAGGAGCCCAGCGAGGGAACTGTGTTTTTTTTGACAGCGAACAATGAAGACAGCGTGCTTGCAACCATTCGGTCCAGGTGCACCGTGACGCGATTCCAATCTGTTCCGGATGCGGAAATGCGCGCGGCTTGCGGCGAGCATGTTTACGCGGATGAGCTTGTGTTTTTTTCAATGGGAGCGCCCGGGAAACTCATGCGGCTCATGGAAGACAGCGACTATTTTGCCGCCCACAGAGAAATTTTGGCCGATGTCACAGTGTTTTTGGATAGGCCAAGCGTTCCTGCGGCGTTTCAATTGGTACGGAAGTATGAAGGAAGTCCCGTGAGAGATGAAATGCTTGATGTTTTGCTTAGGCGCGTGCGGGCGAGCGGTGCGGCGGGCGCGGGCGGTGGCGCGCTCGGACTTGATAAGATTGCATTTTTGGAGCAAATTGAGGAGGCAAAAAGACGAATTGACGCCAATGTGAACGCCCGTCTCACGCTTGAAAATCTTTTACTCTCGTTTGTACCATGAACACTTTTATAACTTGGACACTTTGGATTTTAGTTTTGGTCTCGGGGCTTGTGACCGTTGGACTTTTTTTAAGACGACTTAAATGCACTTACAAAGACCTGCTTTTCCAGAAGCACGACGAAGATGAGGTGGCGAGAGAGGAGAAAGAAATGGGGCTCAATGAGGAAACTGATGACTGTGCGCGCGCACAAACGGAGAGTGAAATAAGTAGCCCAAGCAATTTGACTGATGTGGAAAATGCTGGCGCAATCTTTGCACGTGCAAAAAATACCGAGCTTGGAGATGAAAAGACCGAAGAAATTAAACCTGATAGGAGTGCTGCAAGAAAAATGTTTTTGAAAGCCGAGGCCTTGCTTTCACGCGGAGAAATGGAAGAAGCCATGCAAGGACTTTTGGCGGCTATTCAAGCGGATCCAATGCACCTTGATGCACATCACAAATTGGGTCTAATTTTTATGAAAAAGGGCGACTTCCCCAGCGCTGAACTTTACTTTTCAAAGCTTGTAAATTTAAAGCAAGATCCTGTTTATTTCAGTAATTTGGGTGCCGCACTGTATGAACAAAAACGGCTTGTGGAAGCGGCTGAAGCGTATGAAAATGCTGTGGCAATTGATGATAGGCGCGCCGAGCGCCTCCAAAGCTTGGCACAGGTTTACCACGAACTTGGCGAAACGGAAAAAGCCCTTCATTATTTTGAGCGCTCGGCGCGCCGCAAACCCAAGGACATTGATCTTAAACTCATTCTTGCCGATTATTACGAGAAGCTCGGCCGCCCCGAAGACAGCGCAAGAATGCTAAAAGAAGTTCTGGTCTTGGACCCGTATAATGAGGAGGTGAGAAGCAGGGTGGGGTAAGGCAAGTCATTACTCAACCTCATCACTCCGTTTCTTGTCAATGGCGGCAAGGGCGGCCGTCGTCCATGTTGTCAAATTTTGAGCGCATCCGTTACAGGAAAAGAATATCTTGTTCGGGAGTGTCATGTCTTTAAAAGCTCCCAGCAAATATCCCGTTATTGCTTCCCAGCCCGTTATAATCATAATTGCCTCCGGAGCTCTGTGAGCAAGAGTATCTGCAACTATTCTTACAAGCCGTGCTCGATTATTAGCCTCAAGATATTCGTCGTTCGTCCTAACCCCGATTAAATGCAGTTCTTTTATTGCAGGTGTGTCATTTTCTGTTTTTGTAGCAACTTCTCCAACCGCCAACCAAGGACATCCAACATTAAAGATCACCTCTTGGGTTTCCGCCGATATACGCGTGATTGCGGCGGCAACTTCAAGTCCAGGCTCAAAATTACGATCATCAATCGCGCCTTGATGTTCTTGTGGGAGAACCTGTCTCATCTGTTCCAAGGAGGATTCCTCAAAACTCCCATTTCCCGCTGTAGGCCTTCCTATAAATATTGTTTTTGCCATGATTTTTGCTGTGATTTTATGTTAAACGAGGCCTGATTTTCCTATACAGGACGAGGTTTGTCAATGTTTTGTTTGACTTTTAAGGGAAGGCTGTTGTAATCAAGGGTTGTTTGAGCCGGCATTTGCTCCGGTGATGTCTTCAGTCGTCCCTGTTCCCTCCAAATATTTTGCGGGGCGGGCTTCGTAGACAGAGTGGATTAGTTCGCGGTCAAGAGTGGTGCCGTCCGCATAATAAATGGTGCGGTACCAGTCCGTGGTGAAGCCTTTGTGGGCGTATTCCTTTTGCTTGCGTTCTCCAGGAGCGAGCTCGTCTGTGTACTCAATAACAGGTTCGCCAATCGAGTTATAATTGTACGAATATGGACCGTCCATTTCAACACGGCGGCCGTTGTTTGAGCCATAAAAAACAAAGTAGGCGGAATTGCCGTCTGTGTACGACTGAATCAAGATTGGCGCAGGGGTGTCATTCTTAAATTTGAGGTCCGGAGCGGGGTCATAAACAGTGGCATCCAAACCGTAGCCAAAGGGACGAGCATAATAGGCCACGGCGTAAGAATGGTTTGTTCGAGCGACTATTGGAAGGCCCGTATAAATCACTGCACGGAACATTGTGGACGAGATTTGGCAGAGGCCGCCGCCGTATTCGGGAATGGTTTCGTTGCCCTTAATTACCAGCTCCGGAAGGAAGCCGTTTGCGGCATCAACAGGGCTCATTTGTCCCATGAAAGAAAACTCTGCATCTTTGGCAACGGTGATCCCGTTAAACTGCGCAATGCCGGTTTGGATGTTGTGAATGCGGTTTGCGGGAGAACCGGAGAAGTCCGAATATCCAAATTCAAGGAGGTCCGTGACGCCCTGCGCTTTTAGGGAATCGGGGACTGTGATTTGTGGCGCGGTTTGGGTGGTGGGGATAAGAATTGGCCCAGTTTCTTGCTCGGGCACGGTTTCCGCGGTTGCGGGCGCGAGGGCATTTTCAATTTCGAGTAAGAGGGTGGGGCGGTCAATTGCTACGCCGAATCTGGCACTGCCTTCAAAGGAGTAAGTGCCGTCGAGATCATCCGTGATTGTGACGGGCATGGGGTCTTCCTCAATACTTTCTGATAGGTTTAGTTCAACATAGGAGATGAATTTGTCTTGAGAAATTATGAGAACGGCGGGTATGGTGCCGGTGGCGCCGTGCCCGGGCACAAACCATGAGATGTTTTCCGCCATGGGAAGCTCGTAATCATTGCCATAAGAATCTGTGAGAATGAGTGTTTCTTCTGCGATTTTTTGGGCTTCTGAAAGGAGGGGTTCATAATCTGCGGCGAGAAATTCAGGGACGCTTGTGCGGAGAGGGAGCTCCAAAGTTGTGAGGGTGGCTGCGCTTTCCCAGAGGGATGTCATAAGCATTTGTAGGGTGGCGGTGTCTATGCCATAACCAATTTGCTCGGGCTTGATTGAAATGGTGCCGTCCGCATAAACAAGTTCTGCGGAGGCATTGCCTTGTTCAATATTGAAAGGAAGAAATGCAGCTTTGGCGGTTTCTGCGTTGAGAGTAAACCGGTGGTCAAAAGTTCTACCCATAAGATATATTTCAATCTTCTCTAGAAGATTAAGGTTGTAATTTATCAGCCCCTCAGCCGGCCAAGGCTCTACGCCGATTTCTTTTAGTGTAAGTTCCGCATTTCCATTTTGGCTTGTAAATGTCACTTTTTGATTCAACCACTCGGCGTCACGGGCGGTAAGGGCTGAGGCTGCTTCGGCAAAAGTGCCATATCCGCTGAAAGACATTTGTGGGACGCCGGTGCGGGAAACAAATTCGCTTTCAGGTAGCGTCCCAACAAAATAAGCTCCTGCGCACGCAGAAGAGAGTGCCAGTATGAGAAAAGAAAAAGTCGAAATTAAAATTATCTTTTTGTTTTTACTTATCTCCATTGTTTTTGCTCTTTAAAAGTTTATGTAAAACGGCTTTTCCAAATCTGTAAAATCCACCTGCGGTTTCTGCGGCGAGATTGCCGGCTTCGCCACCTTTTTCCTTCAAAATTGCGCGGGTTTCTTTACCGGTTTTTGGTGCCAGTGTAACTCCCAAAGCGGATCCTATGGCCGTGCCAATAATGGCGCCCATGATGATTTTGTCGACTGTGGATTTATGGCTTTCGTCGCTCATTTTAAAGGCTTATTTGTACATGCGTTCGCGAGCATAGTCTACGGACTTGCTCAAGCGAATCAAGTTAACTTTTATGACGCCGGGGAAGATCACATCTTCGGAAATTTTGCCCGCCATGCGGCCCGCAAGTGCTTCCATGTCCTCATCCGCAATAATGTCTCTGTCCACCATCACGCGCATTTCACGGCCCGCAGACATTGCAAAAACCTTACTGACTCCCTCAAAAGAGTTCACGGCCGCTTCAAGCTGCGTAATTCTTTCAAAATAATTTGTGACCGACTCTTGGCGGACTCCCGGACGTGAGCCCGAGATTGAGTCGGCGGCTTTGATAATGAAATCTTCGGGAGTTTCACAAGGAATTTTGTCATGATGAGCGTAAACCGCATGAATTATTTCAGGTGGAAAATTGTACTTTGTGAGAAGGTCACGGGAAATATCGTCATGGGCGCCGCCAATCTCATGGTCTATAGCTTTTCCAATGTCATGATAAAGCGCGGCAAGCGCAGCGGTTTCCGGATTTGCACCAATGAGCTCGGCCATCATTCGGGATGCAAAAGCCATTTCCAGCGAGTGCGCTTCCACATTTTGGCCATAACTTGTGCGGAAATAGAGGCGGCCAAGGAAGTTTTTGAGCTCGGGTGGGGCGGAGGCGGGGTTAAGCCCGAGCGAAGCGAGGGCGGCCTCTCCCTTTTTGTCGCAAAGTGCTAAGACCTCTTTTTCACTTTCTTCAATGGCGATTTTTATCATTTCTTTATCAATTGCACCCGTCTTTTTTGCGCGGGTTTGCAGCTTTTCAATGGCACGTTTACCCATGTTGCGCCTGAGCAAATTCACTCCTCCAACATGGAGAGTTTCAGGCGAGCCAAAATTAAAAATCAGGGAAACCGCAAGCAGGCTCTCAAAATATTCGACTGTTGCGCCGGCCTTGCCAACAAGCATGCCTTTGAATTTGTCGTCCTTTATGATTACGGCTGTGGAATTTTTGTCCACAGAACTTGGGATGTCCATTCTGTGAAGCACAACCTGAAGAATTGCTTTTGCATGGCGCGGAGCTTCCTCGGTGTACTCTTCAATGGCAGCCTTCATTCGTACTTCCGAATTATCCGTGATGAGACTGAAGAGACTTTTTTTGGCTTCCTCAAGCGCTTTTTCCTTGGCAAGACCACTTTTTTTGCTGAGGCGTGCGGAAAATTCTTCTTTGTTTGCTTTGGCTTTTTCTTTGCGGGCTTTGATCTCCGTTGCAAGTGCGTTCACAATCTCTTCTTGCGAGTGATTTTTCTCTTCACGCCTGTGTAAAATTTCCTCTTTTTGTGCAACCGTGCCGGTGAGTTTTTCTAAGCTTTCTTCCATGGATTTTTCCTCTGCCGCGAAGGCCTTTTTCATGTGCTCCAAATTTGCGGCAGACTCCTCACGGATGCGCTTTGCATTATGTTCAGCCTCTTTTACGGCACGCGCCGCATCCTCGGCGGAAAATTCCTCCTGTGGCTTTAAAAAGGCATAAACCCCTCCCGCCCCTGCGAGCGCTCCAACAATGAACATTAAAATTCCCATAGCGAGGTTATTCTATAGGGAGGAAGAGGGGGAAGCAAGAGAGGAAAGATTATCCAGAATATTCTCTACTACCTGCCACTAAGGCTAATTCCTGATGTCAAATCAAAACCCCTTGACCAAGGCAACCCTAATGATAATTGCTTATACTCTGGTTTTGGGATTCCTAACTCTTTTGGAAATAGCCATACTGCCATACCCTCTCGTTGAGGAACCTTTATTTGAAAGCGTCCTTTATTCAGAAATAAGGATAGATATACCCCTTCCGGTAGATTTTTTGGGCCATCCCCAGGGTATGCATCTCCAGTTGGAATAAACCATGCTGTAGATCCATCTGATAATCTTATTCTAGTACAATCATAATGTGATGTTGATATTGGCATTCCTTCCCCTGTTTTTCCAAATACAATTTTTGGACATCCTTTTGGATTTTTCATTGACTCTTGATGGACTAGTACATGACTTAATAAAGCCGTTCCTCCGCTTACTATAGAACTTGTTATCAAGTGCCCTTGAGGATCTGCTGTAACTCCTACGAGTCTATTAGTTGGAGCTGTTAATCCCCCAATACCAAGAATAATTTGTTTCGGTTCCATCGGTACATCTACTACTGTGCCTGGATTGAGCTTTTCATAATCTGGTGCTTCCGTTGACATAATGAATGTTTAAATTATTAATTTCAAATTAAATAAAAACCTGCCCAGTCGCTGAGGGTATCAAACTCTTGCCAAATCGTCAAGAAGTGTTCTGAATTTTTGGGATTCGGGGTTTTAGTCGTCCTAATCTTTCACCAACCTTTTGAAGTGTTTGACTATTTGCTGTTCCATCTTTTCAGTGGCGCTGTCCATGGCCTCCGTGATGGTGTGTTTGACCTCGCGGGAGACGAATCGCTTCTTGGGAAGTTCAAAAACGTAGGAGAATTCAAAGGCGGAATGCTTGTCGAATTTCTGAATTTTGGCGGTGGCTTTTGCCGTGTCGCTGTCCGGATAGTGCGATTCTACAACAGGAGCAATGGCAATTAGTTTCTTGTCCAAATACTCCTCAAATTGCGCCTGTTCAGGTTCCGTGAGGTTCTTGATCTGCTTTTTGACTTGCATAGAGCGGGGGGTTAGAAACTAAGTAATTGCGATTATAGCACGGAAGCCTCTTGGCGTGCCAATAGAAAGAGATAGTCGGAGAGGCGGTTCAGGTATGCAATGGCGAATGGTGGAGGGTTTTTCAGGGCGACTAATCGGCGCTCGGCGCGCCGGCAAACCGTGCGGGCAATGTGCGCATGCACTGTGCGGCCACGGCCGCGCGGAAGTATGAATTCCGTGAGCGGCGGGAGGGATTTTTCAAGAGTTTCAAGATGGGATTCAAGGGAGGCGAGTTCACCGGCCATTGTTTGTTCCTGGGAACAAGTTTGTGCGCCACCGCCTTGGCGGGGCAAGCGCGCACTGGGATCTGCGGAGAGATCTGCAACAAGTGCGCAAAGATGTGAAAGATTGCGCTGAATTTCTTCAAGGATGAGGTCAAAATTACCGTCATGGAGGCCGTAAAGAAGGCCCAAGTGCGCGGAAAGTTCGTCAATAGTGCCAAGTGCTTCCATGATTGGATCGTCCTTGGAAACGCGTGTGCCGTTTAGGAGGCCGGTAGTGCCGCTGTCACCGGTTTTAGTGGAGATGGGCATGGGGCGGGTGGGGTTATCCGTGGGGCTATTTTAAAAGTTTGAAATTCTTTTTGGTGACAATGGATCTGCCAAGGTGACTTTCCAGTTCTTTTCTAGCATTGCCGGCTATTCTGCCACCAATTTCCGCGTCGTGCTTTAATTTTGGCACACCTTTTGAGTTTTCCGTGCGATGAATTTCCGTTGTGGAGCGTTCGCCGAGCATTGTAAAAATAAGTTCAAAGTCGTCCATATGGTCACGCAAATTTTCACGCTTGAGACCTTTTAATTTTTTGTATTCGCCGGGAGTAACTCCAAAAGTAGCTTTGGCCTTGTAAAGCGCACGAGTGCGTTTTGTGCCAAGCTCGGGGTCCTCAATCTCTTGAACGCGCTCATAGCCAACCTTGGCGAGCCAGCGCTTAAACGGCTCGGCCTTGGGTGAGGGAATGGATTGGATGATACGGAAAATGCCTTCGGCGGTGGCACAATTGAGCTGTTGAACTCCGCCAGCGGTTTCTATAGAAAGGGGGGTGACAATTTGTCCCCACCCTTTGGAGATTTCCTCATCGCGATCACGCATTTTTCTAATGTAATCCTTTACATTTGGTGTTTCTGTGAGAATCTGAATGATATCAGCGACCACAAACCACCACTCATTGTTGTGAATAGTTTTGCGGATCTGTTTCCCTTTAAATAGGGCGATTTTGGTGCTTATTTGGTCCATGCAAACATGATAAACAGCGCAAATTTGAAAGTCACGGAGAAATTTTAATTTGCTGTTGTCAGGGGGTGCTGACACCTCAGGCAGGCACTACTAAAAATAGTCGAATTCCACCTTTTCTTCCGTGCCGTCCGTATTGGTGATTACGGCGGTGTCTACTTGGGCGCAGGAGAAACAAGTTTCGTCGTAACCGTATAGGTAGCGGTCCTCGCCGGTCTTGCCCAGATAAAACTCCTTTGCACGTGCAAAAAACATTTTTGTGTGGAGGGCGCGAGCAGGCGGTTGGGCGGAGGGCGGAAGCACGGCGGAAAGTGCAAAAACGTGAGTGGTGTTTTCAAAAGTGTTCAAATGGGCGTCCAGCGCGGGGTTGGTATTACGCAAAATTTCCATGGTTTGGCCAAATTTTTCAAGAAGGCGGAGCATAATTTCAATCGACAGTGGACTGTCCACCTCAAGGCTCGCGGCCTCTTCCGTACTGCGCGCGCGGATGATGTCCATACTGCGGAGGTCATGCACGCGGGCAATGTCGCCCGCAAGATAGTGCGAAAAATCCACGCTGAAAATAAAAAGCGTATTTTGGTTTTGAGCGAGCGCTTCTGCCAGGGTGACGATTTCTTTTTCCGTTGCGACTGTTTTTACCGTGTAACCCGTAATTTCGGCACTCGGCCAAGTTTTTTTGGCTAAATCACGGTGAATTGTGAAGCCGAATTCCTTCTCGGCGGCTTTGTCTGTGGCGGGGCTGATGTGAGTGGCGCCCGCGGAAAAATGGTCCGGGGAGATGATGATTATTTTGCTAAAATTGCTGGGCGCGAGAGTTGCATAAGTTTGCTCAATAATCGGTTTCACCAGTGCATGATGAGGTATGAGCGCAATGCGGTTTTCTGCGCGCGCAGGCATCTGCGCGCGCGCACAAGATGCAAGAAAAAAAGCGCCAAATAAAGTCGCAAAAATTACAAGTTTTAGTAGAGTGTTCCGCCCCATTCAATAACAGTAAATCCATGACGGACAAAAGGCGTGTAGGCCGGCATTTTAGCGCCCGCTTGATTCACGCCTTTAAAGTACATAAATATGCGCAGGATGCTATCCGGAGCGGGAGTGATTGTAAGAGGGGCCACTTGATCAAAAAGGCGCTGGGGGACAAAGTTGAATTCAATGTAAGGAGAAGCAACTGCGGCGAGGCGGGGTGACCAAAAGTCCATAAAGTCGGCAGTTTCTTTTGCGTTTAGACCCATCTGCGTGAGGGCGACTGGGAGAGCGGTGGCCACTTCATCTTTTTTAAGAGTCCAACCGGTTCCAAGCATAATATTTTTATACGATTTTCCTTCCCAGAAAAGATATGGATAGGGAAGCCCGTCTGCGAGGTTTTTGAGAAGCCCGTCAGGGTTTGCAAGTACCGTCCAACCACCTTCAAGATATAGCGGCTCCGTTTTTGTAAATTCGTCCACGCCAACTTGAACATTCACGGTTGTGGGCTTTTCCGGATAAAGGTAAATCACAGGTTTCCCGCACTCGGCCATTGGCGCGTATTCCGTGTTATAGACAAGGACGTAGGCGCCGTTGTCCATTTTTAGGAAGAAGGCGTTCCCTTGATTTATGAAAGACTCTAAATCCATTTGATCTGCGGATTCATTTGTGGATCCTTTTAGATATTCAATCTTAGCAAGGTAATTGTTATATGCCGCATAAAGACCGGCAAGCAGATTTTTGTCAGATGCTGTTTCGGGATTTTCCCCCATGGTTTTGAGCATGTATGCGTCTTCTCCATCAAATGAGCCGATTTTTTCCAAGCCGCGCTCTTCTTCCTCACTAGGTTTTATTACTTGATACGTCCTAAAGCCACAGCCGTTTAAAAACATTGTATATGTTTTGCTCACCTCTTCACCGGAGGTCTTTATCAAAGCAGTCTCTTTTCCTCCCGAGTCCCCTGAAGACACTTCTGTTGCAAAAGTTTGAGGTACTATCATGTATTTATTGAGTAGTCCATCTGGTGACATGCCAAGAAGGTAGCTATAGTCGTCTTCACCATAGGAATAGTATTTGGGAAAACTTGGATCTTGAATGCTTGTGATTTGTTTTAACTTGTTTTCGGAATCAAATTTTGAAAACGCATTCCAGCCAAAAGTAACAGCCGTTCTTTCCACTTTTGTGTTTGGGAAAATCTTCAGTTCCTCCGGCACTTCCAAGTCCGGAATTGATATGTTTTTCTCCGTGTTTGCATACATAAGCATTGGGCCCATTGCCTCCGGTTCTTCCGT
This sequence comes from Candidatus Altimarinota bacterium, assembly GCA_041659165.1. Lineage (GTDB taxonomy): Bacteria > Patescibacteriota > Gracilibacteria > UBA1369 > 2-02-FULL-48-14 > JBAZYV01. The sequence goes on along the minus strand of JBAZYV010000006.1, from coordinate 2,637 downwards.
GTATGGGACAAGCATTGTCCATTTGTTTGTGGCTTCATCAAGTGCGTAACGGGCGTAAGTGGCCGGGCAAGGACCGTCGCAAGAGAGGCGGGCTAGAACTAAGGCTTGTCCGCTGTAAGAGCCCTCTTTAATTGTTCCGGTTTTCCAAAGAGAAACGAGGTCTTTTGTGTAAGACAAATAGGCGTCCGCGGTTTCAAAATCGTCGGGCATTGATTTGATAAATTCGTCTTTATGTGGCGTCAACATGAGATCCTCATAAGAAAGTTCAACAGGGGTGTCCAGAAAGTCGATAATTCCGCTCGGCTGGAAAGTTGTTTCTGCGGCGGGCATTTCCACGGGCGTGGTTGGCGTTTCCACCGGAGTGATTGGTGCAGGTGCGGCTCCGCATGCGGAAAGGAGTAAAGTCGAAAGAAAAAATGCGTACAGTTTTTTCATGGTTTTTGGGTGAAAGTGGCTTTCCCATGAAGTTTAATGGTTTTTTAGTGGAAAAGGAAATTGTTTTTATGTAGAGTGCGCACGCCGTTTATCTTTTTATTTGTTTTTTATGGCCGACAATTTGCACGAACAACTCAAAATTATTCTTGAAAGACAGGAGGAATTAAAGGAGTTAAAACGCCTCATGAAAGACATTGAGGATGATGTTCCCATGGAGCTTGAAGACCTTTTGGAGAGTCTCAAAGACCTCAAAAAGCAGGCCAAGGACCGCAAAGACGAGCACATCAAACAAATTATGACCGACAATAACGACTATAACGAGTACCGCGAAAAAGTTCAGGCTGCAAAAGAAGCAATTGCCGAAGCAAAATTGAAACTTTTTACGGAGGTGATGAACGAGTCACGCGAGCAAGGAGATATTGACATGGACAAGACTGTGACGGTTTCCGGCATGCCGCTCCGCCTCCAAACTCAAAAAGAATTGACGATTTATTTGAATGGGAAACTGCTGAAGGCGTAGGCGGGCGCGGGCGTGTGAGCGCGGACGGCTTTGCGGCTTTGCCGACGCGTGTGGGCGCTGAGTGGTCTCACGCGATTTGGACGGCGTTTCTGATCACTTCGATTGTGACGGTTTTTCCTTTGAAAACTTCGCCGTCTATCTCAAAACGGAGTTCTTTTTTAGCTTTGATGGAAATGTTTTTGCCCGTGTAATGGAGGAGACGGTGGCGGCCGGTAAGAGCAAAAACGTCCAAAATCCCATCACGCGGGTTTATGAGAAATTTTGGGAGCGGCAAAATGTTTATGACCACTATTGTTTTTGCAAAAACGTGGTGGCGCGTGCCATCTACCGTGAGGCGGTACGGCGCGGCCCTGTAAAAAAGGGCGGTTTTTAGGATAGTTAAGGCGTACGCAAAAAGTCCGAACTTGCGCTTTAAGGGCCGCGCCGTTTCTTTCATAACGAACGCATCGTATCCGCGCCCAACCGCAATCATTCCATAGCGCGAACGGTTCACGAGCATGGCGTCGAGGAGCTGCGGAGCGGTGTTTTTTAATGATTTTTCAAGTGCTGCACCAATGCCTACTCCAAGTGGAGAAGGAAAAATTCCCAAACTTCCGGCAAGTAAATTTGCGGAGCCGCAAGGCAAAATTATGAGCGGAATTTTTAATTTATTGCGAAGGAGAAAGTCGATAACTTCAGAAACCGTGCCGTCTCCGCCAATCACAATAATTTTGTCCGCTCCTGCAATTTTGGCGAGTGGAAAATTTTGCCACTCTCCGCGAGCGGTTTTTTGAGTTTCGAACCAGAAAAATTCATGGTCGTTTTTTTTCAGCGTTTCTTTGACCACCTCCGGCACATTGCTCCACTTTTTTGCGCCGGACACCGGATTAAAGACCGTGAAGATTTTCATAGGAACATTGTAGCACTTTTGATGGGTCTGGCGACTTTTTACCAAGATTCAACTGGATTTTTTTAATCCAGAGTAGAAAACCCCTCATATGGATCTCTTCTGCGCGGCGCGGTCTGGTGCGTCTTTTCCTGCGCGCTGTGCAGGTGACTCGCAAACTTTAGGTCAATTGTATGTGCAATCTTGTGGTGTTCTCTGCAAAGTGGAACCATGAACGCAGGATCATTATTTGCTTGCAGTCCAAAGCGGATTTTATGGTGAATTTCTTCGGCTGGTTTGGTGCAGCCGTGAATGGCGCACTTTTTTCCGTATTTTTCCTTGAGGAGGTTTTGGATTTCCTTGCTTTTGTATCTTGTTACAGGAGGATGGGTCTCTCCGCTTAGGCGCTCATGGGTCTCCTGTATCTTTTCCTCTGTCCTTTGATCTCTTTGTTTTAAAAGATCCAGGAGAATTTCATTAACGTCTTGTTTCTGTTCGTGAAGGCGGTTTAATTCTTCGATGACTTCTTTTGAAAGAGATGGATTCAGTTTTGGAGGTTCTTCAAAGAGTTTCTCTTGTTTGTTTTGTTCCCGGGAACAAAACTTTTCATCTCTGGCCATAGTCTCTAAGACTTCTCTGGAATGAATCTCTGCAAGGGTTGCAAGCTCGGCTTGATTTTCCTTTGTTGCAATTGATGCCACCTTTGCAAGTTTACTTACACTTACCTTCCCTTCAACGAGTATCTTTTTAAGATCCGGTTTGTCTTCAAACGTTCTATCAAGAGATAAGACTCTTTTAACTTGGTCTTTGGAAACGC
>JBAZYV010000005.1:0-91877 GCA_041659165.1 Candidatus Altimarinota bacterium | reverse complement strand
AGGGTTTGGTTATTTTATTAAGTTTGCACTCAACAAAATACCAGATCCTTTTTTCTATGTGCTACAAAGTGGCACTTTTCAAACATGAACAAGCCCTCTGTTTAAAACTTTCTTGGGACAGTAGTGCTATTTGATATTAGCCTTATCTTTATATTATATTTCAAATTAGTCAATCCCAAATTTGTCAAAATTGCCACTTGGTGTCTTAATCTCCGCCCGGGCGTCAGGTTTAAGTTAAAGAATGAATCTGTCAAATGGCGTTAAGTTGTTTTTCGACTTTTTGGCCGCCATTTCAACTTTTTGCACGTGCAAAAACCTTTGTGCCCGGGCACAAATCGCTAACCGTGAGTTGCAACCTGCCGTGTTACTTCATCATCTCCTCCAATCTCTTCACATTGCCGCAACGCTTAAGGCCCATTTTTTCGGCGGCTTTGAGGCGGGCGGGGTCCTTGAAAGAGGGGCGGATTTCGCCGGTTAGGCCAACCTCGCCAAAGAAAACTGCGCCGGCGGGGAGGGGGCGGCCGGTTACGCTGGAAATAATGGCCGCGCAGACGGCAGAGTCGCCGGCGGGATCTGACAACGAGAGACCGCCCGTGATGTTTACGTAAATATCCATGCTCTGTAAGTCGAAAGAAGTGTGCCGACTAATTACCGCCGCCAAAAGTTCGAGCCGGTTCCTATCAAAACCTTCAGCCATTCTTTTGGGATAACCAAAATTTGTCCTATTTGTGAGCGCTTGAACCTCCATCAGAAGCGGCCTGTTGCCTTCCATTGTGATTGTGAGCGCCGAACCCACGGCACCGCGCGGTTGCATGTCCAAAATTCGCTCGCCCGGATTTTTGAGTTCACGCATTCCCGTGGCCGTCATTTCAAAAAGTCCAACCTCATTCACTGGTCCAAAACGGTTTTTAAGTACGCGCAGGAGGCGGAGTTCGTGGTCGCGCTCGCCCTCAAGAATGAGCACCGTGTCCACCAAATGCTCGAGCACTTTTGGGCCGGCAATCGACCCTTCCTTGTTCACATGGCCAATTAAAAGCAGTGGAATTTTGCGACTTTTTATCTCGTTCATCAAAAGCTCGGTTGCAAAGCGCACTTGACTGATTGAGCCCGCGGAACCTGCAATTTCTTGTGAAGAAAGCACTTGGATTGAGTCCACAACAAGAAAGTGTGGCTTTTCATTGGCAACCGCCGTGAGGATGTTTTCCACGCAGGTTTCATAAAGTAGGGATATGTTTGTCTGGGTGAGGCCCAGGCGGCGTGCGCGGTCTGCAATCTGGGAAATGGCCTCTTCGCCGGTGATGTAGAGGACACTGCGATTTTGCGCGGCAATTAAGTCGACAATTTGAAGAGTTAGAGTGGACTTTCCAATTCCCGGTTCGCCGGAGAGCAAAATGAGCGAGCTTTCCGCAATTCCTCCGCCAAGCACGGTGTCCAGTTCAATAAGGCCGGTTTTTATGCGTTCTTGAGTTGGCGCGGACAGCGCGATTTTTTGAGGTTTTTCAAGCGGGCCAAGACGAGTATGGCGGACGGCGCTCGCTCCGCTCGCGCCTCCTATTGTATCCGCTTTCCCAACATTGATTACATCTTCGGCAAAAGTATTCCACTCGTTGCAAGACGGACAACGCCCCAACCATTTTCCGGTTTGGTATCCACAACTTTGGCAAGCATATACGGTTTTGAGTTTCATAAGTATCGAAGTTAGTGCGCGTGCAAAGATTCTATCATTTATCTTGCGGCTGAGCGAGACTTTTGTTAAAGTCGTCCCGTTCTTCTTTGTTCTTGTTTTGTGGATCAGTAGCTCAGTTGGTAGAGCAGAAGACTCTTAATCTTTTGGTCGAGGGTTCGAGTCCCTCCTGGTCCACCAAAAAATTTGGCGAGGTGGCGGAGTGGCTACGCACCGGTTTGCAAAACCGTACCATACGGGTTCGAATCCCGTCCTCGCCTCCAATTCCGCCTGGGTGGTGAAATGGTAGACACGCGAGACTTAAAATCTTGTGGCCGCAAGGCTATGAGGGTTCAATTCCCTCCCCAGGCACCATTGATCTGTACCCCAAAAAGTGGACCAGTTCAGAGGTTTTTCCTCTGTGATTTTCTTAATTGCGCAAATTTTCACCCTTGCCAAAATCGCTTTTTATTTTGTAGTTGACGCCCGGGCGGAAAAAATTTATAATCGTCACTCATAACGATTTCTAAACCTTATTTTGTGAGATCATCTCTTAGCAGCTTGCCGGCATTGGCGCTTACCTTGGGACTTACGGGGTGTCCAAAGCATGTGGATTTTTCCGGCGGTAGTGCTGTGTCTGATGGAAGGACTCAAACTTCCAAGGCCGAAGAGATTGTGATGAGGTGCCTGAGGGGTGGAACTTTTGTGCAAGATGCTAATGGGGTTTATAGTGTGGAAGGAGTAGACACCCGTTATTTTCAGGTTTATTTTAGTGATGAGAATAGGTTTTCGGTAACTTTGCCTAGGCATGAAGTTTATTCTCGCAGAGAGGTGGGTTATCGTGGTGCTGAAGTTTGGATCTATGATCCTGTTGAGTTAACAGATAAACAGCGTTTGTGTGTGGAAAAAGAATTTTCTTTGATGAGTGGAATGAAGGTTTTTGTGTTTGAAGGTGAAGTTGTAAAGAAGCAACCCTTTTACATTATCTATGAGCTTAATCTTGCCGATGATGGGCGGCTGGTTACCACCCCTTGACAAAAAGTATTTTAGTATGTAGTATATGCATACTTTATCTCAAATTATGAGTCGAACGCCTTCAATTGCAACATCTATGGCACCTGTTCTTTTTTCGTTGACTTTAGCGGCGTGTCCTCATGCCGGTAAGATTGACTCTTTGGGTGAGCAAAGTGCTCTGCAACAGATGTGTCATTATGAAGATTCTCATGTTCCTTGTGATCAGGCTTCAAGCCTGCAGGCTGCTGTCTCAAATAGAGGTGAAATAGTTTCCGCTATACAAAATTTGGCGAATAGAGCCGCCTCAGAATTGGATTTGGGTGATATACGTCCGGTTGGTGATGTTGTTGATTTTGTTATTGAGCCTGAGCGTTGTTACAAGATGTGGTTTCATTTTAGAACTGATATGGGTTTAGTAAAGGATGGATTATGTATATCTGACTCTTATCCAGATAAAGTAACTGATGAGGATCCAAATTCTTGTCAAGAACTTTATAATAGGTTTTCTGCCGGATGTTGCACATTAGTAAATGAAAGAGGTGGGTATAGATATGCTGATCTTTTATCTCTGGCTTCAGTTCACTATGCCACTGATAGAAAACCTACTTCGTCATCTGTGGTGAATGGATCTTGGTATATTGATGGCCTTCCGCCTGGTTACAATGTACAGTTTGTGATTATTCCGAATAGTTATGGCCTTTCAGAAGAGAGGAGAGATTCATTGAAAGATGCTGATCTCAAAACTAAGTCAAACGGTGGCAGTTTTATGGGAGTATTTTATACGCCTCCTGAAGGGCCGGAAAGATGGTCAGGCTTTGTGTTTGATAGAGGTGTACTTGGTGAAAAGTAGTATCAAAGCCCCTCCCGCAATAAACGGCAAGCTCAGAATTTGGCCTGTTGTGAGGTTGAAAAACCCTGCGTGAAGTGGGAAGTCTTTGAAAAATTCCACTGAAAAGCGGGCGCTGAAATAAAGTACCAAAAATAAACCTGCAAAAACTCGCGAGGGGATTTGACTGCGTCCGTGGCCGTGCTTTTTTCTCCAAAGCGGGTACAAAATGGCAAAAATTACTGCGGCCATGAGGAATTCGTAAATTTGGCTGGGGTGGCGGGGGACACTGTCAACGTGCTGAAAAACAGTCGCCCAAGGGAGGCCGTCAGGAGTTGGACGACCAACAAGCTCGCTGTTGCAGAAATTTCCGAGCCGCACAAAGGCTGCGGGGATGCAGGTGACTATTACGATTATATCTGCAAAGTCGAAAAAACGCGACTTACGGTGGCGCCACAAAAATATTGCGTATGCGGTGATTACGCCTATGGTTGCGCCGTGGCTGGAGAGGCCGCCTTGCCAGATTTTGAGGATTTGCCAAGGGTTGGCGGCGTAATAAGTGAGTTCATAAAAAATGATGTGGCCGGCGCGGGCGCCTAAAATGAGGCCCACTATCAGGTAAATTGTCAAAGAATCAAAAGTCTCTGCAGAAAGTCCTTTGCGGTGGACCATGTCACGGCCAATGTAGTAAGCCAATGAGAGCGCGAGGGCAAAAAAGACGCCGTAATAGCGGATTTCCAGCGGGCCCAGATCTATGAGGATGGGGTTGAGGTTCCAGATGAACATGTGCGTGGTGGGTGAGGCCCCGCCGCAGGCGGGGCCGAGAGCGCGCTTCGCGCGCCAGTTATTTTACATAAAAAGATTTGAGGCAGGTTTCCAGTTTATCCACCACAAAAGGGTCTTCGCCCTCCTTATATGCGGCGGTTACAGTCCATAAATTGCCGGCTTTTGCCACCGTGACTTGCATGAAATTCAAGACCGGCCCGGAAACAGTGTTTTGACCTGAAAATTTGTTGAGGAAAGTGCGAGAGTCGCCACCACCGGTTCCCATAAGAATTTCCTCTTGCGCTGTGAGCGTATAATTGAGCAGCGAATCTTTGTGTGCGGCCAGTTTTTTCTGCGCGGCGTCGTAACTGGTGAGAGTGTCAGGATTTTGTTCTTTGATGATGTTGATGTTAGCGGTGAAGTCGCTGGTGACCACGTTGTTTTTGAATGCAATAACCATCTCGTCAGTATAGCTGCCGCCGGTGGGGTCAATAATTTTCCAATTTTCCGGCATTTGGATTGAAAATTCGCCAGTTTCATAGTTGGTGGTGCGGATGCTCGTGTCCGTGGTTGTTGTTCCTGTGAGCACGGTGGGTCCGCAGGAGGTGAGAAGCGTTGCAAGGGAGAGGACGACTGAAAGCGCGAGGCGCAGGGCGATTTTTCTCATGGTTTTTGAAATTTTAAGTGAGTCGATTCTAGCGTTTTTTTGGTAGTTTTGCCAGAGGGTTTTGAGGGGCCTGATTTTTGGAATTTTCATAAGGCATTTTTGGGCTTAGGTAAGCCATTTTTAGAGGGTTGATGATTGCGCAATAATTTGCCCAGGCACGCCAGTAAAAGTGGTGAAAATTGGCGTGATTTTCTCAGCGAAAAATATGGTAACAAGTGCGCCGTGAGCGGCTGCACCAAACCCGCCGAGGAAATCCACCATAAAATCCGCTTTGGCTTGCAGGCAAACAATGATCCTGCTTATCTTGTGCCACTTTGACGGAGCACCTCCGGATTGACAGTGATTAGGTTGAGAGTCTTGTATTTTTTGCTGCGCAAACTAAATAAATTCATGTGTGCATTCTACTTCCTCTCCACAATTCCGTCCACAAGGCCGTAAGCCAGGGCTTCTTTGGCGGTCATGAAGTTGTCGCGCTCGGTGTCAGCTTCAACTTTAGCAATCTTTTGTCCGCAGTGTTTGGCAATAATTCCGTTTAAAAGAGCCTTTGTCTTTAATATGTGCTCGGCGTGGATGCGGATATCAGTCGCCTGGCCCTCAACGCCTCCCAAAGGTTGGTGAATCATAACCTCGGCGTTTGGCAGTGCAAACCTTTTGCCTTTTGCGCCTCCGCAGAGAAGCACGGCGCCCATTGACGCGGCCATTCCCATTACAACGGTTGAAACATCAGGTTTCACGTATTGCATTGTGTCGTAAATTGCGAGTCCCGCGGTCACATGTCCTCCGGGAGAGTTGATGTACATGATGATATCGCGCTTTGGATCTTCGTTTTCAAGGAAAAGCAGTTGGGCCACCATCAAGCTGGCCATTCCCGACTCAATCTCGTTCCCCAGAAAAATCACGCGGTCTTTCAAGAGCCTTGAGAAAATGTCATACGCTCGTTCTCCGTCGTACGACTTTTCAAGCACGGTTGGGACAAGGTTGCCCTCCGGCGACTTTGCGCCGCGTCCAATTCCGCGGTTTTTTAGCGACTTTAACTGTCCTTTAATAAGAGAACTTTTTGAGTATTGGTAGAAGTTGTTCATGGCGTTTTGGATAGATTGTAAGTGTGGAATTCGCCTTTATTATAGCACGGCTTGAGCGCTCTTGCAGTTTTTGGGGGTTGACAGAGAGAGAGAGAGATGTTATGATTTGAGTGTATTTTAAATACTATATTTTATGAGTAATCCTGAAAGACAACGGATTCCAATTACCAATATTAGTCAGCTTGAAGAAGGAATGACTATTGTTGCAAATAATAATGGAGGTACGGGTGAAATTCTTTCTATAACTCCATCAGAAGAAAATATCCCTGCGAGCGTTACTGTCAAATGGCATGGTGTGCCAACCATACAAGGAATTCGCGGGCACGATTTAAGTCAAATTATGGCAGAAGCAAGTATTTTAGAATAAGCATCGGTTTCTCTATAAATATGACATTTGTGCGCGCGCACAAGCTTAAGTCGTCCTTTTCCCGAAGGTGTTGTTTTGCTAAAAGCGCCATCCCAAACAAAGTCGTCCAAAAATTTCATGTAAATTCCTTAAATTTTCCTCAAAAATTCTCTTGACTTTGGTTTTCATAAGGCTAAAATCGTTTGGCATAATCCTAGTAAAACAGGGTTATCTCGGTTTCGATTGACCTTTGACAGTTCGAGCTTAATAGAGAGTTCCCAAATTTCAGGTTTTAATTTTGAAAATTTGGATTCTTTTTCTTTTAATAAGAAATTTAAGAGTCCAGCTCAAGCTTTCTTTTTGGAGAGTTTGATCCTGGCTCAGGGTGAACGTTGGCGGCGCGTCTAATACATGCAAGTCGAGCGATCTCGCAAGAGGTAGCGGCGGACGGCTGAGTAACACGTTGGTAACTGCCCCATACTCAGGGATAATCCCGCGAAAGCGGGACTAATACCGGATGGTCCCGAAAGGGTAAAGATTTATCGGTATGGGAGGTGCCTGCGTCCTATCAGCTAGTTGGTGAGGTAATGGCTCACCAAGGCTATGACGGGTAACTGGTCTGAGAGGATGACCAGTCAGAGGGAAACTGAGACACGGTTCCCACTCCTACGGGAGGCAGCAGTAAAGAATCTTCCGCAATGGACGAAAGTCTGACGGAGCGACGCCGCGTGCAGGATGAAGGCCTTCGGGTTGTAAACTGCTTTTTTGGGGGAATAATTCTGAATGTACCCCAAGAATAAGCACCGGCAAATCACGTGCCAGCAGCCGCGGTAATACGTGAGGTGCAAACGTTACCCGGAATTATTGGGCGTAAAGCGTCCGCAGGTGGTGCGATAAGTTGGATATTAAATCTTGAGGCTCAACTTCAAGGCTGTGTTCAAGACTGTCGTGCTAGAGACTAGGAGAGGTGGGCGGAATTCTACATGTAGGGGTAAAATCCGTAGATATGTAGAGGAACACCAAAAGCGAAGGCAGCTCACTGGCCTATGTCTGACACTCATGGACGAAAGCGTGGGGATCAAACGGGATTAGATACCCCGGTAGTCCACGCTGTAAACAATGATCACTCGGTGTCGGGAGTTCGACCCTCTCGGTGCCTAAGCAAACGCGATAAGTGATCCGCCTGGGTAGTACGACCGCAAGGTTAAAACTCAAAGGAATAGACGGGGACCCACACAAGCGGTGGAGCGTGTGGTTTAATTCGATAGTAAGCGAGGAACCTTACCAGGGCTTGACATCTTCCGAATCTCCCGGAAACGGGGGAGTGCCGTAAGGAACGGAAAGACAGGTGCTGCATGGTTGTCGTCAGCTCGTGCCTTGAGGTGTTCGGTTAAGTCCGTAAACGAGCGCAACCCATGTCCTTAGTTGAATTTTTCTAAGGAGACTGCCTTGCATAACAAGGAGGAAGGTATGGATGACGCCAAATCAGCATGGCCCTTATGCCCTGGGCGACACACGCGCTACAATGGCCGGTACAACGGGCAGCCAAGGAGTAATCCGGAGCGAATCCCTTAAAACCGGTCCAAGTTCGGATTGAGGTCTGCAACTCGACCTCATGAAGCTGGAATCGCTAGTAAATGCGTATCAGCCATGGCGCATTGAATATGTTCCTGGGTCTTGTACTCACCGCCCGTCAAGTCATGAAAGGTAGGGGTGCCCGAAGGTCCCGCTAAGCGGGGACTAAGGCAAAACTACTGATTGGGACTAAGTCGTAACAAGGTATCCGTACGAGAACGTGCGGATGGACCATCTCCTTTCAAGGAGTTTACAAGGATCTCGAAAGAGATTGTGTAATCATTCTAGGTCGCCTCTGCTACGTGAGTTTTCTCACGCGCGCAGAGTGGGTGCATTGCGAAGTGCATCCGCCCTGACTTTTGGCCTCTCTATTAAGCTCGGACTGTCAAGATAAGTTTTTTTATGGTTTGGTGTCCGCTCGCGGTTTACGCGGTTAGCTCGCGTGAAAGCGCGGTTTGTGCGCGCTTGCCCCGCATTTGCGGTGGCGCACAAGTTTTAGGATTGCGATGGTCCGTGCCCGGGCACGAGGGTTTTTGCACGTGCAAAAAGTTGAAGTGGCGGCCAAAAAGTCGAAAAAATCGACTGGGGATTGACAGAAGGGAAAATTGTTTGTAGACTGCAGGTCCTTTAAGGTTAATGTATGAAGGCTGTATTGGGAAAATTAGTCAAAATAGAAGGCCTATTAGACGAAGAAGATGTTTTGAATTTTTTAGGGTTAAGGGGGACATTATTGCAGATTTTAGATGAGCAAAAAGATACCAATTCTAGATGTGGTACATGTGTGGAATGTGTAGATTTGGCAAAAGAGGGTATGACGGATTTTCTTAGAGCTGTTGAAAATCTTTCCATCATTGATGGACCTGTTCCAGACCACTCAACTCAGCAGAGGGTCTTTACGTTTGAAAGAAATTTATGTGATGGACATTGTGAAGCAGGGGCTTATGCGAGTTTTCATTCATCCGCTACCAACACCACAGCAAGAGATCTTATGTCTGGTGAGTGGTACTCGGCAGGTATCAGAGTTATTGGTGCTTTCCCAAATATGTCTCGGCCGGTTGAGGAGGGTGATGACAGAGTCTTGTCAAATGGATTGTTCTTTATGCCGAGAGTTTTTGAGATTGGAATGAATGATGAAACGTCTTCCCTAAGTGTGTTATCCCTCGGTAGAGGTTTTAGAATGGCTAATAGTGGTGCTGTTGAGGTACAGGGGCTCCATTATGTTTTTGGTCCCGGTTTAGAAGAATTAAGTTTAGGAGTTTTTAGACCGGGGATCCTTACGGCGAATGGTTTAGAGGTTCATGATGCTGATGAGGCTCCAAAGTTTTCTTGTCCTCTGGAAAATGAGCGAAACTGATCCTAGTTTGCATATCATTGTTCCCATAGTTGGCACAATGAGTGAGATGCCAAAAAACATTTCGGTTTTGGGTAGTGGCAGTGATGTTGCACGGGAACAGGCTGTGGAATTGCAGAAGTTTTTTAAAAGAATGGATGATCCATCTTGTACTCTTGCTGTAGGAGATTTTGAAAGACAACTAGGACTAATTCCGCCAGACATTGTTACAGATTGTTCTTTTCTGATTCATTCAGATGGAGGTTGTGTCCCTTGCGGATATTATTCTGCTTTAATTAAAGTCCCTACAAAGCGTGCATTTGTGCCTTGCTTTGCAGGAGGGATGGCAAGTTCATTAGCCATTGCTGTTGGTGATATTTTGGCTTCAAACGATGCATGGTTTAGGTTTAGTGCGGAGTTGAGTGATGTTAAATTTGCTAGATATGCTCTTGATGTTCACTTAGATTTTTTAGATTCCTTGCTCTTTAGAGCAGTAAGTCGTTCAAATAGTGGTGTGACTTTGTCCATTCAGACACAAAGAGCACTAGCGAGAGATAAGGGAAAAGCGGACTGTCCGGTTGTATTATCGGGAGGAGATTTGTCCGGATTACTAACTGGTCTTAGGACTGTTAATGGTGTAGACAATGTCAGAACGGGTTTTCTTAGTTTCTTGAGTGGTGGAAGTGCTGATTTGGATGATGTGGCCGGGGCTGTTTATGATGATTTTATGCGTGTGGTTAGTGAATGTGGCAGATCCAATATATTAACAATTGCTTTTCCAGCAGAGACTGCTTGCGCATAAATAATGTAACGGTATTTACACCCGCTTCTTGTGCAGTTAGAATGCGAGTGCTCTTTAACTTCCACTATGAATAAATCAGAAAAACCTTTAGTCGGCATAATTATGGGTTCGGATTCGGATCTTTTGGTGATGTCTGAGGCGGCGAAGTTTTTGGAAGAGATGGAGATTTCTTATGAGATGACGGTGATTTCCGCGCACAGGACTCCGGAGAGAATGATGAAATATGGAACTACGGCTCGCGCGAGGGGGCTTAAAGTGATTATTTCCGGGGCAGGTTTGGCTGCGCATTTACCCGGAGTTGCTGCGGCTTATACAACGCTTCCCATTATAGGGGTGCCACTCAAGTCGTCGACTTCGGTTGAGTGGGATTCAATTTTGTCTATTTTGCAGATGCCTTCTGGTGTGCCGGTTGCAACAGTCGCCCTGAATGCTGCAAAAAATGCCGGAATTTTAGCCGCACAAATTATTGGAGCGTTTGATAGTGGTGTTGCCGGCAAACTCGCCAAGTTCAAAGAGGAACTTAAGGTTAAAGTCCAGGCCGTCGCCGAAAAATTGGAAAAAGAGGGGTGGAAGAAGTATTTGGGGAAGTAGGAGTAAATCAGAAGTGAGTTTGACAATTATGTCAAATAGGTGAATAATCTTTGCACGTGCAAGAAAGGCGCGGATCAAATGGAAATGAAAATGCGTGAAGTTTGTCCTGTTGAGCTCGTGGTGCCGGTGGTGGGGGAAGAAGTTTGTTTAGGTGCTGTTTCCGTTGTTTCCAGTCGTCCTGAGTGCTCTATAATTGCCGAGGAGCTGCAAGCAGATATTCGTGATCTTGGCGCTCGTGGGAGTGGGAGTGAACTGATCCCTGTTTTTCGTAGACTTCTTAGTGATGCAAGTGGAGCTACCAGATTTAAGATTGGGTGTACTTTTTTGCTCCATGCAGTTGATATGGATGTTGATATGTGGAATTTTATAGAGCTGCTATGCCATTTTTCTCGTGGTAGGATTTCTTCATTTGTGCCAAAATTTGCTGGTGGGGCGGCGGTTTATTTGGCTTGTGCGGGAGATAGTATTGTGGCTCCTCATAGTGGGGTATTCCACTTCTCATCGGACTATTCTTGTGAAGGAGCTAAGCATGTCAGTTACGAGAGCAATTTGATATATCTGGCTTTTGTACTTGATTTGTGTAGGAAAGCTATGTTCCTCCCAGATGATGATCCTGTGAAAAAACGTGTTCAAGAGATAGCCAATAGTGCCTTTGATAATAGATCTGGTCTCATCACAACTATGGGTTTCAGTTTGAATGCTTGTCAGTTGGCCCGTCTTATGCCGGATTTTGTACGAGTTGTTGGTTCTGAAGGTTTGGTCAAGAGAGATTTTGTCGACTTTCTTACAGGAGGACGGACAGACAATTCTCAATCAACACTTAAAATGAAATTTCAAGTGGCGTCGATTTATAACAGCTTTCTTTCTCTGATTGAGAGTGGAAGTTCTAGGACTTTTTGCAGCTCAATGGGTGTGAGTGAGTGAGTGAGGTTTACAGATTGGTACTGCGAGTACCGTTCGTCCGATTTCTTACATGTGTTGTTGGAGCTCCAACATACCAATTTTAACCTGAAAAACGATTTTACAGTTTCCCTTTTTTGGGCCTATGGAATATGCTTTGTGCGATTTCATCCAAAATTTATGAAAAAGTTGATTAGCGCGGCACTTTTGTTTCTTATTGCGGTTTCACTTGTGCCTGCGTATGTGCCGCAGGCGGAAGCTTCAGATGATATTGAAGAGGCTGAGGCATTCTTTGATATGGGCTACGAGCCAAAATCCGGCAGTTTGAGCTTTAATGCAACTTCCGCTCACAGCTCTTTCACAGGTGCATTTGTTTATGATTATCCAATTTCCGTTCCGCTTGGGAGAAATGGAGTTCAGCCGAATCTCTCTTTGACATACAATAACCAGTCGGTGGATCCGCAAAGTTTACTTGGCATTGGTTGGAGTCTTGAAATTCCTCAAATAGAGCGCCTCAATAAACATGGTCTTGATCAGATTTATGCTTTGAATGAATTTTCGTCATCACTTAGCGGTGAGATTGTGCCTGTGAGTTTGACAGATGGGACGCACGGAGTTTATGCGGCGCAAGTCGAAAACGGCTCTTTTTTAATCTATGAATTTAATAGCAATGGGTCTTGGCTCGTTACCGATAAATCCGGTATGACATACACTTTTGGTGAGAGTAGCGATTCAAGGCAGGATGATCCGGATAATTCTGCGCAAATTTATAAATGGATGCTTACGAGCGTGTCTGATTTGAATGGGAATACTATGACCTATAGTTACACAAAAGATGGCGGACAAATTTATCCATCTGAGATTTCTTATACCGGGAAGGGGGCCGATAGCGGAATTTTTAAGGTGGAATTCTCATTGGAGGCTCGTCCGGATACTACTATTTTTTTTGATACCGGTTTTGAAGTGACTACGGCGTATAGGCTAAGTCAGATTCAGACTTTGGTGAATGGAAGCAGTGTCCATACTTATGACTTATTGTATGAATCTTCTGCAGGGAGTTTAAGATCTTTGCTTTCAGCCGTTACTGAGACTGCCATAGGTTCCGATGGCGTTTCTTCGTCACTTCCATCTACAACTTTTGAATACGAATCAGGCGGTAATGGTTGGTTGCTTGCAAGTAAGAGTTCACTTCCGGCAGTTATTTCAAACGCTGGAGAAGATACTGATTTGGGAGTTAAAATTACGGATGTAAATTTGGATGCTTTGCCTGATTTTGTGAATTCTTATCTGGCTTCGGGTACTTCTGTATATAATGAAATTTTTTTGAATGATGGAGATGGAACTTCTTGGACAAAAGACAGTTCTTTTTCTGCGCCGATTTATCTCTATGATCGTTCCAGCAATGACTATAGAGGTGTGAAAGTAGAGGATGTCAATGCGGATGGTGTGCCGGATTTTCTGAAGTCGACTTCTACGAATAATGGGAGTTGGAATGACGTTTATATTGGCGATGGAGATGGTACTTGGACGCTTGATGAGGACTATAATATACCGATAACATTTTATGTTGACGGTGAAAATTTAAGGAACCATGGCGTTCAGATGATGGATACAAATGGGGATGGTTTAACGGATATTGTTGAATCTTATTTAAATCGTGGTATCTCGCAGCAAAATGTGTATGAAAATCAAGGAGATGGCACTTTTGTAAAAGACGCTGATGCTGTTGTTCCTCTGTATTTTTGGTCGGAGGCAAACCGTGCTTATCTGGGTGTGCGCACTGCTGATGTAAATGGAGACTCTTTGATCGACTTTATTCAATCCACTGCTGATTATAGCAATGGTGTTGTGGAACAAAATGTTTACATAAACCAAGGCGACAATACTTGGATGGACGATCCTGCTTATACTGTCCCAGTTTATTTCTATGAGAGTAATTGCAAGATGTATCAAGGAGTGCGTCTTTCAGACGTAAATGGTGACGGTCTTGTGGATATTTTGAAGTCTACAACAGGAGGGAATCCCAGTGATAATGTGAATGCTGTTTATCTCAACAATGGAGATGGGACCGGATGGACTCTTGACAGCTCCTATTCGGTACCTCTTGTGATTTATTCGGGCGGAAATGGTGATGAAGGCGTTGCGATTTTGGATCTTAATGGAGATAACTTGGCTGATTTTGCACAATCAGTAATTAATGGAGGCGGATACCAAAATTCAATCTACCTAAACAATGGTATCGTCCAAAAACTGACAACAATTCATTCCGGAAAAGGTGGCACAATTACCGCTTCCTATAAAAATACTCCCGAGTATCAATCGGCGGACGGTGAAATCTTGAATCCTGATTTGCCGTTCTCCATACAAACGGTTTCAAGTGTGACCACGGAGGACGGGCTGACCGGTACTTCCACGGTCACTTACGATTATTCCGGCGGCAAGTACTATTACGCTAATGAATTTGACCGTCAATTTGCCGGATTTGCCACAATTACAAAAACGGAATCGGCGCGCATTACAAAAACTTATTATTTGCAAGATGAGCGAGCAAAAATAGGCCAAGTTTATAAAACGGAAATTTATGACAATGATGGCAATTTATACTCGCAAACAGTGGATACTTGGGCTACAAAAGATTTGGGTTATGACAACGATTATGTCTATAAAACTCAAACGGCAACCATGGCTTACGATGGCAAAAGTTCGCACCGTGACATTGGTACTGCCTATACTTATGATTCTTACGGGAATACAAAAACCGTGACTTCTTATGGCGAGGTTGATGCGAACGAGGACGGCACTTTCACGGATATTACGGATACAGATGAAAAGTTTACAGTCACTTATGGCTATGCAACGGATGCTGCCGGAAAAATTCGCGGCAAGGTTTCAGAGGAAAGGATCAAAAACAGTAGTGGCGGCCTCTTAAAATGCACTCGTTATTTATATGACAGCCTTACCTATGGTAGCGTGAGCATAGGAAATCGCACTCAAGAAGCCAGATGGAATGATTTCAGCTCAGTTTGGCATAGTCTTTATTACACCTATAACTCTTACGGTCTTGTCACGAGCGTAAAAAATCCACGCGGTTATACCACCACTTACACATATGATTCGTATAACCTTTATCCTTCCGTAACTAAAAATGCCAAAAGTTATACCGTGACCACTTTGTACGACTATGCAAGCGGCAAGGTAACGAGTTACACGGATGAAAATGGAGCAACAAGTAAGACTTCTTACGACGGGTTTGGTCGAGCGCTTATTGTTTCTGTTCCCGATCCAACCACAGGCGTGCTTACCACCCTTAGTACTAGCGTTTACGATGATACGAGTGTTCCAAATTCCGTTACTACCACTGCAACCGTGGGTGGCGTGAGTAGTAAAAGTGTCACATATTCTGATGGTGTAGGCCGCAAAGTGCAGACCAATACATTGGCCGAGGATGGCGTTTATAACACTGTGGACACTTGGTATGACGAGATGGGAAATGTGTCCGAGCAGAGCTTGCCTTACCAAACTTATTCGAGCATTTTTGGCCGCGATTCTTCGCAGTATGGAGTTGTCACAACGTATGACGCGCTAAGTCGTCCGCTTACAGTGACGGCGCCTACGGGAATAACCACTTATGGATACTCGCAGTGGGAAAATACTGTTACGGATGCAAATGAGGTAAGTAAGGTTTATGAGTATGACGCGGGTGGCCATCTCTTGCAGGTTGAGGAGCAAAATGAACCGGAAACTTACGCCACTGTTTATGCGTATGATCCGCTCGGTGAACTTACAAAAATCACGGACGCGCAAGGTAATTTGCGCAATTTCGACTACGATTCGCTCGGTAGAAAAATCAGTCAAGAAGATCTGCACGCTCCTAGTGAAACCTCTTTTGGCACTTGGCGCTACACCTATGATAAGAATAACAACATGTTGACTCAAACCGATCCGGCCGGTCAAGTCATCACTTGGGTTTACGATGCTTTAGATCGCGTAAGCTACGAAGATTGGGACGTGAGTACAACAACTCGTGATATGGTTTACGTATATGATTCCGCCACCAATGGGAAAATGAAACTTTATAAAGTGACTTCAAATTTTGTGGATACGGCTATTGTTTATCCTGCCTATGATTATCTTGGCAGTCCAACAAAGGAGGTTTATTACTTTGCAAAGCCCGAGTTGCCTTTGTCTTACTATTCCTATACTTTCCAGACAACTCATGATCTTCTTAGTCGTCCTACAAAAATTATTTACCCGTCCTCGGCGCTTACGGTAAATTACACCTATAACGCAAGCGGTGTTTTGGAAAAAATCACCAATGGAAGCAAAACTTTTAGGAACATTGTGAGCGATTTCGACTATTCTCCCGCGGGCCAAGTAACGAGCGTGGCCTATGGCAATGGCACAACAACCACGAATA
Organism: Candidatus Altimarinota bacterium; assembly: GCA_041659165.1. Taxonomy (GTDB): domain Bacteria; phylum Patescibacteriota; class Gracilibacteria; order UBA1369; family 2-02-FULL-48-14; genus JBAZYV01. Next base: position 75,899 of record JBAZYV010000005.1, on the reverse strand, counting down.
CTTATGACCCCGCCGAATCTTATAGGCTTATGAGCAAGGTGACCAATGGCACTTATCTGGGCGCATCCGGCTTTGTGCAAAATCTTGCTTATACTTATGATGCAGTTGGGAATATTACAGGAATTGTGGACGCGTCCATCACTTCAACGGCCAAAATTCTCAGTTATGGCTATGATGATTTGAATCGACTGTTGTCCGTTGCCAGCTCCGGTTTCGCCGCCGGAGATTTTAGCGAAAGCTATGAATATGATGAGGTTGGGAACATACTTTCCAAGTCTGATGTGGGTACTCTCACTTATGCAGGAACTGGCGGCGGTGGTGTCAATCCGCATGCAGTGACTTCCGTTGCCGGTACGGCGTACACTTACGATTTGAACGGCAATTTAACCTCGAACGGAGCGCATTCGTACAGCTGGGATAAACGGAATCGTTTGTCTTCAAGTGGTGTTGGTGTGGCTGATGGCTCCGGCATATCCGCCGGCACCAAAACTTTTTATTACGACTTCTCCGGCAGCAGATACAAAACGGTGGACACAAGCAGTGGGACCGCTGATTACACTTATTATGTAGGTTCGTATGAAGAATTACGCGGTGGTACAAGCACTTCCGCCGGCACGCCCACTTATTACATTTTTGCAGGAGGACAGCGCGTGGCTTCTTTGAAGAGTGGTGTTTATACTTATTACCATCAGGATCATTTGGGCGGCACTGCACTTGCCACGGACAGTGCCGGCGCCGTGGTACAACTTTACGATTATTACCCTTACGGCTCCGAGTTAATGGACAGCCAGCCAACCGGCGTTTCCGTCCCCGCCGAACATTCTTTCACGGACAAGGAACTCGATGACGCTCTCGGCCTCTATTATTTTGAAGCTAGGTGGTATGACAGTGAAATTGGGAGGTTCAGCAGTGAGGATCCCGCCCAATATGGCGACTTAAGCAAGATGATTGCGGATCCGCAGAGCTTGAATTTTTATGCTTATTCAAGGAACAATCCGGTGAATTTGGTGGATCCGAGTGGGAAAAGTGCAAATCCATTTACTTGGGACTGGGGAAATATAGGAAATAATTTTTTACAAACCTTAGATGCAGTTCCAATTATCGGTGATATCTCTGACGTTTATAGTTGTGTCACGGGAAAAACTTTATTTACACAAACAGGTCTTACAGAGGAAGAGTTAGGCCTTACCGCAATTATGGGTATCTTACCAGTGGTTACAGGTGGACAGGTAAGAATGGCAGAGAAGGCCCTTGAGGCGGCTGATGATGTGGGTTCTAAAATTGTGAAAAATCTGGATGGTGGTAGTGCTACCGTTGGACAGGTATTGGATGGAGCAGTAAAATGGCTCGGTGATGAATATGATGAGATATCAGATGGTGTTTTTAGGTCTGCTGATAACAGCAAACAGTTTAGAATGACAGAGAGTGATTTGACTGACGTGAGTCAAGGGGCACATGTACATTTTGAAGCAGTGCAAGAGAATGGCAAGGATTTTTATGAGAATTCTCATGTTAAAATATTAGATGAATAATTATTTATAATTCTTTTTATCCCTAAATATGAAAATTGCTACTAAATTGACGGATAGTTATTCTCTCAAGTCTAGACATCTTATTGGACTTCCTAGCGATTTGTCTGGTGAAGAACAAAAATTTCTACCAAAGGCTGAGGTGTTATTGATAGAAGAAAAAAGGGATGGTACTTTTTTGTACAGATATACATCAATTGGTGATTTTTGTGGCGATACTTGGCATCGAAACATTGAGGATGCAAAGCATCAGGTCGAATTCGAGTTTGGTGATCAAGATTATAATTGGGTTGATATACCTGAATCTCTCGGCAAGTTTGAAGAGATTGTAAAAATGTTGGATGACAAATGAGGATGTGAGATTTTCAGATGATCTGGTAGAGACAATGTGTAATTTTTGATTGTATGGAAATCCCTTCCAAACTCTGCTTCCTTGGTCTAAAATCATGTCATGTTTTTCCCGCGCCAAAAAAGTCGACCAAATTCTGCATCCTGCCATTCTTCGCGCTTCCCGTATTCCGCGCTGTGCGCCACCGCTTTAGCGGGGCAGGCGCGCACAAGCTCCGCGCGCTTGCTTAAGTGCAAGGCCGCGCCCGCATACTCCTTGATTTTTGCGTTTGTGGTGATGACGCTCATTATGATTGTGGCCGTCACAACCATCACAAACACGCGCGAAAAACAGGCTTTTTATAGTGGCATTGAGGGGTCGTCCGCCGCTTATTTGGCCGCTCAGTCGGCGGTTGAGGTGGGGATTTTGGAGGTCAAGAACAATTTGATTGGATATGAAACCGGCGGACAGGTTGAGAACGCTTTTACCAGCGACCCCAATCTGGACGGCACTCCCGAAGCTTATGGCAATTACACCATTGTTGCGAACGGCAAAGAAGGCAGTGGTGGCGAATTTTATTTGCCCATTTTTGGCACCGGCACTGCCGCTCCCCGTGAGGATTGCTCCGTTCTTGATTACATTGACCCCGAAGATGGCGAAATCCGTGATGATATTACTATCAGCGATGACGACTTAGACAACCCTTGCAACTGGAACAAACTTCTTTATGGCGACAGCGTCACAATTCCGCTGTATACGAGCGATAGCGGTGGGTTGGTTTTCCCCGGCGACTCTGGTTTTGGCTTCACCGGCTGGGATTTGAAGGTAAGGACGCCGTGTGAAGATAGTGCTGTTGTTCCTTATGATCCAGATTGTAGCAGATATGTGTTAGATGTAAGTGATGGAGATGTGGAAGGCGGTGCGTCAATTGTGAAATGGGAACTTGTGCAAGAGTTTGAGGATGGAAGTTCTGAAAGTTTGGGGGTGAATGATGAAAAAAAATCTTCTGGTGGAGGTGGTGGTGGGCATGATACTGAGACTTACGTGCGTGACTTGGCTCTTAATACTGAAATTTATGCAAGCTTCATCAACGATGAAGCTTTAAGTAAAGGATATATAGTTCTCTCTACTGATCCTGCAGCTCCAGTAGATGATCATGATGCATATGCCGACATATATGAGAGATGTATTGAACTTGTTAACCCTACTTCTGGTAGTAAGCTAAAATCATTAACTTTGACTCTGCAGATAGTTAGTTCCATAGATGCTCCGTATTTGGAGTGGCAGTTGGTTGATAGTTCAAATCAATCTTTTGCGGATGGCAAGTCTGTGATCGTTGGGGAGGGTTATTATAAGAATGGATCAAGCACGTATTATTCTCCGTATGTTGTCAATAGGTCTACTACAGGTGAGAGTGTGAATGTTTACACGTTGTCAAATTAATTTTACCCATCTTGCTTGACTTTTTTAAGGTTTTGTGCGATATTTGTGATGGATTAATTTCTCCTTATGGGTAAAAATCTTAATATTCTCGGGGCTCTCTTGGCGTCTGAATTTGCCATGACTGCTGCCCCAGTGATTGGTGAAATCTCTGGGACAGACTTTGGTAAGAGAGCTGCTGATGCGATGATGGGTCGGGCGTATGGTCAAGATAATTATGTTAGGAATCCTCTGGATATAGATGCTCAATATGGAACTGATATAGTTGGACATATTGGTGGCGATCCATGTTCCCTGTGGACGGTAGCAGGAGATCCTAGTAGAGGTGATCCGTTGTTTATTGCTTTTGATTCGGATGGAGATAATAAGTCTGATAAGATTGAAATATCTCTGGATGGAGGTAGGTTGTGGGGGGATATTAGTTCGGATTTTGGTCTTAGAGGTCAGGGTTCTTTTGCCCCCTCTTATTCTAGTTCTAATGATCAGGTTGTTGGTATGAGTGATGATTATGGAGAGTTTAAAGTTGTTTCTGGTTATGGAGATAGTGGTACGGCGGAGAATGTTGTAACCTATAAAGGGCCATCGTCTTTTGGTAATATCGATGATAGGACTGGTTATGTCTATGCATCTAAGGATGCTGGTGCTGAATTTGAAGGTTATCGTTTTGAGGCTCCGGATGTAGGAATTTCTGTTTTTGATGACTCTGACGGTGAAGAAGTAGATTTTCAGTATGATTCTCTCTCTAATACTGCCGTGTATTCTGATGCGAAACATGATTGGGAAGTTGTTTTGGTTAGTGATCCATTTGGGAATCCAGTTTCTAGATGGACTGGAGTTCATGGTGTGCCGATGGACATGGGAAATGGTCGTCTCTTGGTACAAGAAGGTGATTGTTCCATCCATGAGTTGGTAGATACAAACATAAGGCCAGCCGAAGGAACACTCTCCGTTGAGAGTGGTAATACTGAGCTTGTACTTCCAGACTATGGAGCTGTTGAGGTTATCCCTAGTACTGTTTCTCGAGAGATGACCTATACTATTGAGGATGGTGTCATGACAATCAATATGGCGAATGGTGACGTTGTACTCGCTGATCTTGGCGATAGTTATTATGTGACTGGTGTGCTTAATACAGGTGCATCTATTATGGTTGATCCGCATTCAGATGTTGCTATGGGAGCAGGAGTTTCAGATGATTTTGATTTTAATGCCTTCTATACATCTAGGATGGAGTGTCCTTTGCCACCAAGTAGCGCTGTGGTTGTACCAGAGCCGACTCCTGGAGCTTTTACTTTTGCTCAGGTGTCATCAAATGGTTCGGTAGATGTTGATCCATGTGCAAGTGGGGATTATGTTACATACCCTGGTGTCCAGCCCGCAATTACTGTTGTTTGTGATGAGGGTGATACGGGAGGTGGTGAAACAGGTGATACAGATGACACAGATACGGCTCGTGACACAGGAGTCTCTCCTGATGATACGGGGGTTGGCGATACAGCTGGATTAGATACTGGTGATGAACAAAATGATGGGGTCTGTGGTTGTGCTCTTCCTAATGGTAAGACACCTCCATCCTCTATGGCTATTCTTGTGGCTGGTATTATTGCAGTCCTAACTGGGAGAAGTCGAAAAGAAGGAAAATAAATTGTCATTTGGTAATTTTGGTTTGGCCTCTTTATAAGTTGCTTGTTTTCTGTTATAATTAAGAGATTTAAAACAGATTATTTTTGCTTACAAGCCGTTCAAAAATCGTAGTTGGTGGAATTGTTTTTCTATGTATGTTTGCACTTAGTTTTGTTTGTCATCACTTTAATCTGTGGAGTGGTGCGCAGAATTATTTGTTACATTTTTTGTATTCTGAAAGAGATATTAAAGAGGAAATTGTGATTGTTGGTATAGATGAAGCCTCTTTGCAAGACGATGCATTGCAAAAGCAAAAGAATTGGTCAAGGACTGTATATGGAGATGTTATAAAAAATATTGAAGATGGCAATCCTTCGGTCGTAATGTTAGATGTTTTATTGTCGAAATCATCGAGTGGATTGGAGTCAACTGACTTTCTCCAAATATCAAAAGAGAATTCTGATCTTGCGAGTCTTGCTTTTGCAATAATCCCATATTTCTCTTCGCCACATCCTGAAGATGTTGCCTTTTCCGAGGCGTTAAGTTTATTTGACAATATTTATCTTATTAAAAATACTGTTGGCGACCCAATTTTGGATGGCAATATTGTCACTTATACAGAGTCCCTTGAACCTATAGATTTAATAAAAAAAGTGGTAAAGACCGGCTTCCAAAATTTTGTCTCAGATTCTTATTCCACCAACACCTCAACCATCTACGCTATTCCTGCCGTTGAGGAGGTGGGAGGCGTTACGGAGGAGCATATTGACCTTAAGATTGCGCGGGAATATCTCAATAAAAAAGATCCGCTGGCTACAGGGGTGGGAATGGGGAGTTTTGTGGACGCAGGCGGTACAGGGAGCGCGAGCGGCGGAGCCGCGAGCGCGTACAAGTTTGACAGTACGCGGGAAATTCCAATTGAAAATGGGCAGATGCTCATCAACTATTCACGCAAGCCGGGGAATTGGCCAATTTACTCATTTGTGGACGTTTATGCGGGGAGGGTGGATCCGAGTGTGTTTAAGGACAAAATTGTGCTGATTGGGGCGGAGACTAAGTTGCTGCAGGATTTTTATTTCACGCCGATCGACGAAAAAAATCCCATGCAAGGGATTGAAATTCATGCGAATACCATACAAATGCTGCTTGATGGCGACTTTTTAAGGCATCAAACAAGCGGTGAATTCCTTTTGTTGCTTGCGGTGCTGCTCATTGTGGGGATTGCGGCGTTTATGTATGCGCCGGCGGCTTTGGGGCTCGTTGTCATGGTTCTTGAGGCCGCCAGCGTGCCGTTTATTGCTAAAATTGGGTTTGGGCGCGGAGTGATTTTTGACATCATTTGGCCGATTGCGGCGCTGCTGGCGGCCTACCTAATAGTCATTCTTTATAGAAATACAACCGAGTTCCGCGAGAAAAAGAAGCTCAAAAATGCGTTTTCTCACTATGTGGCGGCGGAGCTGGTGAAACAGATTGTGGACAGCTCAAAAAAAGTCGAGCTGGGCGGGGAAAAGCGCGAAATTACCGCAATGTTCCTAGACATTGAAAATTTCACAACTCTGAGTGAAAAAATGGAGCCGCAGGCGGTGGTTTCACTGCTGAATTTTTATTTTGACGCGCTTTCCAAGGTGATAATGTTGAATGGCGGGACGGTTGATAAATACGAGGGCGACGCGATTATGGCGCTTTTTGGGGCGCCTCTCACGGACAGCGAGCACGCGCGGAAGGCTTGCGAAACGGCTTTGCAACTCAGGGACGCCGTGAGTGAGCTCAACGGAAAGTCGGGCAAAAATTTGAATATCAGGATTGGCTTGGCGAGCGGTGAGGCGATTATTGGGAACATGGGCTCCACGGAGCGCTTTGACTACACTGCAATTGGCGACACAGTCAACACGGCATCACGCCTTGAAGGCGCGAACAAATTTTATGGCACGCGTATTTTAGTGACGGCGGGGACAGTCGGTGCAAAAAATGGCTTTCTGTTCAGGAAAGTCGACGATGTACGTCTCAAAGGAAAAGACAATGCGATTGCAATTTTTGAGTTGCTTGGGAGGGAGGAAGGCGTGAGTGAAAAGGGCCACGCTATTGTGGCGGATTTTGAGCGCGCGTTGGCGCTTTATCAGAAGAGTGATTTTGCCGGTGCCGAGGAATTTCTGACCAAAGTTGAGCGCGTTCTCCCTGAAGACGGCCCCACAAAAGTTTTACGGGAGAGAATTAAAACGCTCCGTGCTCGGGCACAGAGCGTTTCTGCGCGCGCAGAAACTTGGGACGGCATTTGGACGCTGGGGGAGAAGTAGGAATTACTCCTGCCGGATTTTCCTTGCTTGTAGTTAGGTGTCCTCGCTTTTTAAGTATGCCAAATCCTCTTTTGTGAGCAGATCTTTTTCAAGAATTTTTGCATACTCGAACGCCAGATTGAAAATAGCCCGCTGAGTGTCAGCAATATTTTGATTTTGAATGATCACTCCAATCTCATCCTGATGTGAAATAATTGCGACTTTGTCATCATAAATATTAATCTCATTTTTGAATGGGAATTTGTCTTTTGGGACGAGATGGACTTCGCGGAGCTCAGATTTTTGGTATTTTTTATGCCGTAGGCCTCCTTTGTTGTAAGTGAATATTCCATTTAACCATATTTTTTTTTGAATTTTTTTCTTTAAATATGTTGGGAAATAGTCTTTTAATATTGTGTCGATTGCTGTGTCGACATCACACCAACATAACAATCCTGTTTTTGTTGTCAGGGTGTCTTCCATGATCTGTATAAGCCCGTTTTTACCTTCGAAGATTGTTAGTTGTGGAGTAGTCCCGAATGCATTTTGCAACTTGATCATTTCTGGTAATGCATTTTTTAGTTTTAAGAGTTTGTCATTTTCTTCTTCAATTAAAAGATTGGGGTTCACTGCTCTGAAATAAGTAATGTCATTTCTCCTAACATGACTTACCAATCCTTTTCTTTGCAATTTTTCAAGTATTACATATGTTGTTGGCCTTTTAACATTTGATCTCCTAGCTATTGTGCTAGGAATTGCTTCCTTTAATTCTAATATGCTTAAAAATATTGCAGCTTCTTTTTCTTCGAAACCGATATTGACAAGTAGACTTTTCAGATGTTCGATGCGTGTTAACATGTGTGTTGACAGAAAATGAAAATTATATAAAATATAGGATACGTACTGGCTAAGTTTACTTTAGTAATTTTGTGCAGAGATGCAATTGCATAATACAGAGACTTATCCTATTTGTGAAGAAGATGGTGGTAGACTTTGTGTTATTGTTGCTGGGAATCCATTGTTGTTAGGTCGTGGGAAGGGAAATAATCCATTCAGAGTTGAAAATGATCAGGGGGCGGCGGTGGGTTTTGCGGTTGATCTTTTTAATGCTCAAATGAGGCGTTTATTACGAGAGAAAGCTGGCCAAACAAATTCTCAATACAGTGTTTTTATAGAAGAACTCTTTTCCTCTGTCGGCTGGGCAGATAGTGTAAAAAGAAATGTTCTGCCAAGTTCATTCTCTATATCTGGATCCGTAAGAGGTGATTTTTTGTCATTTCTAATTGCTGAAAGATTACGTATCGAAAGTGTACGGCGTATTGCTGTTTCACTTGATCATGAATCGAGCACCAAATTACATGAGCTTTTGTCTGAAAGTGGCATCCAAACTTTAGCTGGGAATTTGGGAATTAATGCGTCTCATGCGGCAGTTCACCGTTGTGTGAAAGAGGGTGCGATAGATGTTAGTTTTATAACCTTAGATTTATTTAGGGCTGAAGTACAGGGGCTATTTTCTTCTAAGTTAGGTTCTTCACTTTTGGATCCAAGTCGTATTATTGTTTTGCCTGAGTGTGTTAGGGCTGGTTTTGCTTTAAGTGCATTTAAGACTAAAGGGTGGAGAGTGCCAGATATAAACTTTCGTTTAGATGGTAGTGGTCGTTATTCGGAGAAAGATGCTTTTGCAAATGTAAATACGAGAGTGGAAGCAAGATGCGTGTCGATTGAGGCTGCTACTTATGCATTGTTGGCCAAATATGTTTTCAAAGGAACGGTTGGTGAGCTACATGTATTTTTCTGTCCAGATTCTGTGCGTGTAAGTCGTACTGAAACAGATGCAGGTTTGAGGTTTGCAGGAGAGAGAGATCTGGGACTTACAGATGCTATAACGCCAAAAGTTGTTGATACACACTCATTTGCTTGCACTCCTGCTGTCTAATTTGAGTCAATCCGTTTGGCATACTTAAAAGCAAAATTAAAAATTGCCCTTTGGCTATCTGCTATATTCTGATTTTGGATAATTACTCCAATTTGGTCTTCATGTGAGATGATTGCTACTTTGTCGTCATAAATATTGATTTCATTGTTGAATGGGTAGTCTTCTTTTGAGATCAAATAAACTTCTCGCAGTTCTTCTTTCCCTTTGCTTTTAAAAATTTCTCCAAGAGGATCTTTGCAGAAAATCCCTCTCAGCCATAATTTTTTTTGGACTTTCTTCTTGATATAAGTTGGGTAGTAATCTTTTAGTGAGTTAAATGCTAATTCCGTGTTGGCCCAGCACAGCAGTTCCGTCTTAGTCGTCAGGGTGTCTTCCATGATTTGGATGAGGCCGGCGCGGCCGGTGTAGACGGACATTTGAGGAGTGGCGGCGTAGCGCTGGTTGAGAGAGAGGAGGTCGGGGAGGGCGGTCTTAATGTCTGCAAGAGCGGAGGTCATGTCCTTGACGTGGGAGCTCTCCTTTTCCAAGAAAAAATGGGGGCTTATGGACCTGAAATAGACCATATTGTCCCTCTTTATATGGCTGGCAAAACCCTTTTTCTGAAGTTGCTCAAGGATGAAATAAACCGTGGAGCGTTTAAGGTTTGTTTTGCGGGCGATTGTACTTGGGAGGGCCTCGTTTAACTCAAGCAAAACAATGTAGACTTGGGCCTCCTTTTCAGAGAAGCCGAGCCTTTCAAGCATTTGTGTAACCTGCCTTTGGTCGATCATCGACGTCATTATAAGCTGCATTTATAGCCTAGACAAGGGATAGTTTTTATTGTGAAATTCTTCTCGTCGGCGAGTTTGTGGCGGAGGCGGCTCATGTAAACATCAATGGTGTTTGGATCCACGTAAGAATTTCTATCCCACACATAATCAACAATGCTGTCACGGCTTATAATGCGGTTTATGTTCTGCATAAGAAGTTCAAGCAGGAAGAATTCCTTTTTTGTAAAGGCAATTTGAGTGCTCGCGTTTTCAAGTATGCGTTGGCCTCTGTCTAAGGTGTATGAGCCAACGGCTATGCGTCGGCCTTGGTCATACAAAGGGCTTTTTTGGATGATGTCACGGATCAGGAGGGGGATTTCGTCGATTGGGATTGAGTCGTCCAAAAAAATGCATTGACGGGCGCGCCGTTTGAATTCCGGCAAACCAAAAACAGGTTTGTGTATGGTGCCAATAAAAATCAGCGGGAGTTTGGGGCTGAGATTCTCAAGGAGAGGGCGCATTTGGTACCAGATTTGCGCGTCAAAGGCGTGCGGGAAAAGCAGTGCGTCCGTTTCAGGATTGAACCCGTTTATGAGCGACTGGGGGCTCACCGTCATGTGTTTGAGGTTTTGCCGAGTAATGGCGCTTGCTATGAGGCCGCTTTTGAGGAGGTGAGGGGTGATAATGGTGATATGCATGGGTTTTGGGGTGAAAGAGTGCCGAGGGGTATCGACTGCGGAAAGTCTATTCTCAAGCAGGCGAATTTGTGAAATACGACTTTTGATTTACAGATTGAAAATGTGGTGTTGGCGCGCGGACAACAGTCCGCGCGCCAAGGGGGTGTCAGCACCTACTGACAACAGCAAATGCTTTACAAAAATGTAAGTTTATTGCACACTTCTGACGTTTTTTATCCCACACATGTTCGTAGAAAACCTTGTCAAACTCGGGTTCACCGAGAGGGAGGCTAGGGTCTATTTGATGCTGTTCAGACTTGGCCCGTCTCCGGTTTCTTCTCTTGCAAAAAGGATTGGTATGAAACGTGTGTCCGTTTACTCGGTTTTGGAATCGTTGATTTCACGCGGGATTGTGACTTATGAGGAGGCGCGGGACGGCCGCAGATATATTCCGCATGAGCCGGAATGCATTTTGGATGCGCTTGAAGATGAAAAGTCGAGTTTAAAAACCAAGATGGCCATGGCGCGTGAATGCGTTGAAAAGCTTAACCTGCAAGGTGGTTTTGGAAGTGAAAAGTCGCGAGTGATTTTTTACAGAGGGGAGGAGAGTGTTCTTAAGGGCTTTCATCAATTTCTGCTTGGAAACAAGCCTTTTTTCGGCCTTCTTTTCCTTGAGAAAATCCCTCGATTTTTGCAAAAGTTTTTATGTAAAGAAGTATCTGCAAGTTCAACAATAGTTGTCCCGAAGAATTTTTGTGGCATGGCAAAAATGGCTTGTGTTTGCCAAATTAAAGAGATTCAGTCGCTTACAGTAAATAAACATGCGCTTTTTTTGCAAGATGAAAAAGTATTTTTTCTGCACTTGGGAGAAGAAATTGAGCTAATGCTGATCAGAGATAAAGCTTATGCCGACTATATCTCCGAGGTTTTTTTGGTGCCTATGCTAAAAGGGTAGGGTTGTTGTTGCAAAATCAGGATAGCCAAGTAGGAATTGTTCCATGTAAACTGATTCCTTGCCTTCCATCTGAAGCATTTTAAGTAGAATGGATCCATCAGAGGTTCCAATATAGACTTTTTTCCCCTGCACCTTAACCTCGCCGGGTGCCAGAATTGATTCCACTGAATCTGTTTTGGCGCTTTCAATGTCTATAAATTTTAATCTTTTGCCATTGAAAAATGTATAAAGGCCGGGCCATTTAGTGAAAGCTCTGAATTTTTTTAGAATAAGCTCTGCAGGATCTTTGAAGTCTATGAGTCCGTCTTCACGATTAAGTTTTTTTGTGTAAGTGGCAAGTGATTCATCTTGTTTTTTGAAAAGTTTTTGAGTGTCCTCATCTGATAATTCCATCAATTTTATGAGGTCGTCAGGTATAAGTTGCGCCGCTTTTTCAGCCAATTCGTTATGAAGTAATCCTGTTGTCATATGTGGAGAAATCGGGATCTCATGGACAAAGGCTACAGGTCCGCTATCCATTGTCCGTTCCATTTTCATGATTGATAAACCTGTGATTTCGTCGCCATTTAAAATTGCTGCGGAAATGGGCGAGGCACCTCTGTATTTTGGGAGTAATGAAGCGTGTATGTTTAAGGCGAATTTTTTTGGAAGATTAAGCCAGTTTTCATTTAAGAGTTGACCGAAGGCAAAAGTTAGAATTATATCAGGTCTATTCTCAGTGAAGTGTTCCAGAAGGGCAGTATCAGAGGAAAGTTTCTCTGTTTGAAAAACCGGAATGCCAAATTTTTCCGCAAGAATTTTTGGTGCCGGACATTTCATCTCCATATTGCGACCGGATGGTTTGTCCGGCTGACAAATAACTCCACAAATCTTGAATTGCGGATTGTGAACAAGTGCTCGTAAAAGCGGAAGAGAAATTTCTGCGCCGGAAAAGAAAAGTAGGCTGTAAGAGTTCATAAAATTCTGCTAGAATTCGTATGCATTGTAACACGCTTGGAATGTACGAGGAATCCGAATCTCAAAAAAAATGGTCGCTAATTCCACATTATAGAATTTTGGCTATATTAATTTTGGCTGCAGTCCTTGGTTGGATTGCGTTTCTTTTAGTTGTACAAAAATTGGATCCATATACTTCCACAGGTCTTGCTTTGGCTCTTTTTTTTGGAAGTAGCACTGTGGCTGCAGCCGGAACTTTTAGCATAATCCTCTTCTTTTTTAAAAAATGGCGTTTTAGCGATAACGTTTACATAAAACATATACTGATTTCCCTCCGTCAGGGGATTTTGCTTAGTATTTGTACAAACCTTTGTTTGGCACTCCTAATGTTGGGTCTTCTGAGACTTTGGAATGGGATTCTTTTAATAGCGATTATGATGCTTTTAGAATTTTATTGGAGTGGCAAGGACGAGGAATAGTCGAAATTTGAGATCCATCTAAAATGGCTCAATGGGAAAGCGACCAGTTTTGCTTCTCCTGCAATTGCATTTGCGTCTAAAAACGGAGAACTGTCACCCGTACATCCAAGTGATTGAAAACATCGGCGCGAGTCGCTACTTTTTGTGCGGTTATCTCCAAGGACAAAGTATTTTCCTTCCGGGACATTGAATTCCTGAGATTCCGTTCTGTGAGGGGTTGTATGTCCCCAATTTTCTTCATTTAAATAAGTCTCATTCAACATTTGATATTCTCCGTAGGCATTTTTTATATATACAAAACCGTCGGCAATTTTCACGGTTTCTCCGGGAAGACCTATTACTCGTTTAATATAATACTCCTCGTCTGTATAAGGCGCGTCGAAAACCACAACATCACCACGCTCAATATGCGCAAAACTGAATCCAAAAATACTCCATGTGGGCAGTTTTGATGTTATTAAAAATTCTCCGTCGCCGGTTAGACATTCTCCACTGTAATAATTGAACGTGTTGCACATTGAAGGACCGTGAACGCGGAATGGCGAAAATACGAAAGTCCTTATAAAAAGCACCATTATAACAACAATGATAACGTCCAATCCCACGTCTAATATGAAGTTCTTCCAACTGAATTTCTTTCCGGCATCTTCAGAGTGGGCACTGCTTTCCGGCATATTTTGTTTTTCTTCCATATTTTGCTATTATGCCTCCGCATCTTACTCTCAATAAAAAAGAAATCCACCAATGTTTATAGATAGAATTGCGTTCCGTTCACTCTTAGACGATGGAGAAAAAATAGTTTATGTGGCTCACGTCCATCCGTTCTTAATTTATGGAAAACTTTTCAAAATAATCCTTTTTGGAGGAGTCATACCGGCTTTAGGATTTGCACTTTTCCCACCACTTTACCTCTTTTGGATTGGGTGGATGATAGTAGGCGCTCTGCTTTTTTGCTATAATGTTCTCCAGTGGTACTTGGACGCATGGATAGTTACAAATGTGGCCGTAATAAAGCAGGAATGGCACACGTTTTTTGATAAATCCACAAACAGAATCGAATACGGAAATATTGAAGGGATTACTAATGAGACCAAAGGCTTTTGGGGCACGGTTTTAAGTTATGGAAATATTAAGATCGACCACATGTCCGGCACCCCAATCTTCCTAAACAGTATTGCCTCTCCAAGAAAACTGGAAAGAATAATAATGGAACACCAAGAAGCTTTTGTTGAGAATCAAAATATGAATGATCACGACAAATTGAAAGAGCTCCTCACAAACCTTATCCGCTCCGCCAGAAAATAACCTTTCATCAAAAAATAAACTCACCACTATGGAATTCGAAACTGTCATAGGCCTTGAAATCCACGTTGAACTTTCCACAAAAACCAAGATGTTTTGCGGTTGCTCCAATGATAATTTCCGCGTAGAACCCAACAAAAATGTTTGCCCAATTTGTATGGGTTTCCCGGGACAACTTCCCGTGCCAAACAAGGAGGCTGTAAAGAAGGGAATTCTTGCCGCACTTGCACTGAATTGCAGAATTCTTCCTCACTCAAAATTTGATAGAAAAAACTATTTTTATCCGGATCTTCCGTCCGGTTTTCAAATTTCTCAATATGATGAACCACTCTCTGAAAAAGGCCATGTTGAAATTGTCCTTGGCGGCCAACAAAAGCGCATAGGCATCACTCGTCTCCACCTTGAAAATGATGCAGGCAAACTCATGCACACCGCAAACGGAACTCTTCTCGACTTTAACCGCGCAGGCAAGCCGCTCATGGAAATTGTGTCAGATCCGGACTTGCGCAGTGCCGAAGAAGCCCACGAATATGCAGAAACTCTTCAGAAACTTGTGCGCTATTGCGGCTCTTCCGATTGCGATATGGAGAAAGGTCAAATGCGTTTTGACGCCTCGGTTTCAATCCGTCCAAAAGGAGACGGCAAGCTTTACCCTCGTGCTGAAATCAAAAATCTAAATTCATTTAAATCTTTGGAGGCCGCTATAAAATGTGAAGCCGCAAGGCAAGTAAAACTTTGGGAAGAAGGAACTCCTCAGGCCACAGACCAAACCGTTGGCTGGAATGAGACCAAGCAAGAAACTTACCTTATGCGTGAAAAAGAAAGCTCTTCAGACTATCGCTATTTCCCTGAGCCGGACATTCCGCCCATGGATATTTCAGAGGAAGAAATTGCGGAGGCAAAAAAGGAAATTCCCGAGTCGCCCGTAGACCTTATGCAGAGGCTCCAAAGCGCTTACGGTGTTTCAGAAGCTGATGCTCGTTATTTCTCCGGAAACTCACAAATTGCACGGCTTTTTGAAGAGGTTGCAATCGCAACAAAAAACCCACGCTCTGCCGCCGCATTTATTGGCACAATTCTGCTAAATCATATGAAGGAAAGCGGCAAGTCGCTCTCTGAAACCGGTATCACCGCGGCCCACCTCACAGAGCTCATCAAACTTGTTGACAGCGGTGAAATTTCCAACAACGCGGCAAAGTCGGAAATTTTTGAAGAGATGATCACGACTAAAAAATTGCCCGCACAAATTGTGAAAGAGAAAGGCCTTTCTCAAGTAAGTGACGCGGGCGAACTCGAAGCAATCTGCCAAAAAGCAATTGAACTGAATCCCACCGCAACCGCGGATGTGCGCGCAGGGAAGGTAAAAGCTATGGCCGCAATTGTGGGAACCGTGATGAAGGAATCCCACGGAAAAGCCAACCCTAAAATGGTGGGTACCATTTTGGAGAAACTTCTGCTAAAATAGTAGCGTGCTAACGCTCTCTTCGCTCTCGCTCTTCTAACTCTCTAACCACGCCCCAAATGCAATCAATCGATATCCTTTACATGACCCTTTCAGTCGCAGTGGCTCTGATGAGCATTTTTATATCTGTTACGCTCATTTATTTGATGTTTATTTTGCGTGACATTGTAAAAGTGACCGACCAAATCAAAGAACTTGTGGCCAACGTAAACACTTACATTGCCAAACCCATTTTGCTCACCAAAAGCATCATCGAATTCGTTGCCCCTTTTGTGAGAGGCGCGGAAGAGAGAATTAGAGGGAAAAAGAAATAAGCATTTGAAAACTAAATTTCATGGATCAAAAAAACTGTAGGAATTGTCAAAAAATCTTTGTTATCACGGATGACGACAAAAATTTCTACGGCCGTATGCGAGTACCTTCTCCTACACTTTGTCCTGATTGCAGGGCTCAAAGAAGGTGGGCTTTTCGCAACCAATATAACCTGTATCACAGAAAGTGCGACTTCTCCGGCAAAGAGATTATTTCACTCTATTCTCAGGATAAACCATACAAAATTTACGACGAAGAGATCTGGTGGAGCGACAAATGGAACGCTCTTGATTATGGAAGAGATTTCGACTTTTCCCGTCCATTTTTTGAACAATTCAATGAATTACTGTTAGCTGTCCCACGCAGATCAATGAACCAAGATGGAACGAATGAAAACTGTAAGTACATTACTTTTGGAATGGCCAACAAAAATTGTTATTTAGCCTTTGCGTGTTTTTACAGTGAAGATGTTTATTATTCAACGGGTACATCCTTTAGCAAAGACTGTCTGGACTCTTTCCGCTGTACAGAATGTCAGTTAGTTTATGAATGTTCCAACTCTCATAAATGCTATCAATGCGCCTATCTAAACGACTGCTCGGAATGTCTGGATTCATACCTTCTTACAGATTGTAAAAACTGCAAAAGCTGTATAGCTTGCAAAAATTTACGCAATAAAGAGTTCCATATTTACAACAAGCCAGCATCAAAAGAGGAATTTGAAGCGTTCAAAATGAAACTTTTAGAAGAGGAGACTGACAAATACATCAAAGAATTCAATGAATGGGAACTGAAACTTCCTACAATTTTTGCGCACATACAAAATTCTGAAAATTGCACAGGGAATTACATTGAGAATGCACACAACTGTTATTACTGTTTTGATGTATTAATGGGAGCTCAAGATCTCAAATATTGTTTCAACGCAGGATGGAAAGGGAAGGATATGATGGATTGTCACATGGCAGGGAAGGAATCGGACTTGCTTTATGAAATGCACGCAACAACTAATGCTCACAACTCTGCTTTTTGCAGTTTATTTAGAGGCGGATCAGACTGCTACTATTGTGACAATACAAGCTCAACAAACAACTGTTTTGGTTGTACCGGCCTAGTACATAAAGACTATTGCATTTTAAACAAGCAATATTCAAAAGAAGATTATTTGAAACTTCTTCCACGCATAATTGAGCATATGCAAAAAACCGGAGAGTGGGGTGAATTTTTCCCCGCTGAAATTTCACCTTTTGCATACAATGAAACCATGGCAAACGACTATTATGAAATGCCAAAAGAAGAAGTGCTGGCAAAAGGATGGAAGTGGAAAGAAAAAGAATCTAAGGAGCGCGAAGTAGCGAATGCAAATGGAGAACTTTTAACCTGCAAGACCTGTCAAAAACCATACAAAATAATTTCCCAAGAAGAAATCCTCTACCAAAAAATCGGAGTAAACAAACCAAAGGAATGTTACGAATGCAGACTTAAACGCCGTTTTAATGCAAGAAATCCTTATAAGCTTTGGGAGCGCCAATGCGCAAAATGTGGCAGTCCTCTATTTACCTCTTATTCACCTGAGAGAAAAGATATCATTTACTGCGAGAAGTGCTATTTAGCTGAAGTTTATTAAAGTCATGGCAAAGACACATTAAAGGAAATTTCACCACAGCATCCCAAATCCTTCTACTCCTACCCACAGGATCTCTTACTAGTCTCCAAACCCATTCAAGTCCCAACTTTCTTAATAAAGCAGGCGCCCTTTTCACATCCCCCGAGTAAAAGTCAAAAGAACCTCCAACGGTCATTACTGTATGCACGCCTTTAAGCTCCTTCCTCCACTTATTTACCCACATCTCCTGTTTTGGTGCTCCGTAAGCCACAAAAAGCACGTCGGCTTTGCTCTTGAGCACAGCCTCAAGGGCCTCTTCTGATGGATCCAAATTTGAAAAACCGGCCACACACAGATTGGGAAATTTTCGACTAAAAAATTCAGCGGTTTTTTCTGCACCTTGTGCGCGCGCACCAAGGAAAAAAACACTTTTCTCGCGCTTTGCCGCCCACGAACAAACCTCCACCGTAAAATCCGACCCATGAATAATCTCAGGAATCACTTTTTTAAATGGCGCCTTCCAAAATAAATAAAGTAATAGGGAAGGGAAGTACAAAACCATTCTCAAAAAACGCGATTTCAACCTCATCAAAGTTGACACAATTTGTAGTCCATGCCCATCCGGAAGCATTAAAGTTCCGCAAGAAAGCGCTTCTTTAAACTCCGGATTTCTTTCCGCTTCAAGCAAAATTTCAGGGTTTGGGGTAAAAATAATTTGCGGCTCATCCAATTTTTGAACAACCTCCGCCAAAGTAATAGTCGAGATGTTTACGCCGCAAAGGTTCATTTTATCAATTTTTTACTATCATTTAGTCGTTTCTTAGATTCTCTCACATCTTCTGCTGCAGGTAAATTCTCCGGCATTGTCCCGCCAAGCTCCTTAATAGTTTTGCGAACTTTTTTACCAACTTCATTATGTGCCTGACTTGCCTTACTTTGCCCAAAAATATTTTCACGCTTAAGTTTTGCTTCCGCCTGAGTAGCCCTAAAAAGATTAGCAGCCAATTCTTCACTACCCATGTGATCTAAAATTGCTTCATTTTTCTTTAGTTTTTTTCTTGTATGTATATCTTTTTGTCTAAGTCCACCATAGAGACCCATGTAGCCATAATCTTGAAAACTCGCATAATTTATAACTCCTGCATCTTTAGCAGCCTTGGCCAACTTTTTATTATGTTCTTTCATCTCATCTCGCAAAAACACCCTCTTACTATCTTCAATTTGGAGTTCTTGCACTTCTTGCAATCTAGTTTGGATAGCAAAATAAGTTTGTGCCAAGGCAATCTCTTCCTTCCTAGGATCTCCATTCTGCGCAATAAGATAACAAGCGTATCGGGATAAATCAAAATTTTGGGACTCTCTAACGGTCTCTTTTTGGGTTCCTGTAGCGATTTTTATCATTTCGCTCACGCCGGCGAAATGATCCTTTGTTTTTTGTCCACTATTCTTACACGCCTCCATTGCTCTTTCAATTGCCGGCAAAAATTTACCATACTCTGTATAGCCAAGAAGTTTATAGAGATCTCTCGCACTCCAATATTCCTGACCGTACTCATTTACCTTCCTAATGCTCTCAAAAATGCTATTGCCCATAAAAATTGGAGTTAATTGCTAAGTACGGGCAACTATAACAATGTTGCGATTTTTTTCACAGAGAATCACAGAAAATTCTGTTGTCAGAAGGTGCTGACAGAGCCGCCGAGCAGTAAACGCATAGTAGTACCTTTTAACCTTATTTTGCCATGGAATTTGAAGTCCAAAAAATCCATAGCGGGGCCACAAAAACGCCCTTAGCCAAGACTTCCAAAATTTGAGCTGAAAAAGGTTCCAATTTGTCATAAAAAGGTAGCCGCCGGGCTTAAGAAGTTTTTTCCATTCGCCGAGGGCCGCCACTTGTTCGCTTGGTGGCAAATGATGAAAAGAAGCAATTGCAAAAATGGCATCAAATTTTTGAGCGCCTGTAAGTGGCGGCTTTGCCATATCCGCCACCACAAATTTCTCCTTTGGATGAAGTTTCCGCGCTTCTTCAATAAGCTTCTCTGAAAAATCCACGCCAAGATAAGATGAGTAGCCATGTTTTCCCAAAAAGTCCAAAAGTCGACCATTCCCGCACCCTAAGTCGAGCACTTTAAAATCACTTTTGTAATAGGGAAGGAAGGAGTCAAATTCCGTCCACAAGCCCGCGCGCGTGGAAGAAAATTCTGCGGAAATTGCATTATAGGTGCTCTTGACCTTTTCCTTAATTTTCATATGAGGCATAATGCGGGAGTGAAAACTCTTCCTGAAGATATACAAAAACGGCTGGTAAAACAAGCCTCGGCCTCCGGCCTCATCACGGAGGAGGAGCTTCATAAACTCAAAAAGTCGTTCGCAAAAAAATACGGAGGCGGACTTTCGACTAATTTTGCTTTGCAAGCCGCATACAAAAATCTCACAAAGGAGGGCTGGAAGGGCAATGCGGGGCTTCAAAAACTCCTTCGCAAAAGGAAAATTCGCACACTTTCCGGCGTGACAATTATCACGGTTTTGATGAAGCCGTGGCCGTGTCCCGGACACTGCATTTACTGTCCGGCGGAACCCGGAATGCCAAAATCGTACCTCTCAAACGAGCCCGGTGCAATGCGCGCGGTCTTGGAAGGATTTGACCCCGCGGCACAGGTTAGAACGCGGCTTAGAAGCCTGCGCTTGCAAGGCCATGAAACGGAAAAAATCGAAATGATTGTGCTTGGCGGAACATTTTTAGCCTACCCCAAAAAATACCGCGAGGAATTTATAAAATCCCTTTTCGACTCTTGCAACAACCCAAGCGGCGGCCGCGCTTCACGCACTCTCAAAGAGGCGCAAAAGAGAAATGAAACTGCGCGCCATAAGATTATTGGGCTTTCCGTAGAGACGCGTTCTGATTCTGTGACTGAGGACACCATCAAAGAACTGCGCACCCTCGGCGTCACAAAAATTCAACTTGGAGTTCAGCACACTGACCCAAAAATTTTGGCCACGGTGAAGAGGGGAGAGACGCTTGCACAAATTAAAAATGCCATCAAACTTCTGCGTGACAGCGGACTTAAAATTGCAATTCATTTGATGCCGAATTTGCCGGGAAGTACGCCTGCAAAAGACCTCAAAATGATTCGCGAGTGCTTTGAAGATGTGGCTCTTCGCCCCGACCAAATAAAAATCTACCCTTGTGTGGTTGTGCCATATTCGCCCTTGGAAAAGCTCTGGGCGAAGGGCCGCTACAAAAGTTACTCTGAGAAAGCTCTCTTCACCCTTCTTCAAAAAATGCAGGCGGAAGTCCCCGAATATGTCCGCATTGAACGGCTTTATAGGGACATTCCGGGGGAGTCCATTCTGGAAGGCTCCCGCAAAACAAATTTGAGGCAAATTTTGGAAGATCCCGCTTACAAAAATCCAGTCGCCAAAACCGAGCAAGTGAAGTGCCGCTGTATCCGTTGCAGAGAAATAAAAGGGGAGGCCATTGATCCCAAAGATCTCACGCTGGAAACCATTGAATACACCGCGAGTGGCGGCAAAGAATTTTTTCTCTCTTTCGTAGACAAAAAGCACGATAAAATCTGCGCCTTATTGCGCTTAAGATTCCCGTCGCAAACCTTCCTCCCCGAACTCAAAAACGCCGCTATTGTCCGCGAACTTCACACTTACGGCGCAGAAGTCTTGGTTGGGGAAGCAAAAAAGGGTGCCTCCCAACACCTCGGCCTCGGCCACCGACTCCTTGAAAAAGCCGAGGAACTAGCCCGCGCCGCCTCCTTCCCGCGCCTCGCCATAATCTCCGGCATTGGCGCCAAACCCTACTACAAAAAATGGGGCTACGCTGAGAAGGGGACATATATGATGAAAGAGCTGTAGATCACCAAAAAGCTAACCTGCTTCCTTAACATCCTCTTTATAGTAATCATTATTGTTTGCTGGCACATCATCTAATTTAACATCTGCTTTTTCAATTTGATCAATTGCCTCATCCATTTCCGTAGCATCTTCACCGGTTATTTCTGCTACAGAATTTTTATATTGATCCAAGACAGCAATACCAGTAGCTTTACCTTGAGTTAGAGTCCACACTTCCGAACCTATTGTAGCTTCACGCTTAATTTCAATTTCGACTGAAGGTAAAGTTCCTAGAATATCAAACAGAGCGTCTTCAGGAAGCTCATAAATACGATCAACAGTAAGCCCATAAGGAATGAGTTTTTCTTGAATTGCTGCTCGATTTTGAGAACCTCTTATGTCAACAGATGTGATAGGGAATCTTTGTCTCTCTTCCATTTGATTTTGCACTTCTACTGCATTAGCAATTAAACGAATTATTTGAATTAAGTCATAACTCATCCAAATAGAAAGCCCAACAGCAAGGATGTCATCAACAACTCCTATAACGGTTGCATCATCTGCCAAAAGTGCAGCGGTAGTGACGCCTCTCCAGCCAAGGATTTTAAGTACCTGCCTAACACCTTGACGTGCAGCAATTTGCTCGATTTTTCCCATAAAAGACACTGTGATTCGTCTTTCAAAAGCTTTTTCGAATGCCTTTATACCCGTTTTTTCCATACCTTTTCGAATCAGCCCTTTCTCAGCACTTTGCAAAACAGCTCTAGAAGTAAATCTATACCCCGCTTTTGAAAAAATATCTGCAACTTCTCCACCAACAGCATGAGAGGCTGGAATTTTAGAAAAATAATTTTCAACCAAACCACCAATAGGCTCGGCAATACCATAAGCAGCTGCCATTCCTGCTACAACATCCAATACGAACCTATACCTTGGATCTTTAACATACCTCGCAACTCGACTATCCATCATTTTTGCACCTCTAAAGCCAGCCTCGAAAGCAATAAGACCTCCTGCAACTTGACATATAGCCTCTCGTTTATCCTCAGCAGTATGTAGATAATAAATAATTGCAACAGCCATTGGCACACCAACAACCTCACTGAACAATTGGTAGAATTTCAGCAATTTTGTATCAGCAGCAAACTTTGCAAAATCAAAAGTTCTTCCTGTTTTTGCCATCTCTGCTTCAAAAGCGGTACGAACTTCCGCAAACTTGGCAGGAGTTGTTGGGTTTTCAGTTCGAATCCACTCGTTACCAATTTTATATTCATGAATACCTTCGGGCGTAATTCGCATATCTTCAATCGCAAGATGTGCAGTCCCTTGTTCAACACACATTGCCCTTGCCGCATCAACTTCACTTACTCCACTTCCGGGACTACTTCTACGGACAAGTTCTGCCTGATCTATTGTGAATTCTTGACCTGCAAGACGATACTTACCTTCAGGAAGTTTAATTGGAGTATTGAATCTTTCTTCGCATAAATTTTGAATGGCTCTATCCCAATTAGCCGCATCAAAAGCAGCTGTATCCCCACCTGGCTTGGGCCCTCGTCCTTCAGCTATTTCTATAGCTGCAATTTCTCCGGCTTTCGCCCCAATATCACTTTGCGTAAGAGTATATTCCTCAGATGCAAAGCGATATTTATGAGAACTACCATCTGCCGCCGACTCTAATAAACGTGGAACATTATCCACCACTACTTTAGTCTTTAAGAACTTACTAACAACAGATTTGCCTTCCGGAGTTTTAATTAAATCACGAGCAGTTTGTTTTTGGGGATCAGTTAAAGAATCCCAAACTGCTTGAGTCTCTGGTGACATTTTTACACCAGATTCCAAATATGCTATCACACTATTAAAATGTGGTGTTCCATGAAGTCCTTTCAGGATACGATAAAAACGAATTTCGCTAAGTTTGGCTTTAGTCATAATTTTTTCATTATCCAATAATGAAGCAGCTTCATCTACTCTAATTCCTTCAGAGCTAATTTCTCCGTCAATACATCTCTGCATTTCACTCAAAGACGGCAAATGTTCTTCTATCCTAGCGTAATAACCAAGATCCGTATCGGCAGCCGTCAACCAACTATCACGCACTCTAAACCACCTGCTTTTATATAAATCGCTAAACTTATTGGCAAGCCTCGTCCGCGTCTTAACTTCATTTTCACTCAACTCTCCGGACAAAAGCTTCTCAAAAAGTTCTGATGGGGAATATCTGTACGCTTTAAATACTTTATGACCGTTATAGGCCCACTTGCATGTGAACACGAACGGTTTGAGTGCAGCACCATTCGCAACTTTCCAAGCAAAATCAAGTTTTCCATTAACAGGTTTCATATGGAGGCCTTGCGTTGCATCCATACCAACAAATTCTGAAGTAACTCCAACAGCCTGCGCAATCGTAAGGGCCCAATAAAATTTATTGCCATCTTGTATTTTTTCCAACCTATACTCCATACGATGCCATGCACCGGACAAACCCTGAAATACAACTTTATCTGCAAATTCCACCACATCATCTTTGATTTCTCCGGGAGTTCTATCTTTCTCCATTCGCTTCAGATTAGCGACTTCAGCTCTCCGCTTACTTGCACTAATATTATCTCTAAGTTCCAGCATTTCATTCTTAAGATCAGCAAAATCTTCTTTTATAGCATCTGTCCACGGTTTTTTATCATTTTTGTGAAGTCTCAAAAAATTCATAAATTCGACCACTTTGTCCTTTTGAGTCCTGAAAAACTCATGATCCACTTCTCCAGACTCCAAAAAGAAACCATGAAGTATTTGACGAGCTTCATGCAAATCACGGTACTCATCAGGTTGATCGCCACCAACATCAAAGTCGATCCCAATTAAGTTTTCAAAAGCAACCCATCCATCCTGCACAGCATTATCAACCGCTCCATCAAGCTGGTCTAATTCAGTTTTCATACCCTCGCTCATCCTAAGCAGTGCATCTACATTTTCCTCGGGTTTATCAAGAAGTGTTGCCATTTCAGTTGTTGCTTTGTCATCCTCCTTTTCACGGTCATCAATACCTTTACGATCTTTTTGACTTAAATCTGTAAGATCGACTTCCTTGATCACATTTCTTTTGTATCCATCTACAAGAACTTGCTGCAAAGTCACTGACTTCCTCTGACTAGGATCTTTCAAATAAGGTAATTTTTGTTCAAGCTTAGGCAAAAAATAATCCTTTATTTTAGTTCTCACATTTTCATCATCATCTTGAGCCCAAGGAAGAAGTGAAGAGTTTTTGCCTTCCATAAATTCATCAAATCCAAGTTTTGACATTGCCCAAAGCCTGCTTTCTGAAACACTAAATATTTCGCCCATTTGATCAAATAATTCCATTTCGGCCGTGCTCGGACCATTACCAGTCCAATAGTCAGCTGCTACACCAAATTCAGCATTAGCAGCGGCCGCCCAACCTTTAGCCCAAGGCTGATAAACCCACGAACTTGAGTCTCCATGGGCTATTAATTTTTGTACTGATTCAAATCTTAGAGCCTGCCCAACACCAACTGCCCCAACCAAAGCACCTAAAGCTACTTTTGCACCAGCAGACACCTTGTTTTCAGGATCGGCTTTCCCAAAAATTTTCTTACCAAGCCACCATACGCCTAGCCCAATACCACCAATCAAAAGTCCTGTAGTTATCTCGCTTGAATGCTTACCATACCAACTTTTACCCTTATTATCTTTGTCTTTCTTTTCCTTCTCTTTTGCTTGTTCTTGAGCTTTTAGACCTTTGTAATATCCATCAATACTTCTCATATTTTCTAAGATCTCACCACCATCTTTTTTAGCCTCATCCCAAAGTGAATTTTGAAAATATTGACCAACAGGATCACCATTTTTCCCAACCATTTTAACTAGAATCTGACTCATAAATCTCAATGATTCATCTCTCGACGTCCTTAATTCAGTGATCAAATCACTAACAGTACCAATTTCTACATTTCTATACCACTCCAATGCTAAAACATAAGCAGTACAATCTCTTAAAATGGCCATTTTCTTTTCATCAACTTCCGTAGTATCAACAACAGCATTCAAAGAAGCCTTAGTCTCATCTGTTAAAGTCTTTGCTAGAATTTGAGTCAAAAGAGTTTCTCGTTCCTCTTTCTTCAACTCTTGTTTATTAAGATTCTCTTTAAGGTCATCCAGCGACGCCTCAGTAGTAGCTTTTTCTGGACTCTGAACAGGAAGGATTTCAGGCCTCTCTGATGTACTACCCCCTTTAGGGTCCACTTTTTGTGAATTTGATGCCATACGTTTTAAAACTTTTTAATCTAATGATTATACCATTTTTTCTGTCTTTTTGGAAGGGGAGGTGCAAGAAAAACAAGCGCTTCACCAAAAATGACCATTACGACAAAGAATTGAATGAATTATCAGATATTTTTAAAGGCCAAAATAAATACCAAAATCTTTCAATAACTTAAAATAGCAGGGGAGCCCCACGCCTCCACAAATCCCCAATCCCGCACAATATATCTTGTGCGAAGTTAAGGCTCCTTATTGCCTTAGACCTCTACTTCAACTTCATCTGTTATCCCCCAAACTTCCGCATGAAGATCTGTCAGGAAGCTATCGAACGCCTTTTGATCTGCATCCGCTACTGCCAAAAGAGCAAGTACTTCTTTATCTGGATCATCAGCATATCCTGCCAATACATGGAAAGGATCTTCTAAAATAACAGCCCCTACTAAATCAACATTACTGACATCTTTCATAAAATCCTTCGTTTTAAAGTAATAAATTCCGAGAAATGACTTACATTGCGGCTTTAAGGTCGGAGGCGGCCTCCAGAGCAAGAATTTCAGACCGGAGTGCCGGCCAAAATGTCAACTCACTATCCTCCGCCACCAACCTTTCTGCGGCGGTTCGGACTCGCGTTAGCAAGTCAATGTCTGTGAAACTTGCCATTTTTAGGTCCGGAATGCCACTTTGCTTAACGCCGTAAACTTCGCCGGGGCCGCGCATTTTTAAGTCGAGCTCCGCCAAGTCAAAACCGGAGGCGAATTTTACCATGTATTTGAGTCTTTGCAAGGCATTTTCGCTTTGAGAATCGCTAAAAAGAAAACAGTACGACTGGTTTGCTCCGCGGCCAACGCGCCCTCTAAACTGGTGCAATTGCGCCAAACCAAACCTGTCGGCACCTTCAATAATCATAATTGTGGCATTCGGCACGTCTATTCCAACCTCAACCACAGAAGTAGAAACCAAAATGTCAACTTTGCCGGCGGAAAAGTTGTTCATTGTGGCTTCTTTGTCGTCAGATTTCATTCTTCCATGCAAGAGC
Organism: Candidatus Altimarinota bacterium; assembly: GCA_041659165.1. Lineage (GTDB taxonomy): Bacteria > Patescibacteriota > Gracilibacteria > UBA1369 > 2-02-FULL-48-14 > JBAZYV01. Next base: position 49,129 of record JBAZYV010000005.1, on the reverse strand, counting down.
GCAAGCCGATGCCCCGGAAAAATCTCTTTTGAAAGCCGCTCAAACTCGAGCGTTGCGGCCTTAACCTGCAGCGCATCGGACTCATCAATAAGGGGACAAATTACAAACACCTGACGGCCCTTTTTAACCTGATCGGAAACCCATTTATAAGCATCACCGCGCTTGTTTTCCGGCACGATTCGAGTGATGATTTCTTGACGCCCCGGGGGCAATTCGTCCAAGATGGACAGGTCTTGGTCGCCATAAATTGTGAGCGCCATAGTCCGTGGAATTGGCGTGGCGGAAAGATTTAAAATATGCGGGATTTTCTCCTTGCCGGCGGAAAAAACGGCCCTCTGTTTGACCCCAAAACGGTGTTGCTCATCAATCACGGCCAGCCCCAAACTCGCAAAATTTACGCCTTCGGAAATAAGCGCGTGCGTACCAATTATAAGATGCACAGCGCCGCTCGCAAGCTCCTCAAGCACAGCCTTTTTCTCCGCCGCGCCCTGCGAACCCAAAAGCAGTCCAACCCGCATACCAAAAGGACTCAAGAGCTTTGTCAAATTGTTGTGGTGTTGACGGGCCAAAATTTCAGTCGGTGCCATAATTGCCACTTGGTGCCCAGCCTTATGGATACTGTACGCCGCCGCCGCGGCCACCACGGTTTTTCCACTTCCAACGTCGCCCTGAATGAGCCGGAGCATTGGCTCAATACCTGAAAGATCCTTCATAATTTCTCCAATCACGCGGTTCTGCGCTCCTGTTAATTTGAACGGCAACGCGGAAAAAAACGGATCCAAATTCACAGCGGCCGCGCGCGTGCACAAGGTCTCAGCTCCCCTTCTCCACTCGCGCCTTCTACGGAGCGCCATCAATTGGAGCAAAAACAGCTCGTCAAACGCCAACCGCTCGCGAGCGCGCTTTAATTCCTCTTCACTCCGCGGAAAATGCACCGCAGAAATGGCTTCAGAAAGCCCCATTAGCCCTTCCCTGTCCAAAATTTCCTGCGGCAAAAAGTCGTCAAAAAACTTGGCATAAGGGAGCAGCATATAGATCTTCTCGCGCAGCCATTTTGAGGTTATTTCCTCGCTTTCCGGATAAATTGGCACCAGCCGCCCAGTGTGGAGCAAAATGGCGGACGGCTTCTCATATTTTGGGCTCACCATCACGCTTTTCCCGTGCTCAAACTTGAGTTTTCCGGTTAGAATTATGTCTCCACCCTTGAAAAAAAGCTGCTTCACATAAGGTTGATTGAACCAAATTACGGGCACTTCGCCGGTTTCGTCGGCTATAACGGCGCGCGTGACAAGCATCCGTCCGTGCGTTGGCAAATTCAATATCGACTTAATGCGCCCTCGTACCACATTGACAGCATCAGTCCTCATCTCATTTATGCGCGTAAATTCCTGCTCGTCGCGGTAAGTCCGCGGAAAAAAATAGAGCAAATCCCGGAGCGACTTTATCTCCAGCTCCTTAAGTTTTTTAAGGTAAGAATCCCGCGTTTTGAGGAGTGTTGAAGTGAGACGAGAATCGAGCACGGAGGCGCTCTTCTTGTTAGCGGCGCTTCTGTTGACACTAGCGGCCCCTCCGGCGCTTTTTACTTCGCCTGTGCCACTTCCGGTGCCCCCACCCTTGACAGCTGAAAATTTGTTTTTAAGCATACCCTCGACGGTATCGTTTACAACATTTGAAGAATGGTGCAAGTGGCAAACCAGCCTATTGCAAACCAATTCTACTCAAGCATTTTGGAGAAGTCGAGAGCGAGCCCAAAACACCTTGCATTGGAGAACAAAATAAAGTTAATTTGATGACATGAGACGCAAAACATCACAACGCAGATTAAAACAAGAAGGAGATCATATAGACCTCTTTGATTTAGCACTTGGCCGTATTGCAAAAGAGAGGTTTATAAGCAGTAAAGAGAAAGATTTCATTAGCCTTGAAGATGTGGCAAAAGAACTGGGCGTGAATATCTCTTAGTTTGTGCGCGCGCACAAACTGGCCGACTACTCTTCAGCAGATGGCAGTTTCTCTAAAGACTCCGCACCTTTAAGATAATTCGTCTTTCTTGAAACTTTTTTGCCAATTTTTAGTTCCAAAGCCTTTCTTGCATCACCTGCTATTTTGCCACCAGAAAGGGCATCTTCTTTGAGAGGATTAAAGCCATACGAATCTCTTGTTTGTGTAATCTCGGTAGTGGCGCGCTCACCCAACATGGAAAAAATGAGCTCCAAATCCGTCATGTGATCACGCAAATTTTCACGCTTCAGCGATTTGTATTTTTTATACTCAACGGGTGTCATGCCAAATGTTGCCTTGGAGATCTCCGCAGTCAAAATTGAATAATCCTTTTGCTCTTTGATGCCCCGTTTTGTCCACTCGTCCGTTAATTCTTCACGCACGGCTATTCCTCTCATCCGTTTTTCTATCCAATCATCACTGTAGCCTTTGAGTTTATAGAGAGCTCTCGTTCTTTTGGTGGCTAATTCGGGATTTTCAATTTCCTGCACTCTTTCATAACCGACTTTAGCCAACCACCTCTTAAAAGGTTCAGCCTTTGGAGAAGGTATCGACTGGACAATACGGAAAACACCCTCGGCATTGGCGCAATCGGTTTCACGCAGTTTTCCATCAGGTGCCTCCAATTTCAACTGTCGACAAATTGTCGATGGTTCAAAATTGTCATCTTCCTTTATCCTAATCTTCATTTTAAACCAATAGTCACTAGGATCCGTGCTATCCGTAAGAACAGCAATAACATCAACCACCGAAAACCACCATTCATTGTTAAAAATTATTCTTCTGATTGCCTTGCCTTGAAATATTGAGAGCGTGTTTTCCATGGAAACGAGGGTGAAGTTATTTGTCCCTCGATTCTCCCACAAACAAAATTGCCATGCCAGACAATTTACTAAAAAAACACTCTATTTCAGGTTTTTGTCAGGAATTTTTCAGGTTTTCACCCTCCTAAATTCTCTCTTTCCAACCTGCAAAAGTACAGGCTCTCCACCCAAAACAACTTCAAAATTCACATCAAGAATTTTCTCACCACCCCACTTCACACCCGCCCCCTCAACAAGCTGACGAGCTTTACTCTTGGTAGCCGCAAGTCCCAATTCAAAAATCAAGTCGACTAATTTCCACTCTTTTTGACTCAATGAAACCTCCTCAATATCACTGGGCAGCTCCTTATTCTGCACCGTATTTCTAAAATTCTCCTCCGCGCTGCTAGCGGCCTCTTCCCCATGATAAATTTCCACAATTTTGCGAGCGAGCTCCATCTTTAAATCACGCGGATTTTCTCCGCCCGCGAGCCGCGCCTTAACGCTCAGCCACTCCTCCTTTGACACGCGGGCTGCAAGCTCAAAATAAGTTAAAATCACTTCGTCCGGAATTGACATTGTTTTACCATAAATATCCTCAGCCTTCTCGGAAACGCCAATATAATTTCCCGTTGTCTTGCCCATCTTTTTAACCCCGTCCGTGCCCACCAAAATTGGCACACTCATCACGCTCTGCGGCTCCTGACCATACGCCTTCTGCAAAGTACGCCCCGCGAGCATATTGAAGGTTTGATCCGTGCCGCCGAGTTCAAAGTCGGCCTTAAGCGCAACGGAATCGTAACCCTGCATGAGCGGATAGAAAAATTCATGCATAGAAATTGGCAAATCCTTCTTGATGCGCTCTTGAAACATGTCGCGCTCAAGCATCTGCGCCACTGTGAACTGCGAAGCAAGCGTCACCACATCTGCAAAACTTAGCGGCGCCAGCCACTCGGCATTCCACCTAACCTCAATTGCGCTCACATCAAGCAGGCCGGAAACCTGTTTCAAATAGTGCTCGGCGTTTTTCTCAAGATCGGCCTGAGTGCGCATAGTGCGAGTCTCACTTTTGCCGGTTGGATCTCCAATTTGACCTGTAAAATTCCCAAAAAGCAGAATAATTTGATGGCCAAGCTCCTGAAATTCGCGCAATTTCTGCACCACCACCATATGCCCCAAATGCAAATCCGCACCTGTTGGGTCAATCCCAAGCTTCACGCGGAGAGGCTTCCCGCTCAGAAGTTTTTTCCGCGCCTCTTCGCGCACTATCACATCTGAAACCCCAAGAGAAAGCAGCTTTTCGACTTTTCCCGCATCTGTTATAATTTTCATGCGCAAAGCCTAACAAAACCTCACTTAAAATGCAATTTCAAACACTCAAAATAACGGAAGAAAATGCAAACGAGCGCCTAGATACCCTCCTCACAAAAGCCCTGAACGTCTCCCGTTCGTCCATCAAAAAAATGATCGACCAAGGGGCCGTTTCCGTGAATAAAAAAGTTATTCACAAGCCTGCTATGAAGCTGAAAATAAAAGATATAGTGAGCTTCAAGCAAATCGAAGAAAAAGATCAAACTCTCAAGGCCGAGGACATTTATTTTGAGACCATTTTTGAAGACAAAGACATTTTGGTAATCAACAAACCTGCGGGCATCACCGTCCATCCGGATCAAACCGGCCACCCTACAGGTACAGTTGTAAATGCGGTACTTTCACATCTCACTTTCACCTCAAAGGAGGGCGGAGCTTCGCTCCGCCCGGGCATAGTTCACCGCTTAGACAAGGACACATCCGGCGTACTTCTTATTGCAAAAAACCCCTCTGCGCTCGCCAAATTTTCCAAACTTTTTCAAGATAGAAAAGTTAAAAAGACTTATATTGCGCTTGTGAAAGGTACTCCCAAAACAGACACAGGCCGCATTGATGCTTCAATCAAGAGAAACTCGAGCCGCCGCAAAGAGATGGCAATCAATGCACAAGGCCGCACCGCTGTTACCCTGTTTGAAGTGGTCAAAAAGTTTGCCCTCCCCTCTCCCCACGGCACCGCGACCCTTCTCAAGGTCAACATTTTGACAGGCCGCACCCACCAAATCCGCCTTCACTTAGCCTCAATTGGCCTCCCCATTATTGGTGATGCAACTTATGGCGACCCGCACATTAACACCTTTTTCCGCACTTCTTACGGCTTAACCCGTCAATTCCTCCACGCCAAAACCCTAGAAATCGACGGAAGGACTTTTACTGCGGAAGAACTGGAAGATTTGAAGAAAGTCACGGCTCACATCTAAACGACTTTCCAAATGGAGTGTCAACAATTTGCCACCTTGCATTTGTGTCATTGAAATCACAATGCATACCAAGTAGAGCGCTACTGGGAGTATCTACACCCCATTGTTTTCCACTTTTCTCGTTTTCAGATCTAAAACCAATTTTCCCAGATCTATCTGAGGCAATATTAATTACTCGCCTGCCTTGAGAATCAGTCAAAAGTCGGCCATTTTTCATTGACCCAAATCCTGATGAGACTGGCACAAATTCTTCATTGCCAGGAATCAAACCTGCCGGTCTAGGAATTACAAAAGTAGAATTACCGGTAGAACTCCACACAATATGCGGTTCACCCAAAAACCCAGACGGATCAACACATTCAAATTCACCTTTGATAAATGCCCAGCGGCGACTTGGATCATCAAGGTCACAAGACCACTCCACATCTCTCGATTTATCATCAGATTCATCTCCGTATATATATCCATTGACTCTATAACCGAACATCTCATCAGGCATTATTGGAGGTGCAGAAATTGAAGTAGTACCAATACACAAATTTTTATTACCTAAATAATGATAAGAGCCGCCACACATGTCATAAACTTCTCTACCATCCGGTAAAATAAAAACTTTAGATGTCTCATCAACAGACACATAAACCCTATGAACAGCTCCATCCTTTCTAGTTGCGCTGACGGGATAATAACAACCTTGGTAACTTGTTCCATCTGGAAGACAAATCCTTACATCGCTTAGATCTATATCCCTTATTGTTCTACCTTTGGAAACATCTCTACCAACCCAATCATGAGTTAAAACCATATTTCGTCCCTCAAGGAGAGCTTCTGCTGTTGCTGTTGCTGTTGCTGCTATTGCTACTGGTGCGATCATAGCTATCCCCATGATGGCCGCCCCAGTCAGAAAAAAAGCTTGTCTTTCTTCGTCAGCGGGATCGATATTTGCCGGTAGATTCTTCATAAAAGGCACCCCTTAAAGCTGCGTTTACTTTAAACAGAAAAGCTCAACCTGTCAAGCCCTTGACTCCAAGAATTTAGTATTTAAAATGCATCCATAATTTAAACACTTTTTATGACTCAATCTGATCACGTAGACCAAGAATTAGACGCCCACTTTGCCGAGCAAAGCGGCCTCTTCCAAACAGTCGAAAAAAATGGTGGTTTTCAAGCGCTTTTTATGAGTGGAAAAGCAAATCACCTTCTTGAAACTAACGGTCAATGCACTTGCATAGATGAAGGCACAAAAAGAGGCACAAGGCGCCATGCAGGATCAGGGCTAAATCATGCACTAAGCATACTCACAAAAGGCGGACTTAAAGATCGTGCTGCTTTGGATGCTGCAATAGTGGCAATTGTGGACAATTTGAAAGACGCCGGACTCACCACAATCACAAGTCATGATGAGTGCGGGGCGGCAGGTCTTGTTTGGGGCTTGCTATCACAAGGATTTAAAGATGAGATGGGGTGGAAGGAAGCAGTCGACTTGGCAAAATGGTTCTCGAGTGAAGTTGCAAATAGATTGGAGCTAAAGTATGAGCATATTGGCGTGGAAAGACCTCATTTTCACATTGCTCTCGGAGTTTTAGTCGACCTTGTGGGGGGTCTAAATCCGGACGGAGTGGAAGGTGCGCCTGAGATGTTCACGGTAAGCGCCTGTGACAATGCTGAAGAAGGCGTCAGCCAAACCGTACTTGCGGCCAAAATAGCCACCGGAGGCCATGGCTACGGAGAAAAAATCACCGAAGCCGAACCATTCAGAGTAGTTATTGCAACAAAAGCTGGAACGGATAATAGCGCTTTCCTTCAAAGGCTCAGGATGGGACTCGCCGAGTTTGGCAATAGGGTTAAGATTGAGGTGTGCTACTTGTAGTTTATTTGGTAGCCTTCTTAGCCACTTTCTTTGCAGGAGCTTTTTCAGCTTTTGGAGCTTTTAGAGCCGCCTTTTTGGGAGCTGCTACTTTAGCCATTTTTGCCGCCTTCACAGCTTTTTCAGGTTTTGGTGCGCTCTCAACTGCGAGCACTTCCTCCTTTGCAGATGCTGCGCCGGCCTTTTTTTCGACTGCGGAAATTTTCAAAACCTTAATAAGCGTGAATGCCTGCCTGTGTCCTTGAGTTTTGTGATAACGCTTCTTTGCCTTGAATTTGAAGACACGGATTTTGTCCCCCTTACCTTGCTCGATTGTTTGGCACTCAACGTGTGCGCCTGCAACATAAGGCATACCCACTTTAACCATTGACCCGTCGTCCTCCGCAACTAATAAAACCTCGGTCACTTTGAAATTTTTACCATCTTCCAAGTCGAGCTTTTCAACCTCAAGTTCGTCCTTTTCACGGACTTTAAATTGTTTTCCACCGAGAGTAACTATTGCAAACATAATTTAAAAGATTAAAAACTTTAAAACCTATAGCGCGGTCACTTTACGAGAAAATCAGTGATTAGACAAGAGAATTTAGTCACTCTCCTCATCTTCATCTTGAATCTCATAATAAACGGGAACACAACCATCTGAATCTTCAGGGAATTCTTCTTCTCCTAAACCATCTGGCCTACAATCTCCAGGATCACAAGTTCGAGGGAGTCCATGTCTTTCAAGCAAACCATGTGTCTGATCTGCCCTAATTGTGGTCTCAGCAGACTCAGAATTTCCAGTACCTTCACACATAAAAAAATATTTAATAACAAAAGCCCACCTAATATAAAACATGTACCAGCAACTTGTCCAGTCTATTTTGATCTTTATCCAAAAATCCACTTCTCCGTTTCCTTAATCGCCTCCGCTGTTGCCTCCTCCAGAACAGGCAATTCGGCTTTCAGAAATGGTGCCAAGACAAAGCTTGTTAAGTCCATTTGGGCGGGTGCGGAACCTTCAAATGCCCCGCGCGACTCAATTCCAATGCGTAAACGAGGAAAGTCGATACTTGCAATGGTTTCAACTATAGAACGCATGCCGTTATGGGTGCCGGCGGAGCCTTTCTGACGGTAACGAACTACTCCAAGGGGCAAGTCTACATCATCATAAATAACCAGCAAATCTGTAAGCGGCAATTTATAAAACTGTAAAATTTCCTGTACGGCCTCGCCGGAAAGGTTCATAAAAGTTTGAGGCTTAACCAGTAAAATTTTCTCTTTGTGTCCGGCCTGCCCCGCTGTAGCGTGGGGAACAAACTCCAAAGTTTTTTCAGAAACTAGCGACTTTCCCTTAGCGGCAAATTTAGGAAATTCATGCAGAGCGGCAAAAGTATCAAGAAAACGGAAACCCACATTGTGGCGCGTTCCATCATATTCTTTTTCCGGATTTCCAAGACCGCAGAGGATTTTCATAACGACTAAAGTAAGCTTACGCAGGCGATTCTACCCTAAATTTCATGAAATTCAAAAAAATGCGGGCCGATTTTTATGACGTCGCCGATTACGGCTCCTGCGCGCGCGAGCGCGCGCGCTATCCCCATCTTATTCATCACATCATAAACACGATTTATAGCATCCGGATAAACAATATTTGTCATGCGTGAAATCTGCTCAATTCTTGGCCCCTCAACCTTATATAATTTGCGCATCTGTTTCACCTCCGGCTTTATAATAAGTCCGCAAACAGGCTCTTCAAATTTTTCCAAATCCACTTCGTACATGAGTGAAACTTTGAACCCTTCCTCATCCAAGAATTTATAAGGTTTGTATTCAACAATATCTTCTGCGCGCGCAGAAAAACCGTCCTCACCACTTTCATCTAAAACCGTCCCACTTTTTTCACCTTTCCTGTTCTTCACAATTTTAAACAAGTCGAACATGAGTTTGTCCAAGCCTTCCCCGCTCACTCCGGAAACGGCCCAGAACCGCTTCTTTTCTTCAGGAAATTCCTTCAAAAATTCCGCTCGGATCCGCGCGCGATCCTCCTCCGGAATTGAGTCGATCTTATTCAAAACCACAAAATAATCCTTGGCCGTCAAATCAGCGCTGTACTTTGAGAGTTCGGCGCGCAAAATGCGGTACTGGTCACAAACGCTTTTGCCGTCGTAAGAGAACGGATCCAGCAAAATAAGAAGCGTGGCCGTGCGTGAAATATGCTTCAAAAACGCATGTCCAAGCCCTTTTCCCTCGCTCGCACCTTCAATAATTCCCGGGATGTCCGCAATCACAAAACTTTGATTTTTCTCTCCGCCAAAGTCGGCCAAATATACCACTCCCAAATGCGGCTCAAGCGTGGTAAACGGATACGCCGCAACCTTGGGTTTTGCAGAAGAAACATGAGAAATTAAGGTCGACTTTCCGCTCGATGGGAAACCCACCAATCCAGAGTCCGCCACCAAACTGAGCTCAAGCCGAACGCGAAGTTCCTCGCCCCTATCCCCAAGCTCGGCAAAAGTGGGCGCTTGGCGCGTGCTACTCATGAAATTTCCATTTCCGTAGCCGCCTCGCCCTCCGTGAGCAATAAGACATTTTTGCCCGCTCAAGCATAAGTCGACAATTTTTTCGCCTTTCTTACCATCCGCGCCCACGGAAAAAACCGTAGTTCCAACCGGCACTTTTAAGATTAGATCTTCACCGTTTTTACCGTACATATCATTTTTTTGGCCATTCTCGCCGTTCTGCGCCGTGAAATTTTTCTTACCTGTAAAATGCTGAAGCGTGCTGAAATTTTCATCTGCCTCCAGAATAAGACTGCCGCCGTTTCCGCCATTACCACCATCAGGCGGCCCGTTATCCACATATTTTTCCCTGTGAAAACACATGGCACCATTTCCCCCGCGCCCGGCGGCCAGCTCTAAAGTGACTTCATCAAAGAACATTTTGTGAGATTATTATTGACTACTTAAGTGAGTCGATTATTTTTGCAAAAACCTCATAAGGATAAGCGCCAACCAATTTCTTCCCGTTAATGAAGAATGTTGGTGTGCCGCTGATTCCATATTCGCGGCCCGCTTTGTAGTCGGCCTCAATTTCGGCTTGCATAGAGCCGTCATCAATACAACTCTTCACTCGACTAATAGTCCCATCTTCTTCACCAAGCTCCGATTCCATCAGTTTCAAAATTGCTGCTTCGGGATCAACGGTGTCGTTAAATTGTCCCCAAACCGACTGGTTTGCAAAGAGCATGTCATGCATCTCAAAATATAACTCGTCTTTTGCCATAGCCCCCAAAGACCTGTAACACTCAGCCGCTTGAGCGGCAACCGCAGCCTTTGTATGTGAAGGAAGTGGAAAATCACGGAAAACGATTTTCACGATTCCTTTGTCTATGTAATTTTCCATTAGTTTACCCATGGAATCGGTAACAAATTTTGCACAGTAAGGGCACTGAAAGTCGCTAAATTCGACTATTGTAACTGGCGCCTCGGAATCTCCAAGAATTGGATCGTCATCAATGCTTACGGACATGACCTCCATGGCACTTGGATCCACTTGCGCCGCAATCTCGGCACCTGTTGGCTCAGCCTCCGGAGCAGCACCTTGAGCTTGAGAGGCACTGCTATCTGTTGCTGCACTTGGATTTCCACTTACCAAATTCGCCATCATGGTTCTTCCACCTGAAGAGAGTGAAAGGCCTATCATAATTCCAAGGACTAAGAAACTGAGCCCCACCAAAAGTGTTTTTGAATTTTTCATAGACATAAGAGTGATAAAAATTATTACAACAGGTAGCCTATCACAATTTAACCGTTGTGCAAAATTTCCAAATAGTGTAATTTCTGCGCGCGCAAAAGCTTTTGCGCGCAAAATGCCGAAGTGGCGGAACTGGCAGACGCGCGGGACTCAAAATCCCGTTTCCTTCACCGGAAGTGTGGGTTCGACCCCCACCTTCGGCACCATACTCCACTCGCAACGGAATGAAATTCCTGTTGCGAGGCTCTTTTCCAGAAACTCTCTTAATGCATCCAAGTTCCCCAACCCGTTTGACAATATATAAGCCACAAATCCTCTCTCCTTGCAGAAACTTTAGCAAAATTACGTAACATTGCACGTACAACCTCAACATCATCGGTTGGATCCACTGCATCAGAAACTCTAATTTCATCCAACTGTGAATCCAAATCCAACGCCTCTGACACTGAAAAATCACCTTCTGCTCCAATTCTCTCCCGTACATCAAGAGAAGAAGGATAGCACTCTAAAAGAAATGACATGCTCATAAGAAACTTTTTACATCCCCTCCTCCGCAATCCTCTTGATAGTACCCCCGTCCGCCTTGCCCTTGAGCCTCCCTATGAGCACGCCCATCAGTTTGCCAAGGCCGCTTTTGTTCGTAACGCCAAGCTCTGCCTTAACCGCCAAGACCTCCGCCCGAATGGCTTCTTCACTCATTTGCTCCGGCAAATAAACCTGCAAAATTACAATTTCCTTCTCTTCTTTTTCCGCCAAATCCGGCCTGTTTCCCGCTTTGAATTGGTCGGCTGAATCCCTGCGCTGTTTCACCAATTTTGCAATTGTTTTTTGGATCACATCTTCCGTAATCTCGGTACCCGTTCCGTCGGTTTGAATCTTCATAATCTCCGCCTTAAGCATCCTTAAAACCGACGTCTTAAGCTCATCACGCGCCAGCATTGCCTTCTTAAGCTCCTCCAGAAGCATTGGATAATCCATAAATTTTGGTTAAATTTTACTAACGACTAAATACAGTGGCATTTTGTACTTGGGAGGAAGAGAAGTCAATTACTGCTCCATATACCTAGAGAAGAACTTGATCCGTTTAAGAGTAGCCTCGTCAAGACTAATTCCAGCTTTATCCAATGTTGCTTGTATATTTGGCAGAGCCAAATAACGCTTAATTTCTCCATCCCTATCCATTGGCTCCACCAATATAGCATTTATCTGTTCGTGAAGTGCTACGCCATCATACATAATTCCTCTTTCTCCCGCTTTATCATGAATTTCAGGGAGCTCGGAAAACCAATCTTCCGGATCTTGAGATGTCCTAGGTTCAACATGTTTTTGAGCAAGAAGCGTAAAGTGCTTCTGTAGCTCTTCAGACTTTGCAGGAAGCCCCAAACCGGCTTCATCAAGTTTCACATATAATTCATCGTAACCAAAAAACCAATCGCGTACACTATCTTCCCTGTCTAATACATCCCAGACAATTTGATTTACATTTTCACTAAGAACCTTACGATCATAAAAGATATTGTATTTGTCAGCAAGTTCCAAAACTTCTTTCAAAGAACTCAACGCATTGGACAAACCAGAACTATAAACTGTTTTATCCTGAGCTTCCAGATATTTAACAATAAAATTATTGACACCACCTGACATGTAGCTTACAGAATACAAAACGTGAAATCGAAGTTCTTTGGTAAACTTTTCATGTTTTTTTGCGTCCACCCCAAATACTAAAAGTAGACCACTGCCAAATAACATTTTCTCAGGCTTACGAATTGCCAAATCCATAAGAGCCTTTTTCACATCAGAATTATCTAAAAGCGCATCCTTTGGTAATCTCACGGAATCATCAGCTACCTCACATTCTTTTACAAACAATTCTACTGCTCTTGCGTCAAGCTCTCCTCGAGTTTTTCCGTCAACGCGTGAATCTTGTTCCAATTTTGCCTTTATATCCTCATAGTGCAAATCAAACCCTTCATCCTTCAAACGTTTGATGAGTGAATCTAAATTAAATAGCGTTTCAAGTAATTCTTTTTCATCCTTAGGAGTATTAATACGTTCTGTAAGCGCTCCTTTAAGCATCGAGATATTCAAGCTCAAACTCAACTCTTTTGCACCTTCCAATACCCCCACAAGAGAAGCCCCCAAAAGCCGAGCGACTGGATATTGCTCAATATAACCTAATAAATTTTGATTTAGCACTCCAGAGAAGAGAGCTGTATCGATTGCAACACCCTGATCCTTGGCTTCCTTTAGTGACTGGAGAGATCCTTGAATTTTCCATGTAGGCAAAAGCTCCGGATCAACTGAAATTTTTCTCGCCAAAATAGTATTTGCTTCTTTTTGCAACTTTGTTTTATCAATCTGAATTTGTGCACCATCAGCTAAATCCATTTGTTCCTTAAAATCAACAAAAGGATAATAACTTTTCCCATTTGGGCGCTCTAAGATATATTTTTCTACATATTCTGCAACTTTCCTCTCATCCATTCCATATCCAGCTTCTTTTGCCGCATCACGAACGGCAACCACCCTATTAAAACCTAAATGAGAACTGGATGCGTTTTCAAAAACCTTTAGAGCTAGATCTGCAGGATCTCTTCCTTTAAAGAGTTCTCTATACACATCAAATCTTGCCGATTTAACATTTGCAGGATTCCAATCTTCCAAAACCGGAAGGTAAGCTGCTAAAACAAGTGGAGCTAACTTTGCAATACGGACAAGATCATTTTTCAAATCTTCTTGGATCTCCGGAATATCTTTGAATTCTTCAAGAAAAAAAAGCCCAGAAACATAATCGTCACCTTTTTTAAGATATTTTTGTACCTGCTCATGGAAAAATTGAAATGACGCTCTTGGATCTTGACCCATCAATTCTTGATACTCATCTACAATCATCACATCTTGAGTTTTTTCAGTTTTCAGTAAATCTCCGATCTCTTTATGGAGATCTGCAACTCTTTGATCCTCTTGATCCTCCTCTTCAGTCAAGATTCTTTCCATTTCTTGCAAATCTGCAGTCGTTAGTTCTCCATTATCTAATTGCTCGCTAATATGAAGCATGTCCATATCAGGATCTGCAAGCCATTCTTGCACCAATCCTTCAACATCTATACCAGATGGAGCCTCGGTAAATTCTTGTTTTTGAGAAGATTGTTCAGGTGTTGCCATTATATTTGGGTTAAAATTTGTTTTTGTTTAACAAGGGAATCCACAAAGATTCTTTTACGTTTTACTCCTGCAAAACGCTCCATAATTTTAGTTTTAAGCTCAAGCTTTTTCCTTTTTGTAGCAGTCGCAATAGGCATAAATAAATTTAGCAAATCTGATTATTATAGCAGAAAAGAGCCGTTTTTGCCAGCAAAAAAAACAGCCTTTTATCTCACCTTCCTCTGAAACTCCACTGCAAATCTATGTGCTTCATCACGGAGGCGCTGTAATAAGTGTAGAGCGGGTGACCCCTTTGGAAGTATTATGGGACTAGAGTGCCCGCTTGCCCCGCGTTCGCGGTGGGGCACGAACACTTCTTCTTCCCTCTTGGCCAGACTTATCATTGGGATTTTTAGGTCGAAGGCGGACATGGCTTTTTGAGCGGAGGAAAGTTGACCTTTCCCGCCATCTATCAAAATTAAGTCGGGCTTTTCTTCAAAGGAGGAGTCATGATGCTTTGCGGGATCATAAGCGTAAAATTTTCCTTCGGAAATCTCAAAATTCTTGGGCATTTCTTTAATTGACTCAAAACCAAAACCTTCGTAAAACTCTTTCATTTTCTCAGAGCAGGAAAGGTAAATACGCCTTGCCTTCAATTTTTCAATTCCGTAGAGAAACAAACTTCTTGAAATTCCTTTTCCTCGGCACTTTGGCGTGACATAAAAAGACCTAAGCAAATAAGTTTTATTTTGCCCTGGCAAAAATCGAACCATTCCGACTACTTTTTTAGCCTTTAAAGCCACAAAATACTCATCCGCCTTGCCGTGGAATCCTGAATCGTCCCACTCCTTCCAAAGTTTTTCAATCCCGCCCTTATGCGTTTTTGCCGCCTTTCTAAAGGTGAAATCTTTGGGGCCGTGACCCAAGTATTTGAGACGCCTACGGAGGATTTCTTCCATCGATTTAAAGTCGTCAATCTCATAGCGCGCTATAGTTTTCAAGTGAAATTTGCGGTAATGGTCCTTCTTTGGAATCCCATTCTCAAAAACCACCATTGAGGCCACGGTATCCTCGCCCGAGAAATGAGAAATATCATAGCCTTCAATGCGTTTTGGCGGCTTTGGGAGGCCAAGAACGCGTGCGAGCTCGGCACTCTCTTCCTCGGTTCCCGGCGCACGAATTTCCCACTTTGCCTTGTGCTGTTTCATGAAAGAAATGGCATTTTTCTCTGCGAGCTCAACAAGTTTGTGCTTCTTCCCCTTCTGCGGAGTCAAAATTTTAACCTTGTGACCGCTTGCAAGTGAAAGCCAACCCTCAAGTTCATCCGAGGCAACTTCTAAGGATAGTAAAATCTCCTTGGGGTGCTCGGCCGCCTTTTCGTAATAAAGCTCCAAAAATTCCTCTAAAACAGCTCCGGCACTTTCCTCCATTCCCGCCTCAAAACCGGCGGCCTCGGCAACAAAATTCTCCTGAGAAACAAGCTTTCCGTCTCTTAAAATAAACAAATTTATATAAGCTTTACCGGAAGAAAGTGCGAGCGCAAAAATATCCGCATCTCTGTGATCCGGCGAAGTTACAACTTGGCCGTAATCCGTAAGGCTCTTTAGCGCAAGCAATTTGTCACGCAAGCTCGCGGCTTTTTCAAACTCCTTCCGTCCAGCCGCTTCCGCCATCTGAACCTGTAAATCTTTCTCAATTTCGGTGGTTTTCCCCTCAAAAAATTGCTCCACTTTTGAAATTGCCGCCAAGTATTCCTCCCGAGAAACTGCGGAAATACAAGGAGCCATGCACCTCTTAATATGATAATCCAGACAC
Source organism: Candidatus Altimarinota bacterium (assembly GCA_041659165.1). GTDB lineage: Bacteria > Patescibacteriota > Gracilibacteria > UBA1369 > 2-02-FULL-48-14 > JBAZYV01. Next base: position 33,476 of record JBAZYV010000005.1, on the reverse strand, counting down.
GGAAACGCAATGGTTTTACGTGTCACGGAAACCTTGCCGTTAGCACCTTCTCCAATCTGTTTTAGTCCTAAGTCGCAACTCCTAAATAAGAAAAGTTTTTGCAGTAACATCAAGGTCTTTTTCACGTTGTGTGCGGCGGTTTTTGGCCCAAAATATCTGGCGCCGTCTTTCTCAACCTTGCGCACAATCTCTACACGCGGAAAATCCTCGTTTTTGGTGATTTTAATGTAAACAAAATTTTTGTCGTCCTTCATGAGGACATTATATTTTGGCCGAATCTCTTTAATAAGATTTGTCTCCAAAAACAGCGCCTCAATCTCGCTGGAGACTTCCGTCCACTCTAAGTCGGCAACATTTTCCATGAGTTTTTGCGTACGCACACTGCGCGCCGGATCAGCGCGGAAATAAGATCTCACGCGCTTTGAAAGATCCTTGGCTTTACCCACATAAATAATATTCCCATCCTTATCCTTCATTTTATAAATGCCGGGACTGTGCGGCAAATTTTTGAGAACGGAATTTATACGGCTTTTCTCCATACGGTAATTATGTTAAAGTACGCTTCTAACTAATGCAAATTTATGAGCGATTTACTCCCAAAAAACCCCACCGTGCGTGAAAGCGTGCTCGGAACCCTTGCCTATTTCCATCTTTTTGGCATCCCGCTCACAGAAAGTGATATTGCAGACCACCTGCTTTTTCAAATGCCTGACAGGGAAAAAATTGCAATTTACCTGCGTGAAAGTCCGCTTGTCACAAAAAAAGACGGCTACTTGAGCCTTTCAAAAGATCCGGAATTTTTTGCCGAATTTGCCCGCAAAAAAGCACGCGCCGCAAAGTATTGGAAACGCATCCGCCACTTCCAATGGCTACTTAACATGTGCCCGTTTGTAAAACTGATTGCAGTATGCAACAGCCTCCCGATTGAAGATATCCATGAGAATAGCGACATAGATCTTTTGGTGGTAACCGCACGTGACAGGCTTTTCACTGCAAGACTATTTTTGACTGTGTTTTCTTCTTTGCTCGGCCTGCGCCGCCACGGAAGCCAGATAAGAAAGCGCTTTTGTCTGAGTTTTTATATCACGGAAGACAGCATGAATCTTGCGGGAATAGCCCAAAAACCTTATGACATTTACCTTGCCTACTGGCTAAAAACTCTAGAACCTATTTGTGGTGATTACGGTATTTATGAAAAGCTCATAAAAGAGAATATGGAGTGGCTCAAAGACTATTTCCCCAGCGTGATTCCAATGCGAAGGCATTTTAGAAAAAGACGCAGCTACATAAAAACACTTCTTGAGAAACTTTTTGGAAGTAGCAGATTCGAATATAAACAAAAGAGCTGCCAGCTTGCCCGTTCAAAAGAAAAATATTCGGCACTTAAGGACAAAACGGGCACAATTATCTCCGAGAAAATGCTAAAATTTCATAACAATGACTCGCGAGCTCTCGTACGCAAAAACTGGGCTGAATGTGTTAATCGTCTTCTCTCTTAGGCCCCTTAAAAACCAAGTGAATTCCGGTTCCTGTAAACCCAAATGCTTCACGCAAGGAGTTTTCAAGATAGCGTTGATATGTAAAGTGAATCGTCTTTGGGTCGTTACATTTAAAAACAAAGGTTGGTGGCTCGGTTCCATCCTGAATAACCGAGAACACTTTTGGTGCCTTTTTGTCTTTCCCCTGAGTTGGCTGATGCTTCTCGGTGGCCCTATCGAGCCAAAGCGCCAAAGAAGAAGGGTCAACCTGCATATTTCTGGCATCAAAAACCTCTATTGCATTATCCAAGACCGGAATAAGATTTGTTCTTCTTTTACCGGAGGTGAAAACCACAGGTGTCCAAGGCACATAAGCCATTTTGTCCCCAAGTTCATGAATTAATTGGTGCTGCCTTTCTTCCACTTTTTTCTCCGAGTCACTGTCCTCCGTACGGAATAAATCCATCTTATTCACCGCCAAAATCAACCCTTTCTTTTCCTCCAAAACATATTCGCTGATGTGGCAATCTTGGTTTGTAACCCCCTCCTCAGAGTCAATAAGAAGCACACATACATCCACCTCTGAAACCGCCTCAATAGACCTTAAAACACTGAATTTTTCTATACCGGATTCAACTGTTCCGGACCTCCTAATCCCTGCCGTATCAACCAAAGTAAAAGCCCTGCCTCCGTACTCAAAATCAATATTGGAAGAATCCCTGGTTGTGCCCGGCACATCTGAAACAACCAGCATTTTTTTGCCTAAAATCCCGTTAATCATAGTCGACTTTCCCGTGTTCGGCCTGCCCAAAAATGCAATTTTTATTCTACGCTTGGACGTGCCTGCACCCACGCCGGCCTCATCACCCTGCACCTCCGCTTTAAATCCCATGCACTTAAGTTCTTTGGCAACAATTTCGCAAAGCTCGTCCACACCAAAAGAATGAAGTGCGGTAACGGCCACAGGTTCACCGAATCCAAGCTCAAAAAAACCGTATTTCATATCCTCAAAATGCGGGTTATCGCACTTATTCACCACCAAGATAACTTTTTTGCCGGACTTGCGGAGAGTATCCGCAGCTCGGAAGTCGTCAACTGTCATTTCCGTCCTCACATCAAGAACGTATAAAATCAAATCCGCCTCTGAAATTGCAATGTGCGACTGCTCCTGCACATTTGCCTCAATGCTCTCCTCGCTCTGCCCTTTCTCGTCTTTCCCGAACATAAGTCCGCCGGTATCCACCAAAAGCGCAGGGATATTTTCAAAGGAAACTTCTCCAAAAACACGGTCACGCGTAGTGCCCGGGATATCCGACTCAATTGCCCTTCTATGTCCAACAAACCTGTTAAACAGGGTGGATTTTCCCGTATTTGGCCTCCCGACTATTGCCACGATTGCTTTCATACGTGGAGGCTAACAAACTAATTGAAAAATCTCAATGCTTAAAGTAGAATGCACTCGCCATGCAAAGAATAAAAAAAATCCTGATAATTTTAGCGCTTTTTGGTTTTGGAAGCGGAATTTTTTCGACTTTTGCCGTGGAGACACCCTACACTTTTCTACCTGTTACTCATGCCGCGGCCGGCCTTTTGCCTGAGGCTAAAAACTGTGAAACGCTGATGACAACAAATGAATCATGGGAAGAAGACATCAAAAAAGCGGATGCCGACTATGCCGCCATCTTAGGTTGTGCAATTCAAAACGGGGAGGTGCATTTTTGGATGCTTCCGTATTTTGTAAAATACATTTTGGGATTTGTTGTAAGCTTGAGCGGTCTTGTTATAGTTTTAATGATAATAGTGGGTGCTTACTATTACATTGCGGGAGGTCTTACTGATGACAAAGAGAAAGGCAAAACAATCATAAAATACGCCCTTTACGGTTTTGTATTGATACTATGTTCGTGGACACTTGTGAATGTTCTCTTGCTCGCTTTAACCACTTAAACTTTCTAACTACGCAAAATGGAAAAGAAAAAAATTTCACGTTATCTTAAATCTACCAAAGATAATTTCAAAAAGTTTAAGGATCTTTTAGTGCAAATTAAAAAAGAGCGTGAAAAACCGGTTGAGATTTTTGATCACAAAAAAGATAAGGAGGAAAAAGTGAAGGAAGAAATTATTATATCTTTTTCTCTTGCAAGTGTTGCTAAAGCCACTTTGGTGGTAATTGGAATCGTAGTTTTGAGCCAATTTTTAGCTGATACAGGCAGGATTTTACTCATATTTTTCATTGCCATTTTATTTTCTTCCGCCCTAAATCCAACTGCGGAACATTTTGAAAAAAAATATAGAGTGCCACGAGCCCTAAGTGTAATTCTGATGTTTGTAGCCTTACTTTTTGTATTGGGATTTTTTATATCTCAATTAATTCCACTTGTTGCATCCCAACTGATTGAACTCGCAAAAGGATTTTCCTCATTAGTAAGTAAATTTGGCGACGGATCAATAAATCTCCCATTTGGCGAGAAATTTCAACCTTTCATACAAAGTATAGGCGAACAAATAAACAAAGATGTAGTTATAACTCAAGTGAAGCATGCTCTTGAGTCGTTATCATCCGAGTTACAAGTTTTTGCAGGAGATACAATAGGAGTCATAAAAAATGTTTTTGACGGTGTACTTAATTTTGTAATCGTGCTGGTTCTGACATTCTTCCTTGTGATCAATGAGAATGCCGTGAATAAATTTTTCATTTCACTCTTCCCTTCCCGCCATGGTGGGTATATTGCAAAGAAAATTGAAGCAATCCAGGAAAAAATCGGGTACTGGTTACGTGGACAAATGGTACTTATGCTACTCATGTTCACATTAAGCCTCACGGGCTTGCTAATCTTGGGAATAGACAATGCGTTTACGTTGGCAATGATGACAGGAATAGCGGAATTAATACCTGTTGTAGGACCAATTTGTGCCGGAATACCGGCAATCCTTATTGCATTCAATGAGTCACCATGGCTTGCCATATGGGTACTCGGACTAATTATCCTCATCCAACAAATAGAAGGCCATATATTAATTCCAATTGTAATGAGGCGTGCTGTTGGCTTAAATCCTATCATTATCATTCTTGCCATGTTAACCGGACTCGAGACTCTCGGAATTGTGGGTATGATCATGGCGGTTCCAGTTGCAACAACTCTTTCAATTTTTGTTACCGAGTACGCGGAGAAAAAAAAGTGATGCGCGCTTAGCTGCAGTTAGGAGCATATTCCATTAGGAAAAGGAGGAAACCTGCACCAATTAGAGATAGAAGTATGGTGCCGGCAATAAACCTCATATTAGAGCCCTCCTCATTGGTCAAAAACGACTCCGCGTGAAGTCCAACAACATAAGATTCGCTTGTTTCAGTATTGTATTTCTCTAGACGTTCTGTCAAAAGTCTCAAAAATACCTTCGCCGGTTCTGCCGACTCAAAATTGCCTTCCACCGTAAAAAGTAGATTTTGTTTCTCCTGCCTTTGTCCGGTGAACGAATAGTCGCCAACTTTTTCTTTAAATTCCTCATGGAAAGCCGGTTCAACCGTCCAACCCAAAAGCACATCTGAAAAATGTTCAACGGCCCTTTCAACCTCATAGGAAGAAACTTCGTTTGGAAGTGGTTTCTTGCCCAAGCTCACAAAAAGCATAGCGCTGTTTGGGGCAGTGTCCTGCGAGCGCACACAGATGGTAGACCCAAGAAGCGAGATGGCAAACACCGCCGCCAAAACCACAATCTGATATTTTTTAATTTTCATAGAAGAATTTTAAAAGGTTTTTACTGAAATTTTGACCAGCCCAAGCCTAGCATGATTTTTTGGGTTTAGGAAGATTAAGGATTTTTAAGAACTCTTTTGATGTTTCGCCCACGCTTCTTCCAAATAATGCCTAAGTTCGGCGCGGAAACGGGGCGCGGAAAATTTCTCAACGCTTGCGGCAACGCAGGCAGAATCCCAGTGGGATTTTTCAAATTTACGAATTGCCTTTGCCAAAGATTCAGGTGTTTGCTCATCAAAAAACAGACCTGAAACGCCATCCACCACCGTCTCAAGCGCTCCACCCATGCCATAAGCTATAACAGGTGTACCACTCGCCATTGCCTCAAGAGGCACTATCCCAAAATCCTCAACCTGCGGGAAAATTAGCGCCTTTGCATTCTGATAAACGGATTTCAAATCTTCGTCGTTAATTTTACCTAGAAATTCGACTTTAGCCTTGTGCGCCACCGCTGAAGCGGGGCAAGCGCGCACAAGCTTTCTTAAAGCGGAATATTCCGGCCCTTCCCCAACAATTTTAAGCGGCCTGCCAACCTGCCGAGCGGCTTCAATCACCAAATCAAATCTTTTATACGGAATGAGTCTGCCAACCGCCAAATAATAGTCGCCATGTGTGCCTTGCGTGCCATGTGTGCCTTGCGCACCTGCGTCTGCGCGCGCAGAAAACGCAGAGAATCGACTCAAATCCACAGGCGGGTATAAAACAGTGCTTTCACGGCCATAATATTTTTTGATTCGCTCGGAAATATAAGATGAGTTCGACAAAAATTTGTCAGGTCTTTCCGCAGCAACCCTGTCCCACATGCGGATATTGTGCAAAATCGGGCTGTAAAGCGGCTCAAAAGGAGCAAAGCGTTTGAATCCCGCCCTGTAACTCTGCGACCTGTCCCAAACATATCTCATAGGACTGTGACAATAACAGATGTGGAGGGTTTCCGGCCGCGTTATCACGCCTTTTGAGGCTGAGTGACATGAAGACAAAACCAAATCATATTCGCTTAGATCCATCCTCTCAAACGCGGCCGGCATCAGCGGAAAAAGCACTCTGTGCATTTTCCGCGCAAACGGAATCCATTTGAATGCCGCGCGCACATCCGCACCTTTAAAAGCTTTGCACTCATTCTCGTCAAAAACAGTTGTAAATATTGGTGCGCGCGGAAAAAGCTCATGCATCTCCAAAATGACTCTCTCAGCACCTCCTGCAACTGTGAGCCAGTCGCAAACTATGGCAATTTTTAAACTGTCCAGCATCAGCGTGCCCCTTAAAAAGCAGGGCAACTCTACTAGAGCACGGCAGCCTTAGCCTCGTCAAGCGTTGGATATGCGTTTACAAGTTGCGTAAGTCCAACAACCTGCAAAATATCTAAAATATTGTCTCTGGCACCGGCAATTGCAACCTTACCGCCAAGTGCGGAAACTTTACTGTACCAGTCGGTCAAATATCCTATGGATTTACTGTTCATGTACTCAAGACCCATAAAGTCGAAAATAAGCGAAAGACCGCTCGGATTTGCCTCAACAACCTGATAAATGGCCTTGGCCTGCTCATCAACATTGCTTTCGTCGAGCTGACCCACCACCCTTATAAGTTTAACAATTTTTCCGCTGGCGGCTCCTGCAATATCTTCAATGGTAATTTGTACTGGTGTCATACTGTAAGGTGGATAGGGTTAGAAACTGACAGCGAGGATACTATAGCCTCCTCTTTTCGTAAATACTTTTTAGCTCTTACGCGAATTCCACCTCCCGTTATGTTTTCAAAAATGAGCTCGTCCGTCCATTCTCCAACAATTTTAGGTAGCCCGCGACCGCGGAATCCCAAATATTGAGCCCCCACATTCCCCCTTTTCTCCTTATAGAGCTTGGTTAAATCTTCAGCATTGATCTTTACATTTCCTGTTCCCGTATCCTCCACAATCACTTCGAGCGACTTTCCTTTTGTGCTTATCAAAGTCACCCCAACAACCGCCCCGCTTTTACTGCCGTGCTCGATTGCATTATTGCAAAGTTCATCCACAACCGCTTGAAACCTAAATGCCCATTGCATTGAAAATCCGGTCAAATTCTTGGTTAGATTTACAACAAAATCCCTGATTCCCGAGAGAAAGTAAGCCTGTGTTGGAATTATAATTTTGATTTCAATCGGCCTCTCGTCCAAAGGAACATCCTTTTGGACGACTTTAATTTCTCCCGTAAGCGGCGCAGATTGTGGCATTGATTTTTGATCCATAAGTTTTTCTATCCTTAGATCTTACCATAAGATGGGAAGAAAAGCAAACAAATGAAGTCGACTTGCATCCATATTCCAAACAGGTATAATCGCCGGGTATTTATCTCAAGTTTGCGGTCTGATCTTATTGTCCTGCCCCACCCGCGCTATCGCGCAAGGGTCCAAATAAGAAATGACGACTGCAGGCGTTAACCCCAAGGAACCATGTCCGATCAGAAGACTTTAATGCGAGAAATGCTCGCAAACGCGGTACATTTTGGCCACAAAACGGCTAAATGGAACCCAAAAATGGCACCGTATCTTTTTGACAAGAGAAACGGAGTCCATGTTTTTGACCTTAATCAGACCTATAACGGCCTGATAGCCGCAGAAGAATTTCTGCGCGCCGTAGCTGCTTCAGGAAAAACTATCCTTTTTGTGAGTACAAAACCACAGTCGACCCATCTCATTCAGAAAGAGGCCGGGAGGTGTGGTATGCCTTTTGTTACTTCAAAATGGATCCCCGGACTTATTACAAACTTCAAAACAATTCGCTCCCGTGTTAAGTATATGCTTGCACTCAAAGATGAGCGTGATGCCGGTGGTTTTGAAAAGTATACAAAAAAAGAGGCGGGTGAATTCAACAAAGAAATAGAGAAACTTGAAAATGCTCTTGGTGGAGTTGCAAATATGGAAAAACTTCCTGATGTAATTCTTGTTCTTGACTGTTTACGTGATAAAATTGCCATTAAAGAAGCTAAAAAAATGCATGTAACTGTTGTGGGCATTGTGGACTCGAATGCGGATCCGGATGGCGTTACTTATGTAATTCCGGGCAATGACGATGCAATAAAATCCATTACTTTCTTTATAGCTCACCTTGGTCAGGCCATCTCAGATGGAATAAAGGCCAAGAAATAATTTAACTTTTAATCCACACCATTTATGGAAAACGCTACTCAAGGTTCAGCACAAAATCAGGTTCAGAATCCTAATCTTTTTGCGGCTCTGGCTTACGTTCCTTTGCTTTTCATCCTTACAATGCTTCAAAAGGGCGATGACAGCGTTCATGTTTGGCATGCAAAGAATGGAGCGGGTCTCTTTGCCGCTTCAATATGTCTTACAGTAGTTGTACAAATTTTGTTTGGGATATTGCCATTGTCTTTGCTCGGTGTTTTTGCACTTGTTGCATGGGTAATCCGCGTACTTATACTCGTTGCTGTTGTTTACGGTGCATGGAATGCATGGAACGGTAAACAATGGAATATTCCGGTCCTTACCCCTTATGCACAAAAAATCCCTCTTGAAAAATGGTTCAAGAAAGTTGCAGTAGTATCCGCCCCCGAAGCACCAGTCGCTCCGGTTGAACCTGCTCCTGAGGCTGCTCCTGTTGCTCCTATAGCTCCTGCCGCTCCTGTTGCTCCAAGCGAGCCAACTCAAGCCACTTTGATGCCTGAGGATCCAACTACACCAACTACACCGGCGGCGTAAGTGAAAAAAGTCGACAAAAATTTTACAATTAATACATAAAAATATGTCTATTTCAATCGACCAAATTAAATCTCTCCGTGAAAGAACCGGAGTCTCAATGTCCTCCTGCAAATCCGCTTTGGAACAAACAAATGGCGACGAAGAAAAAGCCATCGACATCTTGAGAAAAAAGGGTGAATCCAAGGCCGCCGAACGCGCCGATAGAAACGCCGTAAATGGAGTAATTGCTATTGCACAAAAGGACGGAAAAGCCGCAATGGTAAGCCTGGCTTGTGAAACCGACTTTGTGGCAAAAAGTCCGGACTTTATTGCAAAAGCTCAAGAAATGGCCAACCGGCTTTTGGCTGAAGGTGAAACAGCCGACTTCTCAAAAGAAATTTCAGACTTGCTCATCAGCCTTGGCGAAAAAATCGAGGTAAAAGAAAAGAAACTTGTTTCAGGTACAAAGCTTGGAACTTATGTACACATGAATAATAAGATTGGAGTTATTGTGGTGCTTTCCGGAGGCTCAGACGAACTTTGCAAAGATATTGCCATGCACACGGCCGCTATGAGTCCAAAGAACCTATCCCCTGAAGAAATTTCCGCGGATCTTGTAGCCAAGGAAAGGGAAATTTGGGCCGAGCAACTCAAAAACGAAGGCAAACCGGCCGAAATTGTTGGGAAAATTATGGATGGCAAAGAAAAGAAATTCCGCGAGGAATTTGCACTTTTGACTCAGGCCTTTGTAAAAGATCCATCAAAAATTGTGAAGGATTTGCTCGGTGACACAAAAATTGAAGGGTTTACAAGGTTTGAGATTTAACCACTTTCGAATGTGGGCCAAGATTGAAGATGCCATAAAAGCCATAAAGCGCGGACAAATGGTTATAGTCCTTGACGACGAAGACCGCGAAAACGAGGGCGATTTGGTGATGTCCGCGGATCTCTGCACCGCTCAGCACGTAAATTTCATGATAAAAGAAGGGCGTGGACTTATTTGCGTGCCGCTACCGCCCGAGCACATTGAAAGGTTGGCGCTTCCACCCATGACAGGCATGGATACCGAGCCAGGCGCACTCAATGTTGCACGTGCAAAGTGCAATTTCACAGTTTCCGTGGATTATATTAAAGGCACAACTACAGGAATTTCCGCATCTGATAGGGCAAAAACTATAAGAGCTCTCGCCGCCCGCACAGGTAAACCTTGCGACTTTGCACGGCCCGGGCACATATTTCCACTTGCGGTACGTGCGGGCGGCGTCCTTGTCCGCGCAGGACACACAGAGGCCTCAAGTGACATAGCGCGCTTAGCCGGCCTAAGCGGAGCCGCAGTCATTTGTGAAATCATCAAAGAGGACGGTGAAATGGCCCGCCGGGACGATTTAATTGCCTTTGCAAAAAAACATGATTTGCTCCTTATCACAATCAAAGATTTAATTGAGTTTAGACGCAAAAAAGAGTCGCTAATTACAAAGACTGCGGAAACAAAAATTGAGACCGCCTATGGTCCGTTCACACTGGCAATTTTTACAGACAAAATTAACGGCAAAGAGCATGTGGCGTTAATTAAAGGAAATCCGCGCGTTGTCACGCAAAGCGCGGAAAGCGTGCTTGTGCGCGTGCACTCGGAATGCCTGACCGGAGACACACTTCACTCTCTTCAGTGTGACTGTGGAGCGCAATTAAATGGTGCTTTGGAAAAAATTTCACATGCAAAATGCGGCGTTTTGCTTTACATGCGGGAGGAAGGCCGCGGAATTGGACTCAGCAATAAAATCAAGGCTTACGATCTCCAAAAACACGGCTTTGACACAGTTACAGCCAATGAAAAACTTGGCTTCCCGGCGGATTTGCGTGACTACGGAATCGGCGCGCAAATCCTCAAAAGTTTGGGACTAAAAAGTTTCAACTTACTCACAAATAATCCGCAAAAAATAGTCGGTCTTGAAGGGCACGGACTTAAAATTTTAAAGCGCGTTCCGCTTGAAATAGCGCCTGGAAAAGCAAACAGAAAATACCTAAAAACCAAGAAGGAAAAATTGGGTCACTTGCTAAAGAATGTCTAAAAGCCACACAAAATCGAACGACTTTTTTATGGCCCGCGCCTTAAAGCTGGCCCGAAAAGGCCAATTTCAAGTGGCTCCAAATCCAATGGTAGGTGCAGTTATTGTGAAGGACAAAAAAATAGTCGCTGAAGGCTATCACAAATTTTTTGGCTCTGCGCACGCAGAAATTGAAGCCTTAAAAACCGTGCGCCCTGCCCTACTCAAAGACTGCACACTTTTTGTTACGCTTGAACCATGTTGCCACCACGGAAAAACTCCGCCCTGTACCAAAGCTATTATTGAAAGTGGAATAAAAAAAGTTGTAATTGCCACACTCGACCCAAACAAAAAAGTCTGTGGCAAAGGAGTGAAGGAACTTGAAAAAGCGGGAATAAAAGTGTCACTGATTAAGCCGAAAAAAATCATCAAAGAGGCGGAAGAATTAAACAAGGCATTCTTCACATTCCACAAAGAAAAACGTCCATTTGTAACACTGAAAGCCGCCGTAAGTTTGGACGGCAAAATTGCAGAAAATCGCACTGCTCGCACACATTTGACCGGCAAAGATGCTGAAAAATATACCCACACTTTACGCGCAAATCACCAAGCAATTTTGGTAGGCGCCGGAACCGTCCTTGCAGATAATCCGCGCCTCACCGTACGCGTAAAAGCCCTCAAATCCTTAGGCGCCCGTGACCCACTCCGCGTCATCCTCACAGGCCGGCGCCCTTTGCCAAAAAACGCCATGATTTTTGATGACAAAAATGTGCTCGTCTTGAAGGGCAAAACCATCACCGAAGTCATGGAAATTTTATACAAAAAAGAAATCACTTCCGTGCTTGTTGAAGGCGGCCAAAGCATTTTCACTTCTTTTATTGATGCCGGATTTGTTGATGAAATTCATTTTCTGATTGCACCGGTGAAACTGGGAAAAAAGGCGGTGGATTTCTATAAGAATCCAACATCATGAAGCTGTTTCAAAAATTTTTTTAACCAAAGCAGTACGAGCATAAAATGCACGACTAACTGAACCATGTCCTGGCCCTTTTGTTCGTGCCTGTATCCACTTTCCATCCTTACCAGTTAAAGATTCAAATCCATATGTTATCAACTTATTTCTGATATAATCATAATCCGCCTTTATCTCCTTTATTAACTCGTCATCTTCAGCAAAATCTAAACTCGCAACCTTCAACAATTCAGCATCTTCTGAATTCTTACCATTCCATTTTACAGCACAAAAGATAATAGCTTTAAGCTTTGCCCAACAATGGCTCTCAAAAAACGAATCTTCTCTCAATTCTTTAGGATTTATCATAGTTATTGCCATTGTTTCTTTCGGCACGATCTCACCTTTAATGTAATGGAAAGCAACAGATTTGAGCTCATAGGAGAGACCATTTGGTGCTTTTGAAACATTCGTTTGAAGACCTGCCAAACGCTCCAAAACAAGCCCCTTCCATCCTTTATTTTGTTTTCCAGTTTCATAAGTTGTAATACTATGCTCAAGTGCCAACTTTCTCAAATCTTGTCCGAGATATTTTTTCAAGTTCCTTATTGCTACTGTACGAGTAATCATTTTCATAATCATGCTGGTATCAAAGGGATAAATCCTTCACGCTCTTTTATATAATCAAAAAGGTTTTGTTCATTATGGTCAGGATGAACCTCGATCTTTCTGCCGCTATGGAACCTAGCCAAGTTATTTTCCAACTCTTCAAACCTCTTAATCGACAAGTCCAGATACTGTTTTTCAACATCAACACCAATGAATTTCCTCCCATAGAGATAGGCCATTAACCCCGTAGTTGAACTCCCAGTGAACGGATCAAGTATAGTGTCTCCTTTATTAGTACTTGCAAGAACTATTCGTTTCAGCAGATCTTCTGGCTTCTGGGTGGGATGTTTCCCAAACTTTTTCTCAATCGGTCTTGGGGTATTAATAGACCACACGGATCTCATTTGAAGTCCTGGTTTTTTAAGCTGATCTTCGGGGAAACTACCCTCTTTCATTGCCATATAATTAAACACATGTTTCCCCTTTTTATCTTTTCTGGCCCAGAGCAAAGTTTCATGACTTGCTGTGAAAAATCTACAAGAAAGATTTGGCGAAGCATTCGGCTTGAACCATGCAATGTCATTCAAAATATGAAAATCCTGCATTTGCAAAGCAAAACCACACTGATAAACAGAATGATATGTTCCTGAAATCCAAATTGTACCATTAGGTTTAAGAACCCTCTTGCACGCCTCAATCCAAGCGAGATGAAATTCAAAATTTTTCTTAGTTCCATTGGACAAATCCCAGTCGCCTTTTTTCACGCTAACCATTTTCCCATTCTGACAAGTGAAACTGCCACTTGATAAAAAATACGGAGGATCCGCAAAAATCATATCAACTGAATTTTCAGGGATCTGTGCTAAAAGCGAAAGACAATCTGCCTGATATAAAGTGAATCTATCTTTTTTGTAATAAGGTGACAACATAATTATTGGTGGATTAGCTCACGCATTATAAACGCACTGTAAATAATTTTCCTAGCGGAAAATCACTCATTTTTACATTTGCTGTTGTCAGAGGGTGCTGACAGGAGTTTTTTCACCCCCCCATAAACCCCCAAATACACCGCACCGCCTCCAGAGACACCAACTAAAAGTAACCAAAGAGGTCTATCGGCGAGATAATGGATGGTCAGGAGCAAAGTCGAAATCATCATCACAAGTGCAGCGCCAATGGAGGCAAAAAAGTGCCAGTCGATAAGTTCAAAGGGCGAACGCTTAATTTGCTTAAGCAAAAACAAGGCCATCAAAAGTGCATAAATTAGAGTGGCAATCACATTTGAAAAGGCAAGACCGTAAATTGGAAGACCGAGGCCTTTAATAAAAAACACTCCCAAAATAATGCAGGAAAACATGCCAATCATGCCGAGTTTAACGGGAAGCCAAGTCTCCTTGCGTGAATAAAAAGCGCGGGAGAAAAGAGGAATCATACTTTGCGGGATTGCAGCCCAAACAAAAAATCCAAGCATAAGAGTTGTCATTCGCACGGCCTCTTCATTAAATTGACCACCTCCAAGAATCACTCGAACTACTGGTTCACGCAGAAGATATAAGCCAATAGTTGCTGGAATTACCCAGAAAAGTACTCTTGAAAAAGTCTGCTTAAGCGTGGCAAAAAAGTTTTCGTGATGATCAGCGTGCTCTGTTAAAGTGGAAAAAACCGCCGTGGAAAAAGAAACCGCAACCACTCCATAAGGCAAACTTTCCAAGTTAAGCGCGTAGGAATAAATGGACAAACTCCCAAGAGCGAGCGTGGTGGCAAGAATTGTGTCTACAAAGATCGTGGCTTGGAAAATTATGTTTCCAGCAAGGCGCGGAATAAGTAAGATGAAAAATTCTTTAATATCTTTATCCCAAAGAGGCCTCTTTATTTTAAAATGAAACGATGTCACTAAAGTCCCCGGCACCTGCACCAAGAAATGCAAAAGTGCTCCAACGCATACTCCAACCGCCAAAGCATAGACCCCGTAAACCGCTCCAAAAAACCATGCAGAAGCTATAATCGCCAAATTATAAAAAATGGGAGCGAGTGCCAAGCCTAAAAATCTTTTATGCGCGTTTTCAATTCCTTGGAAAAGACCGGAAAGTCCCATGAAAAACGGTGAAATGAGCATAATCCGTGTAAGAGAAACTGAAATATCCTGAAGTTCTGGAGTAAATCCGGGGGCTAAAAGAGGCATTAGATAAGGAGCCGCAAAAAATGCCACCACGGAAAGTACCGGCAAAAAGGCAAAAAGCAACACAATAACCCTGCTTGCAAACAAACTTGCTTTCTCCTCACTCTCTTTCTGCCGAAGCCCCATATACATAGGGATGAAAGCCGTGGACATGGCACCCAAAATAAGGAGTGTATACAGAAAATCCGGTATTTTAAAAGCCACAAAATAAGCGTCGAGCGCAAAAGTTCCACCGGTAGACCCAATTCCAAAAACATGGGCAAAAACAGAGTCGCGCAAAACCCCAAGACCCCTACTTGCCAAGGAGGAAACCGCAAGCAGAAGCGCTCCAAACGAAACTGCAGACATTTTACCTTTAAACGGGATCTTCAAAAACATGTGGCCATTCTAGCAAATTCCAACAATCATTCAGAGCATTTCAGATTAGTAAGGCTTGCTAAAAACCCATTTTTATGTTAAAATATCAAGATAGTCAAAAGTAGTAGGTAAAATAATACTGAAACTCAAGCAAATGCTTTCAAACAGATTAAATCAAATCCTCAACATTTCCAGTTTGGAATGGCCGCGCGTAATTGTTGCGTGGTCAATGACTTTCCTAAGCCGAGTGGGATACGTTATTGGTTGGACCATGCTCCTTTCCACCTTCTTAAGTAAGATGGGGATAGTGTGGCTGCCTGTGCTTTTTTTGGTAAATGCGGTTTTTGTAATGATTGGAACAACAATTTTTAGGCCACTCGCACATAAAATCAAAAATGAGCTCCTCATTACTGCAACCGCTATAGGCGGAGCCATATTTCTCCTTTTGAGCATACTTTTCATAAAAGATCAAACCATGGTCTTTTTCATACTTTTCTTGATTGCACAGGGGGTATTTATGTCGCAATTAAATATTCTGATTTCATTATTCAACGAGCATCTTTTTTCGCCTCTTGAAAGTCAAAGAACCTTTCCTGTTATTGAGTCTGCGGAAACTGTGGGCGGAATTATTGGAGGTTTTGCGTTAAGCATGCTGTCGTTCTCGATCCCGGCCTATAAATTCATCTTGATTTGGGTGCTCATGCTACTACTCATTTTGCCAATAGTTCTCAAGTACAACGATCACACAATGGAAATCCCAAAACTGGACAATGAAAACGAAAAACCGCACAAGAACGACTTTTCCGTAACCTTAAAAGAAGTCAGAAAAGTACCGTTTTTACGCGGATTGCTCCTTGTAATTATTTTACAATGGGCAATCATGAATACTGTGGAATTCCAATATACCAAAGGGATTGAGGAAGATGTTTCAGGGGCGGCTGAAGAAACGCTCGTAGAAAACGCCGTAAATGCTGAAAACTCGGAACAGGTGATCCTGGCAAGTGATATTACGCCTGAAGAAAAACTTCATGCTGAACGTTTGACTGAAGAGCTTGGTAAATTCCACCTAATCTTCAACAGTTTGGCTTTAATTATGCAACTGATTGTTGCAAGCAGAATTTTGACGAGTCTTGGTGTGGTTTCAACCATGATGATTCATCCTTTGCTCATTATTTTAAATACAATTGGCATGTCTCTCAGATTCAATTTGGCTACAGCTTCTCTTACAAGAGGTTCTTTTGAACTTACAAACATCCTGTTCAAAAACGCTTACGACTCCTCTTATTACGCAATTTCACATGAAAAACGTGCTGACATAAAAGAACTGCTTCAAGGGGTGTTTAAGCCAATCGGCGCCGTACTCGGCGCCGCCCTCCTCATGCTTTTCACATATCTTGAATTTGGTATAAAAGAAACCTTAATCCTGAATGGAATAATAATTTTGCTGAGCATAATTATGGCCATCATACTAAGCGGTATGAGCAAAAAATATACGGAAATGTCCGAGGCAAACTTGGGACACAAAACAGATCTCCCCATGCGCCTAAGCGCAGTCGAAATACTGGGGCAAAACGGACATGCAAAATCCACTCCCGCTCTTCAAAAACTACTTGCTCGCGTCAGTGAACCGGAACTACTCAAAGAAACTATATTGAAAACCATGGGGCTCCGTGAAGAAACCGAGTCGTTAAGTTGCATTCTGGCAGTCCTGAAAGATAAAAGTCAAAATCTACGTCTCTCGGCATTAAATGCAATTTCTTGCTTTCAGGATTTGAAAAAACATCTTATGAACCAGTCGTTCTCAAGATATAGAGTGATTACAGCCTTAAAGGAAGTTCTAAAGATGGAAGATGACGACCAAATTCGCGAAGAAGCCGTGAAATGTCTTTTCAGAATTGCTCCGGAGGAACTCACGAATTTTGTTATGTCTTCTCTTGAGAAAACTGAAAAAGGTAAGGCCGGTCTTGTACGTGCATTACGCCTTTTTAAAGACCCTCTTCTCCCATATTACATTGAGCCTTTTCTGGAAAGTCGAAACGCAGAAGTGCGTGGAGCCGGAATAGTCGCTCTTTGGCAATTCCCTCATTTGCACCGTGAACTCATCCACCACTTAACTCAAATGCTCTCCAGCAAAAACTTGGAAATTCTTGGAGCCGGAATTGAGAGCGCCGGTAAAATCCACCTTAAGTCGACTAAAATTCTACTCCGCGAATACCTCAAACATCCATCTCGAGAAATTCATTTGAGAAGCCTTTTTGCTCTTGCGGAAATGGAGGACGACTTAATTGTTTCAGATCTTGTGAAGGCCTTTCTTGACCCAATCCATCCGTGGTTTCATAAAAGTGAGGCAATTTTGAGCTCCCTTCCAAAACGCTTCCGTGAACATACTGAAAACATTTTACGCTTGCACATGGTTGATACCATAAGTACCCTGCTTATGCAGCGCAAAAATGGTGACTTGGCTTCTCTTGGTACAAAAACACTACTTTATCTTCAGGCGTTGTATCAAAAGTTGAATGCTTATCATGAGGCCGCCAAAATAGAAAAAATCCTCTCTCGCGAAGCACACGCTTACGCAACGCAAACCACGCCTTAAAATGTCCTTCCTTAGAAAATCACTTTTTGCAGAAACAGCCTTAATCCTTTTCTTTAACGGAGTAATTTCCGCTTTAAGCGCGTATCTAATTTTGACTCACACAAATCTATCCGGTTTTTTTCCACCTCTCCCACTCGGAATCATCATCTCGGCAGACATCTTTTTTGTTCTCACAATTCTCACTCTTGAATACCGCATAAGCCGTCCCCTCCATAAGATTATAAAAGAGATGCGCGCTCTGATTTCCGGTGAGCCATATACTGTAATTACAACTGCTGAGGAAAATGAACTTGGTTTCTTGGCTAAATTTTTCAATGAAATCACTCATGATCTTGAAAATATTTATACGGATGTAAAGAGCAATCGTCGAATTAAAAAAGAACTTAATTCAGCAGAGGATATTCAGCGCTTACTCATCCCAAAATCCGCCCCTGTAATGCAAGACCTTGAGATTACAGCCAAAACTCGTCCCGCCTCTGAAATTGGTGGTGATACTTTTGATTTTTACTCAAAGAATGGTCGTAACATTCTCTATATTGGTGATTCTACCGGCCATGGTATTCCTGCAGGAATCGTGATGGTGATGGTGGATGTGCTTCTTGAAACTTTTATAGATATTAAAGATTCACTCCGTGAAATGATGATCACTTTAAATCATTATATCAAGCCGCACTTAAAGCCTACAATGTTTATGACTATGATGCTCCTTGAGTGGATTCCTGCGGATAGCAAGCTGAAATGGATTGGCGCGGGTCACGAGTATCTGCTTTGGGCTCACACCGGCAAAGGCTCTGCCGAGACAATTCTTGCAGGCGGCATTGCAATTGGTATGATTGCAGATAACTCCGCACTCGTAGGTGAAAAAGAGCTCGCCCTGGAAGAGAACGACTTTGTTATTCTCTACTCGGACGGTATTACCGAAGCAAAAAATCCTTCAGGCCAAGAGTACGGATTGGCACGCCTCAAGACCTTTGTAGAAAGCCAAGCCACTCCCCGTTTAAGCTCGGACGACTTATTCCAGAAGATTTCCATGGACGTTGGCCGTTTCACGGAAGGCGCCCCTCAACTTGACGACATGACACTGATAGTCCTCAAACACACCCAGCGCGCTCCCGCCGCTGTTGATGCAACCACGGAGTGGAGGGGATAGTGCGAAGCGCAAATTTATATCCGTACAGCATCATATTGTTCAATACGGCCACGCACTTCTTGAACAAGCAAGTCCTACCCTAGTACCGCGTTCTCCAAGTCTGGCTGTGCTGAGATCAGGTTCTGCGGCAGGAGCGGATTTAGGGGACGCGGTACTAATCCAGCGTAGAAAACCTCTCGTACGGATCTCTGTTGCGCGGCGTGGTTTGCTGTGCATTGTGCAAGTGCTCCGCAAATTTAAGGTCAATTGTGTGCGCAATGCGGTGGTGCTCCCTGCAAAGTGGAACCATGTAGAGCGGATCATGTAGCGACTGAAGACCAAATGGAACCTTGTGATGAATTTGTTCGGCTGGTCTGTTGCACCCAAGATGGGCACATTTTTTGCCGTATTTTTCGTGAAGGAGGTCGCGCGTTTCTTTGTTTTTGTATCTTTTTACAGGAGGATGGGTCTCTCCGCTCAAGCGCTCATGGGTCTCCTGTATCTTTTCCTCTGTCCTTTGATTTCTTTGTTTTAAAAGATCCAGGAGAATTTCATTAACGTCTTGTTTCTGTTCGTGGAGGCGGTTCAGCTCCAGAATGACTTCCTTTGAAAGAGAGGGATTCAGTTTTGGCGTTTCTTCAAAAAATTCTTCTTGTTTGTTTTGTTCCCGGGAACAAAGTTTTTCATCTCTTGCCATGGTTTCCAAGACTTCTCTGGAATGAATCTCTGCAAGGGTTGCAAGCTCGGCTTGATTTTCCTTTGTTGCAATTGATGCAACCTTTGCAAGTTTACTTACACTTACCTTCCCTCCAACAAGTGCCTCTTTAAGATCCGGCTTATCTTCAAACGTTCTATCAAGAGATAAAACTCTTTTGACTTGGTCTTTACTCACTCCGCCAAGGACTGCTGCAAAATGATAGATACTTTGGAAGCCTTCCTTCTCATAAAGACGTCTGCGATTCACCTCCGGAAGAAGGCCAATAAATTTATTTCTCCACTCTCTTGCTTCTTTTCCATATCTTCGGCAGAGCGCTAACAAGTCTTTGTCTGAAATTTGCATTTGAGTTTGCATAAGATTATAAGGTTAGAAAGTATGTAAAAGAAAAATAGCAAAAATCACAAGAAAATTCAATCAAAAAAGCACCACTTTTACTGGACGGCGCAGGCCAATTATTGCAGAGTCACCAACCGCGAGAAATGGCTTGCGCAAGCCAAAAAGTCGTCCTATGAAATCCACGTAAAAAACCTGCGCACTCACCGTTTTATCTAAAAATCACACCATGCCTGCAGAGCTTGTCAATTCATATTCTACGCAACGCATCCTCACCCTTTGAAAAACATCTCAAAAAATGGTATAATTACCAGATAAAAACAAAAACAAATCGTATGGCAAAAACACTGGAAACAGTATTCACAAGTTTAAACCAAGGCATACAAAAAGGTCTGCAAAAGTACGGATTCCTCCTTATGGTGGCCGTTATTGTGGGCGCCACAGGAGTTAAAGTTGGACTCACGGAACTGACTCCAAAAACAGACCTCCTCCTGACTTCAACTCTGGAAAACTTCCGAGCAGGACAAACTCAGACCGTAATCTTAAAAGGCGAACCGAATGAGGAAGTGGAGCTTATTTTGACTGATACAAACCAGTCGGACACAATTTTTCCCACTGAAATTGATAATAGTGGAAAAGTAACAGCGGTAATTTCCGCAGGGTCGTTCCAAAAAAGTGGTACTTACTCCTTGAGCGGAAGATATCTTGGGAAAGATATCTCATTTGAAAAATCGGTAATGGTGGAAGCAGGTACGGCCTCCATGACAAATTCCAGAGTAAATTTTGCAAAAACCACACTTGAAAATGGCGAAAGCACCGTAATCGGCATTCTTCTTAAGGACGACTTTGGAAACCCGGTAGTGGGTCATACTCTCACGGTTACGCCGGATCAAAGCGGCGTTCAGGTTTATACATCCGAATTTGCAACAAATGAAAAAGGGCAAATGAATTTTACGGTAACGGGTGGTGGTTACGGGGTTGTGAGTTTTAGCATTTTCGACCAAACTGAAGCTGAAAACATCTTAGGCAGTCCTGCACTCGCCTTCAAAGGTACAAACATATCAGGGGTTGGTACTAATCAAACAGTAGTGCTTGCCAGTACAGGTACTGTTAATGATCTTTCCATAAGTGGACTTTCTTCTCAGATTCAAATAGATAAACCGATCACAATTTCCGTAAAAGCGCTTGATGAAGAAGGTATAACAGTTCCGGATTACACGGGAACAGTGCATTTTTCTTCCACAGACAGTGGAGCTTCTCTACCTGAGGATTATACTTTTGTTGCAGAAGATCAGGGCGAACATGTCTTTAGTCTTTCCTTGAAGTTGGTGACTCTCGGGAGCCAAACTATAACTGTAACCGATGTTGATAATATGCAAATTGTGGATACTGCCACAACGGAGGTTAAACAAAGTGTAGACGCCTCAACGGATTTTAATCAAAACTTTGAAACTGAAGATTTTGTGCGTGAAGGCGACTTTGAACTTGTAAGCCCCGCATCCGGTTCTTACTCAACAAACCAAGTCGAAGTTCAAGGAGAAGGAGAATATGGTTATATTGCGGTTGTGTATTTGAATGATGAGGAGGTTGGAAAGGCTGAAATTGCTTTTGATAATAGTTTCAGTTATACGCTACAAGAACTGGAAGATGGTACTTATACCGTATACACGGAAATTGCAAAGCTAAATACGGAAGGTGAAATCGAGTCAGTTTTTGAGACTTCGAATACTGAAGAAATCACTATTGATACGGTTGCCCCTGAACTCATTTCAATAACAAGCGATCCTGAGACCAATGTCAAAACCGGGGCGGAAGTAATTATCACTGTTTTGAGTGAAAAGGGGCTAACCGAATCTTCTGTGGTTTTCAAAGATGAGGTTTATATGCTTATGGGGACTGTAACTGCCGGCAAATATCAAACCACAATAAAAATGCCAAATGAGGTTGGCGACTTCCCTCTTAGCGTTATATTAAAAGATTCTCTGGGGAATGAATCCGAGACAAAAAACGCACTAACTCTTAAGGTGGTAAATGGTGACGAGCCGGTAGTTTCGGTAACTGCAGGGTTGGGACAGGTCAGTGGACTTACGACTGTTGGTGATGCCGGTAAAGTAATCTTAAGCTGGGAAACTCCGGCAGGGACAAGTCAAATCGCTTTTTATAGAGTTTATTATGGGCCATCTACGGATTCCCTCTACGCTACAAGTGAAACCTTTGATAGTGCCACAACTTGGACAATTTACGACTTGGCAGCCGGTGAAACATACTATTTTGCGGTAAGTGCGGTGGATTTAGCGGGTAATGAAGGGGAAAAGAGTATGGCAGTACTTGGCAAACCCACTTCCGGTGGTCCACAAGTAGACACAACACCAAATGTAACTGTGGATCCGAATATCTATGACAAGTCGCCACAGACAGGACCGGAAACCATTCCACTCATTCTACTCAGCACATTTTCCGGACTTGCATACATATCCTTGAGAAAACGCGCATAAGGCGTTAAGATTCCACTGCTTCACTAAAAAGCAAAATGGAATTCTTAATCCAAACCGCTAACATAATTATAGATCTCCTGATCTTGGTGATTTTTTTGCGTATGATTTTAAGCTGGTTTGTACGCGGAAATGAGAATGTCTTGAATAACTTTTTGATTCAATGCACGGAGCCTATTTTAAGGCCAATTAGACGGCTCTTACCCGGCACCGGTCCACTCGACTTTTCACCAATGATTGCAATCCTGCTTCTTGAAGTTATCAGAAATATTATTAATGTATTATTATGATTCAATTCTTTGACAGCCTCCGCGGTATAAAAGTTCCTCTCCAAAAAGAGCCGCGTACGTCCGGCAAATCTGCTGACCCCGTAAAAATGTATGTTTGCGGACCTACAGTTTATGACCTAGCTCACCTCGGCCACGGCCGAAGCGCCGTGGCCTTTGATCTCGTTCGCCGTTTTTTGGAATTTTGTGGCTACGAAGTTATTTTTGTATTCAACACAACTGATATTGAGGACAAAATGATAGCCCGCGCAGAAAAAGAAAGTATCACCGTGCCTGAACTTGCCGCTCGTCTTATTCCTGAGTATAAGAGTGATTACAGCGCTTTAGCCGTTAAGTCGCCAACTCATAACCCGTGCGCCACGGAGTTTATTGACCAAATGGTTGAGCTCATCAAAACTCTTGAAAAAAAAGGCCACACTTACGTTCTCGCGGACGGCGTTTATTTTGATATAAAAACTTTCCCCGAGTATGGGAAACTTTCCCACCAAAAGCTCGACGAGTTAGAAGCCGGTGCCCGCGTTGAGGAACGCAAAGACAAGAGAAACCACCAAGATTTTGTGCTTTGGAAATTCAAAAAAGAGGGTGAACCGTCTTGGCCAAGTCCTTGGGGAGACGGCCGTCCGGGTTGGCATATTGAATGTAGCGCCATGAGCAAAACTCTCCTCGGCGACTCTTTTGACATCCACGGCGGCGGCCTGGACCTCAAATTCCCCCACCACGAATGTGAAATAGCTCAAAGCGAAGCCGCCTCAGACAAACCGCTTGCAAATATATGGATGCATAACGGCTACATCACCGTGAATAAGGAAAAAATGAGCAAGTCGCTCGGCAATTTCTTTACCTTGAGAGAAATTTTTGAAAAGTATAATCCCCGCGTAGTGCGATTTTTCCTTCTAAGCACTCACTACCGCTCCCCCATTGAGTACTCCACGGACGCTCTTGACCAAGCCCGTGCAACCTTAAAAACCTTGGACGAGTTTTACCTGACTAACCGCGAAGCTGCGGTTGCCACCTCCACAACTGCACCTGCCGAACCTGACACTGCTCTCATAACGGCCTTCACCGAAAAACTTTCCAACGACATGGATATTGCCGGCGCCCTTGCAGAAATGTTTGAGTGGATGAATAGCACCAGCGCCACAAGTGCTTCCCCCAAGGAGCCAGCAAAAATCATTGCCACTTTAAACCGCCTTAATGAAGTCCTCCAAATCTTCCCAGTCGACTTTACTTTAACAGAAGAACAAACCACCCTTCTTACCGAGCGCGCCAGTGCCAGGGCACAAAAAGATTGGACAAAGAGCGACGAACTCCGCACAGAACTTTCAAAACTTGGAGTTGAAGTGGAAGATGGAAAAAGTGGGACTGTAGTAAGACCAAGACTTTAAATCGCTTTCACTGGACGGCCCGCGTCAATTATTTTGTAGTCACCAACCGCGAAAAATGGCTTAAGAAAGCCAAAAAGTCGCCCGCAAAAAATCCGCAAATTCCCAGCGGCTTTGCACGTGCAAAAAATTCACTTACTGCACCGCATCCGCCACGTACGCCAAGTACATCCTGTACAAAACGGCAACTGCTTCGGCGCGAGTAATAGGTTCGTTCGGTCTGAAAGTACCATCCTCGTAGCCTTCAATTACAGGTACGGGATCACTTGTGGTGTCATAAGGAACGTCCACGGTTTTTTCACTCATACTCATAACTGCATAAGCATAATAATCCGTCTCGTCAAAGTCGGAATAAGTAATCTCAAAATCGTAATTTGTAATACTAATTGCTCTTGCGGCATACAAGGCCAAATCGCCACGGCTAATTACTGAATTTGGGAAATAATTTGCCCCAAAATCGCGAATTCTTATAATGTCTGCCATTTCCGCACTTACCAGATATGGATACGACCATTCTCTAGAATCCACATCCAAGAATTCTGTGGCCGAATCGACAGCTCCGGTATCAAATTGCTCTGAAAGTATAGTCAAAATCTTTATTGCTTCGGCTTTGGTTATGTCAGCCTCCGGATCAAAAATCCCTTCATTTTTGCCTGAAACCGCACCTATATTGAAAACTCGGCAAATAATTTCTTGAGCCCAATGGTCTTCAGTGTCCGTAAAAGTATCTTCGCAAACGTATTCTTCATCTTGCAGTATTGTCTGATCTTCTTCAGGAAGAGTTTGTTTGTTGGCATCCTGAGGAACAGTTATTGTAATTATCTCAGTATCTGAACTTGAATCCGTTCCTGTCTCAGGGGCAGCGTCAGTGTCCGTGCTCGTGCTCGTGTCAGTGTCCGTGCTCGTGTCCGTGGTGTCAGCATCTGTTGGAAGGTCCGCATCACCACTTATTGGTATTATTTTTATAGGCAGAGGTGAAGCATTTGTGGGTATGTCTGCAGAGATTTCCTCCTGAGTTATGGTGAGAATTGCTGAACAATCTGAGATAACTTCCTCTGATACGGTAATAGTATCACCGCTTTTGCCATCTTTAAATTTAACTGTTTTACTGCTTCCGTCCGCCACTTCGATTTTGATTGGATTCGTATAAACGTCTGTGGATTCGTCATAAAATTCACCATCACCATCTGTCTCAACTGTGAAAGAGTATTTTGCCGTGGTTGATGTTGTTGGTAATGTTAAGGTTGATTCATTTGGTAACAAAGGGATAATTGTGGCTTGCAACAATTTATAAGGTACCCAAGTTGTTGTTTTGCTGCTGTCATAATTAACCTTAAAGTCAAAAGTGGCAGATGTTGCAGTACTTTCCATCTCATAAGTTGTAGGATCAAGCGTAAGCTCTCCACATAAAGTTATGGTTTTATATGCAAGTGCTTCCGCATAATATTCGGAAATAACATTATAGTAACTTTGAATGTTGGCAATCAGTTCTTGTGCTGACATGGAAGCCGATTTGATTTTTCCTAAAATTTCCGCTTCCAAGGTGGTATCTTCATACGTATCATCATAACTGTTTTTTTCATGTTCTATACCGGAAATGAGATTCTCATATTTTTCTTCTGCATATTTTATGATTTCCGTTTTTACAATACCTGTGTAATTTTTGGGTTCCACAGTTTTTAGTTTTGTTATGTAAGATATTGTAGTATCGGGTGTCACATTGAAAAGGTGTTCGTCCGAATATTTTTTTATTTTTAACATGTAGTCACGCTGAGCGGTTGCTGTGTCCAAATCTGTTTTAGTTGTATCCGGACAGCTTGAGAAATCGCATAGTAATGACATCTGATAAGAGTCATAAGTGCTTTGGTATAATCCTTCAGCCTCATCAAAATCAGCTTCAATTATATTTTGCATTTTCTCTTTAAGGGTAATTTCCAAACTGTCGCTTGTCACTTTTAAAGTTGCATAAGTCTCTTCATTCGTACTGTACAGATTTTTTATTTTCTCCATTTTGTCCTGAGCCGATTCATAAGAGTCGTTTGCATTGGTGTTTGCTGTTTCCATTTCAGCAAATTTAGTGTTGATTGCATCTTGGTCGTTGGCAATGTAGAAATCTTTAATCTCCGTTAAAACAGACTCAACTTTATCCGCCAGTTCAATCAATTTATTGTTTTCAGATTGAATTTCTTCTTCGTAATATTCGGCTAATTCAGCATCATCCATTTCCTCAAAAGGCAGCTCCATTTCCTCAAAAGATAGTTCTTTAGTCCTGTCCCAAAAAAATGAGAAAGACCCCATTAGGACGTTGCGTTTTGCTACTCCAAGGATAAGACCGCCTACCAATATTATTGCGAGTAAAATATAGAGATATTTTTTCATGTTTTTGTGTTTTTATAATCTCTTAATTTTACTCTAAAAATCTCAAGCAGTCAATCTGTAAGACACTTGGTCTACATCTCCCGCTCCCATCACAAGTATCAAGTCGCCATCTTCAGTGGTTTCTTCCAAATATTCCGCTGTTTTTTCAAGACCGCCTCCGTAGCGCACGTTATCGTGATATTTGGAAATTTCTTCCACCAAAATTTCTGGGGAAATTGACTCTTTGTCCGCCGCGCGGTCCCGCGCGGCGTAAATATTTGGGATTATAACCTCGTCGGCATCCTCAAAAGCTTGCGCAAAACCGGTAAGCAAATCCCGTGTGCGTGAATACTGATGCGGCTGGAAAACCGCCACAATTCTTTCATCCGGAAATTTTTCACGCGCAGCGGCTAAAGTCGCCATTATTTCCGTTGGATGATGCGCATAGTCGTCATAAACTGCAGCGCCGTTCAATGTCATACCTTTATATTCAAACCTTCTCCACGCCCCGTGATACGCCTTTAGCGACTCAGCAATAATGCCCTCCGGCACCCCGAGCCGGCGAGCCAAATGAGCCGCCATTCCGGCATTCATAAGGTTGTGATCACCGGGAACGCCAACCTCACCCTCATATTCACTAACATCTTCCGGCCAAATCACTTCCTCACTTTGTTCGGCAAGCTCATGGAATGCTTGTTCGTAATCCTCTTGGCTATGATAGTAATCCGTATGATCCAAATCCATATTGAGAACTCCGAGTAGCGCAGGGTGGAGCGAAAGAAAATCCCTCCTGTATTCACAAGCCTCAAGAACAAATAAATCCGTAAGCCCGCTGTACTCCCCAACCCTCACATTTTTATTCCCAAACTCTTTGAGTTTGCTCCCTACAACCACGGTTGGATCCATACCCGCACGCTCCAAAATGAGTCCGAGCATTGCCGTTACAGTGGTTTTCCCATGACTTCCTGCAATGGCAATTAACCTGTAATCTTCAGTAATTTCCCCAAGCGCTTCAAAATAACTCACGGCCGGCACACCTAATTCCTCCGCTCTCACCCTTTCCACATTGCTCGCAGGAACCGCCTCCGAATAGATCACCATATCCGCATCTTCCGGTAGATTTTCCGCATTATGCCCCACCACAGGAGAAATTTCCTCGTCCAAAAGTTCATTTGTGATCGACGAAGCAGTCGCATCACTCCCTGAAACCTCAATCCCGCGCGCCTTACAAAGTCTTGCAAGCGCGGAAACACCTATCCCGCCAATCCCAATAAAGTGAATTTTTTTGTGCTCTTCAAAAAAGCTCATAATAGTAGTAGGATTACGCGGTCATTCTAACACAGACGCTCGACGCGTCCAAAGAAATGCAGGAAAATTACCAAAATGAGTTTGGAGTAATGAAAATAGTTCTTATAGTGGGATTTTTTATTGTTGCCTATATGCTTTACAACCTGACCGTATCTATTTACCAAAATTATCAGATTGAGAAGCACATTGCCAGCTTTGAAGCGCGCAATGAGGAGCTCCGCCTTGAGAACGCCCAAAAACAGGACAATTTAGCCTACTACATCTCAAGCGAATATATTGATAAGATAGCCAAACAAAATTTGAACTTGGTAAACCGCGGAGAAAAAATAATTATTATTCCGGATGAAGACTTGGTCACTTTCAGCTCGGATGGAACTGCCTCGGAGCTTTCAGAAACCGAGCGTGACTCCTGGCCCAACCCTAAAAAGTGGTGGGAATTCTTCTTTGGCTCAAATCCTTTTAAGCTTGGCCTTGATTCTAAGGCCACTACTACTTAAAATGCGCTGGCACAAGCATACATGGCTGGATAGCTCAGTTGGTTAGAGCGCGGGACTCATAAGCCCGAGGTCGGCGGTTCAAATCCGCCTCCAGCTACCACTTTCGGAACGGAATGAAATTCCAGTTCCGAATACTCTTGCCCTACGCCTCTTTTTTCCGTACACTCCGCATGCGGGGTAGAGCAGTGGCAGCTCGTCGGGCTCATAACCCGGAGGTCAGTGGTTCGAATCCACTCCCCGCAACCATTTAAAACAGGACAAAGTCCTAGTTTTGAATCTCTTCTCCCCCTAAAATAACCTCCCCTGTCCCCTCTCATCTCTAGCTGTCCCCGACGGTAGGTTTTGTATACCGGGAATCCTTGCTAAGTCCCGCAAACCGCCACTTTGCAAAACGCTCAAAAGCCTGATCAGAAGCTCCGCTGTTGCGCGAGCGTCATGGATGGCGCGGTGAGCCTGCATGAGGTCTATTTTTAACATGTCCGCAAGCGCGCCGAGCCCATATTTCCCAAAATTTGGATATACCAACTTTGCCAATTTAAAAGTGCAAAGATAAGGATGTGGCATTGCCTCAAGTCCAACGCGAATCAAATGGTGATTCATAAAACTTCTGTCAAAATCCACATTATGAGCTGCAAAAACGCTGTCTTCACCCAAAAATCGCAAATATTCATCGGCAACATCTCTGAACTGTGGTGCTGCATATAAAAGTTCAGTGGTAATACCGGTAATATCAGTCGTCTCTTGTGGCACAAAAATACCGGGATTTACAAGGGAGCTCCACTCGTCCACAATTTGTCCGTTTAAAACTTTAACCGCCGCAATCTCAACAATTCTATCCAGCCTAGGCTCAAGACCTGTAGTTTCAAGGTCGACCACAACAAAAGGAGTCGAAGAAATCATGAGCACAAATTTAGTTAACAAGTTTGGAAATGACTTCTTGTATTTGCGTGAAATCGCCGGTTTTTGGGAGCAAAATATACGCCCCGCTTTGATTGATCATTGAGTACAAATAGTTCTGATTGCTAAGAACAAAACCGGTGCTTATATCGTAATCGCGATAGTCGTAATAATAACCCACCGCATCAAGCAAATTGACGTCTGTCTTGGCATAAGAAAGCGCTGTTTGAAAAATCCCAGTCATATCTGCAATTTCCTTCACGGAGTCGAGCTGCATTACCTTGGTTCTGAGCGCAGTCAAAACTTTCTGCTGCCTGGCCGCACGGTCAAAATCAGAAGTGGACTCACGGCTTCTGGCATATTTCAAGGCCTCTTCGCCACTCATATGGTACTGCCCAACCTCAATTGAGTATGGATCATAACCACCCTTGCTGTTGGGATAAAGCCCGTCGTAAAGCGCTTTATCCACATAAACATCCAACCCGCCGAAGGTATCCACAACCTGTTTGAAGCCCTCTAAGTCGACTTGTAAATACCTGTCCATTTCAAGTCCTGTGACGCTCATAACCATTCTTTCAAGCTGAGCCACGCCGTAATAATTGTAGTACTCATTTATACGCCTGCCATTTATATAAAGATCTCGCGGAATTGAGAAAACCGTCACTTTTTTTTTCGACTCATTCACGGAGGCCACCATGATTGTGTCTGTCAAGGATCCGTTAGTCCCCAGCAGCATAATGTCAAAAGTTGAATCATCAACTCCGCTTAAAACCACGTTGTCAGATATGTCCAAGGTAGGAGTTCCGGGGCTTTTAGAGGAAGTAGCATTTCCTGAAATTTTACTCAAAATCCCCGCGAACAAATCTGAAGCGGCGCTGTCATTGCCTTCCTTAAGCGCATCTTCCATACCCGTAAAATCGCGCTCTATCGACTGTAAAACCGCCTCTTGCGAATTGACCTGTTCACTCAAAGCAAAATTGGCCTGACTCAACGCGCCAACTTCATCAATTAAAGCTGTAATTTGAGAGTCGTTCTCTTTTAATGAAGTCCTAAAATACGCAGCTGAAAAAACAATCCCCAGAAATACCATCCCCAGCAAAACACCACTCAAGATGCGTGCAATACGAACACGTTTAACCTCATGAGCAAATGCCGGTTCCGCCGCTTTCAGGCTCTCCGGCCCAATGTGGATGACATTATATTCAGGTATCTGATTTGTTTGGTTGAGGTGGCTCATTATTTGTTGGCTCACCGGCAGGCGCCGGTACGGCAGCAGTGTAATCTGGTTTTACTTCCGAGCCAAGATCTTCTAATGAAATTCCAATACGAGCGGAAATTTCTTGATCTACGAATATTCTTTTGCGGCCGTACTTGATGCGTGAATATTCCTTAACAATATCGTGAATTTTTTTACTTTTGCCGGTCTCATCCCAAACTGTTTCAAGAGAGAAAGGGCGTGAGGACGACTTGTTAATATTTAGCTTTATATATGCCCTGTAATTTGCAATTCCAATCACATCTTGCTCGGTTAAAACCGGTGCATATTCTTTTGCAAGATATTCCGCATCCTCCGCACCAACTTTGAACGACTGAAGCGTCCCCACATTACCAAACACGGCATCGCGAATCTGAGTGCTTGTTTGCCCGAACTTTGAAACTACAAGCTGATTAATATATTGGTGAGCCATGATGAGATTCAAATGATATTTTCTTGCCTCCGAAAGAATTGAACAGAAAGTATCTGTGGCAAAGTTTTGAAACTCATCCACATATAGGAAAAAGTCTTTGCGTTCCTCTTCCGGAATGTCCACCCTGCCCATGGCCGCCATCTGTAATTGCGCCACAAGCACAAGACCCAGCAGCTGAGTATTTAGTCCTCCAAGTTTACCTTTTGACAAGTTCACCAGCAGGATTTTTTGCGAATCCATAATCTCACGGAAATTAAATGCGCTTTTTGCCTGGCCAATTGTGTTTCTCATAATTGAGTTCGTAATGAACGGACCGAATTTAGCGGAGAAATATGGGATCATTTCCTGTCTTTCGCGGTCTCCGGTTGAAGCATATTCATGTTCCCAGAAAGATTTGACCACCGGATTTTTGACTTTGGCAACCTTGTATCTCATGAATGCGTCGTCCACAAAGATGCGTGGGACGTCAATTAATGTGGCACCCTCTTCTTCGTCCTCCATAAGGGTCAAACAGGCATTTCTAAAGTAGTGCTGAATGCGCGGACCAAAGATTTCGTCGCCAAATATTTTGATGAAAATTTCAGTTGCTTGGCTGGACGCCATATCCTGTTGTTCAGATGTGTGTGCTTCGAGCATGTTCAAACCCATTGGTCTTTCTGCATCCGAAGGGTCGAAAATTACAACGTCTTTTGCACGTTCTTTCGGAATATAATGCAGAAGTTCCTCAATAAGATCCCCGTGCGGATCAATCACACAAACCCCGTCGCCATTTTTGATATCCTGCCGTGCCATGAAACTCAAAAATGCGGATTTACCTGTTCCGGTTTGTCCAATTATGTAGTGGTGACGATTTCTGTCGCTCTTTTGAAAATAAATCGGTTTTTTATTGCCACGGAAAGTATTATAGCCAAGCAAAATTCCGGTAGTCCCCGTATCATTTGGTGCCGGTAAGATCTTATAAGACACCCATTTCATGAGCGGCGTATAATTATAACGGCTATGAGGGAAGTGATAAATTGACGCAAGCTCTTCCGGACAAAGCAAGGACGACTTTTCAAAACACTGAAAACTTCTGCCCTTTAAATTGAAATAAAGAAGCGGTGTGTTTATGAAATCCAGCGGTATAATTCTACGCGCTTCAAACCAGTTTGAGCCTGCATCTTTTGTTACGTTGAAGGCTACCATAAGGCCATTTAAGATGTCATTACATCTGGGTTTTCCTCCGTCCGATGAAGCCATGATTCTTATCACAGTATCAAAACCAACCTGGTACGATTTTTCTCCCATCCGTTTTAGCATTTCCTCCTTTGGTTGGAGCATACGAACGTAAGAATCTCCGCTGTTTGCCCCCGGAGGAGGATTGTTTTTCTCAGCCTGTTCATAACCAAAAATCATTGCTGTAAATGTCCATGAAATCATGTGTAGAATTTTTCCAAAGAATCCACTTGCTTCCGGTTTTTTATTCTTAAACATATCTGTTGCAAAGGTATTTGCTTCCTTTTGCCACTCCGCATTGCGTGGACGGAGCATAATTTGAATGATTGCTTTCTCATTTTCTTTAAGTTGAGAGAGAACATTTGTTATGTCATTTAACGGATCATTTTCTACAGTCTTGTAAGTTTTAAGCGAATACCAGTTTAGGTTTTTAAGGTATAAATAATAGCCTTTGATGGCAGCCTTTATTTTTTTACCGTCCGGCCCAAAAACCTGAAGAGATGGCGACTCTTTTACGTATTCAATATCCGCGTTTGGATAAAAAGAGGTGATTTGTTTTTCCAAAATTTCCTTGTAGAAAGGAAGGATTGTGCAATAGAAAGTAATATCTTTATGTTTTGAATGAATCTCAAAAGAGATTGTATCTCGTCTGAAAAGCCACACCATTATACGGTTTTCCAGATTGAGTTCATGAATTTCATGAAGACCGCGGTAGCACTGTTCCATGATTGCCACTTTTTCTCTAAAGTCCTTTTCCGTGGCATTCTCCTTATCCTTTTGCGATTCTTCACGCGGCATAGTAATTTGCATCACAATCCTGTTTCTTGCAAAGATCCATTCATAGAGTTGCTGCACAATGTCTTTGTAAAATCTGACCACAAACCACAATGCTAGAAGCCCCCCGATAAGCCCAACCCAGTTCTCCTGGATATAGTTCTGCCAAATTGGCAAATCCCCTTTTATGGCTGAAACAAGCCCAGTAATGAATCCCCAAATTGCGCGCGCGTGTGCCATACGTTATTTTTTGGTATTTTTAATCTTATTATTATAGCAAAAAAGAGGGAAAATTACAATACCGTGGAGAGGAAGAATGCAGGAGCCCAGAATTAAGTGGATTTTTCCACAATCAAATGATTTTTGATTTAAAGATTTTTTACGACTTTTTGTTCGTATTGGAATTTGTGTCTTCCACCAAGCTTGTGCGCGCGCACGGGGGTGTGCGGTGGTCCTCGTGCTTTGTGCGCGCGCACAAGCTTCATTTGGCCCGCAGTTGTCCCACTGTTTTTCGCGGATTTTTATGGGTTTTTGCAGGTCCGTTTTTTGGCTTGCGCAAGCCATTTTCCACAGTTGGCGACTACGTAATAATTGTGCTGTTTCGTCCAGTAAAAACGGCTCATTTTGGGTTGATTTTTCTTACGATTTCCGCTATTTTTCTTTTACATACTTTTTAACCTTATAATCCTATGGACAATCCATTGCCAATTTCAATGCCTTTGGAAGTTACTCCGCCCGAGCAAAATACA